>NZ_JAIQDF010000008.1:0-433965 GCF_020037055.1 Myxococcus sp. AS-1-15 | reverse complement strand
AACGACCAGGCCCTCACCCAGTACCTGGTGAGCACCTACTACTCCGCCGCCGTGCTCGTCCCCGACGCGCTGGGCGTACTGGAGAACGTGGCGCTCGGCGGCTGAGCCGCTCCGCCGCGTGAGACATCAGGACGGGCCCGGTGCGCTCCACCGGGCCCGTCGTCGTTTCACGAAGGGCCCCGCAATGACAGACAGGCCCACACCGGCGACACCTCGTTCCCCGCACCGGACCTGGCCCCTCGTCCAATCCCGCCGAGCGCTGAAAGACCTCTCCCGTGTGGCTCGTTCAGGAAACCAGCCCTCGGGATGAGGGATGTGCTCGCCCCGTGAACACTGTCCTTGACTGAAGACAGACACCGGAGACGAGACACAGGCTCGGACACCACCGGATATCAGCCATGCCACTCGGACGAGGAGATGAGGCGATGGAGTACCAGGCGAGCGTCTTCCGTCCGCTGACGGAGGGCGTGCTCCGGGCCGCGGGGCTGCGGCCCGGGATGCGGGTCCTGGACGTCGGCTGTGGCGTGGGGAGGTGAGGTGAGGTGAGCCCCCTCACCGCGGAGCTCGTCGGTCCCTCGGGCGAGGTGGTGGGCATCGATGGCGCCGCGCAGTCCCTCGAGTGGGCCTGGCGCCGCGCTCGGGAGCGAGGGCTGTCGCAGGTACGGTTCCAGCATTGCGACATGGCGTCACTGCCGCGAGAGCGAGTCTTCGACGCCGTGGTGGAGCGACGGGTGCTCGTCCGTCAGAAAGACCCGCTCCTCTTCATATCCAGCGGATGGCTTGAGACGCTCGGCCGTCACGTCAGAAGGGGGCTGGGGCGTGGAAGTCGTGTCGCGCGCCCGTGCGCGGATGCGTGAAGACGAGTCCCTCGGCGTGCAATCGCCAGGGCCCGGCTTCGCTCCCGAAGCGGGTGTCTCCGACGATGGGGGCACCGAGCCCCTCGGGATGCGCGGTGTGGATGCGCAGCTGCCATGCGTGGCGTGTCCTCGGCCAGAGCCATACGCGCGTGCGGCCCGCGTGTGACTCCACGACACGCCAGTCCGTCACCGCGTGCTTGCCGTGGGCGCGCCCCGCCAGGGACTCGAGCGCGCCGGAGGTGGTGCCTCGCAGCGGCAGGTCGATTCGGCCCTCCGTGCCCGGGAGTCCCCCTTCGACCCAGGCGACATGGCGATGCTCCGCTTCCCCCCGCGAGAGCTGGCGCTGGAGCGCGGCCCGCGTCTCGACGTCCCGCGCGAGCACCTGGAGGCCGGAGACCTCCGCGTCCAGCGCGTGGAGGAAATGCGCGGAGGTCAGCTCGGGGTAGCGCGACTGGAGGCGGACGAGCACGGAGTCCCGGCCCGGGGCATGACGCCCCGGCACCGAGGCGAGCCCCGCGTCCTTGTCCACCACGAGCAATGCCGCGTCCTCGTGCACCACCCTCACCGTGCCTCCGGTGGGGAGCGGCGGAGCGGGGTCCACGTCGAGCCCCTCCAGCATGAAGCCGAGGACCACGCGGCACTTGCTGTCACACGCCGGGTAGTACGCCCCGGAGACCCGGCCGCCGCCCTCGGGCTGTGCGCCCCACCAGAACTCCGCGAGCGCGAGGGGCTTCAGGCCATGACGGTAGGCCTGCGCCAGCAGCTTGGGCGCCGCGCACTCCCCCGCGCCTCCGGGGACGGGACGCGGGTCGAACAGGCTCGCCAGGGGGACCCGGCCTCCTCGCGCGTTGGGGATGTCATAGTCCCAGGTGAGCCGGTGCCACAGGGCCCGTGAGCGCTCCGCGCGTTCATGGGACAGGGCGTCTCGACGTTCGCTGAGCGCTCGTGCCTGGGCGCTGGAGGGCCCCGAGTCCAGGACGGCGCGCTCATGGTCCCTGGAGAGCTCGCGCAGACGGTGGCCCAGCTCGGCCAGCTCCACTTCGCCCCGGGGCAGGAAGGTCTTTCGCGCGCTCAAGTCGAAGAGTGGGGGCGCGAAGCCGTCCACCTCCCAGCGGCCTCCGAGCATCCCTGAGAAGGCGCTCAGGAAGCCTGGTGGCCCTTGCGGCGTGGAGACGACCAGGACGCCGAACATCTTTCCTCCACCCGGACGCCACAGGGACTCCCAGCGAGGGGCCTCGAGCTCGAGGCGCTGACGGAGCATCTCGGCGGCCCTCCGGGCGAGCGGCCCGGGCGCCCCGGGCGCGAAGGGGCTGGGCAGACGCGGGGGCACCTCTCCGGGCAGGGGCGGGGAATCGAAGAGGCGCGGGGACAGGGGTGGCTCGCTCACGGGGATGCGCGAAGGAGGCTCTCACAGGTCCGGCGCTCCGGGGGCCCCTTCCCCCGGGGGCGGGCTCGCCGGCCCACTCCTCCGGGAGACAGGGGGACACGGGCGGTGAGACACGGGGCTTGCGACATTGGGCACTGGTGGACAGAGGACGTGCGGGGTCCACGCCGGGTTCGACAGCCCGCAAACCAGCGTCTATGTCCTCCCTTGCATGGTGTCCGCTCCGCGAGAGGTGCTGCTGTTCACCCTGGCAGGTCAACGCTACGGCCTCCCCACCGAGGACGTGCGTGAGCTGGTGCGCGCCGTGCGCCTGACACCCCTGCCCCAAGCACCGGATGTCGTCGAGGGACTGCTCAACCTGCACGGCCAGCTGCTCCCCGTGCTCGACCTGCGCCGGCGCTTCCGGCACCCCGCCCGGCCCCTGTCCTCCTTCGACCACCTCATCATCGCCCAGGCCGGCCCCCGACAGGTCGCCCTGCGCGTGGACCGCGCCGAGGGCCTGCGGGTGGTCGCACCCGAGGAGTGGGACGAGACGCCCCGCGAGCTGCCCGGCGTCGGCTACGTCACCGGCGCCGCCAAGCTGGAGGACGGCCTGGTCCTGGTCCACGACCTGCGCGGGTTCCTCTCCGAGGCCGAGTCCCTGGCCCTGGACGCGGCGCTCGCGTCCTCGACGGAGCGTGCGTGAGGCAAGGGCCGTGGAGCCATCCGGGCTTTCCCGCCGTGCTCGCGCTCGTCGAGGAGCGCGCGGGGCTCGCTCCACCCTCCTGCCCCGCCTCCGCCGAGGAGGGCATCAGCCGCGCCATGGCTCGCGCCGGCGTCCGGGACTTCGAGACCTATCGCCTGCGCATCAGCGATGACGCGGCCGCGATGGACGACCTGCTCACCGAGCTCACCATCGGTGAGACGTACTTCTTCCGCACCCCCGAGCACTTCGAGCACCTGCGCCGCGTCGTGCTCCCCGGTCTGCGCGAGCGCCATGGACAGGACTACAGCGCGCGCCTGTGGAGCGCGGCGTGCTCGTCCGGCGAGGAGCCGTACTCGCTGGCGGCCCTGATGATGAACGAGGGCTGGGGCCAGCACATGACGGTGCTCGCCACGGATGTGTCGCGCACGGCGCTCGCTCGCGCACGGCGCGCGCACTACGGCGAGTGGTCCCTTCGGGGCCCCTGGGCCGAGCGGATGCGCGCGCACCTGCGCCCCGAGGGCCGCCAGTACATCCTGGCGCCGGATGTGAAACAGCACGTGCGCTTCAGCTACCTGAACCTCGCGCTCGACACGTGGCCCTCGCCCGACTCCGGCATCTGGCGGCTGGATGTCGTGTTCTGTCGCAACGTCCTCATCTACTTCAACGACGCCACCATCGAGGCCGTGGCCCGCCGCCTCCATGCGTCGCTGGCGGAGGGAGGGTGTCTGTTCACCGGTCCCTCGGACCCACCGCTCGGGGGGCTGGCTCCGCTGGAGCCCGTGCTCACCGAGTGGGGCGTGTTCTATCGGCGGCTTCCTCCCGGCACCACCGTGGCCGTTCCCGATGGGGCGCCGTTCGGCGCGCACCCGGCGGGTGCGGCACATGAGGGTCATGGGGCTCGGGCACCGCATGAAACGTGGCCGTCGCAGCCCGTGGGCGGCGCCTGGGCGCAGGGCTCGGGCGCTCATCCCGAGGCGGGTGGCGCGGGACAGGGTGGCGCGTTTCCGTGCGGGCCGGGCGCTCCGTACGATGCGGGCGCGTTTCAGCGCGAGCAGGGCTCTGCGCGCGATGCCGGCGCCGCGACAGGCGATGCCGGTGCGTTCCAGCGCGGGCCAGGCTCCGCGCAGGATGCCGGCTCCGCGGGCGCGTTGCCAGGTCAGGCGGGCGCAGTCAACCGCGGACCGGGCGCCTCGTCCGCGGCCACGGTTTCCGGTGCGAACACGCAGGGCTCCGCGCCTCGTGGCCCCCACCCCCGGGTCCTCCATCCCGCGGAGCTGTCCACCGCCCGTCGCGCACTGGAGCGCGGCGACTGGCGCGAGGCCGCGACACGGTTGGGCGCGCTGGACCCCGACCCGGACATCGCCACCACCGCCGTGCGCGCCATCGCCAACCTGGATGCCCAGGCCGCCCTCTACGTCAGCGCCGAGGCCGCCACCCGCCATCCGCTCGTGCCCGGCCTGCGCTACCTCGAAGCCCTCCTCCTCCTCGGCCAGGGCCGCCTCCCCGACGCCGAGCGCGCCGTCCGTCAGGCCCTCTACCTGGAGCCCACCCTCGCCGTCGCCTGGCTCGTCCTCGGACGCGTGCTGCGCCGGCTCGGCGACCTCCCCGGCGCCCGGAAGGCCCTGCGCGAGGCCGAGACGCTCTGCGAGGCCCTGCCCCCCGACACCGCCGTGCCACTCGCGGAGGGCGAGCGCGCACGTGAGCTGGCACGCGCCGCCCGCGACGAGCGCGTCCGCATGGAAGGCTCCTGATGCCGCACTCCAAGAACATCGACTGGACCGCCGTCCGGGCCCGGCTCGCCGAGCTGGAGTCCTCTCGCGAGGCCCAGGGCGACCTCACCCCCGAGGAGGAGGCCGCGCTGCTCGACGAGCGCGCCCGCGCCCTCGGCCGCCCCCTCACGCCCGACCTCGCCCCGGACACCCTGCGCGAGGTGGTGCGCTTTGGCGCCTCCGGCCAGACCTACGCCCTGGAGTCCCGGTTCGTGCTCGAGGTCGTCCGCTCCGCGGAGGTCATCCCCCTGCCCGGCGCCCCCGCCGCCCTGCGCGGCCTCACGCTGCTGCACGGGGAGGTGCTCCCCGTCGTCGAGCTGGCCCCGCTCTTCGGCCGCGCGCCGTCGAGCGCCACCGGCCCCCTGCTCGTCGTGGGCACGCACCGGGCCGAGCTGGGCGTGCGCACCGAGGAAGTCCAGGAGGTCACCCAGGTGTCCAGCCTGGACCTGCTGCCCACCCCCGAGGCCCTCGTGGATACCGCCGGCGGTCTGGTGTTCGCGGCCGACAGGGATGGAACTCTCTTGCTGGAGGGCGACGCGTTGCTGAGTGACAGTCGCCTCGTGTTCGATTTGTCCGACGAAGGAGTCGTATGAACATCGGGAACCGCATCGCGGTCGGCTTCGGACTCTCATTGATGGTGCTGCTCATCCTGGCCGTCGTCGCGTTCCAGGGAGCCCGCCAGCTCAACGAGACCACCGAAGGCCTGCTCAAGGCCCACGAGAACTACAAGCTGGTGCGCGAGGTGCGCGCGCTCATCGTCGACGCGGAGACGGGACAGCGCGGCTTCCTGCTCACCGGCGAGGACTCCTACCTGGAGCCCTATCAGCAGGCGGTCGCCACGCTCCAGCAGGACATCAACCTGCTGCGCGACGCGATGGCGCCCTTCCGCCAGCAGCGCGACCGCATGGTGCGCCTGGAGCCGCTCATCACGGGGCGGCTGGCCCTGCTCGAGGAGGGCATCCGCCAGCGCCGCGACAAGGGCCTGGAGAACGCGCTGCCCATCGTCCGGGGGCACCGGGGCAAGGAGCTGATGGACCAGATTCGCGGCGTCATCAACGAGATGCTCGCCGAGGAGCAGGAGCGCTGGAAGGAGCACGCCGACGCCGCCCAGGCCGCCGCGCGGCAGATCATGTGGGTGCTCGCCATCTGCGCCGTGATGGGTCTGCTCATCGTCTCCGTGGGCAGCTACGTCATCACCCGCAGCATCACCGTGCCGCTGCGCCGGCTGATGCTGGGCGTGGAGCAGCTGGGCTCGGGGAAGCTGGCCCACCGCATCGACATCAAGGGCCGCGACGAGACGGCGGAGCTGGCGCGCGCCTTCAACGACATGGCCGAGCGCCGTCAGCAATCCGAGGCGCAGATCGCCCGGCAGTCCGAGCAGCGCGAGCACACGCTGCGCACCGTGGCGGAGTTCGTCAATCAGCTCGCGGGCGCCAGCTCGCAGATTCTCGCCAGCACCACCGAGCAGGTGGCTGGCGCCCAGGAGCAGGGCAGCGCGGTGACGGAGACGGTGAGCACCATCGAGGAGATCACCAAGACGTCCGAGGAGGCCGCCGGCCGCGCGCGCAACGTCAGCGACTCCGCGCGCCACGCCGAGGAGGTGGGCCGCTCCGGCCGTCGCTCCGTGGAGGAGGCCGTGTCCTCCATGGGCACCGTGCGCGAGCAGGTGGAGTCCATCGCCCAGCGCATCCTCGCGCTCGCCGAGCAGGCGCAGGCCATCGGCGACATCATCACCACCGTCAACGACATCTCCGAGCAGACGCACATGCTCGCGCTCAACGCCTCCATCGAGGCCAGCCGCGCGGGGGAGAACGGCCGGGGCTTCGCCGTCGTCGCCGCCGAGGTGAAGGCGCTGGCGGACCAGTCCAAGAAGGCCACCAGCCAGGTGCGGCAGATTCTCGGACAGATTCAGAAGGCCACGCACGGCGCGGTGATGACCACCGAGGAGGGCACCAAGAGCGTGGCCACCGCCACCCGCGTGGTGTCCGAGGCGGGCGCCACCATCCAGACGCTGTCGGACCTGCTCGCGCAGGCGTCGCTCACCGCCGCGCAGATCGCCGCCTCCGCCAACCAGCAGGCCACGGGCATCGCGCAGATCCGCCAGGCCATGCATGACGTCAACCAGGCCACGCAGCAGGGCCTGTTGTCGTCGCGCCAGACGGAGCGGGCCATGCAGGACATCAACGGCATGGGGCAGAAGCTCAAGGGTCTGCTCGAAGAGTACGGCCGCTGATGGACCGCGACAGGCTCGCACAGGCGTTGCTCGCCACGTTCCTCGAGGAGCTCGAGGGACATGTGACGTCGCTCAACCGCGACCTGCTCGCGCTGGAGCGGGAGCAGGGGACACCGCCCGCCACCGAGCGGGTGTCGGCGCTCCTGCGCACGCTGCACAGCGTGAAGGGCGCCGCGCGCGCGGCCAGCGCCCTGCTGGTGGAGACGGCCTGTCACCGGCTGGAGGAGGTGCTCGAGCCCTTGCGCGACCGGCGCACCGCGCCTCCGGAGCTGTATGAGCTGTGCTTCGCCGCCGTGGACGCGCTGGACGACGCGGGGCGGCGACTGGCTTCGCGGCAGGAGCTGACGGGCTCGCCGCTGGAGCTGCTGCTGCCGGACCTGGAGCGCGCGGCCCAGGACGCGGCGGCGCCGGCACGTCCCTCGGTGTCGGAGGGCTCGCGCACGAGCGGGAGCGTGGGCAACTCGGGGGCCGGCGGTGCGGCGTCCGCGCACGACGGGGGCGCCTCACGCGCGCCGGGCGCCAGCGGGCCCTCCTCCACGCGTGACGCGGGAGGTTCACGCGCTCCGGGCGCCGGCGGTGCGGAGTCCTCTCGCGACGGTGGAGGTTCACGCGCTCCGGGTGCCGGCGGTGCGGAGTCCTCTCGCGACGGTGGAGGTTCACGCGCTCCGGGTGCCGGCAGTGCGGAGTCCTCTCGCGACGGTGGAGGTTCACGCGCTCCGGGTGCCGGCGGCGCGGAGTCCTCTCGCGACGGTGGAGGTTCACGCGCTCCGGGTGCCGGTGGTGCGGACGCCTCTCGTGACGCGGGGTCCTCTCGCGCTCCGGGCGCGGAGCCGTTGGAGTCCTCGTCCGGTGGCGCCGGCCTGGAGACGACGCTGCCGGTGCGCGTGTCCGCGCAGAAGCTGGACGCGCTCTTGTCGCGCAGCGGGGAGCTGCGGGTCGCCGCGCTGCGACTGGAGGGCCGCGCCGAGACGCTGGAGACGGTGCGCGAGGAGCTCGCCCGCGTGCGCGACGCCGTGCGCGGCACCGACGGCGAGGCCGCGCTGCGCCGCGCGGAGACGGAGCTGGCGCGGGTGGCGCGCGAGCTGGCCGCGGACCAGCGGGCCCTCGGCGGTGTGGCCACCGGCATGGATGACGAGGTCCGCCGCGCGCGCACCCTTCCCTTCGTCGAAGGCTGCAGCGGGCTGGAGCGCGCCGCGCGCGACGTGGCCCGCTCCGAGGGCAAGAAGGTCCGCCTGGAGATCCAGGGCGGCACGCTGGAACTGGACCGCTCCCTGCTCCAGTCCCTGCGCGAGCCGATGCTGCACCTGGTCCGCAACGCCGTGGCGCACGGCCTGGAGTCCCCCGAGGAGCGCGAGCGCGCGGGCAAGCCCGAGGAGGGGCTCGTCACGCTGTCGGCGCGCCTGCGCGGCAGCCGCGTGGAGGTCACCGTGGAGGACGACGGGCGCGGCCTGGACCTCCAGGCGCTGCGCGCGCGCGCCCTCGAGCGAGGCATCGAGGTCCCCGAGGACGACGCGGACGCGGCGCGGCTCGCCTTCCACGCGGGCCTGTCCACCACGTCGCGGGTGACGGAGGTCGCCGGACGCGGCGTGGGCCTGGACGTGGTGCGCACCCAGGTGGAGGCGATGCGCGGCACGGTGGAGGTGGCCACCCAGCCCGGCAAGGGCGCGCGCTTCACGCTCGACGTGCCCCTCACGCTGAGCACCCTGCGGGTGCTGCTGGTGTCTACCGGAGGACAGACGCTGGCCCTGGCCAGCGAGGGCGTGGCCCGGCTGGTGCGGCTGGCGCCCGAGGAGGTGCGCGACGTGGAGGGCCGACCCACCTGGGTGGCCGAGGACGCGCTGGTGCCCCTGGCCTCGCTGTCGGACGTGCTGGGCCTGCCCGCAGGGCCTCCGCGTCAGCGCCGGGGAGCGGTGGTGCTGGCGGCCGGCACCGCGCGCGCCGCGCTGGTGGTGGACGAGGTGCTGGCCGAGCAGGAGGCCCTCGTCCGCGCGCTGGGCCCCCGGGTGCGCCGCGCGCGTCACGTGTCGGCGGCGGCGGTGCTGCCGGACGGACGGCTGTCCCTGCTGCTCAACCCCGCCTCGCTGGTGCGGGCCGCGGGGGGACGACCCTCCACGGCGCTGTTCCCCATCCCGGCGGCCCGGGCGGCGCGGCGGCGCATCCTCCTGGCGGACGACTCGCCCACCACGCGCGCGCTCGAGCAGAGCATCCTGGAGGGCGCCGGCTACGACGTGGTGGCGTGCGCGGACGGGGCCGAGGCCTGGGAGCGGCTGCAGACCGTCGGCGCCGAGGCGCTCGTGCTCGACGTGGAGATGCCGCGCATGGACGGCATCGCGCTCACCGAGGCCGTGCGTGCCTCCCCCCGCTTCTCGCGGCTGCCGGTGGTGCTGGTCACCGCCCGGGGCAAGCCCGAGGACAAGGCGCGCGGGCTGCAAGCGGGGGCCAGTGCCTATCTTGTGAAAAGCGCGTTCGACCCGACGAGCCTGCTGGAGACCCTGAGACGACTGCTATGAGGACTGAACCGTTGCGCATCGTGGTGGCCGAGGACTCGCCCACCGCCCGCCGGCTGCTGGTGGAAATCCTGCGCGCCGACCCCGCGCTGAGCGTGGTGGGCGAGGCGAAGGACGGCGTGGAGGCGGTGGAGCTGGCCCAGCGGCTGCGGCCCCACCTGGTGACGATGGACATCCAGATGCCGCGCATGGACGGCCTGGAGGCCACGCGCCGGATCATGACGGAGGTGCCCACCCCCGTCGTCGTCGTGTCCACGCTGGTGGAGCGCGACATCCAGACGTCCATGGCCGCGCTGCGCGCCGGCGCGCTCGCGGTGCTCCAGAAGCCCCTGGGCCCCGAGTCCCCGGACTTCGACGCGGAGAGCCGTCGACTGCGCGACACCCTGAAGGCCATGGCGGAGGTGAAGGTGGTGCGCCGCTGGCCGGACCGGGGCACCGCGCCCGTGCCGCCTCCTCCCGCCACGCCCGCGCCCCGCAAGTCGCCGCCGCGCACGGCGGTGGTGGCGCTGGCGGCGTCGACGGGAGGACCGGCCGCGCTGTTCCGGCTGCTGTCGGAGCTGCCCTCGGACTTCCCCTCGCCCGTGCTGGTGGTGCAGCACATCGCGCTCGGCTTCGGTCAGGGCCTGGCGTCCTGGCTGGCCACGGCGGGGCCCCTGCCCGTGCGGGTGGCGGAGGAGGGAGAGCTGCTCTTGCCCGGCCACGTCTACCTGGCGCCGGACGACCGACACCTCGGCATCCAGGACGGCCGCGCGCAGGTGTCCAAGGCGGCGCCCGTCAACGGCTTCCGCCCCTCGGCGACGTGGCTGTTCCGCTCGGTGGCCAGGGCGCATGGGGCGGAGTCGCTCGCGGTGGTGCTGACGGGCATGGGCCAGGACGGGCTGGAGGGGATTCGCGAGCTGCGCGAGGCGGGGGGCCGGGTGCTGGCGCAGGACGAGGAGTCCTCCGTCGTCTTCGGCATGCCGGGCGTGGTGGTGGGGGCGGGGCTGGCGGACGAGGTCGTCTCCCTGGCCTCGCTGCCCGCCCGACTGACGCTCGCCGTCCGGGCAGGCGCACAGTCGGGGTGAGCCATAATATCCGCTTGTTAAATCTTGGAGCCTGACTGGACACGGAGGAATGGTCTTCGTGTCGAGGGGTGTCAATATCCCATCAGGCCCATCCCCCCGTTCCAATGAGCACATCCCTGCCTTCCTTCCTGTCCGCCTTCATGGCGCTCCCCGACCCCGCCTACGTCCTGGACGCGGTGGGGCGACTCATGGCGACCAGCGCCTCGGGCGCACGGGCCTTCGGACAGGGGCCCGAGGGGCTGGTGGGCCGGAGCTGGAGTGAGCTGGGCCTGCCGGTCGAGGACGCCGCGAGGCTGGAGTCCGCGCGAGCGCGGGCCTCGTCGCTGGGGGACAGCGTCACGGTGGAGCTGCCCTGGCCCATGGATTCGGGCCTGCGGCGGCACGCGCTGGTGCTCACCCCGCTGCCCGCGTCCGACAGCGAGCAGGGCCTGGTGCTGGTGACGGCGCGGCCGCTGACGGAGGCGGAGGCGGTGTACTCGCGCGCGCTGGAGCTGGAGCAGTTGGCGCGCGCGGAGGTGGAGCAGGCCGAGCGTCGACGCTCGTTCCTCTACCAGGCGATGACGACGCTGTTCACCCACCCGCCCGACCCGCACGGCATGTACACGCTGCTGGCGCACCTGGCGGTGCCGGACCTGGCGGACTGGTGTCTGGTGGACGCGCTGGAGCAGGGCAACTGGGTGTCGCGGGTCGCGGTGGCGTGCCTGGACCCGACGCAGCAGGAGCGCGCGGCGGCGCTGCCCCAGCGCATGGAGCGGCGCGACGACGCGCCCGTGGGGCTCTTGCGCGTCCTGCGCACCGGGGAGCCGGAGCTGGTGCCGGCGGTGACGGACTCGCTGCTGCGCGCGGCGGCGGCCGAGCCCGCGCACCCGACGCTCCTGCGCACGCTGCAGGCGCGCTCGTACATGATCATCCCGCTGCGCGCGCGCGGGAACACGCTGGGCGCGGTGACGTTCGTTGCCTCGGGCTCGGGCCGGCGGTACGGGCCGGATGACCTGGCGCTGGCGGAGGACCTGTGCCTTCGCGCGAGCCTGGCCATCGACAACGCGCGGCTGGTGGGCGAGTCGCGCCGCGCGGCCCGGGCGCGTGAGGACCTGCTCGCGGTGGTGTCGCACGACCTGAAGAACCCGCTGGGCGTGGTGCAGCTGGGCTCGGCGCTGCTCTTGCGCGGGCCGGGCGCGCGGCCGGGCGGGGAGATGGTGGCCAAGCAGGCCACGCGCATCCAGGACGCGACGGACCGGATGTCGCGCCTCATCTCGGACCTGCTGGACTGGGGACGGCTGGAGGCGGGGGGGCTGCCGCTGGAGCTGGGCGAGCATTCCATGACGGCGCTCGTGACGGAGGCGATGGACGCCATCCGGCCGCTGGCCGAGGCCAAGGGGCTGCACCTGCACACGCGCTCCACCGAGGACGACGTGCGCGCGAAGTGCGACCGCACGCGGGTGCTCCAGGTGCTGGGCAACCTGCTGGGCAACGCGGTGAAGTTCACCCCGCCGGGGGGAGACCTGGAGGCGGGGGTGTCCGTGCGCAACGGCGAGGTGTGCATCCACGTGCGCGACACGGGCTCGGGCATCGACCCGGAGGCGCTGCCGCACATCTTCGACCGGTACTGGCAGGCGCGCGACGCGGCCAGCCGGGGCACGGGGCTGGGGCTGGCCATCGCCAAGGGACTGGTGGAGGCGCACGGCGGCCACATCCACGCGCGCAGCACGAAGGGCGAGGGCAGCACCTTCTCCTTCACGCTGCCGCTGACGGGCGTGTCCACCGCGCCGCACTCCGGCGCGTCCCGCGCGCGACTGGACGCCTGAGACGGGGCGAGGACGGCTAGAGTCCTCGCCCGGTCATGCCCATCACCACGGAGCCGCTCCCCACCGCGTTCCTGCTCGCCGTCTGCGGCGCGCTGCTGGCGCTCAGCGTGTTGTTCAGCCGGGCGTCCGGCCGCTTCGGCATCCCCGTGGCGCTCTTGTTCCTGGGGGTGGGCATGGCGGCGGGCTCGGACGGCCCGGGCGGCATCGCCTTCGACAACTACGGCTTCGCGTTCCGGCTGGGCACGGTGGCGCTGGTGCTCATCCTGTTCGACGGCGGGCTCAACACGCCCCTGGCCGCCATCCACTCCGCGCTGAAGCCGGCGGCGGTGCTGGCGACGGTGGGCGTGGTGGCGACCGCGGCGCTGATGGGCGCGGCGGCGCACTTCATCTTCGGCTTCGGGTGGACGCAGTCCCTGCTGCTCGGCGCCATCGTGTCGTCCACGGACGCGGCGGCGGTGTTCTCCGTGCTGCGCGGCAGCGGGCTGCACCTGAAGCGGCGGGTGGGCACGACGCTGGAATTGGAGTCGGGGTTGAACGACCCGATGGCCGTCATCCTCACCACGGGCCTGACGCACACGCTGGCGAGCGGCAAGCCGCCGGGGTGGGACCTGGCGGTGGAGGCGGTGGTGCAGATGGTGGTGGGCGCGGGGCTGGGGCTCGCGATGGGCATGGGCGCGAGGCTCCTGCTCAAGCGCCTGCGGCTGCGCGTGGCGGGGCTGTACCCGGTGATGACGCTGGCGCTGGCGCTGCTGTCCTTCGGCCTGCCCACGCTGCTGCACGGCAGCGGCTTTCTGGCGGTGTACGTGGTGGGCATCGCGCTGGGCAACGAGAGCATCCGCTACCGCACGGGCCTGCTGCGCGTGCACGACGCGCTGGCGTGGCTGTCGCAGGTGTTGATGTTCCTGGTGCTCGGGTTGCTGGTGTATCCGCGCAACCTGGTGGAGGTGGCGTGGGAGGGGCTGGGGTTGGGCCTGGTGCTCGCGTTCCTGGCGCGGCCGCTGGCGGTGTTCCTGTGCCTGCTGCCGTTCCGCTTCCCCTTCGGGGAGATGGTCTACACGGGCTGGGTGGGGTTGAGGGGCGCGGTGCCCATCATCCTGGCGACGTTCCCGGTGCTGGCGAACGCGCCGGGCTCGCGGGACATCTTCAACATCGTGTTCTTCATCGTGGTGGTGAACGGGCTCATCCCCGGGGCGACGGTGCCGTGGGTGACGAAGAAGCTGGGCCTGGCGGCCAACGTGCCCGAGCCGCCCCAGGCGGTGCTGGAGATTGCGTCCACGCAACTGCTCAAGGGGGAGCTGAGCTCGTTCTACATCGACAAGGCGTCGGCGGTGGCGGGCGAGCGGCTGGCGGACCTGCCCTTCCCGCCGGGCTCGGCGGCGATGCTGCTGGTGCGTGGGCAGGAGCTGCTCGCGCCCAAGGGCGACACCGTGTTCCAGCCCGGCGACCACGTGTATGTCTTCGGCCACGCGGAGGACCTGCCGCTGCTGCGCCTGCTCTTCGGGCAGCAGGAGGACGAGTAGGCGCGCGTGCGCTGGGCCCGGCCGGAGCGCCGATGCTTTGCCGTCGAATCATCGGCGTGCCGCCGTGGCTGTGATTGCTCGTCCCAGGCGTCCGTGACAGGAAGCGGGTTCATGTCCTTCCTGCATCAGGCGCTGGTGTTCCTGGCGGCCGCGGTGGTGTCCGTCCCGCTGTTCAAGCGGCTCGGCCTAGGCTCGGTGCTGGGCTACCTCGTCGCGGGCGCCGTCATCGGCCCCTCGGGCGCGAAGCTCATCGGCGACGTGCAGAACGTGCTCCACTTCTCCGAGCTGGGCGTGGTGCTGCTGCTGTTCGTCATCGGCCTGGAGCTGCAACCCTCCCGCCTCTGGAGCCTGCGCCACTCCGTCTTCGGCATCGGCGGCGCCCAGGTCGTCGTCACCGGCGCCCTGCTCGCGAGCGTCTGCTGGCTGTTCGGCCTGTCCCCCGGGGCGTCCATCATCGCGGGCTTCGGCCTGTCGCTCTCCTCCACCGCCTTCGCCCTCCAGCTGCTCGCCGAGCGCAACCAGCTCACCACCGGCTACGGACGCCTCGCCTTCGGCATCCTCCTGTTCCAGGACCTGGCCGTCATCCCGCTGCTCGCGCTGCTGCCCCTGCTGGGCCACGCGAGCACCGCGTCACCCGAGCCCGGCTGGCTCACCGGCCTCAAGGTCGTGGCCGTGCTCACGGGCGTGGTGCTCGCGGGCCGCTTCCTCTTGCGCCCCCTCTTCCGCGCCGTGGCCTCGTTCCACAGCCAGGAGCTGTTCACCGCCACCGCGCTGCTCGTCGTCGTGGGCACCGCCGCCCTGCTCCATGCCGTGGGCCTGTCCATGGCGCTCGGCGCGTTCCTCGCCGGCGTGCTCCTGTCCGAGTCCGAGTACCGCCACGAGCTGGAGGCCGACATCGAGCCCTTCAAGGGCCTGCTGCTCGGCCTGTTCTTCATCGCCGTGGGCATGAGCGTCAACCTGCGCCTCATCGTCGAGCAGCCCGTGCTCGTCACCGCCCTCGTCCTGGGGCTGGTGGCCCTCAAGGGCGCCGTGCTCTACGGCCTGGGCCGCTTGAGCCTCAAGGAGAACGAGCCCTCGCTCAGCCTGGGCGTGGTCATCTCCCAGGGCGGCGAGTTCGCCTTCGTCCTCTTCGCGCTCGCCGTGTCCTTCCACGTCATGAGCGCCCAGGAGGCGGACCTGCTCGTCGTCGTCGTGGGCCTGTCCATGGCCACCACCCCCATGCTCTACGCGGCCTACGAGCGCTACGTCCGCCCCCGCTTCCAGAAGAAGGCCCAGACGCGCGAGTTCGACGTGGCGCCCCAGGAGGACCACCCCGTCATCATCGCCGGCTTCGGCCGCGTGGGTCAGGTGGTGGGCCGACTGCTGCGCGCCAAGCGCATCGGGTTCACCGCCATCGACGCGAGCCCCGAGCACATCGACTTCATGAAGCGCTTCGGTAGCCAGGTGTTCTACGGCGACGCGTCCCGGCTGGACCTGCTGCGCGCCGCCCGCGCCGACAAGGCCCGCGTCTTCGTGCTCGCCATCGACGACATGGAGGCGTCCCTGCGCACCGCGAAGACGGTGAAGGAGCACTTCCCCCACCTGGTCATCTTCGCGCGCGCCCGCAACCGCGTGCACGCCTACCAGCTGCTGGACCTGGGCATCGAGCACGTCATGCGGGAGACGTTCGCCGGCAGCATGGAGCTGGGCGGCGACATCCTCCAGACGATGGGGCTCACCTTCTCCGAGAGCCACCGCGTCATGGAGCGCCTGCGAGAGCACGACGAGAAGCTCCTGCGCGAGACGGCCCGCTTCCACCGCGACGAGGCCAGGCTGGTGGAGGCCGCCGCCCGCGCCCGCAAGGAGCTGGAGCGCCTCTTCGAAGAGGACGACGCCGAGCAGAAGAAGTCCGCCTGAGCCGCCCCACCCTCGCGAGCCGGGTGCTCCCGGACAGCGCCCCTCATCACGTCCGACCTGGACTGACCCACCTCCCTGGGATTCCGGACTCCAGACGAAAACGCCACATCCCAGACCCACCCCGTTTCCCGGGTTATCTGAACCCGCATTCACCCCGGGCGCATCCGGCCGGCCGAATTGCAGTCACGCTGCAAGAACCGGCCGTTCGGAACGGCAGGCAGGGACCTGGAGCGCACCGAGCGAGGAAGGAGCAGCGGGGGCCGCTCGCGCCAGACACGGAGCGGAGTATGGTTCTGCCCGGATGCGTTTCGGCCTCACCGCAGCACTCAAGCCCACCCCCTTCCGTGCCTCGGCCCACGCGGAAGCGCGGGGATGCCACGCGCTGACGACGTCACCCCGTGCGCGGGGGACGGCCGCCGCGCCATGCCGCCCCTTTGCGCGGAGCACCTTCTCGACGAGGAGCCCGGAGAATCCCGAGGCAGCCTGTCCTCCCTCCTGACACGGCCCCGCCTCCTCTCCTCGACCTCCAGCTCCTCCCGCGAAAACCCACGACGCATGCCCTCCACCCCCGCCAAGAAGCGCCCGCGATCCCCGGCCCCGGCCCTCCCCTCCGAGGCGTCGGCCGGCGTACCGCTGCATGCGCTCCTGGAGGGACTGCCGGATGCGTTCTTCACGCTCGACGCCGGCTGGCGCTTCACCTACCTGAGCCCGCGCATGGCGGAGCTGCTGGAGGGCTCCGCCACGGTCGGCGACGACGTGCGCCGCGCGTGCCCCCAGCTGCTGGATTTGCGCCGCCACCTGCGCTTCGAGCAGCCCGCCACCCAGCAGCCCGCCACGCGCTTCGAGCACGGCTGGCCGGAGCGGGACTCGACGTTCGACGTGCGCGCGCGCGTGGTGCCCGGGGGGCTGTTGGTCCACTGCCGGGACATCAGCGGGGAGAAGCGCGCGAAGGAGGAGCTGCGCCGCGCCAGCGAGGTGTTCCGCGCCATCCACGAGGGGACGACGGACTCCGTCTACACGAAGGATTTGGAGGGCCGCTACCAGCTCATCAACGCCTCGGGCGCGCGCGCGGTGGGCTACGAGGTGGAGCAGATGGTGGGCCGCACGGACCACGAGCTGTTCGCGCCCGAGGTCGCCCGCGTCAACGCCGCCAACGACCGGGAGGTGCTCGCCTTCGGCCGCACCGTCACGTACGAGGACGCGCAGCCGGGCGTGGAGGGCCCGCGCGTGTGGCTGAGCACCAAGGGCGTGCTGCGCGACGGTGACGGCAAGGTGGTGGGGCTGTTCGGCATCAGCCGCGACATCACCCAGCGCAAGTGGGCCGAGGAGGAGGCGCGCCGCCACTCCGAGTTCCAGGAGCAGCTGATGGGCATCGTCAGCCACGACATCAGGAGCCCCCTGGGCGCCATCATGAACTGGTCGCGCGTGATGGCCGAGTCCGGCACCGCCGAGGACGCGCGGCGCACCAGCCAGCGCATCGCCACCGCGGCGGTGCGCATCGAGCGGCTCACGCGCCTGCTGCTCGACTTCACTCGCACCCGGCTGATGGGCGGCGTGGCGATTGAGCCCAGGCCCATGGACTTGAAGGACCTGGCGCTGCGCGTGGCGCACGAGTTCCGCGTGGCCTACCCCGAGCGCGTCATCGAGGTGGAGCACAAGGGCAACACGCAGGGCATGTGGGACCCGGACCGGCTGGGGCAGGTGGCCAGCAACCTGCTGGAGAACGCGCTGAAGTTCGGCCCCTCGGACACGCCGGTGCGGCTGGAGGTCCGGGCCACGCGCGGCAACAAGGTGGTGCTGGAGGTGCACAACGGCGGGCGGCCCATCCCCGCGCACCTGCTGCCGCACCTGTTCGAGCCCTTCCGCAGCGGCCCGCAGACGACGCGCACGCTGAAGATGAGCTACGGGCTGGGGCTCTACATCGTCCGGGAAATCGTGCAGGCGCACGGCGGGGGCATCGAGGTCAGCTCCACCGAGGAGGACGGCACGTCCTTCACGGTGACGCTGCCGCGCCGCTCGCTGCCCGCCCGGCCCCAGGCTCAGTCGCCGCGGGTGCCGCGCTCCGAGCCCAGGTAGCGGTTGAGCAGCGCCGCCAGCTCCGAGCCCGCGAAGGGCTTGGTGAGGTAGTCGGTGCAGCCGCTGTCGAAGCCCGCCTGCACGCTCGCGGGCTCCATGCGCGTGCTGCACAGGATGATGGGCGTGTGGCGCGTGGGCTCGCGCTCGCGCAGCGCGCGGCAGGTCTGCAGGCCATCCAGGTGCGGCATGTGGATGTCCAGCACGACCAAGTCCGGCGCCTCCACCTCCACGCGCGCCAGCGCCTCCAGCCCGTCGCGGGCGATGAGCGTCTCGTAGCCGCGCTCCACCATCATCATCTGGTGGAGCATCAACACCGTGTGCGAGTCGTCGACGAGCAGGACCTTCTTGCGCCGCATGACGTCTCCTCGAGGGGACCAGGGTTCACGCGGGGGACGTGGCCTGGCAGAGCTGACGAAGGTGCATCAGGCGCGGAGGACCCATGCCCAGGAAGCGCACCCCCATGCCGTGGGGCGCGCACAGGCTCTCACGCTGCGCGCAGGGGTTGGCCCACGCCACCACGCCGTGGGACTCCAGCCGCTCACCCGTGGTGGGCAGGTGCAGCCGCAGCGTCACCGCCGCGCCGGGGCGCGCCGGCACCAGCGTGCGCACGAAGAGGCCCGCGGGGCTCATCGCGAAGGACACGCCCGACGTCCAGGGGGCGGCCTTGCTCTCGCCCTCCGCGAACTCCACCGGACAGCAGAAGGGCACCCGCTCCTCCACCCGGAGCGAGGCGCCGTCGCGGCCCAGGAGCGTGTGCACGCGCGGCAGGAGCGCCCCCGCCCGCGCGCACTCCGCGGGCGTCACCGACAAGGTCGGCACTCCGTCCAGGAGCGCGCGCGCCGTGGCGCTCGCGCGGGCCCACACCCCACCCCAGGCGCCGTCACCCGCGACGACGAGCAGGTGGGGCCGGGCGCCGTGCTCCTCCACGCGCGAGGCGGCGCCCTCCACGGTGGCGCTGTACAGCAGGTGATGGCCACAGGCCTCCAGCAGCGAGCCCAGCCCCGTCCACGTGCGCGCGCCGCCCGCGCCCGCGAGCAGCACCACGCGCGGGCTGTAGCGCTCGCTCGCGGGGGCTGCGGGGCTCTTGCCCAGCAGCGCGGACAGCCGGGCGCGCACGGCCGCCTCGCTCACGGGCGTCACCAGGCAGTCCTCGATGCCCTCGGCGTCCGCCGCCTCCAGCACCTCCGCGGGCGTCTCCGGCTCGGCCACCAGCACCAGCGGCGCGCCGGACGCGCCCACGCGCGCCTTCAGCCCCCCCAGCCCTCCAGGGCCACGCTCACGCACGTGCCGCCAGTGGACCAGCACCAGCCGGGGCCGGGCTCGCGAGGAGGGCTCACCCGCCACTCCACCCGCGACGGCCGCCTGCACCGGCTCACACCCCAGCGCCCGGGCGGCGCGCGACAGACACAGCCACGCCTCGCCCACCACGCCCACCCACAGCACACGAGGCGCCCCGGGCGTCTCGCCAATGACGGGCCGGACCGGGCCTGAGGCCATCCTCATGCGGATTCTCCGTGTCTGGTTCCCCCCGGCCCCGCCACTCGCGTTGTTGGCGAGATATGGGAAACAGCCACACGGTGAATACTCCCCCTGGTCGGATTCCAGGGAGAGGTGAGGAATACAGGACAGAGAGAATCAGCCCGACCTTTCGGTGCGGGCGACGTCAGACGCGGGCGACGTTCACGCCCGAGTCCACCGCCTGCAGCTCGTCGCCGAAGGACACGTCCACGGCGCCGCCCTGGGGCGGGTCATAGGGCGCGCGGCCGACCTGGGTGGTGCCGAAGCGGGGGAACAGCGGCGCCAGCACGTAGGAGCGGAAGCACCAGCCGAAGAAGCTCACCGGCTTGAGCCGGGGGTCGATGGAGGCGGCAATCTTCGCGTGCGCCTGGGGCAACAGGCTCCAGTGCAGCCCCGGCGTCTCGTGGTGCACCGCGTGCAGCCCGTTGTTGAAGAGGAAGAAGTTGATGAGGCGGCCGGTGAAGCTGCGGCTGTGGTCGTGCTCGCTCCAGGGGTCCGCGTGGACGTGCTGGATGTAGTTGAAGAACATGATGGTCCACAGCGAGAAGACCGCCGGAATCAGGAACGCGAAGGCCCAGACGCGCAGGCCACCACCGATGCCGTGCAGGTAGATGGCGAGCGCGACGAGCGCCGCGTGGGTGCCGCCCCAGACGACGTACTGGAGGACAATCTGGCGGAACAGGGCGGGGTTGCGCGCGCGGGCCTTGTCGATGAAGGCCTTGGTGGGCTCCTGCTGCCAGTAGGTGGAGACGAAGGGGAAGAAGAAGGCGACGAGGAAGTTGTGCTTCTTCGAGTAGCGCCAGGTGATGGTGGCGTCGCCCGCCTTGTTCACGAACTTGTGGTGGTTCAGGTTGTGCGTCGGAATCCACACGAAGGTCGGGTAGCCGTAGAACAGCGACAGCCACATGCCCATCGCCTCGTTCATCTTCCGGTTGCGGAAGGTGGGGCAGTGATTGTGGTTGTGGGCGATGACACCCGCCGACAGCGCCAGGTAGCACGCCAGCGGGCACAGGTAGGGGATGAGCCCGGGGTCCCAGAACATCGTGAGGGCCACCACGGGCATCGCCAGGCACCAGAGGAGGGTGCGGATGTCGGCGCTGTAACGGAGCATGGCGCGCAGTGTGCCTTACGCCACAGTGAAGGCCCAAATCTATCGCTCGCCCTCCAGCGGGGCCTCCCTCTCCCCCTCGCCGTGTAGGAGAGCGGGCGACGCTCTCCCCACCCGCGCTTCCAGGGATTTCAGCGCAGGTGCGAGCGCAGGAGCTCCACCATGCCGCCCAGGGGCGCGCTCGCGGTGGCCAGGCCCGCATCGTCGACGGCGCGGGGCATGCCGTAGACGACGCAGGAGCTCTCCGACTCGGTGAGCACCACGCCGCCCGCCTCGCGGATGGCGCGCGCGCCGTCGCGGCCGTCGTCTCCCATTCCGGTGAGCACCACGCCCACCGTGTCCTTGCCCCAGACGCGGGCGGCGCTCTGGAAGAGCACGTCCACGGAGGGGTGGTGGGGCATGCGCAGGGGGTGACGGTCCAGGCGCACCAGGCTGAGCGCGCCGTGACGCTCCACCTTGAGGTGCTGGCCGGCGCGGGCGAGGACGACGCGCCCGGGGAACAGCTCCATGCCGTCCTCCGCCTCGCGCACCTCCAGCGGACACAGCGCGTCCAGCCGCCGCGCCACCGCCTCCGTGTAGCCGGGGGGGATGTGCAGCGCGAGCGCCATGGGCGCGGGGAAGTCCGCGGGCAGCTCCGACAGCAGCTTCGTCAGGGCCTGCGGGCCGCCCGTGGAGGTCCCCACCACCACCAGCTGCCGGGCGGGCGGGAGCGCGTCCGGGGACGCGAAGGACGAGGGGGCCACGGGCGAGGCCACGGGGCGCCGGGCGGCGCGGGCCGCGACGCGCACCTTCTCCACCAGCTCCGCGCCCAGCTCATAGAGCCGGTCCGTGGCCAGCGCGGTGGGCTTGTGCACCAGCTCCACCGCGCCGTTCTGGAGGGCCGCCACCGCCAGCTCGCTCTCCTCGCCCGCGCTGCTGACCACGACGACGCGCGGCGCGAGCTCCATGGAGGACAGGGCGCGCAGCACGCCCAGCCCGTCCAGGTTGGGCATCACCAGGTCCAGCGTGAGCACGTCCGGCGACAGCTCCGCCACCTTCTCCAGTGCGTCCAGGCCGTCCCGGGCGGTGTCCACCACCTGGATGTCCGGCGCGTTGGACAGCACCTGCTTGAGCACCTTGCGCGCGAAGGCCGAGTCGTCGACCACCAGCACGCGGATGGGGGCCGGGGTCATCATGTGTCCGCCTTGTTGTAGAAGAAGACGCCCCGGCGCTCCTCGCAGCAGAGCGCGGTGCCGAAGCGCATGAGCGACTCGGAGGTGCCCACCAGCAGCTGGCCGTGGGGCTTGAGCGCGCTCGCCAGCGACTCCACCACCCGGCGCGCCGTGGCGTCCTGGAAGTAGATGAGCACGTTGCGGCAGAGGATGGCGTCGAAGGCGCCCAGCCGCGCCACCGCGGCCTCGTCCACCAGGTTGACGCGCATCCACTGCACCCTGTCCACCAGCTCCGGCTTCACCCGCACGCGCCCCTCCACGCCGCGCTCCAGCCAGCGCCCCTCCACGCCCGGAGGCAGGGCGCGCAGCGAGCGCAGGTTGTGGTCCCCCGCGCGCGCGCGCTCCAGGACCCGGGAGCTCAAGTCGCTGGCGACGATTTCCACGCCGGCCAGCGCGCCGCGGTCCGCCAGCATCATGGCCAGCGTCAGGGGCTCCTCGCCGGTGGAGCACGCCGCGCACCAGACGCGCGGCTTGCGCCCCTGCTTCGCCAGGGGCACCAGCACGTCCTCCACCAGCACCTGCAGGGGCTGGGCCTCGCGGAAGAAGTACGTCTCGTGGACCAGCAGCGAGTCCACCAGCGCGTCCAGCGCCTCGGCGCCCGCCGGGTCGTAGCGAAGGAAGTAGTAGTAGTCGAGCAACGAGTCGAACCCCGCCTCCAGCGCGCGGTCCGACACCTTGTCCGCCATCAACTCCCGGTCCTCGGGCGAGTAGTGCAGCCCGGCGCGCTGCTCGATGAGCGCCGCGAGGATGGCGAACACCTGGGGAGACATCGGCAACGAAGGCATGGCGTCCTTGTCACCGCCCCAGCGCCACGAGACAGGCGCGGCGCACTTCCTCGTCCTCGTCCCGGAGCGAGGCGCGCTCCAGCGCGTCGCGCGCCTCCACCGTGCCCAGCGCCCCCACCGCGGGCACCGCCGCGCGGCGCCCCGAGGGGCTGGCCGTCTCCAGCGCCTGGAGCAGGCCCGCGCGCGCGTCCGCCCGGCGCATGCGCGCCAGCGCCGCCACCAGCAGCGGCGCCGTCACCTCGTCCGCGGCGTCCAGCGCGGCGAGCAGCCCCGGCAGCCGCCCCTCCATGGGCAGGGCCAGCGCGCTCACCACCCGCTCGCGCACCGTCAGGTCTCCCAGGAGCGACACCAGCGCCTGCGTGGAGGGGATGCCCGGCCGCGTGGCCAGGAAGCCCACCGCGGCGCTGCGCACGCTGTCGTCCCGGTCGCTGGCGGCGCGCAGGAGCGCGGGCAGGGTCTCCGGGGCCTCGTACTCGGCCACCGCGGACAGGGCGACCAGGCGCGTGGCCGCGTCCTCGGACGAGGCGGCCTCCAGGAGCACCGGCAGCGCGTCCTGCCGGCGCGCCACGCCCAGGCCCAGGAGCGCCGCGCGCCGCACGTCCGCGTCCGCGCTGGCCGCCGCGCGCCGCAGCGCCGTCATGGCGCTCTCCGTGTGCATGTGGGCCAGCGCGTCCACCACCGCCACGCGCACCTGGCCCGCGTCGTCGTCCGCCAGCGCGACGATGGCGTCCGCGGCGGCCTCCTCGTTGAGCTTCCCCAGCGACTGGCACGCGTAGTAGCGCACCCACGGGTCGCGATCATTGAGGCCCCCCAGCAGCATGCTGGTGATGCGGGCCTCCTTCTGCGTCTGTCCCAGGGCGCGCATGGCCGCCGCGCGCGTGCGCTCCGACTCGTGCGTGGCCGCCGTGAGCAGCGCGTCCACCGCGCGCGGGTCCTCGATGAAGGGCAGGCCGTAGATGGCCGCGTCGCGCAGCCGCTCGTCCGAGTCGCGCATGGCCGACAGCAGCACCTCCAGCCCGCGCGGATAGCCGAAGTAGGAGATGATGCGCAGCGCCGCCCGGCGCAGCCGCGCGTCCGGGGAGCGCGCCGCCTGGAGCGCCAGCGCCTCCGTGTCGTCGCTGCCCAGCGACTGGATGGCGCCCGTGGCGGCCTGCACCACGCGCGGGTCGTCGTCCACCAGGCGCTCGAAGAGCGCGCCCACCGCGGACGCGTCGCCGATGCGCGACAGCGTGTCCGCCGCCATGGCGCGCACCGAGGCGTCCCGGTCCTCCAGGCACACCAGCACCTCCGGCACGGACGCCACGCGGCGCCCCACCAGCGGCAGGAGCACCCGGCGCCGGGCGCTGTCCCCGTCGCGCAGCGCCTGCAGGATCTGCTCGTCCGCGTCCGAGCCCAGCTCCGCCAGGGCCGCCGCCGCCGCGCGCGCCACCGTCGGGTCCGGCGCGTCGAGCAGGCGCAAGAGCCCCGCCGCCGCGTCCTGGCCCCCAATCCAGCCGAGCAGCCGCGCCAGCGCGGCGCGCTCCGCGGAGTCCGCGGTGCTGATGGCCTGCGCCAGCTTGCGGCCCAGCACGGACAGGTCCCCGCCGGAGCGCAGCGCCGCCTGCACCGCGCGCGCGCCGCCGAAGCGCTGCACCTGCGCCTCGTGGATGTCCACCAGCGCCACCGCCACCACGCGCACCAGGCTGTCGTTGCCCCGGCGCAAGAGCCCCACCAGCGCGGGCACCGCCGCGTCCTGGCCCGTGCGGCCCAGCGCCCTGGCGGCCTCCAGCGAATAGAAGGGGTCCGCGAGCAGGCCCAGCAGCGCGGGCACCACCGTCGGGTCGCCGCAGCGGCCCAGCACGTCGATGGCGGGGAAGATGCGGAAGAAGTTGCCGCTGCCCAGGGCCGCCAGCAACGCGTCCACCGCCGCGCCGCCGCCGATGCGGCCCAGCGCTTCAATCGCCGCCACCGCGACGTTGTCGTCCGGATGCACCGTGAGCCGGGCGAGCAGCGGCACCGAGCGCCGGCTGCGCCTGCGGCCCAGCACCTGGGCCGCGTCACAGACGATGGCGGCGACGGGGCTGTCCGCCAGCACCTCGAGCGACTCCTCCACCGCGCCCGTGGAGGCCACCAGCGCCTCCACCGCCGCGGCCAGCCGCGCCTCGCTGTCGCGGCGGCTCCTGAGCACCTCGCACAGGGGCGGCACCGCCTGGGTGCCCAGCTTCGCCAGGGCCGCGACGACGGCGCGGCGCACCGCCCAGCTCGGCGTGTCCAGCCCGGCCACCAGCCGCGCCAGGTTGTCCGCGCCGCCGCGCGCCAGCTGCTCCACCGCGTCCACCTGCGCCCGGTCCTCCGCGGAGAGGAACAGGGGCGAGGCGCCCACCGCCGAAGACATCGTCGCCGTCATGCCTGCCGCTCCCTCGTCGACTCGACGCCCGCCGGTTCGGAGGGCTTCACGCCCCCCATCCGGGACAGGCTCTCCCATTGCTCCGCCTGCAGTCGCGACAGCTGCCCCAGGCGGTTGGACACCTCGCGCACCTCGGCCGCGTTGCCCGCCACGGCGCGGACCTGCTGCGCGGTGGTGACGGTGATTTCCCGCGCCCGCGTGCGCATCTCCTCCACGCCCCGGGCCAGCCCCTCCGTCACCTGGGTGGCCTCCGCGCTGGCGCGCGCCACGGAGGCGATGCCGGTGGCCTGCCGCTGCGCGGACACCGCCAGCGAACCGAGCACCTCCGACTGCTCGTCCAGCGCGCGCGCCGTGCTCTTGGCCACCCGGCGCACCTCGTCCGCGCCCTTCACCAGCGCGACGAGCGCCTGGGCCTGCTCGTCGGTGGCCCGCGTCACCGCGCCCGCCAGCTGCGCCACCTGGCGGCTGGCCGCCTCGCCCTGCTTGAGCGCGCGCGCCTGCTCCGCCATGCCGCGCGCGGACTGGGCCACCTCCTTGCGCGTGGCGTCCATGGCCCGCGTCACCTCCGCCGCCGCCTTGGCCTGCTCGGCCAGGCCCGCCAGCGTGCGCTGCGTGGTGCTGGCCATGTCCTGCGCCAGCGCGCTCACGCCCGTGACCTCCTTGCTCTGCGTGCCCACCACGTTGCTGACGGTCTGCACCAGCTGGCGCATCTGCGCCGCGGCCTTGGACAGGTCCGTCGACGCCGCGGCCTGCTCCTGCACCGCGCGCGCCACCTTCTGGGACACCTCCGCGAGCTGCCCGTTGGCGCGCACCACGTCGCGCAGCGCGCGCGCCTGCTCCCCGGAGGCCTGCATCGTCTGCCGGGCCATGCGCCGCATCTCCGAGCCGCCCTGCGACAGGGACTGCGCCGCCTGGGCCTGCTCCGCGGCGGACGTGGCGATGACGCGGCCCTGCTCGCTCATCCGCACGTTGCCCTGCGCCAGCGCCTGCGCCGCCTGCACCTGCTCCCCGGTGGCGCGGCTCACCTCGCGTACGTTCTGCCCCAGGTCATCCACGCCCTTGAGGATGGTGGTCAGCGCCTTCTCCGCCTCGGAGGCCAGCGCCGAGCCCTCGTCCGCGGCGCGCATGCCCTCGCCCGTGGCGGCCGCCGCCTCGCGCGCCGTCGTCTGGAGCCCGCGCACGATTTTCGCCACGTCCGAGCTGGCCGCCGCCGCCCGGTCCGCCAGCGCGCGAATCTCCTCCGCCACCACCGCGAAGCCCCGGCCGTGCTCCCCGGCGCGCGCCGCCTCGATGCTCGCATTGAGGGACAGGAGGTTGGTGCGGTCGGCGATGAGGTTGATGGTCTGGACGATGTCGCCAATCTCCTCGGCGCGCTTGGCCATCTCCTTCATCACGCCCGACGACTCGACGATGGACTGACGGATGCGGCCGAAGCCCGCCATGGAGCGCCCCACCGTGGCGCCGCCCTCGCGGGCGATGGTGCCCACCCGGTCCGCGGTGGCGCGGGCCTCCTCCGTCATCTGCGCCACGCGGCGCGTGGAGGTCTCCAGCTGAGTGGAGGCCGAGGCGCCGGAGGCGGCCTGGCCGTTGATGGACTCAGCGGCCTTGGCCACCGCCTGCGCCGAGCGCGCGAGCTGTTCAATGGTGGAGGCGTTGGCGTCCACCACGGCGGCGTTCTTCTCCGCGGTGGCGGCGACCTCCTCCACGCTCGCGGCCACCTCCTCCATGGCGGAGGCGTTGGAGGCCGCGTGCGTCTCCAGCACGCGCGCGCTCTCCGCCACGCCGCGCACGCTGCGCGCCAGCTCCTCCGCGGTGGCGGCCACCTCCTCCACGCTGGAGGCCATGGAGGTGGAGTCGCGCGCCACGTCCCCCAGCGAGCGGCCCAAGAGGCCCACCGCGTGGGCGACCTGCGTGGCGCGTTCACCCACGCCCTGCGCGTCCGAGGCCAGCCGGGCGATGCCCTTGGCCATCTCCTCGATGGTGGCGCCCACCTGCTCCGCGGAGGCCGCGCCGGACTGGTTGCGCGTCACCAGGTCCGCGACGGTGGCGTTCATCTCCGTCATGGACGCGAGCAGCTCCTCGCTGGAGGCGGCCAGGTCCTCCGCGTTGGAGCTGACGCCCTTCACCGAGCGGGACACCTCCTCCAGCGTGGCCGCGGTGGTGTCCGCCTCCGCCGCCAGGTGGGCGGCGTCCTTGCGCACGTTGGACACCGACGCGCTCACCTCCTCCACCGAGCCCGCCGTCGCCTCCGACTCCTGCTGCAGCTGGCGCGAGGAGTCGCTCACCGTGCGCTGCGTGCGCACCAGCGACTGCACCGCCAGCCCCGTCTGCTCCACGTGCGTCGCCACCGATTCGATGGCGGCGCGCACCTGCTCGGTGCCGGCGGCCTGCTCGTTGCCGCTGCCGGCCACGCGCGTGGCCATGGCCTCCAGCTCCTGGAGCAGCGTGGTGCTCTCACGGAGGCTCCGGGTCAGGCGCTCGGCCAGCCCGCGCGCGTCGTCCTGCCCCTTGGGGGCGTCAGTGTCCTGCGTCGCCATCCGGCGTCTCCTCCCCGATGACTCGGGGGAAATCGATGAGCATCACCAGCCGCGGACCCACCTGCGCCACGGCCTTCACGAAACCCTGCGCGCCCTCGGTGACCAGCGGCGGCGGCGGCTTGAACTGGCCCGGGTCCAGCTTCAGCACCTCGCGCGCGCTGTCGACGAGCAGCCCCACCACGCGCGCGCCCAGCTGCCCCACCACCACCCGCGAGTCGAGCGTGCGCTCCACCGCCGGCAGGCCGAAGCGGCGCCGCGCGTCCACCACCGGGATGACCCGGCCGCGCACCTGCACCAGCCCCGCCACGTGCGCGGGCGCGCCCGGCACGGGCGTGGCGCCGTTGAAGGACTCCATCTGGAGGACGTTCGACGCCGGCAGCACGTACTCGGCGCCATCCACCTTGAACACCACATGCAGCACGCTCATGTCGCGCGCTCCTCTCGTCCCCCGCCCCCCTGCCGGCGCGACGCGCCCAGCGTGGGCAGGTCCAGCACCAGCGTGGGCTGTCCATCGCCCAGGTCCGTGGCGCCCGCCACGCCAGGCACCTTCACCAACGGGTCCTCCAGCGGGCGCAGGACGATCTCCTGCTGCCCGAGCAGCCGCCCCACGCCGAAGGCCACCAGCTCCCCGCGCTGGCGCACCAGCAGCGCCCGCGCGGGCACGGTGTCGGCCGCGCTGGCCGTCCCCTGCCCCAGCAGGCGCTCGAGCCACACGAGCGGCACCGCCTGTCCCCGCCGCTCCACCAGGGCCACGCCCCGGCCCCCCGGGGGACGCACCACGCGGGAGGCGTCCACCTCGAAGAGCTCCTCCACGCACGACACCGCCACCGCGTAGCGCGCGCCGGCGCACTCGAAGACGATGGCGTCCAGCAGGGTAATCGTCAGCGGCACGCGCAGCCGGAACGTGGTGCCCACGCCGGGCCGCGTCTCCATGCGCAGCTCCCCGCCCAGCTGGTCCACGACGATGCGCCGGACGATGTCCATGCCCATCCCGCGCCCGCTGGTGGAGGTGACCGACTCCCGCGTGGAGAAGCCCGGCCGGCACAAGAGCTCCAGCACATCATCGTCCGTGCGCGGGGCCGGCGCGCCCGCGCGCTTCGCCACCGCCGCCCCGTCCACGCCGCGCCCGTCGTCGCGCACGAGCAACTCCACGAAGCCGTTGGCCTGGGCGTGACATGCCAGGCGCACCAGCCCCTCCGGGGCCTTGCCCAGCATGCGGCGCTCCTCGGGCGACTCCAGGGCATGGTCCACCGCGTTGCGCACCAGGTGCACCAGCGCGGGCATCAGCCGGTCCGCCACCGCCTTGTCCAGCTCCGCGTCGCCCACGTCCAGCTCCAGCCGCACCGCCTTGCCCGTGGCCCGGCGCAGCCCGCGCACCAGGAGGGGCAGCCGCTCCAGCACGTCCCCCACGCGCACCATGCGCAGCCGGAGAATCGCCGCGCGCATGTCGCGCAGCTGGCGCGAGTTCTCCTGGAGGATGGCGCGCAGCTCCCGCGTGGGCGCGCCCGCCGCCGTCAGGTCCGCCACCGCGCGCTGCAGCCGCGAGCGGTTGACGACGAGCGCCGCCAGCCGCTCCAGCGCCTCGTCCAGCCGGGACACCTCCACCCGCAGGGTGCCGCCCCCGCGCCGCAGCTCCTCCGGCTCCTCGTCCAGCTCCCCGTCCAGCCGCGCGGGCGGGCTCACCACGGGCACGGGCGACAGGGCCTGCTCGACGGCCAGCGGGCGCACCAGGGCGGGCTCGCCCCCGGCGGCGTCCATCAACACGCCGTCCGCGGCCTCGGTGCTGAGCAGCAGCACGAAGGTGAGCGAGCCGCCCCCGGGCACGGGCCCCGACAGCGGGACGACCTTCACCAGCTCGCCCAGCGCCGCCAGCCGCTCGCGCACGCTGTTGATGGTGACGCCCTTGGCGGCGCGCTCGGCGCCGGGGATGAAGTCCACCCGCACGGGGCGGCGGCCGCCCGCGGTGGCGGTGAGCTGCTCGCGCTCGGTGGGCGTCAGCTTGGCGCCGAGCGCCAGCGTCTCGTCGAGCACCACCGCGACGGGCCGCGAGGCCGCCGGCGCCGTCTCGGAGGCCTCCAGCGCCTCCAGCCGCTCCAGGAGCCCCGAGGGCACCGGGGCCGCGGGCTTGCCGGAGGCGAGCTGGCGCATGCGCTGCTCCACCGCGCGCAGGCCCTCCATCAGCGGCTCCACGCTGGACTCCGGGAGCCGGCCGCCGGCCTGGTCCGCCTGACGCAGGGACGTCTCCATCCAGTGAGAGATGGAGACGATGGGCTCCACGTCCACCATGGCGGACAGGCCCTTGATGGTGTGCAGCGCCCGGAACAGCTCCCGCACGGCCTTGGGGTGGGCCGCGCCCCGACGCGCGCTGGCCTCCACCGCGAGCAGGTGGCGGTGCGCCGAGTCGAGCAGCTCCTCCACCTCCGCCAGATAGGCGGGGAGGAAGTCCGCGAGGTCCACGGAAGCGGTCAAGCCCGCGTCTCTTCCAGCAGCCCCCGCGCCTCCGCGAGGATGGCGTCGGGGGTGAAGGGTTTGGTCATGAAGCGGTTGGCGCCCGCCTCCAGCGCCCGCGCGCGCGACGCCTCGTCCCCCCGCGTGGTCACGATGATGATGGGCAGCGTGCGCAGCTTGTCCTGCCCCCGCACGAACTCCACCACCTCGATGCCTCCGATGTCCGGCATGTTCAGGTCCAGCACCAGCAAATCGTACGGGCTCAGCGACAACCGCTCGATGGCCTCCAGCCCGCTCGAGGCATGGGTGAAGTTCAGCCCCGGGTAGGGCCTCAGACAGGCCACCACCATGTCCCGCATCACCTTGCTGTCATCGACGACGAGCACCTCTGCCATGGATTCCCCTGAAGACGAGCCGCGACCCTAGAGCGATTTCCCGGGCGGGAAAGAGAACGGCGGGGCCCCCCGTCCGCCACCTTCCAGTGGTCGACAATCGTACGTTGGGACAGGCACCCGCAGTGCGAGCCCTCGGACGCCCCCACGCTTCCCGAGTGGATGGGCACCCTGCCCCCAAAGCTCCGCGTACCCCGACTTCAGCCCCACTCCGTGGAAGCTGAAGCACTTCACCGGCTTTCCGGCAGGTGCTTCTCCCTCGGGAAATCCCCGGGAGCAAACGCCAAATTGAGCCGCCGGCCGCTTGCGTGCCCCGAGGTGCGAGGGGTATGAGCCCGGGCACTTTCTGACTCTGCAAATCAATCTCAATAAAACCCAACAAACCAGGAGTCCTGATGAAGTCCCGAGCCTGTGTCCTCGCGCTGGCGGCCGTGTGGCTGGCGGCGTGTGGGTCGGATGTGGAGACCACGCCCGGCATCCCCGTGGCGCCGTACGTCCAGCTGCACTCGCACGTCTCCGGCGCCAGCGCCGAGAGCGCGCAGGTGAAGCTGCAAGGCTCGGTGAGCGCGCCGGGAAGGCTCGCGGAGCTCACGGCGCGGCTCAACGGCGGCGAGCCGCGCGCGGTGGAGTTCCAGACGAGCACGCCCACGAGCGCGAGCTTCACGCTGGAGCTGACCCTGGAGGAGGGCGACAACGACATCACCCTGGCGGCGGTGGACCAGACGGGCGCGCGCACGGAGCGCACGCTGGCGCTGCGCTTCGACGAGGCGCCGGTGGTCCAGGTCCGCTCGCCCCGCGAGGGCGTGGCCACCACGGTGCGGCGGATGCACGTGGAGTTCACGGCCACGGACAACGTGGCGGTGACCCAGCTTGCGTACACGCTCAACGACGGCACCGAGCAGGCGCTCACGCTGCCGGCCACCGCGGGCGAGCCGGTGTCCTTCGAGGTGACGCCGCGCGCCGGCCGCAACACCGTGGTGCTGCACGCCCGGGACGCGGCGGGCAATGAGGCCGAGCAGGCGGTGTCGTTCCACTTCGGCCAGCTTGCCTCGGCCGGTGGCCTGCACAGCGGCACGCTCAAGAACGGCCGCGTGTACACGTGGGGCCGCAACAACCGGGGCCAGCTGGGCCTGGGGGACGACGTGCGCACGGACCAGACCCAACCCCAGCCGGTGCCGGGCCTGGAGAACGCGACGGCCATCGCCTTCAACCAGAACTTCGCCATGGCGCTGACGGCCGACGGCAGCGTGTGGTCCTGGGGCGAGAACAACGACAGCCAGCTGGGCCTGTCCACCCCGCCCTCGGGCGAGACGCCGGGCACCCCCGATGTCACCCCGCGCTACGTGGCGACGAGGATTCCCAACCTGACGGGCGCGGTGTCGGTGGCGAACGGCTTCCGCCACGCGCTCATCCTGATGGAGGACGGCACGGTGCAGAGCTTCGGCAACAACGCCAACGGCCAGCTGGGCGACGGCACCACCGTGGCGCGCGGCTACCCGATGCCGGTGCAGGGCCTGACGAACGTGGTGAAGGTGCTGGGCGGCTCCATGCACTCGGTGGCGCTCAAGGCCGACGGCACCGTCTGGGTGTGGGGCCGCAACGACTACGGCAACCTGGGCACGGGCGTGGTGGACGGTGACAGCCACCCGCTGCCTGGCCAGGTCCCGGGAATCACCGACGTGGTGGACATCGCCAACGGCCGCGACCACATCCTCGCGGTGCACAAGGACGGCACCGTGTCCGCGTGGGGCCTGGACGCCACCGGCCAGCTGGGCACGGGCGCGCTCAGCGCGGGCGGCGAGAGCGCCACCCCGGTGAAGGTGAAGGGCGTCACCGACGCGACGGCCGTGTTCGCCAACGGCAACTACAGCTTCGCGCGCCGCGAGGACGGCTCGCTGTTGGGCTGGGGCTCGAACTTCAACGGCCAGCTGGGCATCGGCATCAAGGAGACGAACGAGCTGGAGGCGCGCGCCTCCTCCGGGACGCTGACGCCGCTGACGGCCATGGGCATGGGCGCCACCCACGTCATCGCCGTGCGCGAGGACGGCTCGGTGTTCGCCTGGGGCTGGAACCTCAACGGCTCGCTCGGCCCGGACGGCGTCATCGACCGCTGGTCCTACACCGACCCCATCCCGGTCCCCCTGCCGTGAAGCACGCCGTCGGTCTGGGTCTGTTGTTGGCGCTCCTCGGGGCCGCCGCCGCGTGCGGTGACTCCGGGGCCCCGCCCTCCATCACGCCTCCGGGTGAGCCGCCCCCGGAGCCGCCTCCTCCCGAGCCGCCCCCTCCGCCCCGCTTCGACGTGGTGGAAGCGGGCGAGGACCACCCCGGCGGAGCCACCAGCGTGACGGTGACGGGCGCGGGCGCCTTCACCCAGCCGGCGGCCAACCTCGGCCTGGCCCGGCGCGCGGAGTTCTTCGTGGGCGAGTCCGTCTTCGAGGCGGACTGGGTGCGCGCGCCCAGCACCTCGCAGCAGGACCGGGACGGCCTGGGCCCCCTGTTCCACTCCGTCTCGTGCCTCGCCTGCCACCTGGGCAACGGCCGCGGCCGTCCGCCCGAGGGCGACGAGGTGGCGGACACGCTGCTCGTGCGCCTGTCCATCCCGGGCACCGGCCCCCACGGCGAGCCCGTGCCCGAGCCCACCTATGGAGACCAGCTCCAGCCCCGGGGCATCCCCGGCGTACCCGCGGAGGGACAGGCGCGGGTGGAGTGGACCGAAGTCTCCGGCACCTTCGCGGACGGCGAGCCCTACACGCTCCAGTCCCCCACGCTGGTGCTGACGGACCTGGCCCACGGGCCCCTGTCGGCGGACACGATGATGTCCGCGCGCGTGGCCCAGAACATGGTGGGCCTGGGCCTGCTGGCGGCCATCCCCAACGAGACGCTGCTGGCGTGGGCGGACCCGGACGACGCGGACGGCGACGGCGTGTCCGGCCGGGTCAACCGCGTGTGGAACGGGCGCACGAACCGCGTGGCGCTGGGCCGCTTCGGGTGGAAGGCGAACCAGCCGGACATCGAGCACCAGAACGCGTCCGCGCTGCTGGGCGACCTGGGCCTCACCACCACGCTGTTTCCAAAGGACACGTGCACCCAGGCGCAGGCCGTGTGCCTCGCGGCGCCCCACGGCGGTGAACCCGAGGTGACGGACCGGCAGCTGACGGCGCTCGACTTCTACTCGCACACGGTGGCGCTCCCCACGCGCGCGGGCGTCGACGACGCCCGGGTGCTCCAGGGCAAGGCCGTGTTCCACCGCGTGGGCTGCGCCAGGTGCCACAAGCCGTCGGTCACCACCGGCACGCTGGAGGGCTACCCGGAGCTGTCCGGGCAGCTCATCTGGCCGTACTCGGACCTCTTGCTGCATGACCTGGGAGAGGGGCTCGCGGACGGACGTCCGGACTTCCTCGCCAGCGGCCGCGAGTGGCGCACCCCGCCCTTGTGGGGCCTGGGCCTGACGCGGACGGTGAGCGGACACTCGCGCCTGCTGCATGACGGACGGGCGCGCACGCCGCTGGAGGCCGTGCTGTGGCACGGGGGCGAGGCCGAGTCCTCGCGCGAGCAGGTGAAGGCGCTGTCGCGCGGGGAGCGCGAGGCGCTGGTGGCCTTCCTCGACTCGCTCTGAGTCAGGCGCGGGCGACGGGGGGGCCGCCCAGGGGCAGGCGCACGCGGAACGTGGAGCCCTCGCCGGGCGTGCTGTCCACGGACACCTGACCGCCGTGCGCCTCGACGATGCGGCGCAGGCGGTACAGGCCCAGCCCCAGGCCGCCGTAGTGCCGCACCGGCACCGCGCGCTCGAAGCGGCGGAACAGCCCGTCCACCCGCTCCGGGGAGATGCCGATGCCGTGGTCCTTCACCACCAACGTGGCCGTGGCGTCCTGCTGCTCCAGCGCCACCTCCACGGGGCGGCCCGGGCCGAACTTCATCGCGTTGGACAACAGGTGGCGCACCACCTGCCCCAGCCGGGCGCCGTCCCACCGGCCCGGCGTGGGCGGCATGGGCCCGAGCACCAGCTCACACCCCGCTCTCGCCGCGGCCGGCTCCGAGCGCGTCACCGCGTCGCGCACGACGTTGGACAGGTCCACCACCTCCAGCTGCAGCCTGGGCGGTCCGCCCTGCGACTGGGACACGTCCAGGAGCGACTCCACCAGGTCCGACATCCGCTGCACCTGACGGTCCGCGGCCTCCAGCGCGCGCTCCAGCCGCGGCGCCGCCTGGGCCGCGCCCAGCATGCGCAGCGCCCCTTGCGCGCCCTGCACCCGCAAGCGCAGCGCGGCCAGGGGCGTTCTCAGCTCGTGCGCCGCCACGCTGAGGAAGTCGTCGCGCACGCGCACCGCCTCGTTCGCCTCGCGGTAGAGCCGCAGCTGCTCCGTCACGTCGCCGATGATGCCCGCCATGCGCACCGGCCGGCCCTGCTCGTCGCGCAGCGCGCGCCCCCGCCCCACGCACGAGCGATAGCCGCCCGTGGCGTGTCGGAGCCGGAAGGCCACGTCGTACGGCGCCCCGCGCTCCAGGTGCTCCGTCATGGCCGCGAGCACGCCGGCGCGGTCCTCCGGGTGGAGCAGCTCCACGAAGGCCTCGTGCGTGCCGGCGAACGTCTCGGGCGTCAGCCCCAGCATCTCCAGGAGGCGCGGGCTCCAGTACAGCGTGCCCCGCCGCAAGTCCCAGTCCCAGATGCCGTCGTAGGAGCCCTCCACCACCAGGCGGAAGCGCTCCTCGCTCTCGCGCGTGCCGCGCTCCGCCTGCTCGAGCAGCCCCACGCGCCGCTCCAGCTGGCGTACCATCCGGTACAGGTGGTCCTCGGTGTTCAGCTCCAGCGCGGGCCCCACCGGCGGCGCGAGCCCCAGCGGCGTGGGCGGCCCGGCCTTCAGCGCGCGCAGCAGCACGCCCACCAGCTCGTCCCCGTCCTGCGCGCGGCGCACGAAGCCGTTGGCGCCCACGTTGTGGGCCATGCGCAAATCCAGCTCGTCCGGCGTCAGCGCGTGCGTGAGGATGACCGGCACGCGCGCGAAGCGCGACTCCTGCCTGAGCGCCATGCACAGCTTGTAGCCGTCCATGCGCGGCATCAGCGCGTCCGCCAGCACCACGTCGGGCCGCCGCCTCCTCGCGACCTCCAGCGCCTGCATCCCGTCGTCCGCGGACACCACCCGGAAGCGGAAGGGCACCATCATCAGCTGCAACAGCTTGCGCGACACCGGGTCGTCGTCCGCCACCAGCACCAGCGGCCGCGCCTCCGGGGGGCCCTCCTCCGGCACCACGCGTCGGACCTTCTCCACCAGCCCGCCCAGGGACAGGGGCCGCCAGAAGAAGCCGGTGAGCGGCAGCGCCAGCCTGCGCACCACCTCCTCCTCGGCGGGGAAGGCGCGCACGTACAGCCCCACCGACGCCGCCTCCAGCGCGCCGCGGAACGCCTCCAGCGCCTCCCTGCCCGCCGCCAGCACGCCCGCCGCCGCCACCACGAGCAACACCGGCTGCGTCTGCATCAGCGAGGCGGCCGCCGCCACGTCCGCCAGGGCCACGACCTGCCATCCCTGGCTCTCCAGCGCGAGCACCTGGAGCTCCCGGGCCACACTGGCTTCTTCGATGAGCAGGAGACTGGGCTTCGTCACGGCGAGGGGGACCCGGAGACACGAGCAACAGGGCCTGTCGAGGCCCCGACGGAACGACAAAGGCGCAAGTGTGGGCACTCATCGCTCCCAGTCAAGGAGCGCGGGATGGACTGTTCGCCGGTCCAACACCCGCCGTCGCCCTCCAGGCGACCCCAGGGGGCCCTCCCCTCCTCTTCCCAGCGGACGCCTGCGACAAGAACACCTAGGATGCTTTTACAACTCAGATACGAGATGAAGCCCCGCCCGCCACCCCGCCCCCGCGCCACCGCCCGCCCCCCGGCCCCCCGCTCCGCTCAGCCGGGGCCATCGCGACGCGCCCGGGCCCGGCCGCACCCACCCGGTCGCCGTGCTCGGGGCACCGCGTCACCGGTGACTCATGAGTTGCAACTGCACCCTGGAATCACTGGACTCCCGGACACCTCGCCGCGCGCGGGGAGGCCCTGGGACACCCGGCGGAAACTGTCGTGCGCCGGACACCCCCGCGCCGGTTCGCGACGCTGGCGTGGCCACTCCACCGCATCCGGGGTCCACCGACGTCCAGGCGTGACTGACCGGAAGTCGGGAAGCGCGGTGAATCATTACGCACAAGGATTGCACCAGTATCCTGGACTCCTGGTGCTCACTCTCGTATCCAGGAGTCTGGGGGGACCCGGCGGGCAAGCCACTCCAGTCCTCGAGGCCGGACGTCGTACTCCGGGCGAGGTGAAAGTGTCCCGCAGATGGGTTATGCGAAAAGACATCATGGGAGCAAAACGAATCGCCGTGCAGCCGAAGCTCGCTGATTTCCAGGAGAGGATCCGCGCGTCGGGTCTGCGCAGCACCGCGCCCCGCGTGGCGGTGCTCCGGGAGCTGGAGTCGGCCACCGCGCCAATGAGCCACGCCGACCTGGTGGATGCACTGGGTGACGAGGGCTATGACCGGGTGACCATCTACCGCAACCTCACGGACCTCACGGAGGCCGGGCTGGTGGTGCGCGCGGACCTGGGAGACCACGTGTGGCGCTTCGAGCTGCGACGCTCGGGCGACGAGCACAGCGGCAACCACCCGCACTTCACCTGCACCGACTGCGGCACCGTCGCGTGTCTGCCGGAGGAGTCCATCCGCATCGCGTCCTCCAAGGGCGTGCCGCGCGCGGTGGCCCAGAAGAGCGTGGACGTGCAGCTGCGCGGCCTCTGCGACCGCTGCGCCTGAAGGACGTCCCCCGCGCCGCCACGCGCGCTGGCCGGGATGAAACACGAACGCCCGGGCCCTCCCGACTCCTGCAAGAGGGACGGCCCGAGCGTGTGACACGCGGCACGGGCGCTTGCTGGCCCCGTGCCCCTGAGACGGCGGACTACTGGATGGTGTACGCCACCGTGCCGCTGCAGCTGTTGCTGGAGTAGCAGCCCGCGCGGATGGTGTACGTGCCCGCCGTGGTGGCCGTGTACGAGAAGAACGACAGCGTGCCGCAGGAGTCGTCGTTGCTCGCCACCGACGTGCCCGCCGCGTTGCTCAGCCGCAGGTAGGTGTCACCCGTGCCGGAGGCGCCGCTCACCGAGCAGGTGCCCACGCGAATCGTCTGGCCCGCCGCCAGCGTCACCGCGCGGTTGGTGGTGTTCTGCTGCGCGTTGTTGGTGTTGGACGCGGTGAAGGTGAAGGTGGTGGACGGCGGGGGCTGGGTGGTGCCGCACAGCCGCAGGCTGCCGGCCACCGCGCAGTACGCGTTCACCGCGGGACGCACGTAGGTGATGTCCTCGCCGCTGCAGCCCGTCTCCGTGCACGTGTTGACGATGCGGCAGCTGCCGCTCGACACGTAGTCCGTCTCGCCGCGCACCAGGATGCCCGCCACCGTGTAGCCGGTGTTCTCGTACACACCCGAGCCGGAGTTGCCACCGAAGGTGTCCGTGGTCGCGCTGAAGTAGTCCAGCGAGCCCGCGCGCGCGTCGCGCACCTTGCCGCCCGAATCAATCTTGAACGGGATGCCGCTGCCCGAGCCGATGACCGTCACGCCCGTGCCCACCGGCAGCGCGGCGTTGCCGGCGCGGATGGGCGCGGGCACGAAGCGCGGCGTGGCGGCGCGGTCCAGCTTGATGATGGCGTAGTCCAGGTTGGGCGTGCCGCTGGTCTGCTGGCGCACCACGATGGACTGGCAGGAGAAGATGTCCGCGCTCGTCACCTGCTTGAGCGTGGTCGCCGCCGTCTTGTAGAAGTTGAACACCACGCGCGTGCTGGTGCAGGCCGAGGCGCTGGTGATGCAGTGTCCGGCCGTCAGCACCAGGTCGTCATCGATGAGCGTGCCGGAGCAGAACGCCGGCGTCAGGTCGGTGAGGAAGCGCTGGTTGGAGCACAGGTTGTACGCCGACTGCAGCGTGGACGCGTTGAACGTCACGTTGCCGTTGCTCCCCACCGTGTAGTCGGACGTCGTCATCAGCGCCACGGTGGACTGCTCGGCGCGCTGGCGCAGCGTCGCGTCCGGGTGCGCGTACACGTCCTGGCGGTCGTCGGTGCCGTACACCACCGGCTGCTGCGTGGTGTCCGTCTGCGGCTGCTCCGGCTGCGGCTCGCCCTGCTGCTCCGGCGCCGGACCGCAGGCCGAAATCGTCAGCGCGCACAGCATCGTTCCCAACAGCTTCCTGCCCGCAACTCGAGACATGGTTCGCATGAGGACTGCTCCCTGGAAATGAGCGCCCGCCTGGGAGGCGGGCCGCCGCCGCCATCTTCACGGCATCCAGGAATACGAGCAAACCGATATAAAAACTGCTTCCGTGTATCTCGATTAAAGCAACTCCATTGCAAATCCCGCACTCCGGGCGGGCGGTGGGGGGGGCAGGCGTCGGCTGGTGAACCGTGATTCACCCCGCCCGGCCGCCGGAAGCTTCCGTCCTGACACCCGCGGCCCCATGGTTGAGGTGGTGTGGGAGCGAGTCGGCCCCGACCAGGGTGGGGAGACCGGTGCAAGCGCTTCAGACACTGCTCGTCGTGGACGACGACCTGGACATCCGGGACGCGCTGCAGGACGCCTTCGAGCTGGAGGGCTACGCGGTGCTGCTGGCCGCGGACGGGCTGGAGGCGCTGGCGCAGCTGCGCCAGCAGGACACGCCGCCGCACCTCATCCTGCTGGACCTGATGATGCCGCGCATGGACGGCTTCGCCTTCCGCGAGGCCTTGCGCCATGACACGGCGCTGGCGGACATCCCCGTCGTCGTGGCCAGCGCGGACCTGCATTTGGAGTCCGCCGCCCGCGAGCTGGACGTGGCCGGCTGTCTGCGCAAGCCCCTGGACCTGCACGAGCTGTTGTCCACGGTGAAGCGGCTGAGCCAGGGCGACTGAAGTCGTCCCTGCTTCGCCCGGCTGCCCTGCGGACGGGCCGCCCCTGGGGCCATGCAGGGCGGGTTGGCGGAGGGAGGCAGCCTCCCCACCCTTGCTCCCAGAAGTCATCCAACGGACCCAAGGGAGAGGGACGCTCATATGAAGAAGCTCATCGCCACGTTCGCCGTGTGTCTGGGAACCGCCGCCTTCGCGCAGAGCGCACCGGCGCCGTCGCAGACGCAGATTCCCGGCCCGAGCACGCGCGTGGACACGGGCGTGAACGCCACCGACGTGGGCCGCGGCATCAGCGGCGCCACCCGCGAGGCCTCCAACGCGCAAGCACAGGACAACCTCTTCAAGAAGGAGCACTCGCTGAGCCTCAAGGGCACCTTGAAGAAGGCCGACGACGACAGCGTGAACCTGACGCGCAAGGATTTGCCCGACGCCGAGTTGGACGTGAAGGCCCAGACGGTGGTGATGCTGGACGGCAAGAAGGTGCGGGCCGACCAGATTCCGGAGGGCTCCGAGGTGCGCGCGCGCTTCCAGTTGGACGGTGACAACGCCGTCGCCGTGGAGCTGCGCGCCACCAGCCCCAAGGGCACGGGCGGCTCCGGCGCCGTGGACACCATGAAGAAGGACGCCAAGAAGGCCGGCGACAAGGTGGAGGAGGCCGGCGAGGACGTGAAGCAGGACGTCGACGACGCCGTGCACTGAGTCCGGGCGCCGTCGCCCGAATGACAGTCTCACGGGCCCGCTCCCTTCCGGGGGCGGGCCTGGTCATTTCCAGTGCCACGTCACGCCGCCCGGGTGCCCACGGTGGGAAGCCCGCTTCCCTCTTTCCATGACGGTGCATGTGCGCAAGGGCCGGTACGCCGCTTGCTCCACACCGGGGACGGGAGGAAGCGGTGATTCGACGACTGTTGGGCGCGTGTGTCGGTGTGGCGGTGATGATGACGGCGGTGGCCTGCGACAGCTCGGACGGCACCGGCAAGGGGCCGACGGATGGCGACGTCCAGGCTCCTCCGGATGACGCGGGCACTCCGGACGCGGGGGATGGAGGCACGGACCCGGTGCCCGACGCGGGCAGCGGCGATGGCGGCACGGACCCGGTGCCCGACGCGGGCAGCGGCGATGGCGGCACGGACCCCGTGCCGGACGGCGGCGTGCCCACCACGCCCGAGGGCCCGTGGCCCACGGACGCGCTGACGGACTACTCGTCGAAGTACGGCATCCCCAAGGTCGCCTCGGTGGGCGTGGACGGCGCGCACAACATCTGGGTGCTGGATGGGGACCGCATCGGCGTGCTGCGCGCGGACACGCAGAAGCTCGTGTGGACGAGCCAGCCCGTCGGCCAAGCCAGCCTGGGCTTCGGCTCGGAGCCGCACCAGCTGGCCACCGGCTCCACCGTCATCTGCGGCGGCAAGGCGGGCGAGGCGTACGTGGGCTACCTCACGTACGACAACGTGCCGGGAGGCCAGCGCATCGCCGGCCGGGGCGAGGCCGACTTCGACGAGGCGCGCTACTTCGAGTTCCAGAAGGGCGACATGGACCTGGTGCAGCTCAACGGCGACGGCACGGACATCGTGCTGCGCGAGCACCTGTACCGCTCGGTGGGCACCAGCCGTCCCAGCCGCAACGAGGCCATCGGCATCCGCAACAGCAACGACTTCCACTACGACGAGGACCGCTCCGTCCTGTCCTGCATGCGGGTCATGAAGGGCCCGTACGAGGGTGAGGTCTATATCGGCACCAACCACGGCGTGACGCGCATCCGCGACCTCGAGTACAGCAGCCACCGCCACCCGGCCTGGTGGCTGCTCACCCGGACGCCGCACCCGACGGACCCGAACCAGGAGGTCGTCAAGGAGTCGCAGCGCGCGGGCTTCACCTACGGCCTGGGCTACTCGCAGGCCGGCGAGCTGCTCATCGCCAACGACTGGAAGATTGGAATCCTCCCGCCCAACAAGGAGCTCAAGTGGTGGGACCGGGAGAAGCCCGAGGCGGGCATCCCCGAGGGCACGGAGCTGTCCATCTACCGGCTCAACACCTTCGTGGACCCCGTCAACCCGGGGCCCGAGGACAGGCGCTGGGAGGTCGCCCCGCAGAACCGCTGGCGCGGCTTCCAGCAGACGAAGGACGGCCTGTACTACGTGGCCGGGCTCGGCAGCGGCCTGTGGCAGTTCAAGGCCGAGCCCACGCGGCACGACCCGACCAAGAGCGCGGACACCGACTACGTCCGCATCGACGGCGCGGGCACGGACCGCTACACCGCGCTGGCGGCCACCGACGACGGCTCGCTCTTCGTGGGCACCGAGGGACGCGGCCTGTGGCGCCTGACGCCGCAGAAGCAGCTGGAGAAGGTCCCGGGCGTGGGCGGCTCCAAGGTGCAGCAGCTGGTCTACGACCCGCGCGTGACGCCCAGCGCGCTGTACGTCCTGGTCGACGGCAAGGTGTACGTGCTGCGCGGGCACTGAAGACGCGCTGGAGCGTGAGGCCGTGACGGCGGGCGCCTTCCGGACACTCCGGGGGCGCCCGCTGGCGCTTTCGCGCAAGTCAGCGGGCCCGGCTCGCCGAGGCGCCCTGCGCGGTGGCCGCGCGGGGCTGGGTGGGCAGCCGCAGGATGAAGGTGGAGCCCTGGCCCTGCGCGGAGCGCACGGTGATGCTGCCGCCCATGGCCTCCACGATTTGACGGGTGATGTAGAGCCCCAGGCCCAGGCCGCCGTAGTGGCGCTCGGAGACGGCGCGCTCGAACTTGCCGAACAGCCGCGCCATGCCGTCCTCGGAGATGCCGATGCCGTGGTCCTTCACGGCCAGCACCGCCATGGTGCCCTCGCCCACCAGCGACACCTCCACCGGGCGGCCCGCGCCGTACTTGGCCGCGTTGGAGAGCAGGTTCACCAGCACCTGCTCCACGCGCAGCGGATCCCACTGCCCGGGCAGCGTGCCGGAGACGTGCACGGACAGTTCGCAGCCGGCGCGGGCGAACTCCTCCGAGAAGGCGTCCACCATCTGCCGCACCACCTGCACCAGGTCCAGCTCGCGCGGCTCCAGGCTCAGCTTGCCCGCCGCCACGCGCGACACGTCCAGCAGCGTGTTCACCAGGCTGCCCAGCCGCGACAGCTGCCGCTCCAGCACCTGGCCCCGGGGCGCCAGCTCCTGGCCCAGCGCGGGCTGCGCGCCCGCCACCTGACGCAGCAGGAGCTGCAGGTGCAACCGCATGCTGGTCAGGGGCGTCCTGAGCTCGTGGGCGGCCACGCTGAGGAACTCGTCGCGGGCGCGCACCGCCTCCTGCGTCTCGCGCAGGGCCTGCTCGCGCACGGCGCGCTCCCGGGCCGCGCCCGCGTCACGCTGGGCCTCCACGCGGCGGCGCTCGGTGAGGTCCTCCACGTAGAGGCACGCGGCGATGACCACGCCGTCGCGGCGCACCGGGTGGTAGCTGGCGCGGAAGACGCGCGTGCGCTCCACGCCGCCGCCCGGCTCGCGGTGGATGATTTCGACGCCGTCCAGCGGCTCGCCCGTCTCCAGCACGCGGCGCACGCGGCGCGAGGTGTCGCCGAGCGAGGAGTGGGGGTTCATCACCTCGTCCATGTGGCGCCCGAGGTGGGCCTCGCGCGGCCGGCCGTTGAGGGCCGCGAGCGTCTCGCTGACCTCCACGAAGCGCAGCTCCCGGTCCACCACCGCCATGCCCACGGGCATGGTGGACATCAGGTCCGCGAGGCAGACGGCGCCCGGACCGAGCGATGCATTCCGCGGTCTCTCACCGGCTGGCATCGTCACATCCGGGCCGAGATCAGGGGCCACTCCAAGCCGGGGGCTCATCGTCCTCGGCTGTGTACCAACGTCGCTGGACGCCGTCACCGCTCGCCCCCTGGCCGTGTGTCCAATGGTGGAAGAAAGCTCCCACGCTCGTCCGGAATCTTCCTCGAATCCTTGGGGTTTTTCCCTCACCCCGTGAGCCGGCCGACAGGAGGGCAGGCGTGCGCGGGACACCTGCTTCAACCCACCTCCCCTGGCTTCGTAGAATCGCCGTCCCTCCCCGGCCCGGAAAGGAACCGCACCGCATGCGCTTGAGACGTCTGGCCCGCCGTCGCCCCGCCTCCCCGTCCAGTGAGTCCCCCCTGGAGCCCGTCGCCGGAGGACGCAACGAGGTGGTGGCCTGGAGCGGCGCGGACCCACTGCGTCCCGAGCGACGCCTGCGCTGGAGGGACCACTTCTCCCTCACGGAGAACCTGCTCCACCTGCCGCACCTGACGGGCCACCATGACGGCCTGCGCGTGGCGCAGCTGTCCGACGTGCACGTGGGGCAGGCCACCAGCGACGTGCGCATCCGCCGCGCGGTGGAGGCCGTCAACGCGGAGGCCCCGGACCTGGTCTTCCTCACCGGCGACTACGTCACCCACAGCCCCAAGCCCCTGCCCCGCGTGCGCGACGTGCTCAGCGGCCTCAGGGGCCAGGTCTTCGTGGTGCTGGGCAACCATGACCACCAGGTGAACGCGCCCTACCTGCGCGAGAGCTTCGAGCGGCTGGGCTACACCGTCCTGCAGAACGAGCACCGCGTGGTGCACGTGAAGGGCGCCCCGGTGACGGTGCTGGGCGTGGACGACGGGCGCACGGGCCGCGACGACGTGGAGGCCACGTTCCGGGGCGCGCCGGAGTCCGGCACGCGGCTGGTGCTGGCCCACACGCCGCCCACGGTGGACAAGCTGCCGGCGCACGCGGGCCTGGTGCAGTTCTCCGGACACACGCACGGCGGCCAGTTCATCGTGCAGGGGCTGACGGAGGCCATCTTCCGCCGCGCGGGGCAGCCCTACATCCGCGGCCACTACCACGTGAATGGCAACCAGCTGTACGTGAACCGGGGCCTGGGCTTCGGCTTCGGCGGGCCGTACCTGCGCCGGGGCAGCGAGCCGGAGGTCGCGTTCTTCACCCTGCGCGCCCAGGCGCACGTGGCCGTGGCCAGCTGAGCGGGTCTCTTGAGCGCGCGCGGGCCCGAGAGCCTTCGCGCGCTCAGTGCCTCAAGGGTGAGCCCAGCCGTCCACCGCCCAGGCCGCTCTCCTGCCGTCCTCCGCGCCGGAGGCTGAAGGGGCCCGAGCCGAAGTAGACGATGAAGAGCGCGCCTCCCGCCATGGAGAGGTTCTTCATGAAGTGGATGAGCTGATCCTGCGCCTGCACCGGGTCCGCGACGAGCCAGAAGCGGTGGACCATGAAGGCGGCCGTCACCAGGAAGATGGCGATGGCCGCGGCCCCCAGGCGCGCGAGCACACCGAGCAGCACCGACAGCCCCCCGAGCACCAGCGCCGCGCCGGACACCAGCACCGCCCAGCGGGGCTCGGGCACGCCCGCGTTCTGGGCCACGGTCGTCAGCGCGTCGAGCTGGATGAAGTGGTTCAAGCCGCTGGTGATGAAGATGGCTGAGAACAGCAATCGAGCAAGCGGCACGAGCACTCCCATTGGATGGCCTCCTGTGTCCCACCAACGCCGGGGCGTGGAAGTCATTCTCAACCTGCCCATGACTTCCCGCGGGGCAGCCGGCGCCCGGCCTCCTGCCTGCCCTCCTTCGTGCCCTGGGGGCCGCCGCCTTGTGTCCCGGACAGCTGCGACAACACGCCACACGCGGGGGGCGGGCCGGGGGCGTAGGGTGCTCCTCGTCGTGAAAGCCCCACTCTCCCTCCTGTCCTCCCTGCTGGGCGCGGTGCTGGCCCTCGCGCCCGTGTCGTCCGCCTGGGCGTGTGCCACCTGTGCGTGTGGCGACCCCACGCTCATGTCCATGGGCACCGAGCAGCCGTTCTCGGGCCGGCTGCGCTTCTCCTCCACCCTGCGGGGCTGGGGGCACACGGTGGGACAGGACCACGTGGACGCGCTGCGGCTGCGCGAGGCGCGCATGGACGTGGCGGTGGCGTACGCCCCCCTGCCGTGGCTGTTCCTGTCGGCGACGCTGCCCCTGCAGGCGCGCGAGGTGCGCTCGGTCAGCCTGGCGCGCGAGCGGGGCTGGGGCGTGGGCGACGTGGAGCTGACGGCGAAGGCGTTCCTGTACCAGGACCGTGCGTTCTCCGCGGACCACCTCTTCAGCGTACTCGTCGGCGTGAAGCTGCCCACCGCGCCGAAGCTGCGGCTGGAGGACGGGACGCTGATGGACCTGGACACGCAGCTGGGCAGCGGCTCGGTGGACCCGCTGGCGGGGCTCGCGTACCAGCACTTCCGGGGGAGCTGGTCGTTCCTGGTGAGCGCCACGGGGTTCCTCCCCACGCGCGGCATCCTGGGCTACCGGGCGGGCGCGTCGGTGCGCACGACGATGGCGGCGCAGTACCAGCCGGCGGAGCGGTGGGCCCTGCGGCTGGGGCTCGACGGGCGCATCGAGGGGGCGGCGGACATCGACGGCGAGAAGGAGGAGAACGGCGGGGGCGTCATCGGATATGCGTCTCCCGACATCCTCTTCAGTCCTCGGATGGACCTGGTGGTGGCCGCGGGTGTGCGGGTCCCCTTCTTCAACCGGCTCCGCGGTCGCGTGGCGCCCACTCCCATCGCGATGCTGTCCGTCGCGTACGACCTCTGACGCCATGGCCTCTGTCGTGAAGCCGTTCGTGCTGCTCGTGTGTCTCACCGGCTGTGGCGGCGGGGAGCGCATCGAGGGGATGCAGTTGAGCCTGGGGCTCACCACGGGCCGAGCGCGGAGCGTCCCGGAGGCGGCGGGGGCTCGCACGCTCGTCACGGACGAGGGAGCTCGCGCCACGCTCGCCAGGGCACTCGTCACGCTGGGCAGCGTGGAGCTGTTCAGGTGCGAGGAGACGGGCCTGCGTCAATGGCTGCGGGCGCTGTCGCCGGTGGGCACGGCGTGGGCGCACTCGACGACGAACGCGCTGCGGCTGGGCACGCCGCACGTGGTGTCCCTGGGTGAGTCGGACGGCGCGGTGGTGGCGCTCGGGGTGCTGCATCCTCCGCCGGGGCGCTACTGCCGGGCGCGGCTGACCTTCGAGCCGGCGGACTCGGACGCGGAGGGCCTGGGCGCGGCGCTCCAGGGCGCGCGGCCGGTGGACATGCTGGGGTTGAGCCTGCATGTCCGCGGGACGCTCGAGGACGGTGAGGCGCGCGACTTCGAGTTCGAGACGCGCGGGCGCTCGTCGGTGGACGTGGTGTTGGATGGGGTGGAGCTGTCGGAGGCCTCGCCGAGGGCGGAGCGGGTCTTCACACTGGCGTGGGATTCGTGGCTGGATGGCGTGGGCCCCGGCGAGTCGCCGCGCAACGTGGACATGCTGGGCAACGTGGCCCGGTCCGCCTCGCTGCAACCTCCTGTCGTGCCATGACGCCTCCTGTCGCCAACGAGCCCGCCTCTCGCGCCCGCATCAACCTGGAGTGGCTCTTGCGGCTGCGCTGGGGCCTCTTGCTGGGGCAGGCGCTGGTCATCGCGCTGGCGGCGTACGGGCTGGAGCTGGCGCTGCCGGTGGCGGTGCTGGCGGGGCTGTTGGGGTTGGAGGCCGCGACGAACGTGGCGGTGCGCGCGTGGCTCGGCCGGGCCCGGGTGAGCGAGGCCACCATCGGCAAGCTGATGCTGTGGGACACGCTGGTGCTCACGGGCCTGCTGGCGCTCAGTGGAGGGACGCACAACCCCTTCACGACGCTGTACCTGGTGAACGTGGCGCTGGGCACGGTGCTGCTGCCGGCGCGGTGGATGTGGGGCCTGTTGGGCTTCACGTTGACGGCGTTCGGCTCGCTGTTCGTGTTGCAGGACGTGGAGCTGGTGCCGGGGCTGTCGCGTCCGGACCACGCGGCGCTGATGCGGCTGCACCTGAACGGCATGTGGGTGGCGTTCGCGGTGGCGGCGGGCTTCATCGTGTACTTCGTGCAGCGGGTGACGCGGGCGCTGGAGGAGCGCGAGGAGGAGCTGGCGCAGGCGCGCGTGCAGCATGCGCGGCGGGAGAAGGTGGCCTCGCTGGCGACGCTGGCGGCGGGCGCGGCGCACGAGCTGTCGACGCCGCTGTCGACCATCGCGGTGGTGTCGAAGGAAGTGGAGCGGGCGCTGGCGTCGGCGGGGACATCCGAGGCGGTGCGTGAGGACTTGAGGCTCATCCGGCAGCAGGTGGACCGCTGCCGCGACGTGCTGGTGCAGATGTCCGCGGACGCGGGGCAGACGACGGGCGAGGCCTTCCATCCGATGGCGCTGGGCAGGCTGGTGGAGGACTCGCTGGCGGAGCTGGCGGGGGTGGAGCGGGTGAAGGTGGAGCTGCCGACGGAGCTGAGCGGGCGGTGGGTGCAGGGGCCGCCGCGCGCGCTGGCGCGGGTGGTGCGCGGGCTGGTGAAGAACGCGCTGCAGGCGTCGCCTGCGTCCAAGGTGGTGGAGCTGCGGGTGGTGGAGGGCCAGGGCGGCGCGAGGCTGGAGGTGCGCGACGGGGGGGCAGGGATGCCCGCGGACGTGCTCGCGCGCGCGGGTGAGCCTTTCTTCACGACGAAGGCGCCGGGCGAGGGCATGGGCCTGGGGTTGTTCCTGGCGCGCACGCTGGCGGAGCAGCTCGGGGGGTCGCTGGAGCTGCGCTCCACGCCGGGACAGGGCACGGTGGCGAGCCTGGCGCTTCCGCTCGGTGCGCCCGTCGTCACGGAGGTGGCGTCATGAGCACCACGGTGGGTGATGGCCACCACCCGAGCCTCCTGCTCGTGGACGACGACGCGACGCTGCGCGAGCGGCTCGCGCGGGCGTTTCGGGAGCGCGGCTGGGAGGTGACGACGGCGGGCGACTACGACGAGGCGCTGGCCGCGGCGAAGCGCGAGTCCCCCGAGTACGCGGTGGTGGACCTGCGCATGCCCGGACGCAGCGGGCTGGAGGTGGTCAAGGACCTGCTCGCCGTGGACGCGTCCACCAAGGCCATCGTGCTCACGGGCTATGGGAGCATCGCCACCACGGTGGATGCCATCCGCCTGGGCGCGGTGAACTACCTGCCCAAGCCCGCGGATGTGGACGACATCCTCGCGGCCTTCGCGCGGGCCAGCGGTGAGCCCTCGCTCGCCGCGCCCGAAACCTTCGAGGCACCGTCACTCGCGCGAGCGGAGTGGGAGCACATCCACCGCGTGCTCGCGGACTGCGCGGGCAACATCTCCGAGGCCTCGCGCAAGCTCGGCATCCACCGCCGCTCGCTCCAGCGCAAGCTCCAGAAGTACCCGCCCGCACGCTGACGCGCCTCACACGCGACGCGAGCTCGGCCCTCCAGCACAAGCCGCAGAAGTACCCGCCCGCACGCTGACGCGCCTCACACGCGACGCGGGCCCGGTCCCTGGCCGCGCGCCAGGAAGGCGCAGCTCAAGCCCGACGTGGCCAGGAGCGCATCAGCCCGCGCTCACGGATACGTCACGCTGAACGTCACCGGCCCCTTCAGGTACTTCAAGCCCTCGGAGGAGCGGCACCCCTTCTCCACGTCGGCCGTCAGGTACGTGGTGGTCCGCACCGCGGTGGCGCCCTGGAACTTGCCCGACAGCACCTTCCCCGTCTGCGTCACCAGCGTCGTCGCCTCCTGCACGGACACGTGGGACTGCCCCATCAACACCGTGGACGTCTCCGCCGTGTTCCACGTCACCACCTGCCGGCCCGCCCCCGCGCGCGACAGGTCCGCGCACGACAGCCCTCGCACCAGGCTGGGCGTCTCCGAGCCCAGCGTCGCCGACGTCACCGCCGAGCCCAGCACCGTCACGCACCCGCTCACGCTCGCCAGGAACGACACCTCGCTGTCCCCCGGCTCCCCCTTGAGCCCCGTGCCGTACTTCGCCTCGCCCAGCCCGAGCGGACAGGTGATGAGCACCTTCTCCAACGGACGCTCGAGCGTCATCCCGCTCCCTCCGGTGCCCTCCATCAGCGGCCCCGCCGCCTGACGCCCCTCCCCTCCACAGGCCAGCACCCCGAGCAGCAACACCGCGCACGCCGACGTCCCACGCATGTGCATCCCCCCTGATTCAAGTCACGGTGCGGATGAGCTCGAGCGTCGCCGGTCCGCTCAACCAGATGAGCCCGCCCGGTGAGTCACAGCCCTTCTCGATGTCCGCGTTCAGGTACGTCACCGTCAGGATGGCCATCGACTCCAGGAAGGCCCCCGACTCCACCGTGCCCGTCAGCGTGAAGACCGTCAGCGGCCCCTGCGCCAGCTCCCGCGATTGGCTGAACACCAACGTGGACGTCTCCCCCGTGTTCCACCGCACCACCTGCCGCACCGTCCGGGGCGTCAGCAGGTCCGCGCACGAGTAGCCCGCCAGCAGGCTCGACTCGAGCGGCAGGCTCGCGGACTTCACCCCGGACGCCGGAATCGTCACGCAGTTGCTCAACGTGGTGGCCCCCGCCACCGTCACGTCCTTCGCCCCCTCCGACAGCCCCGGCAGGTACGACGCCTGGCTCACCCCCACCGGGCACGTGACGACCACGCTCCCCAGTTCGCTCTTCGCGCTCGGCTCGGCGACGGCGGCGGCCACCTGTTCCCGGGACGCCCCCCGCTCCTCCTCCCCGCTCCCCGCCGACACATCGAAGGTCGACGTGAGGGCGAGCGCGGAGAGAAGCACCATCACCGCCGCCAACAGACTTCTGCGCATGGCCACCACTCCCGACTTCGCGTTGCTCCCCCAGATAGGAAGCCCGCCCCGGCAAGCCCATCCGGCCCCACGCCCAAGCGACGCTGACGGACGCTCACACCACCCCGCGGACACGGCCCGGTGTGCGCCACCCACCACCCCGACTGTCCACCGCCCGGAACTTTCCCGGTGACCCCCTCCACGACCAACCCGGGCGCATCGGCGCGTATAGCGGCGGGGGCCATTCCACGCGGCTTTTCCCTGACCCGCCCGGTCAGCGGGAGCGCGCGCAAAGACAGCCATGAAACTCACCACCGCACTCTCCGTTGGAGTCCTGTCCACGTTCGTCTGGAGCGCGCCCGCGCTCGCGGAGACGTCCGTCGTGGACCTCATCTCACCGTCGCGCTGCACGCTCAGCGGCGGCCGGCTCACCCGCTGCGCCATTCCCACGCAGACGCTGAACGCCACGCCGTTCACCAGCGCCGTGCCGCTGCGCACCACCGTGCGGCGCGTGCTCACCGGCAACTGCTCCACCCAGTACCCGCTGGAGGTGACGCTCACGCCGCCGGGCAACGCCGGCACCCGCTACACCTTCCTGGGCACCCCGGAGCTCGTCCTGAGGGACCTGGACCGCGAGCTCATCGCCTCGCTGGAGCTGAAGGACTCCTCGCCGTGGACGAACGCGGCCGCGTTCAACGAGACGTGCCGCGTGTCGCTCAACATCACCTGGAACGAGGTGGACGTGGACTCCGCCGCCCAGGCGCAGTCCATCCTCCAGGGCCTGCAAAGCACGCTCGCCACCAAGGTGGCGCAGCGCGAGCACCTGGCCAGCCTGGTCGAGTACAGCGCCGCCTTCGACTACATGAAGACGCTGTCCAACAGCTTCCTCGTGGACCTCAACAACGAGACGGCGCACGCGCTGCACGCCCAGGCGCTGGAGGCCGGCCCCGTCATCTTCCAGGCGGCCATGGGCTGCGGCGGCGTGCTCACCCCCGAGGAGAGCATCACCCTCACCAACTTCTACTTCGTGCTCGGCTCGCTGGGCGACCCCACGAAGTACCACCACCCGGACGGCTCGCCCAAGACGCTCGAGGAGCTCATCGGCCCCGCGGCGCTGCCCGTCATCCAGAAGCTCTCCCAGCTCTCCGCGGCCGGCGCCAAGGAGCAGTACCAGGCGCAGTACCTGGTCGCCGCCCAGGAGGCCGCCGCCGCCCAGGCCCAGGTCGACCTGGCCACCGCGCAGCTGGCCCCCTGGCTCAACCCCTGACCCCTCTTTTCCCAGGACAACACCCTCATGAAGACCTTCATCCAGAGCCTGTGCACCCTGCTGTTCCTCGGCGCCACCGCGTGCGGCGCCCCCTCCTCCACCGACGTCTCCGACGACACGGGCGCGTCGCTCGACACCACCGAGCAGCAGGCGCGCTGCGAGACGTGTCCGGGCGGCGGCGGCGGAGGCGGCGAGGAGGACCCGCCCCCGCCCATCATCGTGCATGGCTATGAAATCGACCTGCCGCTGTTCAGGCCGTCGATGCTGCCCGCGGGCTGGTGCTACGTCTACGTCGAGGGAGGTGGACACATCTGGCCGTGTAACGGCGCGGGCAAGGCCACCATGGACTGGCTCGGCGGCAACAGCGTGTTCCACGCGAGCCGGGACAGCTGGTACCAGGAGGAGGTCTTCTATTACAGCCGGCTGATGACGCAGCTGCCCGCCACGGACGGCTTCGTGCCCATGGCGCAGACGATGGGCTACTACAGCCACCCGCAGGACCTCCCGGGCCTGGTGCGAGGCTCGGTGGAGCTGCTCGTCCCCAACCAGTGGCCGCTGCCCGGTGCCGCCACCAGCGAAATCACGCTCGCCCTGCAGGTCCAGGAGAACGGCGCCTGGGTGAACAAGGCGACCAGCCACATCGCCATCACCAACCTGCGCCAGATGCATGAGCTCCAGGCCGTCGTGTACCCGAACCAGGAGGTGCGCTTCGTGGTGAGCGGCAAGGCCCGCGCGGACCACGAGATGCGCTACCTGCTGTGGAAGGTCCGCATGTTCGGCGCCCAGTGCTACCCGGACTTCGCCAACGGCGGCGCCTGCCTCTAGTCCGTCTCCCCTTCTTTCCGAACCTCGGAGTCACACCATGTCGAGAAGACCCGCGAGGACTCGCGTCCTCGGTTCGCTGCTGCTTTGCCTGGGGGCCGCCGGCTGCGGCACCGACGCGAGCACGCCGCCCGCCGTCGAGTCCCAGGCCCCCTCCACGCCCACCGCCCAGGAGCAATCCCTGTCGACCAGCGACGTCTGCGTCCAGATGTTCTTCTGGGGCAGGGACCGCAAGCTGTGCAAGCCCCTGGGCACCAGCATCGACACCCTCCTCTCCGACTTCCGCCCCCTGCAGGAGGCCATGTGCAACCAGGAGCAGAACGCCGAGCTGCGGCAGCAGTGCCTCGGCAAGTCGCCCTACGTCTTCGTCCCGAAGGGCAACCCCGCCGCGCCGCTCCAGTGGATTGCCGACGTGGAGAGCGTGCAGTCCTACTTCCGGCTGTCGATGGGCGCCTCCATGACCATCTACGAGGAGAGCCTGTCGAAGATGGCGGACCTCGCCTCGGAGATGACCGGCCCGTCCGAGGAGGAGCTCAAGCGGCGGCGCACGCGCATCACCGAGCGCCGGGGACAGCTGGGTGAGAAGCTCAAGGCGCGCGCGGCCGCCGAGCAGGGCACCGCCAAGGCGGACCTGGCCGAGCAGCGCGAGCTGCTCTCCGCCTACGAGGCCACCTTCAACGCCTATCACTCCGCCGTGCAGGCCCTGGCGCCCGCCATCACCGACGTCTACGAGGACTTCGTCACCTACCGCGGCACGGAGGCCGCCGTCTTCGCGCAGCTCGAGGACATCGCCCAGCGCGCCTCCACCTCGACCATCGCCCAGATGGGCCCCCTGCAGTTGGAGCTGGTGACGCTCGCCCGCACCGAGAGCCAGCGGCCCCAGGAGCTCTGGATGGAGTCGCGCCGGCTGGGCAACGCGCTGTCGCAGCTCCAGACGCTGCACCAGGCGAGGCTCGCGCACTACGCGGACTTCATCACCCGGCACGCCATCCCCCAGGTGAACCTCACGGAGCGCTCCGGCGTCATCCTCAACAACATCGCCGGCTACTCGGACGCGCGCTACGCCCGCGTCGCGGAGGTGGTGAAGAAGCTCTTGCAGGGCCTGACGGCGCGTCAGACGGCGCTCGTGGCGGCCCAGGCGGACCTGGCCACGCGCCAGACGATGGCCAACGCGGCCACGCTGAAGGCCTCCCAGGAGTTCCTCGCCAGCGCCAACGCGCGCACCACCGCGCTGTGGCAGCTGCCGCCCCGCAGCCAGACGCTCAACCTGTTCTTCCTGGCCACCAAGCACGTGGACTTCGAGAGCATCCTCCAGCTGGAGCCCCTGTGCCTGCACGTGGGCCCCAACGCCACGGGCTGGATGGAGTCGGGCTGCATCGCGCTCCGGCGCCAGTTCACCAGCGCGCGCAACTACCTCAACACGACGCTGCCCAACATGGTGCGGCTCAACGTCACCCAGATGCGCCGCGCCGGTGTCACCGAGGCGCTCCTGGTGGACGTGGAGACCCACCTCAACAACGGCAACCTGCGCCAGGCCGTGCTCTCGCACGACGTCGCGCTGCGCGCCTCGGACCTGTGAGGACCCCACCCATGAGACCATTCCTGTCACGGGCCCTGGCCCTGCTGCTCGCGGGCACGGCCCTGGCGCCCGACGACGCGGACGCCACCTACCGCAACTACGCCATCGCCTGGAAGTCCACGTCCTTCCGCAGCCAGGGGAGCTGTCAGGTCACGACCGGGCTGGCGCAGGAGGGCCAGGCGAACTTCTCCGTCAACGCCGTCCCCCTGCCCACGTACACCGCGCCGAACCGCTACGTGCTCTACGGCAACGGCGACGACTCCAACATCTTCACGGCGGGCTTCAACGCCACGCTGCTGCGCTGGGGCGCGAACCACTTCTACTTCGGCGCCGCCGTCACCGGCTCCACGCAGACGTGTGTCATCGCGGATGACTTCGTCACGCTGGAGACGGGCGGCCTGTCGGCCCGCCCCCTCTTCATGGTCAAGCGCCGGGGCACCCACTTCGAGGGCGAGTCCTCGGTGATGCTCGACCTGAAGGAGATCAACCCCGGGCTGTCGGCGAACCTGGAGCGGCTGGAGCAGACGCTGCACGACCGCAAGGCGCAGCTGCTCAGCCTCGGCGGCGACCTCGCCGCCGCGCAGGCGGAGCTGGACCGGCTCGCCGAGCTGAAGGCGGAGATCGACGAGCTGTCCAAGCGCCCGCTCGACTCCATCACCGAGGCGGACCTCAACGACATCCTCTCGCGCTACGGCGACATCGACCCGCGCGTGCGCGGCGCGCTCCAGCAGCTGCTGCGCGACTTGAAGAAGGACCTGGAGGCGCTGCGCACGGAGCTGACGCGCATCATGGACGAGTTCCGCGGGCAGCTGGGCGGGCTGGATGACTGGCTCGCGGGCACGCCGCCGCCGAGCGGCCCGGACCTGGGCGACTCCGGCACCTACCAGCCGGGCAAGGACGCCGAGGACATCCCGGACGTGGAGCTGCCGGACCTCAACGTGCCCGACGACTTCGACCCGGACAACGACCCGTACCTCGCCTACGCGCAGCAGGTGCTCCAGCAGCTGGAGACGACGCGGCAGAACGGCGCGGTGGTCAACCGCTCGGGCTTCATGAGCATCACCCGCTCCTGGCGCCAGAACCAGGACATCTTCGAGAAGGCCATCCAGGGCCGCGGCTCGGCGGTGTCCCAGGAGGAGGTGGGCGCGTTCATCAACGCCCGCACCCTGGTGCTGAACACGGTGCGGCAGCACATGGACGAGGAGGGCTGGTTCCTCGACACGCCGGTGCGCCCGTCCACGAAGGCGCTCATCGAGTACCTGCGCGGACGCGCGGACACCCGCAACCAGGCGGACGGGCTGCAGGCCAACCTCAACCTCTGGCAGGGCGCTTCGCCCACCGCGCAGCAGGACGCCATCCTGGAGACGCTCGACGGTCTGCGCGGCGGCTGGCAGGCGGTGGAGAACGGCGCGATGGCCGAGGACCCGAACATCATCACGCGGCTGTTCGGCATCGGCGAGGAGGCCCAGGTCATCATCAAGGAGGTGGCGTTCTTCGGCCTGGCGCTGACGCCGGTCGGCGACTTCATCGACCTGTGCGAGGTGGTCACCGGCTGGGAGCACTGCATCCCCGGCGGCAGGCGGCTCGAGGTGGGGGAGCGCATGTTCTCCGGCCTGGGCCTCATCGTCGGCAGCGGCAAGTTCTGGCGCGGCGTGGCCGACGCCGTGGCGCCCCTGGGCAAGGCCATCGCCAACGAGTGCGAGACGCTCATCCGGGCCTGGAACGACCTCCCCGACAACTTCACCCGCATGCACATGGTGCAGGCGCTGGGACCCCAGGCCATCCCCCACGTGGGCGGGCTGACCGGCAAGGAAGTCAAACGCATCATGGTCAACGTGGGCGAGGAGCACGTCAGCAAGCTCGCCCAGCTCCTCAAGAAGAAGGGTCTGCGGGAGCTGGAGGAGATGAGCATGCTCAGCCTCCCCGCGCTCAAGCGCCAGTACGCCCTGACGCATGGCCAGGCGGTCAAGGCGCTGGGCACCATGCCCGGCAAGACGGTGGCGGAGCTCAAGACGCGGCTGCAGCAATTGAACTTCACGGAGCTGGCTCCGACGGGGTCCGGAAACTGGGTCCACGTGGATGGCTCCGTCGTCCGCATCCAAGCGGCCACCCCCTCCCGGCCCGCCTATTTCCGACGGGAGATCGCCGACCCCGCGGGCAACATCAACCGGGATGCCATCGTGGCCAAGGTGACGGGCGCCAAGAAGTTCGACGACGACGGGTATCCCATCGACGAGGACGTCTTCAGTCCGCCCGAGTGGACGGACTCGGCGGGCGCCATGCTCCAGGTCCGCAACTGGTTCGCCGCGACGATGAACGTGCGCCCCGACGAGGTGCTGAGCAAGTACCCCGACGCCATCAACGAGCTGGAGAAGGTCTGGATGAAGCAGACGCACTTCGACCTGCTGCCGTAGTGCGATGATGAATCCCCGGGCCATCCGTGACACACCACGGGTGGCCCGGGGCCTTCGTGTCTCTTGTATCGGGAGTCCGCCGAATGACGCAGGTCCTCCGTTCCGACAATGGCCCGCGCTGGATTCAGCGCTCCCGGCTGGGCACGCCCGCGCCCGGCCCCGTCGAGTTCCAGCAGGTCGCCTTCTCCTCCGACGGAGAGCTGCTGGTGGCGCTGGAGCAGAAGGGCGGCGAGCGGCTGCGCTGGTGGCGCTGGCGGGAGGAGCGGCAGCTGGGCGAGGTCACCGTCTCGCAAGGCATGGCGGTGCAGGCGCTGCCCTCGCTCGGCGGCCTCGCGGTGACGGACGCGCGCTTCCAGGTCGGGCTGTACTCGCTGGAGGACGGCCGGCCGCTGCGGCTGAGCCGCGTACCGGACTACGAGGTGCGCGGGCTGGAGGTGAGCCCCGACGGCACCCGGCTGGCGATGCACGACCTCACCGGCAGCGTGCTGTTGTGGGACACGCGGACCTGGACGTCGCTCGGTCAGCTCCAGGGGCCCCAGCAGGAGGTCGCCAGGCTCGCGTTCTCGCCGGACGGGCGGCTGCTGGCCGCCGCCTGCCTGCGCGGCCACGTCGTCGTCTGGGACGTGGCGAGCGGCAATCCCATCCTCGTGCACGTGGAGGCCGACGAGCAGTTCGTCTCGGTCGCCTTCCACCCCGCGGGCACGGAGCTGGTCGCCACGACGACCGGCCCGCGCATCCAGCGCTTCCGCCTGAGCGACGGGGGCCTCGCCGGGACGCTCCGGGGCCCGGTGGCGGGCTCGAGCCAGGCGACCTTCAGCCCCGACGGCGGACTGCTCACCGTCACCCGGTACGGCTTCAGCGTGCTCGACGCGCGGACGAGCACGCGCGTGTTCCGCCACGAGGTGGACAACGACTTCTACGCCGCCAACGCGGCCTTCAGCCCGGACGGCACCGTCATCGCGTGGGGCGAGGACGACGGCACCGTGGGCCTGTGGGGCCTGCCTCCGGAGCCACGCTGAACACGGCCCCTACTTCCACGGATTGGAGAAGCGCGGGTCCGTGGTGAAGTCGGTGTCCGTGAGGCTCTTCAGGAAGGCGATGAGGTCCTGCTTCTCCTCGTCGGTCAGCTCGAAGGGCCGCACCAGCGGGTCCTTGTTCGGGTTGTTGCGCCCGTCACCCGCCAGCGGCCCCTCCGTCACGTTGCGGCCACCGGACGTGTAGTGCTCGATGACGGCCTCCAGCGTGGGGATGCTGCCGTCGTGCATGTACGGCGCCGTCAGCTCCACGTTGCGCAGCTGCGGCACGCGGAAGCGGCCGTGGTCCAGCGCGTCGTGGGTGAACTCGAACAGGCCCGGGTTGTCGGGCGGGTACGCGCCCTTGCCGTCCAAGTCGTACAGGCCCGTGTTGAAGAACTGCGCCACCTGGGGCTTGGTGTCCTTGGCGCGGAACGAGTTCGAGAGGTGCCGGCCGCTGTGGCAGTGGTAGCACTCCGCCCGCTCGCCGAAGAACAGCTCCATGCCCCGCCGGGCCGAGCGCGACAGCGCCGCGTTGTCGCCCTGCAGGTAGCGGTCATACGGCGAGTTCCCCGACAGCAGCGTGCGCTGGAAGGACGCGAGCGCCTTCACGATGGAGCCCTGGCTCACCGGCTCCGGTGCGTCCGGGAACGCCGCGCGGAACAGCTCCGGGTACTTCGCGTCAGCGCGCAGCCGCTCGAGCGCCTCCTCCAGCTTCGGCGTCAGCCCCAGCTCGGTGGGGAACTCGTTGAACAGCGGCACCAGCGCCTGCGACTCCAGCGTCTCCAGGAGCGGGTTGGCCCAGGTGTACGTGCCCAGGTACGCCACGTTGGCCAGGCCCGGCGAGTTGCGCGCGACGTGGTCGCCCGTGGAGCCCGTGGGCGTGGCCTTGCCGTCGGAGAAGGCCCGGGCCTGCTCGTGGCAGCTCGCGCAGGACATGGTGCCGTTGCCCGACAGCCGCGCGTCGTGGAAGAGGTGGCGCCCCAGCTCCACCTTCTCCACGGACATGGGGTTGTCCTCGGGCACGAAGGGCTCGGGGAAGCCCGCGGGCAGGCTCCACGCGTAGGCCGGCGGCGCCGGACGTCCCGGCGCGTCACCCCCACAGCCCGCGGCCGACAGCAGGGCCACGGCCACGCTCAGCTTCCCCGCACGCGAAGACATCAGCCCGCTCCTTCTCTCAGCGCACCTTGAAGAACGTCTTCGGCAGCGCCTTGGGGGTGCCGTCCGCGTTCAGGCCGAACTGCGACAACAGCGGCGGGCACTCCGGGTCCGTGGGGCCGGACATGCAGCCGGGCATCATGTCCGAGCCCGTCGGCGTGCGATTCACGTCCAGCTCCGACAGCAGGCCCGCGACGTCCAGCACCACCTGGTTCGTCTCCGGGTCGAAGCCGTCCAGCGCGACGGTGGCCTGGTTGGCCGCGCCGCACGTGTAGCCATCCGCGTTGGAGCCCTGACAGCCGGACGCGCCCAGGTGGAAGTAGTACGTCGCGTTCTGCTGCGAGCGGATGTCCAGCTTCACGAACTTGTAGCCGCCCTGCCAGCTCCACCACATGTCACGCACGTCCAGGGGCGCGGGCTCCACCTCCACGTCCAGGTGGTTTCTGTCCGGGGGCAGGCCCACCTTGAACTCCAGGCCCGTGTAGTCGTCGTGCTCGGGCGCCGTGCCCGTCACCTCGCGGTGCGTCCCGGGGCTGCCCGTGCGGCAGGTGCCGGTACCGTCCTCGAAGTCCAGGAGCGCGATGGCGTCACGCTGCCACTCGCCGTCCTGCGCGAGCTTCAGCGCGTGGCGCTCGCCGTTGGCGCGGATGAGGGTGACGTCGCGCACGTACATGCGGAAGTCCAGCAGCTCGATGACGCCGCGCGACGTGCCGATGTCCGTGAAGCTGGTGGTGCACGACAGCGCCTCCTGCCGGACCTGCGGGCTGAAGCGCACGGTGTACGCCTTGGACTCGACGTCACCGTCTCCGCCGCAGCCCTGGGCGGCGAGCAGCAGGGCGGGCAGCAGGGCTCGCGACAGGGGCTTCCAGACGGCGTTCATCGAGATGACCTCCAGGACGGTGACTCAGCGATGAGGCATGGGTACCAGCAAGGGGACACCCGCCGGCTGTGGCATGTTGTCGCGGCGGGAATGCCCGCCGTCGGGCGGGAGCCCCGGGGTCGCTAACGCCGCCGGAATCCGGACATATCGCCAGTCCCCCGCCAGACGTGCCCTCGGGTCCCCCCCGTCATCCCGGCGCACACGTCCGCCCGCCTGGTCAGGAACCAGGGGCAGTCGACTCACCGAGGAGGGGGACCCGGGCTTCGGAGACTTCGGGGGAAGTCCCTCGCGAAGACCTGGGCGTGCTGAATGGGGGAAGGCTCGACTCGCGCGTCTGGGACGGACGCTCGGGGTGCTGCTTCATCGGGAAGGGGGAGGACACCCGGGGTTGGGCCTCACGCTTCCGCGCGGCGCGGGGAGCCGCGAGTCATGGGCGGGTCGCCAGGAAGCTCACTGGCAGGTGCCGCAGTCCGCCTTGCAGCTGTCCGGCGTCACGCCCGTGCCGCACTTCTCGGAGACCTGGCAGACGCCGTCGCCGCAGCGGTAGATGTCCTGGGGACGGATGCGGGTGACGAGCGGCTTGTACTCGACGCCGTTGTACGTGCAGCGCGAGTAGTGCGTGCGCGTCGCGTCCAGCTGACAGTGGTCCAGGCAGGAGCCCACGTGCTGGATGGTGGGCGCGCACGCCGCGTCGCCGCTCCACGACGACAGGCCGCAGGTGCGCACCGTGCTCTGGTCATAGGCCAGGTAGTTGGCGTCGTTCGCCGCGAAGAGGCCCCCGCCGTTGAACAGGTTGCCAAAGAAGCACGCCTCCTTCTGGCTGTACGTCTGGACCTCCTCCGTCGTGGTGGGGATGCTCACGTTCGTCGCGCCGCGCCCCTGCACGGAGATGTTCACGTGCACACCGAACTTGTTCGCGTGCGCCGCCAGGCACGCGGACACCACCTGCTGCTCCGCCACCGACGCGGGCTGGTTCGTGGTGGACCAGGTCGGCGCCAGCCCCAGTGAGCCGGGCCACGAGTACGTCGTTCCGTTATGGGTGTACGTCAGGGTCTGGGAGGACGACAGAGCGCAGCGGGCCACGTAGCGCATCAGCTGGTCGCCCGCCGCCGGGTTCGAGCTGAACCATGTATTGAACAACCCGTTCGTCGACAGCCCGTTGGTGGAGAGCCCGTTCGTCGACAAGCCATTGGTGGACAGGCCGTTCGTCGACAGCCCGTTGGTGGAGAGCCCGTTCGTCGACAAGCCGTTCGTCGACACCAGGCCGGCTTCGTGGGTATCCACCGACTCGCTCGGGTCGACCGGGCTCACGCCCTCCGGGCCACAGCCGACGGCGCCGGCGAGGAGCGCGGGCAGGGCCCACGCGCGGACGAGACGGGACGAGAAACCACGAGACTGGGAACGGATGAAGGACAAGCGCATGGGACAGGCTCCGCGTTGGGGGTCACCGCGGCACCTCCGCGGCTGAGACAACGGGTAGTCCCTGTCGCCGGAGGTGACAGGTGTCCTCACGTCCAATTCCTGGGAGGAAGTCCTTCGCCAGACAGCGTCAGCGTGAGACGGCTGACGCTTGCGCCGTGTATCGCCTCACGGTGGACGGTGATTCACGGGCCGTGACACACCGCGAGCCGTGCGTGAAACATCTACCGGCTCGCGCGTCGCGCGTCGCGCGGGAGCGTCACGGTGAAGGTGGTGCCGTCCAGCTCGGAGGAGCGCACGTCCACGCTGCCGCCATGCGCGTGGACGATTTCCCGGACGATGAAGAGGCCCAGGCCCAGCCCGCCGCGGCGCCGGCCCTTCTCTCGCGCGGCGCCCGCCTGACGGAACGGGTCGAACAGCGTCGCCAGCTGCGGCGCGGGGATGGGCGCCCCGGGGTTGTGGACCTCCACCACCTGCCGGGTCTCCAAATCCAGACATCGCAGCAGCACGGGGGCATCCTGGGCGCCGTGCTCCAGGGCATTACCCACCAGGTTGCTGAGCACCTGCGCCAGCCGGTCCGCGTCCCAGAGCCCGTCGGAGCGGCCGTCCACGTCGAAGGCGATGTAGCGGTCCGGATGCACCGCCGACAGCTCCTCCACCACCTGTCGACACACGTTGGACAGGTTGGCCGGCGCCACCTGCAAGGGGATGCCGCCGGACAGCCGCGCGCGCGTCAAATCGAGGATGTCCGAAATCATGGTGCCCATGCGCTCGGCGCTCGCCTCGATGCGCTGGGCCATCTGCTGTTGGGTGGAGCTCAGGGGCGCGCGCCGGCGCAGGGCGCGCGCGGACAGCGTTATCGCGTTGAGGGGGTTGCGCAAGTCGTGGCCGAGGATACCGATGAAGCGCTCGCGGAACTCCGCCTCCTCCGCCAGCCGCTCCAGCGTGCGCTTGCGCTCGGTGATGTCCATCATGGAGCCAATCATCCGCACCGGCCGCCCGGCCGCGTCGCGCGACAGCACGCCCCGGTCCAGGACGTGGACCCAGCCGCCGTCGTCCTTGCGGAAGCGGTACTCCGCCTGCCACGCGTCCTCGTCGGACGCGATGAAGTCGTGCAGGCCCCGGGACACCGACTCCCGCTCGTCGGGGTGCAGCCGCTGGGTCCACCACGCGAAGTCGTGGTCCGCCGCCTCCGGGCCGTAGCCGAACAGCTCCTCCTGGCCTCCGTCCCAGCGCACCCGGCCCGTCTCCAAATCACAATCCCACAACACGTCATGGGTGGCGCGCGCCGCCAGCCGGTAGCGCTCCTCCGCCTCGCGCAGCACCGCCTCCGCCGCCTCGCGCTCGGTGCAGTCCGCCACCACGCCCACCATGCGGTGGGGCCGCTCCTCCTCGTGGAAGCTCTGGCCCACCGCCTCGTACCAGTGCGTGGAGCCGTCCTGGTGACGGCAGCGGAACTTGAGCGAGTACGCGCCGTCCATCGCCAGCGCCTGCTCGATGCCCCGCGCCACCCGGGGCCGGTCCTCCACCACGACGCAGGACAGGAAGGACGGCAGCGAGCCGCCCAGCGCGCCCGGCGACTGGCCGAAGAAGCCCGCCGCGTCCTGGGACCAGGTCACCGCGCGCCGCGCCTCGGTCCACTCCCACGCCACCATGCGCGCCTTGGACAAGGCCTGTCGCAGCAGCTCCTCGCGAGCCAGCGCGTCGCGCGCGGCCTCCAGCGCCGCCTCCGCCCGACGCCGCGCCTCGCGCTCGCGCTCCAGCGCGCCCTCCACCACCGCCGGGTCCCCCCCCTCCGGCTCCAGCAGCCACAGCACCAGCCCTTCCGCCTCCCTCACGCCCACCACCTGGAAGCGCCCGTGGAGCCCGTCGCGCGTCAGCCGCAGCGTCGCGGCCAGGGGCACACCGGACGACGCCGTGCGCACGCACGCCTCCAGGTCCACGCCGCCCAGCCCCTGCTGGGCCCAGCGCGAGACACACGAGGGCACGCCCCAGTCGCGCACCAGGTGCTCCGCGGCCGCGTTGAGCGACGCGCACTCGAAGTCGAGCACCTCTCCCGAGCTCCCCCGCACGGCCTCCAGGCGGATGCACGGTGCGGGACTTGCGGCATGGAGCGACCGTGCCAGGGCAGGCCCCGGCAGCGACGACAGGCTCACCATCGACTTCCCCCCGGCGAGCAGCACCCCTGGAGCCCACGTGCGGGGACCGGGGCGCGCACCGCGCGTTGGCAGAGAGTGCCATGTCCGAGGTGTCGCGAACTTGTCCTCGGGTACAGCCCTTCCCGCAGTGCTCACCCGTAAGCATTGCGCTGGCGAGAGACACTCCGCCCCGCGGCCCCGAACCCACCCGGGGCGCCGCGGCCCCCTACCGACCCGCGCCCCGAAGCAAAATGCACCCAGGGCGACACCCGCCACTGCCCCCCAGGGCAGGAAGGCGCCGCACCCACAGGGGCCAGGGCGCGACTCACCCGGTCAGCCGGGGCAGGCGGACCGTGAAGGTCGTCCCGTCGGACTGGGAGGACACCACGTCCACGCTGCCCCCATGCCCCCGGACGATGTCCCGGACGATGTAGAGCCCCAGGCCGATGCTGCGGCTGGACTGGCCCTCCTTGAGCGAGCCGCGCGTCATCGGCTCGAACAGCCGCGACAACAGCTCGTGCGGAATCGGGTCCCCGCCGTTGTAGACGCTGATGAGCGCGTGGCCCCCTTCCGCGAACGTGCGCAGCCGCACGGGCGCGCCCTGCGGGCTGTAGGCCAGCGCGTTGGAGAGCAGGTTCGTCAGCACCTGGGCGATGCGGTCCGGGTCCCACTCCCCGCGCACGTCCGACGCCACCTCCACGTCGACATGCCGCCCGGGGTGGGCCACCTGCACCTCGTCCAGCACCTGCGTCACCACGTCCTTCAGGTCCGTGGGCTGGCGGTGCAGGGCGATGCCGCCGCCCAGCCGCGCCTTGGTGAAGTCGAGCAGGTCGCGAATCATCCGCGCCGCGCGCTCGGAGGCCTGGCCGATGCGCTGCACCGTGCGCTTCTGGCTGTCGGACAGCTCGTTCTTCTTCTCCAGCAGCCCCACCGACATGGAGATGGCGGCCAGGGGGTTGCGCAAATCGTGGCTGACGATTCCCACCAGCTGCTGCTCGAACTCCGAGCGCCGCCGCAGCTCCTCGTGCACGCGGCGCTCCTCGGTGACGAGGCGCACCTGCTCCAGCGCCTGCGCGCACGCGTGCGCCAGCGCGGAGAAGAACGCCCGGTCCATCTCCGTGAACAGCCGCGCCCGCGCGAACGACAGGCCGATGACGCCCAGCGCCCGCCCCTTCACCAGCAGCGGCAGCGCGATGGCGGACTCGTGGATGCCGTGCGCGTTGAGGTGCGGGTAGCGCTCGGTCCACTCCTCCAGCGAGCCCAGCCAGATGGGCTTCTGCTCGCGCACCGCCTCCGTCAGGGGCACGCGCTGGGACAGGGGGATGCGCCGCCAGCGCGACAGCACCTGCTCCGGGTAGCCCACCGCGTCCACGATTTCGAGCGCCTCGCCGTCATCGCTCAAGAGATTGACCGCGCCCGCCTTGGCGCCCGCGGCCACCAGCCCCTGCTCGAACAGGGCCCGGCACACCTCCGCCACGGTGCTCGCCTCCGACAGCCGCGCGGTGAAGTCGCGCAGCCGGTCGATGTGCCCCGCGGCCCGGTGCGCCAGCTCCCGCGACTCCGCTTCCTTCTGACGCAAGAGCTCCGCCTGCGCCCGCACCTGGTGCTGCGCGCGGAACAGCTCCACGAAGACGGACACCTTGGAGCGCAGCACCTCCGGCGGGAAGGGCTTCTGCAGGAAGTCCACCGCGCCGGTGGAGTAGCCGGTGACGAGCTCCGTGTCGTCGCGGCCGTACGCGGTGAGGAAGATGATGGGCACGTTGCGCGTGCGCTCGCGCTGCTTGATGAGCGACGCGGTCTCGAAGCCGTTCATCCCCGTCATCCGCACGTCCAGCAGGATGACCGCGTAGTCCTCGCGCAACAGGAAGCGCAGCGCCTGCTCCCCCGAGCTCGCCTTCGTCAGGCGCACGCCGAGCGGCTCGAGGATGGCCTCCAGCGAGACCAGGTTGGCGGGGTTGTCGTCCACCACCAGCACGCCGGGCGCCTCGGCGCCCTGCAGCAGGGTGTTGTCGGAAGCACTGTCCTGCGGCGCGGGGAGGCTGGCCAGCCCCATCACGCCGCGCGGAGACGTCTCCCGCCGCGGCGGCCGTTCCGACATCGTCGTCGCAATCCCTTCGTGGAACATGGCGTCTTCACCTGATGTCGGGCGGTCCACCGTCGAGCCTGGGAGTGTCCATCCGTCCTGGGGGCAGGTCGGCTCCCTTCAACACGCTCCAGGCCCGAATCAAACCGTGCCCTCCCCCTCCTGGGGCAAGCCGCTCGCGGGGAGGGCCGGCAAGCGTGCGCTATCCATCAATCGTGGGGTTCAGTATCGCCCCTTCATCCCCAGGATGGGCAGGACGATGGGCAGCCCCACGGCTTTCTTGGACAGCGGCCGGCCGCCGCCCCCGTCGTACTCGAAGCTCACCGTCTCCTGACTGATGGTGACATTGAGCATGTCCAGGTAGGCCTCCAGGCTGAACGTCTCGTAGACCCAGGCCTTCGACAGGCGCATGTCGAAGCGGAAGAACGGCGGCAGCCGGTCCACCGCGTCCCGGTCCGCCTTCACCCACGACGGCCGGCCCGTGGCGTCGCGTCCCGGACGGTGCGTCTGGGTGCCCAGCGTCCCGTACTCGGGGCGGCCGGTGTTGAAGTGCAGCACCCCGCCCAGCGTGACGCTGTTGGAGAACTTGTAGCTGAGCACCAGGTTGAGCACGTGCGTCTGGTCGAACGCGAAGGGCAAATCCCCCGTCGCCTCGCCCATGACGTTGCCCTCGAAGTCGTACCGGTAGAAGCGCGTGCGGCGCAGGCTGCGCTGCAGCGTGTACGACAGCCAGCCGAACCAGTTGTCCCCCAGCGGGTGGCGGATGAGCAGCTCCAGGCCGTAGGCCACGCCGCTGCTCTGGAAGTCCGGGAAGTCGATGTCGCCCCGGTCGGGGATGCCGGGCTCCGGGTCCGGCAGCGGCGTCTCCTCGTCCGTCAGGCCCTCGTCGGAGAAGGGCGTCAGCTCAATCGTGCGCACCAGCGGGTTGACGTACGCGTCCACGCCCAGCTCCAGGCCCTTGAGCGCCTTCCACTCGGCGCCCAGCGACAGCTGCACGCCGCGCTGCAGGCCCAACAGCAGGCTGCCCACGTCCACCACGGGCAGGCTGATGAGGGACGTGGGCGGCTGGTGGAACAGGCCCGCGGAGCCCTTGAGCACCAGCGCGTCGTTGAACTGGTGGCGCACGGTGAGCCGGGGCTCCAGCACCGCGTGGTCGATGCCGGGCGACAGGTGGTAGTTGTCCACGCGCAGGCCCGGCACGAAGGACCACCGGGGCGAGGGCTGGTACACCAGCTCCGCCCACGCGCCCATGAACGTGGCCAGCGCCACGGGGGCCAGCTGCTCGGTCTGCTCGTCGGGCGTCAGCTCGTAGAAGTCGACGATGGCGCGCTTGTGGTCCACGTCCCCGCCCAGCCGCAGCGTCACGGCGGGGTCCAACGGCACGGTGTAGCCCGCGCGCGCGGCCCACGTGCCCTGGTCGATGTGGATGGCGGTGGCGTCGCTCGGCGGGTCGCTGCTGACGATGGCGAAGCGGTCCAGGCCCCACGTCACGCCCAGCTCCAGCTCTCCGCCCCCCAGCGGGTGGCGGTGGCGCAGGTCCATGCGGTGGAAGACGATGGACTGCATCGCCGTGTCGCCGAACTCATCCTGGGCCTCGGTGCCGAAGGTGTCCGACGAGCCGAACGCGAACAGCCGCAGCTTGCCCCGGCCCACGTCCTGCTCCACGCGCAGCTGGTAGTCCCAGAAGTCGAGCACCACCTTCTCGTTGAGCCGCCCCGGCGCGGGCGGGTCCTGCAGCTTGTTGGCCGCCAGCGCGATGAGCCACGGCGTATAGGAGTAGCGGCCCGCCACGCTGACGTTGGTGCCGGTGGACGGGAACGGCGTCTCCAGGAAGAAGCCCGCGTTGATGAGGTCCGCGTACGCGCTGCCGTGGACGCGGTCATCGCGCGGACGGCTCAGCCGGCCCTCGATGGCGCCGCCCAGCAGCCGCCCGTAGCGCGGCGGCGGCGAACCCGGGAAGAAGTCGATGGTGTCGATGAAGTCCGGGTGGATGACGGCGGGGCCGAGGAACAGGTGGAACAGGATGGGGACGCGGATGCCGTCCAGGAAGTAGCCCGTGGCCGCGGGCTGGCTGCCGCGCACCACCGGGTAGGCCACGCCGGACAGCATGCTGCCCACGCCCGGCAGCAGCATGACGACGCGGAACGGGTCGCCCATGGTGCCGGGCACCTCGCGCAGCTCCGCGTCGTGCAGCGTCACGCGGCTGACCTCGGTGCGCTCGCGGTCCGCGCGCACCACCGTCTCGTACGGGTTGATGACCAGCGGCTCCAGCCCGTACACCACCTCCAGCGCCTCCTGCGCCTTGAGCACCTCGCGGAAGGTCCCCGCCTTGTGGCCCGGCGCGGACACGCGCACGCGGTGCTCCCCCGCGGGCCAGCGCGCCTGGAAGAACCCTTGCGCGTCCGTCTGCACCGGCGCGTCGGGGGCGGCCTCGGACACCAGCGTGGCGCCGACGACGGGGCGCCGGTTGCCCTTGGTGCGCACGCGCCCGCTCAGCGTGACGGGGGCCTGGGCCACGGCGTCGGGCGCGAGCACGGGCGCCTCGAAGCGGTACTCGAAGCCCAGCCGCACCGCCACCGGCTGGCCGTCCACGGTGGCGGGCGTGAAGCGCAGGCCGGGCGCGGCGTGCAGCGCGGCCCGGTCCAACAGCGGGTGGATGCCCTGGACCAGGGTGGCGGACTCCACCTCGCCGGACGCGTCGATGAGCAGCTCCAGCCGGACGACACCCGAGACGCGCTCGGCGGCGAGCTGGGGCGGATACGGCGCGGGGGCATCCTGGGCGAGCGTGGGCGGCAGGAAGACGGACCCCGCGTCGGAGGGCCCCGTGTCCACCGTCCAGCCCGCGTCCGTGCGCGAGAGGTCCACCTCGGCGGCCACGGGGGGCACGCCCGCGTCGGGGGTGGACGGGGCCTGGGCGCTCGCGCGGCCCACCGGCGCGCACAGCGCCAGCAGCCACACCGCCATGAGCACGCGCGGCCAGCGTCCTCGCCGCCGCCTTCCCCGAATCGAATCCGTCACGTCGCTTCTCGTGGGCCCCTCAAGACTCCATGAGGCCAGGGACCCGGCGGGGTGACAAGCGCCCAGGCCGCCGAGGCGTCACCCGGAGAGCACGGGCAATCGTCGCGCGCGCCCCGCGTCCGGTGCCGGACGGAGGGGACGTGGCACGTCCTGGGGTGAACAACGGGCCTGTCCTGGAGGGAGGGAGGACACCAGAGGGAGGGCTCACCAACTTCCCCGCACTCCGGAGCCCCGCGTCATGCGTTTTCGTCTGTCCCTGTCCTGGTGCCGGCGGGCCGTCATCGCCCCGTCGTCGTCCCCGTCTCCCCTCGTGTCCTCGGCCTCTCCGGTGGGCCGGGGCGTCGTCCTCGCCCGAGCGCGCGCCGCGCGGAGGCTCGCGAGATGATCGCCCCGCCTTCCCTCCGCATCCTGCGAGGTCGCCTGCTCCAGCTGCTGCTGGGCGTGTTGCTGGTGCTGGTGGCGCTGAGCTTCATGCCCGCCGCCTCGGCCGAGTCCACCGCGCGGGGCGCGCTCACCGCGGAGCAGACACGGGCTCCCCGTGAGACGCCCACGCACCCGGGGGAGTCCGTGCGCCCCGGAGCACCGCTCCCCGAGCGCTGCCCGGCCGACACGCTCTGCCTGCCGAGCCGCTGACGCTCAGCGCTGCGGCAGGATGGCGGCGGCCACCTGGTTGACGAGCTTGAGCTGTCCGCGGGACATGCGCCGCAGCGTGCGCAAGAGGCGCCGCATCTCCGGCAGGTGGTCCTTGTCCCGCGAGTCCTCCTCCCACAGCGCCGCCCCCACCGAGGCCGCCGTCACGAGCCCCAGCCCCACGTCCGCCGACAGCCGCAGCGCCAGGCAGAGCCGGAACAGCGTGGGCACGCTGGGCATCATCTTCCCGCGCTCCATCCGCCCGTAGACCTCCGCGGCGATGCCGATGCGCTCGGCCACGTCCGCCTGGGTCAGCCCCGCGCGCATCCGCGCCGAGCGGGCCTCCTCGCCCACGCTCACCGCCAGCCGCCGCTCCAGCTGCTGACGCGACTGACGGGCACGGTCGCTCGGTCGGCCCTTGCTGGACGCGCGGGACGACTTGCGAGGGGTGGAGGAACCTGCAGGGTGGGTCTTCACCGCGTCAACCTTGTGAGTTCGGACCGAGGCCCCGGCCTGCACCGCCTCAGGCCTCCCTCGGACGTGTGTCCGGACCGGCTTATAACCCACCACGTCATCAGGCGAAATACCGATACGCCGGGTAGTCCTCGGACCCGGGTCCAGCCCTCCCGCCGCCCCTCCCACCCCGGCCTCGCGCGTCCACCGCCCTCCCCCCGCCGCCCCTCGGTGGGCCTCGCTCCATCCGACCTGGGACGTCCAGCGTCCACCGCTGGACTTCCCTGGCCATCCGGGACCGCCCTCCCAGGTCCTGGACATCCCTCGGAGCCCACCTCACACCTCCCATTCGCAAAACTGAAAATCAAGACTTCGGCCCCAAACTGTTCAAGGTCGGAAACAGGAACCACCCCGGGCAGGGGCTCCACCGTCAGCGGACGGATGGCGCGCGAAAGGAACGGGCGCTGGGAGCCGGCCGCGGTGGACGGGGCACGCACTACCCATGGGGTGACTTCCAGCCGGAGGACGAACATACTTTTCACGGTGCGCCCACGGGCCCATCGCCGTCGCAAGGAGAGCCGACCATGTCGCCCCCGTCGTCCGACGCCTCCATGCCTCCGGAAGTCCTGCTGCGCTCCGGCCGCGCGTCGTATGAGTTCGTGAGGTCCTTGGGGGCCGCGCACCATGGGGAGCTGCTGCTCGCCCGTCGTCGCTACGAGGCGGACTTCTGCGGCTACGCGGTCATCAAGCGCCCGCTGGGCGAGGACGCCGCGGCCATCCACCGGCTGCTGGAGGAGGGCCGGCTCACCGCGCTGCTGCACCACCCCAACGTCGTCTCCGTGCACCACCTCAAGGGCCCGGACGACACGCCGGTGCTCGTCTTCGAGCACACGCCCGGCCACCGGCTGGACGCGCTGCTGGAGGCGTCTTCCCGCTCGCACCTGCCCTTCTCGGAGGGCTTCGCGCTCTACGTCGCCGCCGAGATCGCCGAGGCGCTCCACCACGCCCACACCCTCACCGACGAGCACGGCCACCCGCTGCGCGTGGTCCACCGCGACGTGGCACCCCACAACATCCTCGTCACCGAGCACGGCGCGGTGAAGCTGCTCGACTTCGGCGCCGCCACCTGCGTGTTCTCCGGGGACGCCGCGCGCGCCGCGCCCCCCGTGAGCCTGGCCTACGCCGCGCCCGAGCACGTCGCGCGCCAGCCGCTGGACGGCCGCGCGGACCTGTTCGGCCTGGGGCTGGTGCTGCTGCAACTGCTCACCGGCCGCCACCTCTTCGAGGGCGCGGACCGCTTCGAGGCCGAGCGCCGCCACCGCCACGAGCGCGCGCTCACCCAGCCGCCGTCCGACGCCGGCGAGGCGCTGGAGGACGCCATGAAGAACGCGGTGGGCCTGGCCGCCGCCCGGGAGCTGCGCCGCCGCATCCGCGCCTACGGCCATGATGATTTGGAGGACGCGCTGCGCTCGGTGCCGGCGGCCTTCCAGCCGCTGCTGAGGGGCACGCTGGCGCCGGCGCGCGAGGAGCGCTTCTCCACGGGCGCGGAGCTGGCGCGGGCCCTGCGGCTGTACGCGCGCCGCGCGGGGCTGGTCTTCGGCCGGGCGGAGGCGCTCGCGGAGGTGACGGGCCTGCGCTACGCGGCGCTGCGCGTGCAGGCGGGCGAGTCCCCGGAGGAGGTGCTGGAGGACAGGCTGCTGCCGGAGGAGGACCCCGCGAGCTGAGCTTCGCTCACCTCCGAATCGCCCGATGTTCACGGGTGGACACCCGGGACGTCCACGCGAGGACGTCTCGACGCGCCGCGGCTGGCGGATGTCGGACGCCGGTACGAGGCTGAGTCTCCATGTGCACGCCCAGCCTCGTCCTCCTGGTGGAAGACCACGTCGACAGTCGGGAGCTCCTGGAGGAGTTCCTGACCCTGGAGGGCTTCGCCGTGGAGACGGCCGGCAACGGCCAGTCCGCGCTGGAGCGCCTGTCGCGGCCGCCCTGTCCGGACGCGGTGCTGCTGGACCTGATGATGCCGGTGATGAGCGGCTGGGAGCTGATGCGCCACGTGCGCGAGGATGACCGGCTCAAGCAGCTGCCCGTCGTCGTCGTCTCCGGCGCGGGCAACCACCAGGCCCTGCCCGAGGGCATCCAGGGCACGGTGCCCAAGCCGGTGGACCTCTCCGAGCTGCGCGCCACGCTGGCCCGCGTGGTGAGCACGCAGGGCTGAAGGAGGCCCCCGCCCTGCCTCAGGCCGGCGGCGCGCGCGGCAGCGTCACCCGGAACACCGTGCCAGTCTCTTGCGTGGACGTCACCTCGATGTGGCCCCCGTGGCCCTTCACCACCTGCTCGACGATGTAGAGCCCCAGGCCCAGGCCCCCGCTGTTGCCGCCTCCCTGATGGCTGTGGCCCGCGCGGCGGAACGGGTCGAACAGGTGGGGCAGCGCGTCCGGGGAGATGGGCTCGCCCGGGTTGTGCACCTCCAGCACCACCGTGTCGCCCTGGTCCGTCAGCGTGAGGGTGACGGGCACCTCCGCCGCGCTGTACTGGAGCGCGTTGCCGCCCAGGTTGCTCACCACCTGCAGCAGCCGGTCCGCGTCCCACTGCCCCTCGTAGCGCCCGCTGCCGCCCGCCACGCGCAGGGTGCGCTCCGGCCACGCGGCCTCCAGCTCCTCCACGCCCTGGCGCACCACGGCGCGCAAATCCCCCGCGGTGCGATGCACGGGGATGCCGCCACCCAGCCGGCCGCGCGTGAAGTCCAGGAGCTCCGAAATCATCCGCGTCATCCGCGCGCTGGAGCGGGCGATGCGCGTGACGAGCCGGCGCTCGCGCTCGGGCAGGGCCTCGCTGTGCAAGAGCTGCGTGGTGGACAGGTGGATGGCGTTGAGGGGGTTGCGCAGGTCGTGGCTGACGATGGCGATGAGCCGCTCGCCGAAGCGCGCCGCCTGCAGCGCGGCCTCCTGGGCGCGCCGGCGCTCGGTGACGTCCGTCAGCGTGGCCACGCCCGCGATGATGTCCCCGTCCCTGTCGCGGATGGGCGCGCTGGAGACGAGCACCGTCATCGAGCGGCCATCCTCGTGCCGCAGCATCCCCTCCTCGCCCTGCACCACCTCGCCCGTGCGCAGGCTGCGCGACAAGGGCCACTGCTCCGGCGCGTACGGGCGCCCGTCCAGGTGGCAGGCGCCGTAGTCCCCCGCGAAGGCGTCCACGTTGGACATGGGCTGGAACGGGCGGCCGGTGAGCGTGGAGACCTGCCGGTTGGCGAGCGCCAGCCGGCCGCTGGCCGCGTCCGCGATGACCACGCCCGCGGGGAGCTGCTCGAGCACCGCCGCCAGCCGCGCGCGCTCCGACTCGATGGTGGACAAGAGCCGCTGCCGGTCCGTCTCCACCGCGCGCCGCTGGGTGATGTCCATCACCGTGGCCACGCGCTGGGACACCTTGCCCGTCTCGTCGCGGAAGGCCGTCACGTGGGTGAAGGCGGGGAAGCGGCTGCCGTCCTTGCGCAGGTGCAGGGACTCGTACTCGTGCGAGGGCTTGGAGCGCGCCGCCGCCGCGTGACGCGGGAGCATGCCGCGCGCCTCCGGGGCGATGACCGTCTCCAACGGCTTGCCCACCAGCTCCTCGGGCGTGGCCCCGTGCATGCGCGCGAAGGCGGGGTTCACGTCCAGCAGCACGTCGTGCTCGCCGGCCACCACCACCACGCCCACGCCCAGGCGGAAGAAGACCTCCTCCCAGCGCTTGAGGCCCGCCTCGCTCTCGCGAAGCCGCCCCAGCGACACCTCCGCCTCCTCGTGGGCCTCGCGCTCGCGGGCGTGCGCCTGCGCCTGCGCGAGCAGCGCGGTGGCCCGGTTCGCCATCGCGCGGAACAACAACAAGTCCTCCTCGGACAGCTCGCTGGTGGCGCGGCTGCCCATCAGCGCCACGCCGATGAGCGCGTCGTCGAGCACCAGCGGCACGCCGTACAGCGCGCGCACGTCGGAGGTGCGCACCACGTCCGAGCGGGCGCGCACGTCACGGCTCGCGTCGTGCACCAGCAGGGGCTTGCGGGTGGCGGCGATGGTGCCGGCGAAGCCCTGGCCCACCGGGACGCGCCCCCCCACGTCCACGCCCTCACCCACGGCGCTCTCCACGCGCAGCAGGTCATCGCCCTCGCGCAGCAGCACCACGGCCACGTCCACCGCGACCACCGTCTCGCGCAGCACCTGGAGCAGCCGGGGCAGGAAGCCCGCCACGTCGGGGCTGCCCAGCGCCGCCGCGCTGATGCGGTCCAGCGCCTGGAGCGTGCGCTCGCGCGCGCGGGTGTAGCGGCTGACGGACGCGGCCACCGCCTCGTCCATGGCCTCGTGGAAGATGCGCTCCTCCTCCGGCCGCGGCGTGGCGCTCCCGCGCGAGGACCACAGGCTCAGCACACACGAGCGCAACAGCCGGTACTCCACCACCACCTGACGCAGGTCGAAGCCCTCGCCCAGCCGCTCCAGGGCGTGGTGGTCGCTGATGGCGCCCAGCCCCGAGGCCAGCTCCGGGCGGGGCTCGCGCATCATCAACGCGATGGTCTCCAGCAACCGGGGCAGGCCGTTGCGCAGCGCGGGGCCCGCCAGCGCCTGGGCGGCGGGGATGGAGCGCACCTCCACCTCCCAGGCCGACATGATGGCGTCGCGGTTCTTCAGCAGGAAGTCAGCCAGGGGGATGGGCAAGGGCGTGTCGGGGTGGGGTTCCGGGCACAGGGGGTGCCCCGGGTCTAGGTCACTCACAGAGCCCGGACAACCGCCGAGATGGCTTGCGCCATCCAGCCCACACTTCACGCCCTGTCTCTCACCCCCACGGGGAGGTGGGCGCGGTGACCTCCGTCAGCCGCAGCAGGCGGTGCTCCTGCTCCAGCAGGTAATGGACCCGGAAGCCCGAACCCAGGACCACCAGGCCCGCCTGTCCCGGAGACAGGGGACCTTCCAGCGGCAGCCCCGCGGCCAGCGCGGCCAGCTCCCCCTGGAGCTGCTGCCGGACCGGCGCGGAACACTCGCAGAGCGTACACAAGGCCTCGGGCATGAGCTGGAGTCGCAGTGCCATGGTCCATGTCAGGTTGACCACCTCGGCCCCCTGGAACAAGACGTGCCTGGGGTCCAAGGCACTCGTTCGTTTCCAACTTCCGCGAATCTGGATTCCCCGCGAGCCGCCGCGCGTCAGGTGCCAGGCTGTCCTCCAGCCAACGACGGGCTTCGGCGGCCGCGAGCGCGAAAAGGTGGCGCGCGCTAATGAGAACGGGTCTCCTCCCCCCCGTCCCTCATGTCTCACTCCGTACGCCATCTCCTCCTCGTCGAGGATGACCCTTCCTGGCGGAAGCGGCTGGCCGACGCCGCCCACGCGGAGGGCGTCGCCGTGACCCACGCCTCGGACGGGGTGGAGGCCCTGGACTGGCTGCGCACCCACCCGCGCGCCGGGCACCCCGACCTCATCCTGTTGGACCTGATGCTGCCCCGCATGGATGGCTGGGAGCTGTACGGGCAGCTGCGCATGGATGCGCGGTTGCGGCACCTGAACGTGCTGATGTTCTCCGAGGCGCTGCACGGCCAGGAGGTGCCGCTGGGCGGCGTGGTGGGCTACCTGCACAAGCCTCCCACGCCCGAGTCGATGATGGGCGCGGTGCGCTCGCGCCTGCGCTTCGCGGCGGCGCTCCCCTCGCGCGAGCCGGCCGGCGCGTACTCGCTGGAGCTGCGCGAGGACGTGTCCCTGCCGCTGCGCCTGTTGCCCGCGCCGGTGGGACACTCGGTCCGCATGCACCTCTTGCGCGCCGCGGAGCTGGTGGGCTCCGAGCTGCCCATGGCGTCCACGTGGCTGATGGCGCTGCCGGGCACACCTCCCGCGCTGCTCGTCTCCGTCGAGGGCGTGCGCGTGGTGCTGGACGTGGACGACGAGGCCCGCGTGCTGCGCGCCACCTCCGTCGATGTGCCGCCGGACCTGCTCACCCGCTCCTGAGCGTCCCTGTCGTCACGCGGCGACGACGTGGCGCACGGCGCCGTGCTCCAGGTCCAGGCACAGCACGCGGCCGTGCACGTCGTACACGAGCAGCGTCGAGCCGCCCAGCCGCACGCGCGGCGGCGTGTCTCCCTCGAAGGTGAGGGTGAGCCGGGCGCGCAGGACACCCCGGGCGTCGAGCAGTCGCGCGTCCCAGCCCTCCTCGCAGCGCACCACCTCCGCGCGCCACGTCGAGGTGAGGACCTGGTGCACGGGCTCACCGAGCCCGGCCTCGGAGACCCACGGCGTGGCTTGTCGGGGGATGTTGGGCGGCAGCCACAGCCAGTCGACGCGGCGGAACAGCGGCCCTTCGTCGACCATGAGCACGGCCGCGCGGGCCTCGCCGTCCGGGGTGAGGGCGCAGGAGCGCAGCCCCAGCACCTCCTCCGCCGGTCCCGACACCAGCGGCCCACGCGCGCGCAGCGTGGGGCCGTTGCGCAGCTCGTACGTCCAGCGCTCCAGGTGGCTGGTGGCGAAGCTCAGCCACGCGTCGTCCGCGGCCAGGGAGCGCACGGTGCCGGGCACCTCCGCCACGCGCCACAGGGCCCGCGCGTCGGGGGCCTGGGCGTCCAGCATCATCACCGTGTGGCCGGACACGACGAACCAGCTCCCGCCGTCGTAGGTGGGCGCCCAGCTCTCCATGGCGAGGTCGCACCAGTGCGTGGCCGTGCGCGCCATCACGTCGACGCGGGACACGCGGTACAGCTCGCCCCGGGGCGCCAGGGCCAGCACGCGGTCCGCGTGAAGCGAGGCCACCAGCGAGAAGGCGGGGACATCCAGGTGCGCGAGCCTGCGGCCCTCGGCGTTGAGCAGCACCGCGCCCGCCTCCCCCAGCGCGAGCAGCACGCGGCCGCCAGCCAGGGCCACGGCGTCGTGGACGAAGTGGGTCCCCGCGTCGGCGAGCGAGGCGGACGCGACGACGGGAGGCTGCTTCGGGTCCGAGCCCCAGGCCGGGAGGCGCTGCGCGGGCAGCGTGGGCAGGTCCGCGCGCAGGGCGCCGTCGAGCAGCTCCTTGAGCAGTCGCTCGAGGAGGTCGACGGTGACGTGCGCGCGGCCCGCGGCGCGGTCCTTCAGCAGGGCGCGCACCGTGGGCTGGAGCAGCGTCGCGCGCATGGCGGAGACGGACTCCTGTGACAGGGCCTCGGCGAAGGCGAGCCGCTCCAGGCCGCCCTGGGGCGTCTCGTCATCCAGCAGGGCCGACACGCGAGCGCGCGTGGAGGACAGGCCATCCGGGAACGCGCAGGCCCAGCGGGCCAGCAGCCGCGAACCGGTGGGGCCCCCCACTTCGACGCCGCGCTCCAGCCACCCGCGCGCCAGCTCCCGCTTCTCCACCACGGGCCAGATGACCTGCACGGCCTGCGACCAGTTGCCCGCGTCGGCGTGGTCCTGGGCCCAGAGGAGCCTGAGCGCGCGGGCCTCCTCGGGGTGCGTGCGCTCCAGCCGGAGCACCGCGTCCGCGAAACAGCCACTGCGCCGGGCGATGGCCACCGCGCGTTGGGGGTCCTTCGCGAGGAACCACTGGCGCACGACGAGCCCGGGGCCCAGGGCGCGGCCCTCGGCGAGCTCCGCCGCGAGCTGGAAGCGGCCGTGCTTCTCCAGGAAGGCGACGGCCTCCAGGTGCGCGCCGAGCAGCTCGGAGAGCACGAACACGGCCTCGTCGATGCGGCCCTCGCGCTCGAAGCGTTGGAAGGCCGCGCGGTAGCGTTGGCGCAGCGCCTCGTAGAGGTCCTCGCCGCCCGCGAAGGTGGTGGCGGGCCCCCGAGGCCCCAGCTGCAGCGTGAGCTTCTCGCGAGGCCCCGGCAGTCCGAGCGCCTCGCGGGTGTTCGCATCGGGGGCGCCTCCGCCCAGCGGCACGGCGTGGCGCAGGGCTTCTCTCAGGTCCCCGTCCTCGAACATCTCGAAGAGGCGGCGCAGGTACTCCGCCTTGCGACGCAGGAGCAGTTGGCTCAGCGGAGACTGGTGGATGAGCCATTGGGACAGGCGCGAGAACACACCCGGGCTCGGAGGAGCGGGACGCGGCCCCGGAGCCTGGGCGCGAGTGCCCGAAGGTTGCGCGTCCTCCACGGTGGAGAACAGGGACGACAACCATCGACCCAACCAGGACGGCTTTCCCGAGGTGAGCGCGCCGTCGCTCGTGGTGCCACCGCTCCCGAGCCATGCGGTGAACCGGCCAAGCCAGCCGTCCGTGCTCCCACCGGAGGACCGGGCCCGCGGCGCCGAATCACGTGCCTGCGCGCCGTCAGCACCTCCGCCGAACGCGGCGCGAAGCCGACTCCACCACCCCGCCGAACCTTCACGCCTGGCGGCGGACGAGCTCGACCTCGAACCTGGACGAGCGCCCTCTCCTCGCCCGAAGGCCGCGCGCAGTCGCGACAACACCCCAGGACGCGTTCCTGAACCATCGCTCCCGCGCCGCGACAACCCACCAGGCCGCGCCTCATCCCCCGGTCCGAGGGCCGCGCGCAACCGCGACAGCAAGCCACCACGCGCCATCGCACCACCCCGTCCGAACGCCGCGCGCAGTCGCTCCCTCCACCCCACGGGCTTCACCGTGGCGGGCGCCTCCGCCACGCGCCCCTGCATGCGCGCCAGCACCTCCTTCGCCTCCGTCGACAGCTCGGGGACCGCGGAGCCGAAGAAGGCCCGGGTGAGCGGCGCCTTCGGCTCCACCACGGACACCACGGGGGCCGGTGGCGCACCCAGTCCCCGCGTGGGCACCGCCGTCCACGCCGACACGTCCAGCCACGAGGCCACATCCACCGGCAGCGCGCCCGTCACCGGATGCACACAGGCCCGGCCTCCTCGCACGAGCACGAGCGAACCCGGCCGCGCCTCCACCCGCTCCCACTCCGCGGACGACAGCGGCGCCGAGACGAGCACCCCTCGCTCCAGCGTGAGCGCGAGGCCCGGACTCGTCCCCGCGTCACAGCGACGCGCGACAGGCAGCCGCAGCAGGTACCCGTTGGCGACCCACAGCACGGAGGCCCCCGGCGCCCACAGCGACATCACCCGCCGACGCGCCTCGTCCTCCGAGAGCAGCACCGGGTCGAACCAGAACGCCACGGCGCTCACCGTGCCCCGATGCAGGTGCTGACGTGGCGAGGGAGAAGGACGCATCACATCCCTCCCGTCGTCGCGCGGTAGAGCACCCGCCCCATCGTCAGGTCCATCACCACCAGCTCTCCACTTCGCGTCAGCCACGCGAGCAGCGGCGCGGAGTGGCTGACCTCGGCGTGTGTCACCACATCCGACGCCTTCCTCAACACGGTCTCGCGCTTCTCCGTCAGCCACAGGAGCGTGCGCTGGTCCGCGGCCAGGACGAACAGTCCCACCTGGTGCTCCGCGACGTGACAGCCGCCCACGCCCACGCCCACGACCCGCGCCCCTTCCGGCACGGTGATGTCCACCTGGTGGTCCGCGAGGAACATGCGCCACACATTCGATGCGTGTCGCGCCGCGAGCAGCCCCATGCCCTGGACCACCGGGACATCACTCGCCCAACCGAAACAGGCCTCGCCCTGCTTCACGTTCAGCACCACGTCCTCGGCGTCCCAGGTGCCCATGACGTGCAGCGACGTCCGGGGCGGAGGCGCGGGCGCATCCTCCTGCGGCGCGAGCACGAACACCGGCTTGCCGGCGTCCCCCGTCTGCCAGGGCTCACGCCTCAGTCGCTCCAGCCGCGAGCTGACGGGCACCTTCGCGCCGCCACGGATGTAGACGAGCTTGTTGCCCACCTCCACCATCGCCGTCACCGGGTAGTCGAGCGCCACCATCTCGATGCGCTGCTCGGCCTCGACGCGATACACGAGGAAGAGCCCGCCGGTGCGCGTCAGCAGCAGCACCATCTCGTGACGGCCCCGGTCCCTCCAGGAGAACAGGCGCCCCGGTCCCGGGGTCGCGGAGGGGAACGTGGGCGCATAGCCGGACGACCAGCCGCCGATGATTTCGGCCGACCCCACGCCCCGGTGGATGCGCGGCTGGGAGAGCGTGCCGTGGAGCACGTAGCGGTCCTCGCGCTCCATCAACGTGAGCAGCCCGCCATTCGGACGCCAGCCCGCGGCCAGCACCGTCTGGTTCGGCTTCACCTTGATGCGCCGGGGCTTGGGGAGGGTGGCCGTCGGCGAGGCGGGGATGGCCATCGCGGACACACTGCCATCCGCGTGGAACGTCACCAGCCGGCGGCCCTCCGCGGAGAAGTGGAACGACGTGGGCCGGTCCTCGGACAGGCGCACCACGGGCTTCGCGACGCGCGCCTGGAACGGGTCTCTCAGGAGCCGGACGCAGTCGTCCGCGGGCGGCAACTCCAACACCACCGAGCGCGCCTCACGCGACGCGGGGCGCACGTCCACCTGGAGCTTGCGCTCGCCAGGCTCCATCACCTCGCCCACCTCCACGCGAGACAACCCGCGTGCGCTCGGAAGCCGCGCCAGCCGGGCATCGCCCACGAGCCACGCATCTTCCGGAGTGGCCTCCAGCGCGAGCGCCTCACGCCACGCGGCGAGCTGCTCCTCCGTTGGCGGCGCGAGGTCCCTCGCGCCGAGCCAGGACAACACCAGCGACGACGTCACCTCGGAGTACGGGCGCTGCTTCGGAGGAGGCGCCTGGAGCACCCCCCACGTGAACGCCGCCCCCGCGGCCTCGGCGCGGCGGGCCATGACGATGAGCAGCGCCAGGTGCGCGATGCGCGGGTTGCCAAGCTGGTCCGGCCCCGCGTCCAGCAGCACCACCGTGCGACGCGCGCCCTGCGGCTGTCGGAACGAGGGCTTCAGGTACGACAGCTCTCCGAAGGCGGCGCGACGCACCAGCTCCTCGGGAGCCTCCAGCGCCCAGAGCCACTCACTGACGAGCAGTCGGTCGAACGAGCCGCGCCGGGACAGCCCGTCATATCCCTCGGGCTCACCGCCCTCCATGTTGGAGCGCGAGCGCATCCCACCCACGGCCGCCGCCAGTCGCGCGACATACGCGCCCACGTGGAGCGACAGGGGCTCGGGGAACAGCGACAGGGACTCGGCCCAGGGACTCAGGGAGGGAGGCAGCGCGCTCATGAAGCCCCGCCCTCCTCGTCCGCGAGCCACGCGGCGAGCGTGGCGCGGTGCACCGGCCGGGCCGACGCGACGGACAGCAACCACGGCCCCGAGGGCAACACGGCCCACGGCGTGCCACCGACCTCCACGCGCGAGAGCAGCGCCCGCTCCAGCACGGACACCAGCACCTCGGGAGCCAGCGCGCACGGCAGCAGCAGCGACGGCGCGGAGACGTCTCGCCCCAGGTACGTGACGCCATCCACCCACGGCAGGGACTCGGAGGCGCCCAGCAGCACGAGCACACCCCGTCCCGCGACACCACTCCACGTGGACAGCCGAGCGTCATCCGCCAGGAGCACGCGCCGGGCGAGCGCACGGGCCACGTCCCCCACGCCCACCACGGCCAGCGGCTCCAGCGGCTGCGCGCGCGGGCCCCACCGCACCGGCAGGGCCCCCTGTGTCTCACTGCTCATGCCCGTGCTCCACCCTGCGCGCCGTCCGACGAGCAACGCCGAGCGCAAGTCTGCCGCACCCGCGAAGCGCCCCACGACTCACCACGCATGTCCGTGTTCCACCGCGCGCCGCCCGACGAGCAAGGCCGAGCTTGAGCCTGCCGCACCCACGAAGCGCCCCACGACGCACCAAGCATATCCGTGCACCACCGCGCGCCGCCCGACGAGCAACGCCAAGCGCAAGCGTGCCGCACCCGCGAAGCGCCCCACGACTCACCACGCATGTCCGTGCACCACCGCGCGCCGCCCGACGAGCAACGCCAAGCGCAAGCGTGCCGCACCCGCGAAGCGCCCCACGACTCACCACGCATGTCCGTGCACCACCGCGCGCCGTCCGACGAGCAACGCCAAGCGCAAGCCTGCCGCACCCACGAAGCGCCCCACGACTCACCACGCATGTCCGTGCACCACCGCGCGCCATCCGACGAGCAGACTGTCGCACCCACGAAGTGCCCTGTCTCCCACCGCGCCTGCCGGTGTTCCACCACACGCCTCGCACCGGGCACTCCGAGCCGAAAGCCTGCCGCATCAGCGCGGCATCGTGCGCCCCACGGCGCCTGTCCGCGCTCCGCCGCACACCCGCTCATCGTCCGCTCCCGGCGAGCACCCGCGTCACGCCGCGCCTGTCCATGCTTCGACACACACGCCTCCCCACAGCCTGTCCTCGCCAGGGTCCGAGCACCGGGGCCAGAAGACCCCTCGGTGCGCCTCAGACCCCTTGCACCCGGGCCACCGTCTCGGAAGTCGCCGCCCCATTCACGGCGAGCGCCTCGGTGAGCCCCGCGCGCAGCACCTTCAGGTCATCGCTCAGCGACTCCGGAGCGAAGCTCGCGTCCATCTCCCGCGCCACGCCCTCCAGCTTCAGCCGCCAGACCGCGAGCGCCTCCGCCGAGTCCGACGCGGGCCGCTCCGCGAGCAGCGCCTGTCCCGCCTGCGCGAGCCGCTGCGCGCGCGCCCGGGGACCGGCACTCGCCTCCAGCGCCGCCGCCGCGAGCGCCGGGTTCTCCGACGAGGCCAGCACCTCTCGCAGCACATCGCGCGCGAGCGCCTGTCCCTCCTTCGTCGGCACCACGTACACCAGCGGCCACAAATCCGAGGCCGTGGGCACCAATCGCCCCGCGAGCACCCCAGCGGCCGCCACCAGCCGCTGCGCCTTCACCGCGCGCCGGTCCGACAACCCCAGCCCCGCCGCGCGCAGCGAGCGCAGCGCATGCGCCAGCTGCGGCCGGACGGCCGCGAGGTCCGCCTCCCGCGCCGCTCGCGAGAGCACATCGAGCGTCTCCAACGACACCCACCGCCCGCCCTCCGCGTCCCACGGCATCGCGCCGCCGGTGAGCAGGTCCTCCAGTCGCGGGTCCGGCACCGGCTCGACGAAGATGCGCGCCAGGAACCGGTCCGCGAACGCCGCGAGCGACTCGTCCTCCGGCAGCGCGTTCGCCGCGCCCACGCAGACGCGCAGCGGGCACTTCATCCGCGTGTGCCCCCGCCGGAACGTCCGCTCGTTGAGCAACCCCAACAGCGTGTTCAGGATGGCGGTGGAGCCGAGGAAGACCTCGTCGAGGAACGCGACGTCCGCCTCCGGCAGCATGCCCGTGGTCTGCGTCTCCACCAGCCCCTCGCGCAGCTTGCGCAGGTCCACCGGACCGAACAGCTCCGACGGCTCGGTGAAGCGGCCCAGCAGGTACTCGAAGTAGGAGCCGCCCAGCGCGCGAGCGGTGCGACGGACGGCCTCGCTCTTGGCGGTGCCGGGCGGCCCGATGACGAGCAGGTGCTCACCGGCGACGGCGGACAGCGCGATGAGCTCCACCATGGCCTCGCGCTCGACCAGCCCCCGACCCGCGTCGGAGAGGGCATCGCGGACGGCGCTGGCCGCGGCTTCGAAGGTGACGGACATGCACGAAAGCCTAACCGCCGGACTTGGCCGGCGCGAAGAGTCCCCGGACACCCTCCAGTCGACACACGCCTGCCTCGCGGTGCCGGGATTCCAGCGCGAGAGGAATGGCCAGGTCGCCCACCCAGGCCGACCGGGGGCGCCTTCGTGACGGGACGCCACCGGCCTTCATGACACGACACACCTCTTCATGCCCCGGCGTCAGGTCGGACATAGACTGCGTTCCATGAAAAAGATGTCGAAGTGGGTGGCGCTGGTGGGCGTGCTCGGTGTGGGCACGCAAGCGGTGGCGGATGGCTGGCATGGCTACGCGTCGCTGGGAGCGGGCATCACCCTGGACCACCTGAGCGACCTGCGCGCGAAGGGCCCCGCGCTGCACGGCTACCTGGGCGTGGAGTCGCCGCCGGGGCTGTCCATCGGCCTGCTCGCGGAGGTCTCCGAGACGTGGGGCAACGAGCTGCGGGACGCGGCCCGGCAGGACCGCCTGGAGCGGACGCAACTGGATTACAAGGCGGTGGGAATCGAGGCGCGGCTGCGCTTCTTCCGGGACAAGCCCATCAACCCGTGGGTGGGCGCCAGGCTGTCGAAGAGCTGGGGCAGCACCTTCGCGCCGGACGAGTTCGGCACCTTCCTGCGCAAGAACGTGGACACCACGAGCATGGCCTTCCGCGTGGGCGTGGATGGCTGGTTCAGCTCGCGCTGGGGCATCTCCGCCGCCACCGCGTTCCAGTTCTGCGACGTGAAGCTCACGCGCGAGTCGGTGAACGAGTGCGCCAAGCTCCTCCAGTCCGTGATTGTCGGTCCGGTGGTCCGCTTCTGAGCCTCACCTTCCATCGTGCGCACCCTCGGCCGGACGGTGTAGACCTCCACGTGTGAGCGAGAGCTGGGAGCAGCGCAGACGACGCGAGGCGCGGGAGATGGACGCCGCCATCCGGAGCACCTTCGCGCGCAGACAGTCCAACGCGGAGCTGCGCGCACAGCTGGAGGCGCTCGCGCAGCGGCCCTGGTTCCGGGAGTTCTCCTGGCTGTGGGGCCCGTCGCTGCACGTGCGGGACCGCGTGCTGTTCCGTCCGCTCATCCTGTCGTGGCTGAGGGTGGGCAACCTCACCGCGACCGGGAAGTGGGTGGACCCCTGGCAGGGCGAGAACGCCGCCGCGCTGGAGACGTGGCTCGCGGACGCGGACCGCCACGACGACGTGGAGGTCTTCCGTCGGCTGTACGAGTGGCGGCAGCAGGGCCTGGGCCTGAAGAAGGCCGAGGCCCGCTGGCGCGAGGACCTCACCCAGCGCTTCCGTGATGCCAGGACGCGGGCGGCCCGGCAGCTGGTGCTGACCAAGCTGGACGTGGAGACGGGGCGCCTCGACGAGGCGACGGCGCTCGCGCTGGATGACGTGGACGCGGAGCTGGCGCGGCCCTTCATCCGTCAACGCCTGCCCTTCGCGTGGGGTCCCGGGGTTCCCCAGGAGAAGCAGCACGCGATGTGGACCACGCTGCGGGAGCGGCTGCTCGCGCGCGGCGACACCGAGCTCGCCTGGGCCCTCTATCGCCGGCTCGTCACCGAGGACGCGTGGCGCGCGGACGTGTTCGCGCTCACGCAGTCGGTGAAGGACTCCCAGGCGCTGGTGCGCGCGCTGGAGGAGCACCACCCGGACGTCGCGCCGACGGGAGCGGCGGAGGTCTTCGTGGAGCTGGCGGAGAAGCGCGGGCGCGACGTGGTGCCCTACCTGCTCGCGCACCTGTCCACGGTCTTCCCGCGTTGGGCCGGCCTTCGCGCCAGAGCCAAGAACGCCAAGGGCCTGCCGGACCTGCTGGAGCTGTGCCGGGTGCGCGGCTGGGAGGACGTGTGGGGCGCGGCGCTGCGCACGTCGGCGACGGCGGAGACCTTCGACCAGGAGGTGCTCAAGCTGGTGCACGACGCGAAGGCGGACCCGGCGGTGACGCGCGGGCGGCTGCTCCAGGTCGCGGGCACCGGCGGCGAGTGGAACCGGCCCGGCCTCGGCGTCACCCGCGTGCTGCCGCTGACGGACCCCACGGCGGTGATGCTGTACGCGCGCTTCCCGGAGCTGCTCCGCGGACCGTTCCGCATGCACGTGTCCTCCGGCTGGCGCTCGTCGTACCCGGAGCTGGTGGGGCGCGCGCTGGAGCGCCGGGACGAGGAGCTGCTGGACTTCCTCGCCAGCCGCGCGGCGACGCAGGCCCAGCCCACGCACGCGGGCAACAAGCGTCAGCGCGAGTGGGTTCGGGTCCTGGACGCGCTCGCCACGCACTACGAGGAGCTGCCGAAGGAGGACGGCGTCTTCGCGCGCCGCGCCGCCAACGTGCTCGGGGCGATACCGGCGTACGCCATCTGGGCGGACAAGACGCTCCTGTCGCAGAACCGGCTCGCGCGGCTGTTGCTCATGCGCTCGGATGACCTCTACCTCGCGGACCCGCGCGCGGTGAGGGACCTGCTGGAGTCGCCGCAGATTCACGTGCAGGCGCTCGCGTTCCGGCTGCTCGGTCGCGACGCCCCGCGCGCGCGTGAGCTCGCCGCGAGCAACACGGACGTGCTCCAGGCCGCGCTCCTGCGGCCCCTGCACCGTCGCACGCGGCTGATGGCCTTCGGCGCGCTGACCAACGCGGCGCTGCATGACGTGGACACGGCGCGAAGGCTGCTCGCCCGGATGCGCGACGCCTTCGCGCTGCCCGACCAGCGCTATCCCAAGGAGGAGCTGGTGGAGCTGCTGGCGAAGGTGCTCCGGCGCTGGCCCGAGCTGCGCGGCCCCGCCGAGACACCCCGCGTCTTCTCAGCGCCCACGAAGGAGACCTCGCCGTGACGACCTTTGGCCTGTCGTATGCGACGCCCTCCGTCTTCGAGTCCACGCGCGAGCGCTCACTGTTGGGCCTGTCAGTGGACCAGCACCGGCCGGTGCGCTTCCACGCGAAGGTGGCGAAGGACGTGCTGCCCTTGCGACTGGCGCTGCAGGCGCTGGGGCAGCTCATCTGGCACTCGGACGAGTGGACCTCGACGTGGTGGGGAGTGCTGGACCCCATCATCACCGTGCACCCGGACCGGGTCTTCTTCGAGGCGTTCAGCCAGGACCAGAGCGCGTACGGGATGGTCATCGTGGACCGCGAGTGCTTCGAGCCCGAGGGCGAGGTGGCCTGCGGCACGACGAACGTGGACTTCACCGCGTGGCTGTGGTCCGCGCTGGGGGAGCTGCGCACCAGCCGGGACACGCACCTGCGCGTGGGCGCCGAGGGCTTCGAGGTGCGCACGGAGCGCGCGGGCGGACGCTTCGAGCAGAAGGTGGAGGTGCCGGACGACTGGGTGCGAGGCTTCCTCCAGCTCCAGGGCGGCATGGCGATGCCGGGCACGAAGCTGACGGTGCGTCCGGTGGACCTGCTCGCCGCGGTGCGCTTCCTCACGTTCACCAAGGCGCGGGTGTCACCGCGAGCGCTGCGGTACGAGTTCACGCCGGACCAGGACGCGAGGCTGGTGCTGGAGCCCTGGGAGCAGGTGGTGCCGCTGCGAGGCGCGGTGCATGGACACACGGAGCCGCGCACGGTGCGCACGTGGGGACGGCGTCGGCTGCGCTTGCTCGAGCCGCTGCTGCCGTACGCGGACTCGGTGGACGTGTACCTGAAGGGCCGCGCGCTGCCGCACTTCTACAGCGTGCACCTGGGGCCGCGCGTGCGCTTCGTGCTGGGGCTGTCCGGGTGGACGGCGAACCGGTGGACAGGCACGGCGGGGATGGACCTGCTCCTGGAGCCCGAGCGGGACGAGGCGCTGGCGGCACGCGTGCTCGGGCTCTTGCGCGAGCGCTTCCACGCGTCCACGGAGGAGGTCGTTCAGGCCCTGGGCGCGGACAAGGCGCGAGTGGCGACAGCGCTGGCGGCGCAGTGCGCGGCGGGACGGGTGATGTTCGACGTCGAGGCGCGGCGCTGGCGTCACCGTGAGCTGTTCGCGACGCCGGTGGACCTGGGACGGATGTATCCGCCGGACCCGAGGCGCGAGGAGGCGGAGCGGTTGACGGCGGTGGGCCAGGTGGTCGTGACGAGCGAGGACGTGCGCGAGACGCGCAAGGTGCGCAAGCTGCCGACGCCCGAGGGCCACGTGCTGCGCGAGGTCGTGCATCGCGACTGGGTGGTGCACGGGAGCGTGGGTCCGCAGACCGCCGTGGAGCTGGTGCTGAACGACGAGGACCGGCTGCTGTTCGGCACGTGCAAGTGCGAGTTCTTCCGCGAGAACCTGATGAACCACGGGCCGTGCGCGCACCTGCTCGCGCTGCTGCGGGTGGCGAAGGCACGGCGCAAGGAGCGGGCGAGCTCGGCGGCGCCCTCGGAGGCCGCGCTGGAGGCGCTCCGACAGGCGGAGAGGCCCGAGGCCCGGAGCGACCAGGACGGCGAGGGCGAGACGCTTGACGAGGACGGCGGCGATGACGATAACCGGTGACGCTCACGGGAAGGGCTGGGGCTCACAGATGAGCCGTCGGTGCCGCGGTGTTTCGCCGCGGCGGTGTTTTGTCCCCACTTCTTCTCCAGGGTCCCTGCGTACGGAACGCAGGGAGCCCCGGGTCCAGCGCCTCGCAGGTCGTCCCCTGGCCCCTCCCGGAGCACCATGAGCTGGTTCGACTCGACGCTGGGTTGGTTCAAGGGGCTCTTCACCCCGAAGCCGGTGACGCGGGATGTCTCGCGGCTCGACGCCTCCACGCGCGACGCGAGCGGACGCGCGGCGGACGTGGTGCGGGAGACGGTGGCCACCTCGGGCCCGCTGAAGCCCGGACACCGGCGCGAAATCATCCGGGACGCGCGACTCCTGCCCAAGGGCAGGCGCGTCTACACCCCGGGCCGCAAGCCCCTGATGACCCGGGGTGAGGCGCGGCGCTTCTTCTCCACGACGTTCCGCACGCGCAACCGCGACGTGCGCGACCTGCTGACGGACGAGGCACAGCTGACGCGCTACGGGCTGCCGGTGTGGCGGACGGAGGAGGACGTGGCGGCGGCGCTGGAGCTCACCGTGGGCCAGCTCCGGCACTACGCGACACACCGGGTCCGGGAGCGGGTGTCGCACTACGTGACGTTCTCGGTGCCGAAGCGCTCGGGGGGCACGCGGCTGCTGCATGCGCCCAAGCGCAAGCTCAAGGCGGTGCAGCGTCGGCTCCTGACGTTGCTGGTGGCGAAGCTGCCTTGCAGCGAGCACGCGCACGGCTTCGTGTCGGGGCGCTCCATCAAGACGGGCGCGGCGCCGCACGTGGGGCGTCGGGTGGTGTTGAAGCTGGACGTGAAGGACTTCTTCCCGTCGGTCACGGTGGGGCGGGTGCGCGGGCTGCTGCTCGCGTTGGGGTATGGCTATCCGGTGGCGGCGACGCTGGCGGTGTTGATGACGGAGGCGGAGCGGCAGCCGGTAGAGGTGGAGGGGACGGTGTTCCACGTGCCGGTGGGGCCGCGCTCGTGCGTGCAGGGCGCGCCGACGAGCCCCGGGCTGTGCAACGCGGTGGTGATGCGCTTGGACCGGCGGCTCGCGGGGCTGGCGCGGAGGTATGGGGCGACGTACACGCGCTACGCGGATGACCTGACGTTCTCCGGGGATGACGTGGGGGCGATGGAGAAGGTGCGAGCGCTCGCCGCGAGGTACGTGAGGGACGAGGGCTTCGAGGTGAACGCCGCGAAGACGCGGGTGCAGCGTCGGGGTGGACGACAGCGCGTCACGGGCGTGACGGTGAACGCGGGGCTCGGGCTGTCTCGCGAGGAGCGGCGCAAGCTGCGGGCGATGATCCACCAGGAGGACGGCGGGGACGCGAAGCAGCGCGCGCGCATCGACGGGATGCTGGCGTACGTGAAGATGTTGAATCCGGAGCACGCGGCTCGTCTCGCGAGGCGACGCAAGCCGCGAGGGTGAGTGGCCCGCTGTCGAAAAGGCTGCGGGGGAGCGCGAGGAATGCACCGGTTCTCCACACCTGCCCTGCGGGCGCGTGGTGAGGGAGTTGAAGGGCCTCTACATCGGCGCTCCTCACCCTCACAGGAGTCGCCCCATGGCCAACGCCGCCCGCTTCGCCTTCACGCAGCCGAGCTCCCCCGGTGTCGAGTTCGTCATCGAGCTGACGGACGAGAACACGATTGCCCACGCCCGGAGGATTCTCTCCGGCGAGGAGAAGAACCGAATCCACGTGCATGGGCGCATCATGAAGCGGACCCAGCCGTACAACCCGAGGTTCTCGTTCCACCTGGACCCGTCGACCATCAATTTCTTCGAGGTGGCCATCGAGGTCTGCGACGCGAACATGACGTACGTGGAGGACCACCTGGACGAGGCGGGGGGCGCGTTCCTGCCGGGTGGCCATTGGTGCCCGTGGGACTCGAGGCTCGCGCGTGAGGTGAAGTGACCGGGGAATCACCTGAGCCGGGGGCCCGGGGCGACGTTACAGTGGAGGACATGAGCGACCTTCCTCCAGCGCCCGCGCCCCTGGCTCCTCGCTTCATGTATCTGCATGGCTTCGCGTCCGGCCCGAACTCGACGAAGGGTCTGGCGTTGAGCCGCCACTTCGAGCCGTTGGGCGTCCACATCGAGCGGTTGAACCTGCGGGTGCCCTCGTTCGAGGAGCTGAAGCTGAGCGCCATCACGGACACGGTGAGAGCGGCGCTGGGTGGGAAGCAGGACCGGGTGGTGTTGTTGGGTTCGAGCCTGGGAGGGCTGACGGCGGCGAGAGTCGCGGCGGAGGACGCGCGGGTGTGTGGCCTGGTGTTGATGGCGCCGGCGTTCCACATCGTGACGCAGCTGCGAAAGCGGATGGGCGAGGCGCTCTGGGAGCACTGGCGGACGACGGGCTGGATTCCGACGGAGGACTTCGTGGAGAAGCGCACGTCGAAAGTCCACTGGGGCTTCGTCGAGGACGCGCTGGCGTTGGACGAGCGCCTGGGGAACTGGCCCGACGTGAGGGTGCCCACGCTGTTAATCCATGGGCGCGCGGACGACACGTGTGACATCGCCAACTCGCGCCGGTGGGCCCAGGGCCGTCGCAACGTGAAGCTGGTGGAGGTGGACGACGGCCACGAGCTGACCGCGTCCCTGCCCTTCATCCTTGAGCAGACGGAGGCGTTCCTGCGCCCCTGGGGCGGTTCAGCGTGAGGTCACTTCGGCGAAGGTGAGGCCATCGAGTCCCAGCGCTTCGACAGCGTCCTTGAAGCGCTCGGTGACGATGAGCAGCGCGGAGGAGTTCGTGAGGCGGAACAGGTCCAGGTCGGTGGGCAGTGAGGCCGCGTCGAGGATGGGCTTGTCGGGACGACGGAGCGCGAGCCGACCGCAGGTCGAGCAAGGCGCGAGTGTGTTCCGAGGGAAGCAAGCGGGATGCAGGGAGCCGCGAGAGAGGACCTCGAGTTCCACCAGGTCCGTCACGGGCTTCTGACGCGCCGTCAGCGCGGTGGGGTGACCGACGAGTCCTGTCAGTCCCTGTTCCTGGAGTGATTCCAGGTCCCCGAGGTTCACGACGAGCGAAGCGATGAACCAGGAGAACGAAGGGAACTTCCCGAGCGCCTTGCCGGTGAGGGGACCGAGCTCCGTGCCTGGAGGCAGTGGGGAACCGGGAGGGAGCAGCGGGCGGACGAGCTCACGCAGTCGCACGAACTCCGTGAAGGGTTCGGACCTGTTCTCCTCGAACGAGCGGTGCTCCGCGATGGGGGACAGGTCGACACTGGGGTAGGAGCAGCCGAGGTCACTCCAGCTCGCGCGACAGCCGGGACAGTCCTTCACTCCGGGCAGGAACCACCGATGCTCGGCATTGAAGCTCCCGCCGTATCCGGCCACGGTCTCCGTGTCTTCACCGATGCAGAAGAACCGCCCCATGTGTCCCCACCTTCATCCGTCTTCAGCGCGGTCCAGTGACGCGCTCGAACGTCACTCCAAGATTCCCGACTTCCTCCAATGCACTCTTGATCTCCTCGGAGACAATGAACGCGGAGGAGTAGCCCTGTAGCCGGAAGACACGGGCTCCCGCTGTCCTGGACGGGTCGATGCGCAGCCCGTGAATAGCGCGGTACATCCCCACCCTTTCAGGCGCGACATCCTCTGGAGGGTAGCGCTGCACTTCCAAGGAGCTCTCCTCATCGACGCAATTGAAGCACCGGGTTGCATTGATGATGTAGAGCGCCGTCTTCGCGCCCTCGACCTCGATGAGGAAGGCCTGGACGTCGTCTGGGGCCAGCGTGAGAAAGACCCTCGCGACCTGTTCATCCGCGATAGGAGTTCGCCCTGCGTTCGCCACGGAGAAAGACCGCTGCGGTCCATCACGAAACGGTCTGCTCCTCAGCGGTCCTGGGTCGGGAAGGTGCCTTCCATCTCCGAACATCCAGGGGTCTTCCAACTCGCCACCAGCAGCCAGAACAGGCAGCTCCAGGACCCACTGAGGGAGGTCCGCAATCCCCAGGTCGTAGAAGTTCTCACCGGACATCCACCACCCCTCGCTGGGAACAATCGAGCGCCAAAGCCCACGACCTGGAGTCGAGAAGGCGGCTGACATCCTCGCACAGTCCCACGCGGTCTCCCGAACGAGCCTCAACGAAGGGGGAGTTCGCGGAAGGTGAGGCCATCGAGCCCGAGTTGTTCGACTGCCTCCTTGAAGCGCGAGGTGCCAATGACCATCGTGGCGAAGTTGCCCACACGGAACAGGTCGATGTCCGTGGGAAGAGAAGCCGCCTCCAGGATGGGCTCATCAGGCCGCCGGAGTCCCAGCCGACCACAGGTCGGGCATGGGGGAGGATGACTCGGAGGAAAGCAATCCGGGTGCAGTCGTCCCAGTGGCGGAGCCTGCAGCTCGACCAGAGCTGGTGGATTCTTCTGTCGGAACCTCAGCTCGGCAGGGAACCCCTGGAGACCTCGGAGACCTTCCGCCTGGAGCATCTCCAGGGCTTGCTGGTGGACGAGCAGCACCTCGACGACCCAGGCAAACGCCGGGAGCTTTCCGAATCCCGTTCCCTCCAGCGGTCCGAAGCCTGTTCCGGGAGGCAGTGCGGCACCTGAGGGGGTGAAGGGGCGAACCAGCGCACGCAAGCGGTCGAGCTCGGGAAGAGGCTCGGGCCTCGCCCTCTCGAGTTCACGACGCTCTGGCAGCGAGGACAGGTCCACGCCAGGGAAGAAATGTCCGGAGCCACTCCACGTGGCATCACACGTCGGGCACCGCAGCAACCCAGGGAGCTTCCACTTGCGCCCGCCATGAACCTCACCGCCATGCCGGCGCACGACCGCGTTGTCTTCGTCTACCCAGAAGAATCGCGCCATCCCCTCTCCGACATTGGACCTTAGATCATCTGGTTGAGGCATGCGCCTCAGGCTCTCTGCCGTGACGGAGAGCGACCCCATCTGCAGGGCATTCTAACCAGCGTGCTGGTTTCAACCCACGCTCCTCGCGGTCACGAGGAGCGACAGTTCGTGGTGGTGCCACCGGGCCGGCGCACCGTTTCAACCCACGCTCCTCGCGGTCACGAGGAGCGACGACGAGCCGATTGTGTCGAACGATGACGCCTGGTTTCAACCCACGCTCCTCGCGGTCACGAGGAGCGACAGGTGCAGCTCACGCTCTGGCTGGACATGGAGTTTCAACCCACGCTCCTCGCGGTCACGAGGAGCGACTTCACCAGGATTTCGTTGCCCGCGTCCGTGATATTTCAACCCACGCTCCTCGCGGTCACGAGGAGCGACCCGACGCACGCAACAGCACGACTGGCTCCACATCGAGGTTTCAACCCACGCTCCTCGCGGTCACGAGGAGCGACAAACGCGGGCCAAAGACAGATGGCCCCGGAACCGGTTTCAACCCACGCTCCTCGCGGTCACGAGGAGCGACGACAGCCCGGCGTTCTCCGCGAGGATGCGGTCCGTGTTTCAACCCACGTTCCTCGCGGTCACGAGGAGCGACGCCCATTGAGTCCGAGTTGCTTGACGCCATTGCGTTTCAACCCACGCTCCTCGCGGTCACGAGGAGCGACGCCACCGTCAGCCGGGAGAGACGCATGCAAGAGTTTCAACCCACGCTCCTCGCGGTCACGAGGAGCGACCCTCGATGATTTCGGCCATGACCTTGGGGTCACGTTTCAACCCACGCTCCTCGCGGTCACGAGGAGCGACTGTCGGTGGATCCCGGCGACGCCGCGTTCGACGTCATCGTTTCAACCCACGCTCCTCGCGGTCACGAGGAGCGACCGCGCTCGGAGCGGGAGGCCTTGGCCACGTAGAAGTTTCAACCCACGCTCCTCGCGGTCACGAGGAGCGACTGACGGGCCAAATGTCGGCCTCGGTCGCCCCGGCGTTGTTTCAACCCACGCTCCTCGCGGTCACGAGGAGCGACTGCGGGGGCCGCCCATGAGGTGCCCCGACTCGCTGGTTTCAACCCACGCTCCTCGCGGTCACGAGGAGCGACTGCTGTTCCGCGCCCTCGACCGCCCCGAGCACGTGTTTCAACCCACGCTCCTCGCGGTCACGAGGAGCGACACCACGTTTCATCGCTGGTGCGGCGAGGGGGAGTTTCAACCCACGCTCCTCGCGGTCACGAGGAGCGACGTGGACGTGTACTGCTTGGTCGCATTCGACATGGGTTTCAACCCACGCTCATCGCGGTCACGAGGAGCGACGGACAGCGCCCGGATATGAGCATTGACCGCTGAGTTTCAACCCACGCTCCTCGCGGTCACGAGGAGCGACGCGGGGCGCCAAGGACGTGGGCACCGCGAACCAGTTTCAACCCACGCTCCTCGCGGTCACGAGGAGCGACACCATGGTGCATGGGGAGGTGGTAGCGGAGACGGAGTTTCAACCCACGCTCCTCGCGGTCACGAGGAGCGACCTCCGGCGCGGTCGAGGCGCGCCAAGTGGTCAAGTTTCAACCCACGCTCCTCGCGGTCACGAGGAGCGACTTCGCACCTTCGCGCGTGGACCGCTTCCCCGCCGAGTGGTTTCAACCCACGCTCCTCGCGGTCACGAGGAGCGACGCCGACACCTGGGCGTGGCGGCCGTGACCAGTGGTTTCAACCCACGCTCCTCGCGGTCACGAGGAGCGACTGCCCCGGGCGCATGCTGCGAATCTCCTCCTGGTTTCAACCCACGCTCCTCGCGGTCACGAGGAGCGACCACCTGAGCGCAGCTTGTGCAACGCGGGCCCGGGGTTTCAACCCACGCTCCTCGCGGTCACGAGGAGCGACCGCGCCGAGACACTCGGCGCGGAGGACGGTGCGTTTCAACCCACGCTCCTCGCGGTCACGAGGAGCGACAGGCGTCCGCCCGCCTCGGCCGGTGCGAACAACATGTTTCAACCCACGCTCCTCGCGGTCACGAGGAGCGACCGAAGGACCTCGCGGCGCACAAGGCCGCGCGCGCGTTTCAACCCACGCTCCTCGCGGTCACGAGGAGCGACTTCTCGACAACGCCGTATCGGCCGGTGACACGTGTTTCAACCCACGCTCCTCGCGGTCACGAGGAGCGACGCTGTACGAGAAACTGACGCGCCTCCCGCCTGAGTTTCAACCCACGCTCCTCGCGGTCACGAGGAGCGACTTCCGATGCTGACCGACGATGAGCTTGAGGCCCTGTTTCAACCCACGCTCCTCGCGGTCACGAGGAGCGACCCTGCTGGTTGAGGCTGCCGTAGACGCCGCCGATGTTTCAACCCACGCTCCTCGCGGTCACGAGGAGCGACCTTCAACTTCGCCTGAATTCTACCTCTGCTGGTGTTTCAACCCACGCTCCTCGCGGTCACGAGGAGCGCCCCCCAAGCTGGCGGCGAAGCAGGAGGCGCAGCTGTTTCAACCCACGCTCCTCGCGGTCACGAGGAGCGACGGAGGCCGCGCGCCTGTGCATCCCCGTGGTACAGTTTCAACCCACGCTCCTCGCGGTCACGAGGAGCGACCCAGGAGGCGATGAACATCAAGCGCGAGCTGACGTTTCAACCCACGCTCCTCGCGGTCACGAGGAGCGACGGCCCAAGCGACGCGCGAGGCTGCGCCTATCATTGTTTCAACCCACGCTCCTCGCGGTCACGAGGAGCGACGATGGCGGCGGACTACCCCGACCGAGCGGCATGGTTTCAACCCACGCTCCTCGCGGTCACGAGGAGCGACTTCCTGGGCCCATGCGGTCACCGGAGGGACTCGAGTTTCAACCCACGCTCCTCGCGGTCACGAGGAGCGACCACGTGGCACTGCCTCGAGTGGATGTACGGGTGTTTCAATCCACGCTCCTCGCGGTCACGAGGAGCGACTGGACGGGGAGAAGGTGTTCACCGGCTACCTCATGTTTCAACCCACGCTCCTCGCGGTCACGAGGAGCGACATGGTGCCGCGCCCGGCTCGGGCGGAGCTCCAGTTTCAACCCACGCTCCTCGCGGTCACGAGGAGCGACTGCCGCTGCGCGCGGCGCTGTCCGAGGTGGGGGAGTTTCAACCCACGCTCCTCGCGGTCACGAGGAGCGACTGACGGCGCGGAGTCCGAAACGCACGTCGTCTGGTTTCAACCCACGCTCCTCGCGGTCACGAGGAGCGACCTTCGCGTCCACCAACTCCTCCACCTCTGGCGCAGTTTCAACCCACGCTCCTCGCGGTCACGAGGAGCGACCGTGGTCGCGAAGGAGAAGGCGTCGCCGGCCTTGTTTCAACCCACGCTCCTCGCGGTCACGAGGAGCGACAGAGCGCGGCTCATGCTGAGCGTGTCGAGCCAGTTTCAACCCACGCTCCTCGCGGTCACGAGGAGCGACGACTTCAATCGCTGACGCGCGCGCCCGCGCCGCAGAGTTTCAACCCACGCTCCTCGCGGTCACGAGGAGCGACTTCCGGGCGGTGGAGTCGCTGTCCCCCGCGATGTTTCAACCCACGCTCCTCGCGGTCACGAGGAGCGACTCAAGGACAAGTACGCCCTGTACCGCGTCGAGGTGTTTCAACCCACGCTCCTCGCGGTCACGAGGAGCGACAGAAGGCCGCGACGCGCCGCCGCTGCCCGGAGTGGTTTCAACCCACGCTCCTCGCGGTCACGAGGAGCGACGGACGTGGGACCTCATCCGCCCCATGTTGCGTGAGTTTCAACCCACGCTCCTCGCGGTCACGAGGAGCGACAAGGCCGGCATGCGTGAGGCCGGTTTCACGCCGTTTCAACCCACGCTCCTCGCGGTCACGAGGAGCGACGCCCGGACTTCGTCATGGCGCAGGACTTCTACAACGTTTCAACCCACGCTCCTCGCGGTCACGAGGAGCGACGGCCCCGCGCCAGGCTGGAGACTGCGGGGAAGGTTTCAACCCACGCTCCTCGCGGTCACGAGGAGCGACGCACCGTCAGGCGCGCCCTGGTGCGGCAGGCCGTTTCAACCCACGCTCCTCGCGGTCACGAGGAGCGACCGAACCTCGCGAATGCCCAGATGCAGCAGCAGACGTTTCAACCCACGCTCCTCGCGGTCACGAGGAGCGACAGCAGGCTGATGACGACGGTGCTGTCCTCGTCAGTTTCAACCCACGCTCCTCGCGGTCACGAGGAGCGACGCCGCCTGACGGCCCGCTGACGGACGCCGAGGGCGTTTCAACCCACGCTCCTCGCGGTCACGAGGAGCGACCTGACTCGGGCCCTCCGCAGTGCCCACCACGAGGTTTCAACCCACGCTCCTCGCGGTCACGAGGAGCGACCATTTAGGGCGCAGCGCTCAATGTGGATTTGGCGGTTTCAACCCACGCTCCTCGCGGTCACGAGGAGCGACCCGGGCTGAGAAAAATGCACTGGAGGCCAAAGGGTTTCAACCCACGCTCCTCGCGGTCACGAGGAGCGACTCGCCCCTTCTCGGTGGGCATGGCCGTCAAGGTGTTTCAACCCACGCTCCTCGCGGTCACGAGGAGCGACCTTCGTGGACAGCGAGCGCACGCTGGCCAACCTCAAGTTTCAACCCACGCTCCTCGCGGTCACGAGGAGCGACCTCAGCGTGCTCGGAGAGCGCCCAGACCCCATCGTTTCAACCCACGCTCCTCGCGGTCACGAGGAGCGACCTGGCCGACGCGGCCGACTTCACCGAGACGTGGGCGTTTCAACCCACGCTCCTCGCGGTCACGAGGAGCGACGACGTAGTCGCAGCACCGCCGTAGCAACACCCGTTTCAACCCACGCTCCTCGCGGTCACGAGGAGCGACTGACGGGGCTCACTCCGCGCTGCTACGTCCCAGCGTTTCAACCCACGCTCCTCGCGGTCACGAGGAGCGACGAGCCCCGGCAGAGGCGTCTACGACCTCGGCCCGTTTCAACCCACGCTCCTCGCGGTCACGAGGAGCGACCATGAAGTTCACGCTTCCTCCTCTTCCATCTCCAGTTTCAACCCACGCTCCTCGCGGTCACGAGGAGCGACGCTCCTGGGCAACGGCATGCTGAATCTGTGGGTAGAGGTTTCAATCCACGCTCCTCCCGGTCACGAGGAGCGACGAGCACCTCCCCCTGAGGGCAGCTTCCTACTGCGCGGGTTTCAATCCACGCTCCTCCCGGTCACGAGGAGCGACTCGTCTTCATTCGCAAGGTGGTGCCCGGCGACAAGTTTCAATCCACGCTCCTCCCGGTCACGAGGAGCGACGTGGCCTGGGCGATGTTCACGAACGAGCCAGTGTTGTTTCAATCCACGCTCCTCCCGGTCACGAGGAGCGACCCAGTTGGCGATGAGTGGGCGCGGGCACGGGAAGTTTCAATCCACGCTCCTCCCGGTCACGAGGAGCGACCAGAGACACGCGCCTGCGTGTCTGGATTTGGCGGGTTTCAATCCACGCTCCTCCCGGTCACGAGGAGCGACCCTGCCCGTCCAAACTACCACAATCACTCGGGAATCCGGCCGGTCCGCGCGAACCTGGGTCCACAGGACAGTCCACCCAGTCCACATTCCCGGTCCACACGACATAACTCCCTACGACTATTGGAGATTTCAAAGAGCGCGAACCTCCGACGAAGCACGCACCGGGACAGGTTCGCGCGCCCCAGTCAGGGCAGGCAAGCCGCTCACAGGATGAGCGGCCCCTCGACATCCAATGGAATCCGCGTGCCATGGTGCTCCGTCTTCCGAGCGACATCCTCGCTCAAGAAGTAGAACCGCAGACTGTCGCTCTCCGCATCCATCTCCGAGAGCAGCCGTGCGCGCAGCACGACCCAGTCCTTCGGCTCCAGAACACACTCGAACACCGAGTACTGCACCCGGACCCCATGGTCCTTGCACATCCGAGCCATCCGCCGGAGCCGCTTGGGTCCCGTCGGGTCACTCACCTGGACGTCGTAGCAGACGAGCACGGTGACCTTCCGCATCAGCGCACCGCGAACGGAGGATATCCGTCCAACTCCCCTCGAAGGGTCCTCGCCAGCAACAACGCCTGCAGGTGCGGCACCAGCCCCCAGCTCGTCTGCTGCCCCAGGAAGACATGCTGGACTTCCACCTGCTTCGCCGCCTGGTACGCCACGAGGAACGCCTTGCGCGCCTCGTCCCGCAGCATCACCGCACCCGCGGCCTCCTCCTTGAAGTCCTCCGGCTTGAGCTGCCCACGGTTCACCAGCGAGAACACCAGCCGGTCCACCACGGGCGCACGCAGCTCCTCCATCAAGTCCAACGCCAGCGACAGCCGCCCCGGCCGGTCCTCATGAAGAAACCCCACCGCCGGGTCCAGCCCCACTCCCGCCAATGCCCCCGAGCAGTCCTGCGCCAGCAGCGCATAACCAAACGACAGCAGCGCGTTCAGCGGGTCCCTCGGAGGCCGCCGGTTGCGCCCATCGAACCCGAACCGTCGCGCCCCGCCCTTGAGCAGGCTCGGGAACACCTCGAAGTAGTCCCGGGCCGCGATGCCCTCCAGCCCGCGCACCTGCTCCAGTTCCTCCGCTCGCCCCACCGCACGCAAGTGCTCGGCGAGCTTCCGCGCCGCCTCCTCCAACGGCTGCGCCTGCTCCGCCGCCGCGTCCCGCTTCGCATGCAGGAGAAACTGCCGCGCGTTGCTCACCTTCCCCACCACCATCGCCCGAGCGATGGCCAGCGTCCTCCCCCCATCATCCGCCGCGCGATACTGCTCGCGGCGCAGCAGCACATTTCCCCCAGGAAGCCCCTCGACGCGCGCCAGGAAGCGCCCCGTCATCCCGAAGAAGGACACGTGGATGCCCGCCTCCACACAGCTCTCCAACAGCTCCGGCGTCATCCAGGCCCGAGTCAGGCACACCACCGAGCGCAGGTGTCGCAGCGGCACCTCCGCCTTCTTCACGTCCTGGACCGTCACCACCACCCGCTCCCCTTCCTTGTTCAGGCGGGTGCCCTCCACGGTGATGAACAGCGTATTGAGCGCGGTGGTCACGACACCTCCTCCAGGTCCACCATCCGCCGCAGATGCTCGGAGGCACGCCGCTGTCCCGCCGTGACGTGCGGCAGGCACAGCGGCTCCAGCGAGCACGACTCACACTTCGGAGCCCTCGCCACCACGGGCACGCTCCCCCGCGCCAGCAGCTCATGCATCCGAGCCACCGCCTCCTCCGTCCGGGCCCGCAGCCGCGCATCCAGCACAATCACCTGCCGCCGATGCTGCGCGCCATGGAACAGCGCGCCCTCGGGAACAGGGACACCGTGCATCTCCTCCAGGCACAGCGCCTGGGCACAGAGCTGCACACAGTCCGCCTCGTGTGACTTGCGCTTCGCCCGCTTCACCTCCACGGGATACGGCCGCCACCCGGTGGGGCTCGAGGCCTCCGGGTGGTACTCCACCAGGTCCGCGCGCCCCACCAATCGCAGCCGCTCACACCCCAGCCGCACCGCGCGCTCCACGCGCCGCCCGGGCCGAGCATCATGCCCGGGCAGGTCCACCCGCTCATGTAGCAGCCGCCCCGTCGCGGTGCGCACATCCTCCCGCCAGAGCTGCTCCACGTGGATGAGCGCCGCCTGCCGCTCACAGAACAACAGGTGCTGCAAGGCGGACAGCGCCACCCACGTCTCGCGAGCGGAGGTCATCCCGCCAGTTCCATCACCTCGATGCCCTGCGGCAGCTTCGCGGTGTCCACCTTCACCGTGTAGTCCTTGAACGAGCGCGCGGGCTTCTCCCCGTTCACGGGCGTCACCTGCACCCGGTCGAACAGCGCGTGCGCGGGCGCATTGCCCAGCTCCGAGCCGTGCTTGAACACGATGACCTTGCGCATGGACATCAGGCCGCGCGCCGCGCTGCGGTCCAGCTCGAACATGTTCAGGAAGGCCTTGAACAGCAGGTCCAGGTCCCCCGAGCTGAAGCCCGTCTGCTTCGCCAGGTGCGGCGAGACGAAGCCATGCGCGCGGTAGAGCCCGTACGGCACCGTGTTCTTCCGCCCCATGGTGCGGTTGTCGCCGCCCTGTTTCTCCGCCTCCGCCTCGGTGGCCACGGCCATGCGGGTGATGGAGTGCTCCAGCGAGACGATGGGCGTCACGGAGCGGGCGAACGTGAGCTGCACCGGCCCGCGGACCTGTCCCGCGTTGGCGCCCGTGGACATGACGGCGCCGAACGTCCGCACGTCGAAGAACGTCTTGCACATCCACGCACGGCCCTGGTCCACCTCGGAGCCCTGGGCCTCGCCCTTGGTGTTGCGCTTCTTGCCATCCTTGTCGCTCTTGGGCTTCTCGTTCAGGTCGACGCCCAGGTCCTTGTAGGCCTGGGCGATGGTGGAGTTCAGGACGGCCTTCTCCTTCACGAAGATGTCGAACCCGGGCTTCTTCTCCTGAGTGAGCAGGATGAAGTTGCGCACCTTGCGCTTGAGGCTGACATCCGTGACCAGGCCGTCTCCCGTCTCCGGGTCGATGCGCGGCAGGTTCCCCGCGTCGGGGTCTCCGTTGGGGTTGCCATCCTGGACGTCGAACAGCAGGACGAAGTCGTGGCGGTTCTTGAGCTCGGACATGGCGTTCTCTCTCTCTCGTATGGGAATCGTGGAAGCGGTGGTCAGTCGTCAGACTTGGAGGAAGCGTCCTTCGCGGCCTTGCCTTCGGCCTGCGGGCGCTTCGTGAAGAAATCCTCGCGCTGGTGGTAGTAGCCCACCGCGAAGAGCCCCTGGTTCTCGAGCGAGAGCACGGGCGGGAAGGGATTCTCCGAGGGCAGCAGCGCCATCACCTCGCCCTTCTTCTTCTCCAACCAGCCGCCAGCCTCCGCCTTCGAGGCGTGGTGCACGGAGAGCTGGAGCAACCGGGGGAAGACGGTGACGGGGTTGCGCGAGGCCGCACCGAAATATCGATCACGAATGCTGGCGTTGATGTCGCCCAGCGCCGCGCCCTGCAGGCGCTCCAGCACTGCGAAGAGCCGACCGAGGACATACGACTGGGACGTGTTGCTCTTGTCCAATGACACGGAGACCTCCAGGGAAGTGGGTCCACTGCGGGGAAGCCGGATGAGGGTGGCCTTGATGAGCGCGACGCGGAGGCGGAGCTGCTCGCGCTCGAGCTTGTCGTCCGAGGGGGGAAGCCGCAGACGGTCCAACGCCGCTGAGAGCAGCTGTCGCGGGAAGGGCTGTCCCCTCAACGCCGCGCCCAGCATCCGCGTCGCGACGTCGGGACTCAGCCCGCGTCCAGACGGGGCCTCGACGGCCTTGAGCAGGCGCCAGATGGGCGTGGGCTTGTCCTGTGCCACCGCGCCCAGCCGCAGATCCGCGAAGTACCGGCGAAGGCTCTCCTTCACCTCACCGACGCTGGTCTGGAACCAGTCGCGCACGGCGACACGGCCGGAGTTGCCAGCGAGGGTGACGGCATAGAAGCGCCTCGCATCCAGCGCACCCGGCTCCAGCCCGATGAGCGGCGCCTCCAGCAAGCGCCGCAGGTCCTCCTCTGTCGGGTCGAGCAGGGCCAGCAGCTGGCTCTCCTGCTCGGCGGTGCTGTTGGTCCAGAACACCAACACCGAGCCATCCCCCAGCTGGATGCCTTGTCGGAACCGGCGGGTCTCCGACTTGCGGAGCAGGTCGTTGAGCGCGAGCACGTACCCGAGCGCGGCCTGCTGCGAGACGGGTGCGTTGTCTCCCTGCTCCATCCCATGCGACTCGAAGGCGTCCGCGTTGAACGACACCAGGGCCGCCCCCGCGCCCTGGGCCTCCGGGATGTTCTTCAACTTCGGATGGGTCCGCGCCACCACGCCCACGGTCCCGGTCACCAGACACAGACCGACCTTGCCCTGGGCGGCGGCGTGCGCGCTCCGCTTCTCCCACCATGCACGGACCTCGGGGAGCTGATGCACGGGGTCGAGCGAATCGCCCACGACGAAGGCGAACAACTCCGAGCCCGTCCACTCATCCGCCGCGCGCTCCTCGACGACCTTCGCGCGCGCCGCGTCGTCCTCGAGGAACTTCTCCACGGCGCGCAGCTCGGGCACCTTCGTGTCCGCCGCCGCCTCCTTCACCAGCTTCACGAAGGCAGCCAGCCGTGGCGCCCCCTTGTCGGCCTTGCCCTCCCGGGCCTCGGGGTCATGGCCCAGGACGTACTTGGTGTTGTCCGCCAGGAAGCCCGCGGCGATGTTCACGGCGCGCGTTGGCAGTCTCGGAATCGACAGGGGCTTGCCCCGTCCCTTCTCGTCCTGCGTGGGCTCCAGTCCCAGCAGCTTCCCCTTCGCGCTCAGGCGGATGAGGAAGTCCACGGGCTTCGTCTCGTAGAGCGGGTCGTCCACCAACCCGCGCTCGCGCGCGAAGTCGTTGAGCGCCGTGAGCATCATGGCTGGCCTCCGTTCTGCTTGAGCACTTCGTCCCGGCCCGGCACGTGGAGCACGCCCCGGTCCAGGGACGCCTCGAAGAACAGCGGGCGCGTCGCTTCACCGAACTCGAAGTCGTAGAACACGAGCCCCAGTGGTCTGCGCTCGACCTCCAGGTCCACGGGCCGGACGTCCTCCACCATCGGCTCCACGCGCGCGGCGAACTCGCGGCAGCCCAGGTACGGCGCGTGGAAGAACTGCCCCTTCTCCAGCCGCCGCTCGAACATCTCCTCGAACTTGCGGACGTTGTCCTCGGGGCCCGCCTTGCCCGCCACGAGCGAGAACGACGCGGTGATGGCGTAGTCCACATCTCGCAGCGCCACCGTGTTGCGCTGCGCGCGGTCCTCGTCCGCCGCGTAGTCGAACTTCCCCACCACGGCGCGGCTGTTCACCTCGTTGCGGCGGAAGCTCGTCCACCGCACGGGCGCGAGGACGGCGATCTCGTGGACCTGCCAGCGGATGGCCGGCTTCCAGAGGATGGCCTCCAAGACGCCCCTCGCCGCCGAGGGTGTCATCACCTCGTAGCTCACCCGCTCGGCCTTCATCTCCGGGCGGGTGAAGCAGGCCACGGGCCCTCGGGCCCGCACGCGAAACCGCTTGCTCGTCTTCATCCACACACCTCCTGAAGTTCGTCAGCCGGGAATGAGGAAGGCCGGGTCGAGCACTCCCACCCGGTCGCGCAGCAGCCCGAAGGTCTCGTCGTAGGCGGACCGATGCTCGGGCCCGAGGAACACCACCGTCTCCGCCGCGACGCCCGCCAGCTCCCGCTCCACCCAGACCTCGCGGAGCTTGCGCGGCACCGTCACCGTGAAGCGCTGCAAGGCCCGCAGCCGCTCACGCGAGGGCCCCAGTCGCCGCACCTCGTCGAGCACCGCCTCACAGCCCTCGAAGGGCACCACCACGGGCGCGCTCCAGTCGTCCTCCACGAGCCGGAACTTCGTGGAGACCTCTTCGTACTTGAGCGCCGCCCGAGCCTCCTGGATGCCCTTCCCATCCCGAGCCGCGTTCGCGTAGAGCCGCTCGAAGTACCGACGGAAGCTGTCGGGTGAGAACAGGTCCAGCGCGGGGTCCTGCGCCAGCAGCGTCCGGGTCACCGCCAGCGCCGCCTGCGGCACGCCGGGGGGCGGCTGCGTCTTCGCCTCGTACACACGGAGCTCGCCGAGCGTCTCCAGCCGACCCTCGCGATTGCAGCGCCCCGCCGCCTGAGCCAGCGAGTCCAGCCCCGCCAGGCTCCGGTAGACGACGGCGAAGTCCAGGTCCACGCCGGCCTCGACCAACTGCGTCGCCACCAGTCGCACCGGCTCCCCGCGCCGCTTCCGCTTCTGGATGTCCGCCAGCACCCTGGAGCGATGCTCCGGGCACATCAGCGCGGACAGGTGCAGCGTCGTCCCCTCACCGACACGCGCGTCCACCAGCGCGCACAGCTCGCGCGCGTCATCCCGACGGTGGACCACCGCGAGCACATCGCGCTCGCCGGCCACGGCCTCGGCCAGCGCCTCATAGGACATGGGCTCGCGGCTCTCGGGCCAGCGCACCGTCACGCGGCGCAGCCGCTCGAAGGCGTTCAGCTCCGGCGGCACCAGCTCCTGGACCGAGAAAAAGCCCTCGGGAAACCCAGGACGCATGCCCAGCGCGGGCTGGGTCGCGGTGCAGATGACCACCGAGCAGCCGTAGTCCTCCACCAGCGTCTTCAACCCGTCCAGGATGGTGGTCAGCAGCGCGGGAGGCAGCGTCTGCGCCTCGTCCAATACGATGACGCTCCCGGCGATGTTGTGCAGCTTGCGGCACGCCGAGGTCCGACAGGCGAACAGGCTCTCCAACAGCTGCACCGTGGTGGTGACGATGACCGGCGCGTCCCAGTTCTCGCTGGCCACGCGGTTGAGCGCCGTCTCCCGCTTGGGGTCCACGGACGAGTGGTGCTCGATGACGGCGCTCCCCAGCTCGCCAAAGGCCTCCCGATACACCCCCGAGCTCTGCTCGATGATGGACGTGTAGGGGATGGCGACGATGACCCGCCGAAGCCCTCGTGCCCGAGCATGCTCCAGCGCGAACGCCATGGAGGTCAGCGTCTTGCCGCCGCCCGTGGGCACGGTGAGGCTGAAGACACCCGGCGGACTCGGCGCGCGCGCGAGCACCGCCGAGAGCACCTCGCGTCGGACCCGGTTCACCGGCGTGTCCGGCGCACCGCTCTGCTTCTGGTCCATGAAGGCCCGCAGCGCTCGCGCGAGCTGCTCCAACGTCGCGCCGACGCGCCGCGCTTCGACCCGGGACGCGTCGTAGAAGGCCTCCGTGTCCAGGAAGTCCGCGTCGCACAGGGACGAGAACAGCATCCGCGTCCAGAACTCGAGCCGGTGCTTGGAGAGCTTCTCGAGCCAGCTGAAGTCCAGCCCTGGCGTCAGCGAACGCAGGTCTTCCGGAACGCCCGCCGTCAGCGCTTCCTCCAGGAGCTTCAGCTTCTCGGGGTCTCCTACGCGACTCCGGAACTTCTCCGCGTCACGCAGTCCACCGTGGTGTCCCGCGATGGCCATCGCCAGGGGCCCCAGCCGCCGCTCCATGCGCAAGGCCCACAGCGCGCCCGCCGTCGCATGGTCCTTGTCCGAGGAGCTCCCCACCTCCAGGTGGGCCTCGAAGCCGTTCTCCTTGCGGATGCGCGACTGGAAATGAGGCCGGTACTTGCCCAGGTCATGCCAGCGTCCCGCCAGCTCACAGAACACGCGCATGTCCTCGCGCGCCGCGAACAGCGCGGCCAGGCGCCCCACCTCCATCAAGTGCTCGCGGAGCAGATGTGGACGCCCCTCCGCCGTGACGTGAGCCAGCGGCTCCGCCGTCACCCCGCGCGAAGACACATCACCAGACATCATCCCCCCACCACCTGCCATCGCAGGTCCAATCCCTTGTCACTGTCCATAGCCATGACACAAACCCACGCGCGTTTCCATCGCACGTAGGGAGCTATGACAGCTTCATGAAGGGTCGTCCCTACCTCCCCGGGGGTATGGACGGTCCCGCGATAAAGACAGTCACCGCCCCAGACGTCCCCTGAGTCAACCGCGCCCGGGAGCCGGGGTTCACCTCGACACACCCAGGGGCATCTGGTACGCGCCGTCCAGTGCACCGCGAGCCCGCGCATCGTCAGCCCTGGTGGCCCCTGCTGCTCGTCGCGGCCGGCGCGTGGCTCCTGCGCATCGCGGGCTTCTTCCACCGGGGCGGCGCGCTCGGCCACCCCGTCGACTACGACGAGGGTGTCTACTTCAGCGCCGCCGCGCTCCTCTACCAGGGCCTGTTGCCCTATCGCGACTACTTCTTCGTCCACCCGCCCGGCATCGCCGTGCTGCTCTCCCCCGTGGCCGCGCTCTCACATGGCCTCGGCCCCGCCCTCGCCTTCTCCGTCGTCCGCTGGCTCATGCCGCTCGCGGGCGCACTCAGCACCCTGCTCAGCGGCCGCATCGCCCAGCAGCGCTGGGGCACTCGCGCGGGCCTCGTCGCCGCGCTCGCCTACGCCGTCTACCCCGAGGCCGTGTCCACCGAGCGTGGCCCCTTCCTCGAACCCCTCCTCAACCTCACCTGTCTCACCCTCGCGTGGGTCTGGCTCCGCCCCTCCACCACGCAAAGACAGACACAGCGAAGAGACCTCCTCGCCGGAGCCCTGCTCGCCACCGCCTGCGCCATCAAGCTGACCGCGGGCGCCTGGGTCCTCGCCGTCGCCTGGGCTCGCGGCATGTCACGCGAAGGCTCGCGCGTCGCCCGCGTCATCCTCGTCGCCGCGGGCGTGGGCCTGGTGTGGCTCGGCCCCTTCTTCCTCCTCGCCCCGGACGCGATGCTCCAGGGCCTGCTGCGCTTCCAGCTCCTGCGCCCTCCCGACGGAGACTCGAGCCTCACCAGCCGCCTGCTCTCCATCCTCGTCGACGGACGCCTGGGCCTCACCCTCGTCACCGTCATCGGCGTCACCGTGGCCCTCGCACGCGCGCGTCAGCAGGACGCCGTCACCGAGCGCCTCTTCAGCGCCGCGTGGCTCCTCACCGTCGCCACCTTCCTCGCCTCCAAGAGCTACTGGTCCCAGTACAACGCGCACCTCGCCCCCACCACCGCCGTCCTCACGGGCCTCGGCGCGGACTTCATCGTTCGCCAACTCCACGGCGCGCGCACCCAGCGAATCGCCCTCGCCGTCACCGCCCTCCTCATCCTCACCACCCTCCCCGGCGTCCTCCGCGCCGCGAAACAGAAGGACCGCTTCCTCCTCCCGCTCGGTGACACGCTCAGGTCCACCGTCCCCACGGATGCAGTGCTCTGCGCCTTCGAGCCCGCGTGGGCCATCGCCGCCGACAGACTCCCCGGCCTGCCCCTCGGCAATCCCGCGTTCGTCGACCCGTACGGCCTCATGTTGAACGACGCGCTCTTGGCGCCCACGCGCTTCCCCAACGCGGAGGCCGCCTTCCAGGACGCGCACTCGCAACGCACCGCGCTCCAGCTGCTCCCACGTTGCGACGTCCTGCTCCTCCTCGGCCGTGGCGAGTGGCAGCTCTCCGACACCAGCGAGCAATGGGTCCGCGAGCACTTCACCCGCGACGCGGAGCTCTGGCGTCGCAATCCCTGACATCCCCCGCCCACCCGGCGGAGCCGTCCACCCAGGGCCTCGCCCGCTTGCCCAGACATCCTGCGCGCGCGTGACGATATTCGCCCATGCCGCGACCCGTCATGAACGCGGCCTCGATTCTTCGCAGCGAATCCCGACGCGCGAGGAGGTAGACCCATGTCGCAGATTGAACTCGTTGGCGAGCCCCTGCTTCACCTCGAAAGCTCCCGCCTGCTGGCCGAAGCCCGGCGAGTCGTCCCCGAGGCCTTCGACGCCCAAGGCCGTCTGCTCTCCCCCATCGCGGGCTCCTGGGTCCACCCGCCCGCGTGGTTCGACGCGCGCTCGCCCATCGACGGCCAGGTGCTCGCGTCACTGCCGCTGCTCTCTCAAGCCCAGGCCGTCCAGGCCGTGGAGAAGGCCGCCGGCGAGTTCCTCCCCTGGTCCGCCCGCTCGCTCAACGCGCGCATGCACGCCGTCCTCGACGCGCTGGACTCGCTCGAGGACCACCGGGACCTGCTCGTCCGCGTCCTCGCCTGGGACATCGGCAAGACGCTGCCCACGGCCAGCAACGACGTGGACCGCTGCCTCACCGGCCTCGAGTGGTACCTGGAGAACATCGGCCCGATGCTCGAGTCCCGCGCGCCGCTCGGCCTCGTGTCGAACATCGCCTCCTGGAACTATCCCTTCTCCGTCCTGCTGCTCAACGTGCTCGTGCAGACGCTCGCGGGGAACTCGGTCATCGCGAAGATTCCCACGCAAGGGGGCGGCGTCTCGCTCACCCTCGCCTTCGCGCTGATGCGCCGCGCGGGCCTGCCCGTGTCGCTCGCGGGCGGTCGCGGCAAGGACCTCTCCGAGGCCCTCGTGGGCCACCCGCTCATCGCCGGGGTCGCCTTCATCGGCGGCCGCGCCAACGGCGCCGAGGTCCACCGCCGCCTGCGCGACACGAACAAGCGCTACGCCCTGGAGATGGAGGGCGTGAACGCCTACGCCATCACCCGGTTCACCGACTGGGACGGCCTCTCCCGCCAGATTCGCGCGGGCTTCGACTTCGGCAAGCAGCGCTGCACCGCCTACACCCGCTGGGTCGTCGAGAAGTCCCTCGTCCCCCGGTTCGTGCGCGCCTACGTGGACGCCGCGTCCTCGCTGCGCGTGGGCCACCCACTGCTCGGCGGCGACGTGGACTTCGGCCCGCTCATCTCCGCCAGCAAGGTGGCGGAGCTGCGCGCGCTCATCGACGACGCCCGCGAGCGCGGCGCCGCGGTGCTGCACGAGGGCACGCTCGCCGATGACGCCTTCACCCCGGGCCAGTCGCGCGGGAGCTACATCGCCCCCACCCTGCTCTTCGGCGTGCCTCGCGACAGCGAGCTCTACCTGCGCGAGCCCTTCGGCCCCGTCGACGTCCTCATGTCCGTGGACTCCGAGGAGGAGCTCATCCGCGAAGCCAATGTCTCCCAAGGCGCGCTCGTCGCCTCCGTGGCCACCGATGACCCACAGCTCGCCGAGCGCCTCGCCTCCCAGCTGCAGGCCTTCAAGGTCGGCATCAACAGGCTGCGCTCGCGCGGAGACCGCGAGGAGCCCTTCGGCGGCAAGGGCGGCTCCTGGGCCGGCGCCTTCGTCGGTGGCACCCACCTGGTGCACGCCTTCACCGAAGGCCCCCATGCCCTCGAGGGGAACTGGCCGGACTGAACTCCCCGGGGGCATCCTTCCAGCACCCGACACCCGCCGCGGCGAAAGCGAGGTCCGTCAGGACCACACGCACCTGACGTTGCCCGTCCTTGACGCGGCGCGGTTAAGCTCGCGCCCCATGAACCGCGAATACCACCGCTGGCATAGCGCGCGCCTGCATCGGGACATGGAGCTCTTGCTCTACGGCCACTCGGGAGAACCCGTGCTGCTGCTGCCCACCAGTCGCGGCCGCTTCTTCCAGGCCGAGGACTTCGGCCTCATCGGCGCCATCGCCGACCGCGTCCAGTCCGGCCGCTACGTCATCGTGTGCCCGGACTCCGTGGACGAAGAGTCCTGGTTCAACACGTCCGTGCACCCGCATGACCGCATCGCCCGGCACCAGGAGTGGGAGCAATACCTGCTCAACGAGGTGGTGCCGCTGCTGATGAGCCGCAGCACCGGCGGGCGCCTCACCCTGGCCGGGTGCAGCTTCGGCGGCTTCCACACGTACAACGTGGGCCTGCGCCACCCGCACGTCTTCCGCCGGCTCATCTCCATGGGCGGCAAGTTCGAGACGGACGAGTTCCTCGACGGCCACCAGGACAACGACGTCTACTTCCACTCCGCCACGCAGTGGCTGCCCAACGTCCACGACAACAGCCAGCTCGCCGCGCTCCAGCGCGTGGAGATGGTGCTGGCGGTGGGCGAGCACGACTTCTGCCGCCCCTCCAACGAGCACCTCTCCAGCCTGTTGTGGAAGAAGGACATCGGCAACCAGCTCGCCATCTGGCAGGGCGGCAACCACGACTGGCCCGTCTGGCGGGAGATGATTCAGCAGTACCTGCCCTGGTAGCCGGCGAGGACGCCGCGCCCGCTCACGACTCGAGCGGGCGCAGCGTGCCGGCGCTGATGCGGTTGAAGCGCCAGAGCAGCGACAGCGCCACCGCGATGAGCCCCGCGCACAGGCCCCACCAGATGCCCACCACGCCCAGCCCCAGCTTGAAGCCCAGCAGCAGCGTGAGCGGCAGGCCGATGGCGTAGTGCCCCACCATGTTCGCCAGGAACGTGAAGCGCGTGTCGCCCGCGCCGCGCAGCACGCCCGCGCCCACGCCCTGCACCCCGTCGAACACCTGGAAGATGGCGCTCACCATCAGCAGGGGCACCACCAGCGGGAGCACGTCCTCGGGGGCGCCCGCCAGCCGGGCCAGGGCCCCGGGGAAGAGCGCGAACGCCAGCGCCCCCAGCGCCATGAAGCCCGCGCCGCCCGCGAAGGCGATGAAGCCGCTGAGCCGCGCCCGGGGCGTGTCGTGCGCGCCCACCGCCCAGCCCACCCGCACGCTCCCCGCGTTGCCGATGCCCATGGCCACCGTGAAGGTGACGCTCGAGTACGCGATGGCGATTTGATGCGCCCCCACGCTCGCGGCTCCCAGCCCCGCCGACAGCACGCCCGCCAGCGCGAAGACGCCAATCTCCGCGGCGATGTGCAGGCCAATGGGCACACCCACCCGGATCGCCTGGGCCAGGTCGCTCCACACGGGCCGACGCACGGGCCGCTCGCCCTCCGGCGCGGGCAGCTTCGCGATGGCCAGCACCACCACGCCCAGCTGCAACATCGTGCACAGCGTCGAGGCCAGCGCCGACCCGGCCACGCCCATCGCCGGCACGGCCCGCAGGGGGCCGAGGTACCCGGGCAGGTTCGCGCCGCCGAACACCAGCAGGATGTCCGCGCCCAGGTTCAGCACGTTCGCCAGCACCGTCGCCACCACCAGCGGCCGCGTGTACGCGGTGGACTGGAGATAGGAGCGCATCGTCAGGAAGGCCAGCATCAGCGGCAGGCTCGGCCCGCGCCACAGCAGGTAGTCCCAGGCCCCCGCGATTTCCGTCTCGCCGATGCCCGCGAGCGGCAGGAGCAGGGGCGACAACATCAGCAGGCTGAACAGCAGCAGCCCGGCGAACAGCGACATCCAGCCGCCTTGCCACAGCAGCCCCCGCGCCCTCGCCATGGCGCGCCCGCCCACCGCCTGGGACAGGAGCGGGTCGAACCCCATCATCAGCCCCATGCCGAAGCCGCTGACGGCGAAGAACAGGCCGTTGCCCAGCCCCACGGAGGCCAGCGCCGACGTGCCCGCCCGCCCCACCACCAGCGTGTCCACCAGCCCCATGAGCGACTGGCCGCCCTGGGCAATCGCGATGGGGATGGCCAGGCGAGAGAGCGCGCGAAGCTCCGCCAGGATGGCGGCGCGACGGGAGCCGGGCCGGGGCGACGACGAGGAGGGTGCGACGGCGGTGGACATGGCGGCCTCGGCCTATAGCGCCTTCCGCCATGGAATGCGCCAGCCGAGAGCGACGCCCCCGCGCTCCCTCTCCTGACCCCTGGGGTGCCCACGAAACGAAGGGGCCCCGGGACCCACATCATGTCCCGAGGCCCCGAGCCGTCACACCGGTGCCTCAGGGCACCGGCGCGTCGAAGTACGTGGTGGCCAGGGGCGTCTGGAGGGCCCCCACGTTGGCCACGCGGATGCCCGCGTCGGTGATGGCGTACACGAAGTCATCCGCCATCACACTGCGGCGCACCTCCGGCGCCCAGTACCAGCTCCAGTGCGGGTGCTCGAAGCGCTGGAACATGTCCCGCGCCGACACCGCGCCCACCGGCGTGAAGCCCGTGGCCGTGTCCACGCGGAACACGCGCAGCTCGCTGGTGAAGCCGGACCAGTAGTCGGGGCGGCTGTAGTCCCAGTCCACGAAGGGCACCGCCACCAGGCCCTTGGCCGCGAAGTAGTTGAACGCCTTGTGGTCGTGCAGGGCCTCGCTGCCGGAGCCGCTCGTCCCCATCCGGTGGGTGAAGGCCTCGCGGGGGTTGGCCAGGTCCGTCACGTCGAACAGCGACAGCTTCAGCGCGCGGTTGCGCCAGCCGCCGTCCTCGTCGCGGTCCTCGCCAAAGGTGAGCAGGTGCGTGTCACCCAGCGGGTGGATGTACGTGGAGAAGCCCGGAATCTTCAGCTCGCCCACCTTGCGCGGGTGGGCCGGGTCGCTCAGGTCGAAGGTGAAGAGCGGGTCCGTCTGGCGGAAGGTCACGATGTAGCCCTTCTTGCCCACGAAGCGCGCGCTGAAGATGCGCTCGGTCGGCGCCAGGTCCTCGCTGCGCCCCAGCTCCTCCAGCCGCCCGTTCTTCGGGGCGAACGTCACCAGCCGGCTCACGGTGTCCGGGCCGTTGGTGGTGGGCGTCGACACGCCGTCACCATTGCCCGCCGTGCGCCACGTCGTCACCGTGGTGGCCACGCGCAGCACGCCCTCGTGCTCGTCCATGGCGAACTGGTTGACCAGCACTCCAGCCACCGAGCCGCTGCCCACGTACGTGGCGCGCGCCGGCTCACGGATGTCGAACTTGTGGATGTACGAGTGGTCGGACTGCTCCGCCACCTGCTGCCACCACCAGTGGTTGGCGGACAGGTACAGGGACTCGGTGGACGCGTACACCACGCCCGGCGCGGACACCACGCTGGTGCGGCCCAGCGGCGCGGCGCCTTCCACCGTGTCCAGGTCCAGCGACAGCACCGTCACGAAGCCCAGCCCCGTGGGCGCGTTGGCGTGGAAGAAGTCCGAGCAGGAGAAGGGCAGCGCGGTGGTGGTGCCGTCCGCCGCCACCCGGCGACCGGGCTCCACCCAGTCCGCCAGCGTCTGGTCGCGGATGAGCTTCTCGTTCTTGACGATGAGCGCGTCGAGCGCCGCGTTCATCTTGTCGCGGTTCTCCAGCTCACGGGAGTACTCGGGGTAGAAGCGCACGTCCGAGGGCCAGCGGAACTCGTCCGTCATCACCAGCCGCACGGCGCTGTCCACGCGGCGCGCGGTGAGGTAGCCGCCCGGCAGGAACACCTGCTGCTTCACCTGGGGCGACGCCAGGTCCGACACGTCCACCACCGTCACCTTCAGCGTGCCGCCCTGCATGTAGCCGCAGCGCAGGCCCGCGCAGTCCGGCAGGGGCGCGCCCATCATCGGGGAGTCGCCCCACACCGAGGGACGACCGGGACGGTCCTCGTACACCTGCGACGCGATGACCAGCCGCTGGCGCTCCTTGTCGTAGAGCATCTCGCGCGGCTGACCTTCGATGGCCAGCGACGACACGCGCGTGAGCTGGTCCGCGGGCCAGGAGCGATTCACATACAGCTTGGACCCGGACAGCACGAAGATGTGGTTGCCGTCGTTCTGCACGAAGTCCGCCTCGTGCACGCCGGCCACCTGGTTGTTGGTGCCCGTGTAGTCGTCGGGGCCGCGCGGCGCGCCAGCGCCACCGTTGTCCTCGGAGGGCATGGGCGCGCCCGTGGGAGGCGCCGCGCCGTCGCCGAACCACCACTGCAGACCGCGGGGCCGCATCGACTCCACCGACGCGCGCATCCGCTTCGTCGCCGTGTCCTCGATGTGCCGCTCCAGCGCCTCGCAGCCCTCGAAGGCATCCAGCCGCGCCTCCTGCGCCACCGGCTCGTTCTCCACCTGCGGATACGTCTTGTCGTCGTCACAACCCACCGCAGCCACCGCCACCAGCCCCACCCATCCGTAGCGCTTCCATCGCCGCATGAGATTCCTCCCGGTTCGTGTCTGTTGGCCTCATCCGCGGCGCGAGCTGGAATCCCCCAGCCCGCCATGCCCGGATGACGGCACGGCCCGGGCGCGCTCTTGCCACCCCCATGCCAGCAACCACGCTGACTCGGGACACCGGGATTTCCAGGGGCTTGCGGGCGCCAGGGCCTCTCAGAAACCTGAGGCGCGCGGATTCCCCGTGGGGGGAAATCCGTGAGTCCGCGGCACGAAGCGGACGAACTGCTGCGTCAGCGCCGGGTCCATGCGCTCCAGGCGCAGGCCCATGCCCGCCGGTGCACGGAAGGCGCCAGGGGTGCGCGGCGGGTTGGCCCAGACGACGGTGGCCTCGGCCGAGCACGGTGAGCGCTGTCCGGCGAGCGACACCTTCAACGACAACCGGGTGCCCTCGCGCGCCGGGGTGAGCGTGCGCACGAAGAGGGCCTCGGGGCTGGCGTCGTGGCTGAAGCCCGTCAGCGCGGCGCCCCCGGCCAGCGGGGCGAACTCCACCACGGTGAAGAAGGGCACGCGCTCGGCGGCCCGCAGGGGGACGCGGTCGGGCGTCAGCCGCGACAGCACGCGCCCGAGCAGCTCATCGGCGCCCAGGTGGCGCTTCTCCAGCAGCGGCGCGCCCGACAAGGCCTGCGCACGGGCGAGCACCTCACCGGACTCCTCCGCGCGCGACAGGAGCACCAGCGGCTTCTTCGGGTTCGCGTCGCGCAGCCGCGCGGCCAGGGCCAGCGTCTCGCGCGGGGCCCGCGACACGTCGACGAGGAAGCCGTCGAGCTGCGCGCCGTGCTCCGCCGCGAGCGCCTCCGCGTCCTGCGCGTCGCGCGCGTAGAGGACGTGCAGGCCCTCCTGCTCCAGCGAGCCGCCCAGGAACGTGTGCAGGAAGCGGCCGCCCTCGACGAGCAGCACGCGGCGGCCCTTGGGAGGCCCCTCCTTCGCGCGCTCACGGGCGTTGCGCACCGCCACCAGCTTGGCCTGCAGCGCCTCGAGCGCGACGGGCTTGGGCAGGAAGTCATCCGCGCCCGCGCGCCAGCAGTGCATCACCTCGTGCGGCTCGCCGGCGGAGGTGAACATGATGACGGGCACGTTGCGGCCCGCGGGGTGTGACTTCACCGCGCGGCACACCTCGTCGCCCTGCATGCGCTCCATGCGCAGGTCCATCAGGATGAGCATGGGCGCGCGGCGGGCCAGCTCCGCCAGACACGCCTCGCCGCCCTCCAGCGTCACCGGCTCGCAGCCCAGCCGGGCCAGGTGCAGCCGCACCACCTCGCGCGCGGTGCGCGAGTCGTCCACCACGAACACGGCTTCCCGCGTGGTGGAGCCGGGCCCGTTCATCAGGCCCGCGGCTCCTGCTTGCCGCCGGACAACAGCTGCGTGAGCTGCCGGGCGATGGCGGCGCACTTCGCCGCGTCCTTGCTGTCCAGCGCGGTGCGCCCGCCGTCGAGCAGCTTCTGGACCGTGCCCACCGCGGCCTCGGCCTCCGGGCTGGGGTTCTCCTGCGCGCTCTTCTGGAGCATCCGCGCCAGCTTCTCGCCGCGCTCCAGCAGCTTGCGGAACAGCTCCTCGGCGCGCTTCGCGTCCACCACGCCCTGCGACTTCGCGTAGTTCGCCTGCTCCGCGCCCAGCTTCTCCGCCTCGCCGTGCGGCAGGCCCGCGCGCGCCTCCAGGCGCACCGTCTCCATGTTGCCGGTCGTCAGGTCCGTGGCCTTCACGGACAGGATGGCCTCACCGGACAGCTCGAAGACGACCTCCAGCGGCACGTCTCCGCGCGCGGCCACGTGCAGGTTCTTGAGCACCACCTCGCCCAGCTTGTGGTTCTCGTCCTGGAACTCGCTCTCGCCCTGGTACACGGGGATGCGCGCCTCGTGCTGGCCGGAGGTGCCGGGGAAGAAGATGTCGCGCGCGACGACGGGCACGCCCGTGTTCTTCGCGATGAGCCGCTTCACGCGCCCGCCCAGCACGCCCACGCCCAGGCTCTGGCTGGCCACGTCCAGCAGCAGCGCCTGACCGGACTGACGCAGCAGCTCGTCCGCCTGCACCGCGGCGCCCAGCGCCACGGCCTCGTCCGGGTGCACGTCCGTGGACGGCTGCCGACCGAAGAAGTCGGCGACGAGCCGCCGCACCAGCGGCACGCGCGTCATGCCGCCCACCAGCAGCACCACGTCCACCGAGCGCGGGTCCATCTTCGCCTCGCGCATCACGCCCTCGCACACCTCCAGGCAGCGGCGCGACAAGGGCTCCGACAGCGTCTCGAAGAACGAGCGCGTGAGCACCGTCTCCAGCTCCGTCGTGCGCCCGCCCTTGCCCGAGTGGTCGCCCAGCCCCGTCACGGAGATGGTGGACTCCTCGTGCTCGGTGAGCTCGCGCTTGGCGGCCTCGGCGGCGACCTTCAGGCGCCTCAGGCTCTGCGCGTCCTGCGACACCACGTGGCGCAGCTCATCGTCCACCTGGGCCAGCAGCCACTGGACGATTCGCTGGTCGAAGTCCTCGCCGCCCAGCCGGGGGTCGCCGCCGGTGGCGCGCACCTCGAAGACGCCGGACTTCACGTCGAGGATGGACACATCGAAGGTGCCGCCGCCCAGGTCGAACACCAGCGCGTTGCCCTCGAAGCCGCGCGACAGCCCGTACGCGAGCGCCGCCGCGGTGGGCTCGTTCACCAGCCGCACCACCTCCAGGCCCGCAATGGACGCCGCCTCGCGCGTGGCCTGGCGCTGGTTGTCGTCGAAGTTGGCGGGGACGGTGATGACACACTTGCTGACGGGGCGGCCGAAGTGCGCCTGCGCGTCCAGCGCCAGCTCGCCCAGAATCATCGCGGAGACCTGCGTGCAGGGCATCACCCGCCCGGCCAGCTTCACGCGCACGTCACCGGCGGGGCCCGCGACGAGCGGATAGGGCACCAGCGCCTTCGCCTGCTGCACCAGCTCCGGCGTGTAGCGCCGCCCGAGGAAGCGCTTGGTGGCCCAGACCACCGAGTCCGGATGCTCCTCCGCCAGCACCTGGGCGGCCTGGCCCACGACGCGCTCGCCGCTCTTGGTGACGCCGAGCACGGAGGGCGTCAGGCGGCCCCCCGCGCGCGAGGGGATGAGGCGCGGCCGGCCATCTTCCACGGTGGCCACGGCGCTGTTGGTGGTACCCAGGTCGATGCCGATGACGGGGTCGTGCATGGGGGGCGGTCGGGACCCCACGGTACGGGTCTTCCCGCCTCCTCGCCAAGCCCCCTCGCGTCGGACCTGCCCTCCGCCTGTCGCTTCCCTGCCCGCCCGGGCACGACGGCCACGGGGGTGGACGGCCATGGGGCACCATGCTAAGGGCGCGACCCGTCATGGTGAACGTCTCCATCGCCCGCCGCTACGCCCGTGCCCTCCTCGACGTCTCGTCGGAGGCGGGCCGCATCGATGCCGTCGCCGAGCAGCTCACCACCTTCGCGGACATCCTCGCGAAGAACCCCGAGCTCACGGACGTGCTCAACAACCCCGCCTACTCGCGCTCCCAGCGCGGCCAGGTCGTGGAAGGGGTGATGAAGCTCATCCCCGGGCTGGAGCCGGTGCTCGCCAACACCCTGCGCCTGCTGGTGGACCGCAACCGGCTGGTCTACGTGCCGGACATCGCCCGCGTGTTCCGCGACATGGCGGATGCCCGCGCCGGCCGCGTCCGCGGCAACGTCACCAGCGCCGCCGCCCTCCCGGCCGACACCCTGGCCCAGCTGCGCCAGACCCTGCAGCAGCTCACCCAGCGCGACGTCATCCTGGAGACCCGCGTGGACCCCAGCCTGCTCGGCGGCGTGTCCGCCCAGGTGGGCAGCATCCTGTACGACGGCAGCCTGCGCACCCAGCTGGACCAGATGCGCCGCGAGCTGAAGTAGCACCCGCCGTCCGGGGCGTGCGGCCGCATCCTCGCGGCCAACGCCCCAGGTCGTCCACGCACCCGGTAGTCCGGGGCAAACCGGCATTTCCAGTAGCCCTGGGACAGAGGTATACTCGGGGGAACACGGGGCAACCCCGGGTTTTCTGGACGACCTCAACATGCCGCAGTCCCTGTTTCACCCCCTTCCCGGTGGCCCGATGTTCGCCGTGGCCCCCGAGGAGGCCTGGCCCTTCCTCGGCGCGCTGCTGAACGCGACGGGTTGTGGCATCGCCCTGCTGGACAGGGAGTTCAGGCCCGTGTGGGTGAATGGCGCGCTGACGTCGCTGTCGGGGCTGGAGACCCGGGCCTATCTGGGGCGTCCCCTGGTGGACGTCTGGCCGAAGGTGGCCTTCTCGCTGGCCCCGCTGCTGACGCGTGCCCTCTCGGGGGAGAACGTGGTGGAGGCGCCGCTGACGGGGGTGCTGGCCGCGGGCTCGGGTGAGAAGCACCTGCGGGTGGGGCTGTCCCCGGCGCACCAGGCCGGGGTGCTGGCGGGCGTGGTGCTGTGGGTGCGCGACGAGACGGAGCGCGTGCGCGACGAGGCCCGGCTGCGCGAGCGCGAGGCGCACATGCGCAGCCTGGCCGACGTGGCCTGTGACGGGCACTTCCTGCATGAGAACGGCGTGGTGCTGGACGCCAACCGCGCGCTGGCGCACCTCCTGGGCCACGACTCGCCCCGGGAGTTGATCGGCCACCACCTGGTCGAATGGGTGGCGCCGGAGTACCGGCCCGCCGTCATGTCCGCGGTGGCCCGGGGGGTGGAGACACCCTACGAGGTCATGTGCGTGCGGCGCGATGGCCAGCGCATCCCCTTGGAAGTGCTGGGGAAGTTCGTGACGTGGGAGGGCCGGCAGGTGCGGCTGGCCGCCATCTGGGACATCAGCGGGCGCAAGGCGGCGGAGGAACGCGCCGAGCGCACCGAGCACTTCCGGGAGCAGCTGCTGGGCGTGGTGGGCCACGATTTGCGCTCCCCGCTGGAGAGCATCCAGTCCGGCACGAGCGCCCTGCAGCGGCTGGAGAACCTGGAGGAGCCCCAGCAGCGGCTGGTGGGGCACGTGGCCCAGGCCGCGCGGCGCATGGAGCGGATGATCCACGAGCTGCTCGACTTCACCCGGGCCCGGCTGTCCGGCGGGCTGCCGGTGCGCCCGGAGCCGCTGGTGCTGGACCGGCTGGTGGAGAAGGTCCTGGAGGAGCGGCGGCAGGTGCACCCGGGCCGCACGCTGCTGATGGAGACGCAGGGGGATTTGCGGGGCCACTGGGACGCGGGGCGCATCACCCAGCTGGCGGACACGCTGCTGGGCAGCGTGCTCCAGCACAGCCCGGAGCCCACCCCGGTGTGGCTCAAGCTGGTGGGCGCGGTGGGGGGCGTGACGCTGTCCATCCGCAACGACTCGCTGATGGTGCCGCAGGAGGAGCACGCCACCCTCTTCGAGCCCTTCCGCCGGGGCCGCCCCGCCAGCGCCGAGGGCCTGGGTCTGGGCCTGTTCATCGCCCGGCAGGTGGCCGTGGCCCACGGGGGCCGGCTCACCGTGGAGTCCTCCCAGGGAGGAACGCGCTTCGTCGTCTGGCTGCCCCGCGAATCCTCCGTCCGCTAGGGCGCCGCGAGCGCCCGCCCGCCCTCGCTCGGCCGGTGTGGGAGCGCCGGGACTTAAGGGGTTGATAATGCCCCGAGAGCCCCGAATGTCGTGCGCATTGCAGGGGCCGGGGGTGCGTGGTAAGGGGCCCCGACTTCTTAAGCTTTGGCGGACCCGAACCGACCCGGCCCGCCCCCTGTTCGAGGACGCAAAACGCCCATGGAAATCCGCGCCGACGAGATCAGCAGAATCATCCGGGAGCAGATCAAGGACTACGGCAAGAAGGTCACCGTCGCGGAGACGGGCACCGTGCTGTCCGTCGGCGACGGTATCGCGCGCATCTACGGCCTGGAGGGCGTGCTGGCCGGTGAGCTGGTGGAGTTCACCAACGGCGTGAAGGGCCTGGTCCTCAACCTCGAGGAGGACAACGTCGGCGTCGCCATCATGGGTGACTTCCAGACCATCCGCGAGGGCGACACCGTCAAGCGCACCCAGCAGATCGCCTCCGTGCCCGTGGGCAAGGGCCTGCTCGGCCGCGTGGTGGACCCGCTCGGCCAGCCCCTGGACGGCAAGGGCCCCATCGAGGGGACCGAGACGCGCCGCCTGGAGGTGAAGGCGCCCGGCATCGTGAAGCGCAAGAGCGTGCACGAGCCCCTGCAGACGGGCATCAAGGCGCTGGACGCGCTGGTGCCGGTGGGTCGTGGTCAGCGCGAGCTCATCATCGGTGACCGCCAGACGGGCAAGACGGCCGTCGCCATCGACACCATCATCAACCAGAAGGGCCTGAACGTTTACTGCATCTACGTGGCCATCGGTCAGAAGCAGTCGACCGTCGCCCAGGTCGTGGAGAAGCTCAACCGCTTCGGCGCCATGGAGTTCACCACGGTCGTGGCGGCGAACGCCTCCGACCCGGCCCCGATGCAGTTCTTCGCGCCGTACGCCGGCGTGGCCATGGGCGAGTACTTCCGCGACAACAAGATGCACGCCCTCATCATCTACGACGACCTGTCCAAGCAGGCCGTGGCGTACCGCCAGCTGTCGCTGCTCTTGCGCCGCCCGCCGGGCCGCGAGGCGTACCCGGGCGACGTGTTCTACGTGCACAGCCGCCTGCTGGAGCGCGCCGCCAAGCTGTCGGACGAGGAGGGCGCGGGCTCGCTCACCGCGCTGCCCATCATCGAGACGCAGGCCGGCGACGTGTCCGCCTACATCCCGACGAACGTCATCTCCATCACCGACGGGCAGATCTTCCTCGAGACGGACCTGTTCTTCTCCGGCGTCCGCCCGGCCATCAACGTCGGTCTGTCGGTGTCCCGCGTCGGCTCCGCCGCGCAGATCAAGGCGATGAAGCAGGTCGCCGGCACCATGAAGCTGGACCTCGCGCAGTACCGCGAGCTGGCCGCCTTCGCCCAGTTCGGCTCGGACCTCGACAAGGCCACCCAGGAGACCCTGGCCCGTGGCGCCCGCATGGTGGAGCTGCTCAAGCAGGGCCAGTACGAGCCGCTCTCCGTCGAGCGTCAGGTCATGCAGATCTACGCCGCGACCAACCGCGACGACCCCAAGAAGCGCGGCTGGGTGCGCGACATCCCCGTCTCCGACGTGGTGCGCTGGATGCGTGAGTTCCTGGAGTTCGCGGACGGCAAGCACCCGAACGTCGCGAAGGACATCGCCTCCAAGCGCGAGCTGACCAACGACATCAAGGCGGCGCTGAACAAGGCCATCTCCGAGTTCAACGACGTCTTCCAGCCCACCCCGGGCGCGAAGGTCTAGGCAGAGCTCCGGCCGCCAAGGCCCGACGCACCGAGCCCCGCGCTCCCTTCACCGGGAGGCGGGGCTTCGTGTTTCCGGGTGCGGCGGGGGCTCGTGGTCCGCGACTTCGCCGCGTCCTCGCCGCGCTGGTGCCTCGCGTCCGTGGTGCCGATGCCGCGGGCAGGGGGGGGCCTGGCGTGGTCGCGGTAACCTGCTGCTTCGCCTTGTCCTCGCGCGCTGGTGCCTGGCGTCCGTGGTGCCCACAGCGCGGACGCTGGAGTGCCTCGCGCGATGTGCTGAGCCGCTACTTCGCCCCCTCCGCGCGGGCCGGCACCTCGCGCACCGCGGTGCCGATGGACTCGCCCGTCCACTCGGGGTCCACGGGGATGATGAGGTAGCCGTCCTCGGCCTTGGGCGCGGGGCGGTCGTCGAGCGGCGGAGGGTCCCCGACCTCGGGCGCGGGCACGTCCGTCCACGCGATGAAGCGCGCCTCGAACTCGCGCACACGCTGGCCCCCCGCCAGCTTGCGCTCCGCCGGGTGGGGCAGCAGCACCGCGTCCGCGCCCATCAGACACACGGTCTCCTGGAGAAGCTCCTTGCGGCCCTCCTCGCCCAGGTACTCGTTGGTCGTCATCGACAGCGTGCCCACCTCGGCGTAGGGCCTGGGTGGCTCGCCCTGCTCGAAGACCTCGAACGCGCAGCCGGGCGCCTTCGCGGGACGCGTGACGGAGGCCTGCGGCCGGCTCACCACCGTCTGCGGCGAGGACGCGCACGCGGCCCCGAGCACCGCGGCGAAGAGGCACATCGACAGCGGACGACGCGGGCCCATGGACACCCCTGTTGCCGAATCGCGAGGACGCGGGGCATTCGAGGCCCCGCCTCCTGACTCAACGCGGCCTCCGGGCCCACCATATCGCGCGCGCTCAGCGCAGCCGGGGCAAGAGCGCGTGCAGGCTCTTGTCCACGCCGCCACGGGCGCCGAGCTGCTCGATGGCCTTCAGCTCGTACGGCAGCACGTTGTCGCGCGCGACCAGTTGCACGTGCGCGCCCAGGGCGGCCGGCAGCGCCAGGTCCAGCTCGTAGATGTCACCCGCCACCAGCGTCTGGTCCGGCCGCGTGCCGGTGGTGTCCCAGATGCGCTTGAGCGCCTCGAAGTAGCGGCCCCGGCGCAGGTACACCGGCCGGCGCAGCACCCCGTCCAGCGTCTGCGTCTCCGGCAGCGCGTCGAAGCGCGCGTCCGCCACGTCCGGCGGGTCCAACAGGAACTTGCGCGCGTCGCCGGACACCTTGAGCCGCTCGCGGCCCTTGGGGGCCAAGGTGTCGAGCTTCTTCACCACCAGCTCCGTGTGCGCGTTCGTCACCACCGTGACGGGCAGCCCCGTGGCGAGCAGCGCCTCCAGCACCTCCTTCGCCTCCGGCTTGAAGGCCGTGGCCGAGTGCACGTACGAGTCGCGATACAGCTTCTGCACCGCCTCCGAGCGCGTGGCCTCGTTCGTGCCCACCGACAGCCGCTGGAAGATGCGGTGCGCGGCCGTCGTCGCCGTCAGGTACGGGTCCGCCGTGGCGGGCGCCACCACCCTGCCGCCCAGGTTCCAGCCGAGGAGGTCCGCACCCGCGCGCAGCGCCGCGACTTCTTCCTCCCACGCCTGCTCCACGCCCTGCCCCAACGCGTGGGCCAGCCCGTCACGAAAGTGTGTCAGGAAGGGCGCGCTCTCCGTCGCCACGTCCGTGAAGGTCCCGTCGAAGTCCAGCACCACGCAAGCAATCGCCATCAGCCCACCGTCTCCCGAAGTTGGAGGAAAGGGGCCGGATGACGCCCCGCCACGGCCCGCGAATCAAGCCCGTGACTCCGGTTTCCGCCCTGTAAACTTGAGGCCTCCCTGTAAATCGGTGGCAGGGCCGCCACCTTGAGGCCTACAGCGGGGGACTCGCTAGCCTTCGGGGGGCATGGAAGCGACACGGCGAAACGAGGCGGCGCGGTGGCGCCGGGCGTGGTTGCCCTGGGGGCTGCTGGCCGGAGCGTGCGTGCTGGGCGCGACGGGCGCCTGGGCGGGCTCGCGCTCCGTGTCGGCGCTGCACGAGCGCCGCGTCCAGTTGGAGCGCGAGGCGGCCGAGTCCGAGGCCCGCGTGGCGGAGCTCCAGGCCCTGCGCGAGGCCATGGCCCGGCGGCTGCGCGTGCTGGAGCAGCAACACCAGACGGCCCGCGAGGAGGCCCTCAGCGCGGCCGCCGCCTGCGCCGCGCCCCCCGCCGAGCCGCCCCCCGCCCAGGGCCGCGCCGAGCCCCGCCGGACCACCAAGGGCAAGAAGGCCCACCGCCGCTGAGAGTCCCTTCGGGCGTGGACCCCAGGTCCACACCCGCCGGCCCGTGTGGACCTGGAGGCAACAGCCCCTGCCCCTCCCGCGCGCGCAACCCCCTGGAAGGACTGTGACGCGGTGCACGGCCCGCCACGTGCTACCTGGGGCTTCGCGTCATCTTCCGCGCGAGGTCCTCACCCCATGTCGTCCCTCCAGTTCCGAGCTCCCTCCAGGCTCCTGTTGACCGCGCTGTGCCTCACCGCGCTCCTGCCGCTCTCGCGCGCCAGCGCCGAGCCGGGCATCCGCATCCTCAACTCGCTGTCCACCGCGGACCTGGCCTTCAACGCCCTCACCACCAACTCCCGCTCGCTGGAGGCCCTCACCTCGCAGCCGCTGACCACGTACACGTTCGAGGCGGACGCGCGCCTGCGCCACCAGCTGGAGGACCCGGCCGCGCGCAACGTCATGCACTACCTGGTGGAGTGCGCCCTGCCCGCCACCGCCACGGTGGAGTGGATGGACCGCAAGAAGGAGGTCCACTCCTTCTCGGGCGGCGTGGGCCTGTGCCCGGAGTGGGGCGTGCGCGCGCCGAGCGCCCAGTGCCTGGGCTACGTGAGCGCGTGCCTGCTGTCGCGCAACAACGCCTACGGCCACACGGTGGAGATTTCGATGCGCGGCGAGCACCCGAAGGACTCCCGGCTCTTCAACCCCACCGGCGTCACCCAGCAGTGGCACCCCATGTTCCTGCCCTGCGCGCACGGAGGCCGCGGCGCGTGGGAGGAGTGCGGCTGGGTGGGTGAGGGCGTGGGCAGCTGCACGCCGGGCGAGCAGGTCACCATCGCCGCGGGCGCGCCCCGGCTGGACACGTCGTGCACGACGACGCTGGGCTCCGGCGACGGCGACCGCGTGCTGCGCGTGTGCGCCCAGCCCCGGGGCTGCGAGGCCGCCAGCTCCCTGGCGCTCGGCGAGGGCAACGACTGCGGCGGCGCGCAGCCCAGCGCCACCTTCACCTGCCCCCGCGGCGGCAGGTACAGCGTCATGTCCGCGCCATATGACCGCTCCTCGCCGCCCGGCTCCTGGGTGCGCCCCGCCGTCACCCACGGCCGCTACCCCACCGAGTCCTTCGGCGCGTTCACCTTCCGCGAGGGCGCCTTCTTCGGAAACATCCTGGACCCCAAGGGACTCAACGTGGAGGTGCACATCAACATGGACACCTACGCGCCCTTCCTGTCCAAGCCCGACTTCGACGGCTACCCGTACCAGAACGCCCACGCGTGCTACTCGCGGGACTGGGTGGCGGGCGACGTGCACCTGGCCTCGCGCGTCTGCGCCAACGCCATCGTCGGCGGGCGCAACGCGTACGGCTGCCTGGCGCGCACCGTGGGCCCCTGCGAGCCCGACGCCTTCACCCCCAAGGCGGCCTGCGACGTGAACGACGGCCCCGTCGTCACCGCCGACGGTGACTTCGAGGTCTGCGCCGACACGGAGGGCGCCTACCACCTCGAGTCCATCACCACCGTGCTCAACAGCCCCTGTGACGCGCTGCCCCCCAGCGACCGCGTCACGTGCGACCCCGCGATGTGCGACTTCAGCTACTCCCCGCCCCGCTGCAAGAAGGGCTGTGAGCAGCGCTCCGCCTCCCAGTGCCTGGCGGTGGCCTGCGTGAAGAACCCCAAGCTCTGCGGCAAGAAGTAACCCCCCAGGGCCCCGGGAGGGTCGTCGCCCACCTCCCGGGCTCCACCTCGGGCCCGCGGGGGGTGGGCGACGGCCCGTACACCCCAGGTGTATGAATAAAGCAGGCGGACGGCCGTCCCGAGCCGTGTTGCCGCCCGACGGCCACCGCCCCAGGAGCCCCGCCGTGTTCTCTCTTCGTTCCGCCTTGTGTGCCTTCCTCGCGCTGGGCCTGCTGCTGGGCACGACGTCGGCGGAGGCGCGCTTCGGCAAGCGCTCCCGGCCGTCGCAGAGCGACTCGAAGAAGGACGACGACAAGAACGACGACACCCACGAGGCCTCGCCGGTGGGCTCGCGGGATGACGACGACGATGACCGGCCCCGTCGCCGCCGGAGCAACCACCGCCGCCACGTCTCCTCCGGCGCGGGCGACGTGGTGGAGGGCCTGGGCTTCCTCGCCTTCGTGCTCTCCAGCGGCAACCACCGGCTGACCGTCGTGGACGAGCCCCGGCAGCGCGGGGAGCTGCGCCAGGAGCGCCACGCCGCGCCCCTCTCCTTCCGCCTGGGCCTGCAGGGCGGCCCCGTCAACAGCGGCGGCGCGGGGGACTTCTTCATCGGCCTGGAGGGCCGGCGCTTCGGCTTCGACGCGCGCGTCACCGGCATCGCCGTGGACGCCGACGACGGCACCGACGAGACCGACAACCTCACCCTGGTGGAGGCGCACCTGACGTGGGCGCTCGTCTCCCTGGAGCGCGCGCGGCTGCGCCTGGAGGCGGGCGTGAGCACCGCCAACGCGCCGGACATCACCTTCGTGGGCCCCAGCCTGGGCCTGTCCCTGGAGGCGTGCCTGGCCGGCCCGCTGGACTTCGAGGCCCGCGCCCAGATGACGCCCTTCCCGTACCGGCAGGTGGACGCGAGCGCCGCGCTGGCGCTGCACCTGGGCGCGCTCGTGCTGCGCGGCGGCTACCGGGGGATGGTGCTCGACGACGCGGGCCAGGTGGACGGCGTGGTGCACCGCGACGGCTTCCACGGCCCCTTCTTCGGCCTGGGCCTCACCTACTGACGCGCTGAGCGGTCTCCTGCCGGGGGTCCGGGCAGTGCGCCTGGACCACGGCCATCAGGTCCTTGAGCCGCACGGGCTTGCGCAGAAGCGCCACCGCCCCTGGGGGACACGGGCCGGACTCCGCGCGCATCCCCACCACCCGCGAGCTGGCGAAGCGCGCGTCCTGCTTCAACGTCTCCAGGAGCGACGGCCCCTGGACACACGGCGCCTCCAGGTCCACCAACACCAGACACGGCACCTCCGTGGCCGCCAGCACCCGCACGGCCTCGCGGGCGTTGATGGCCATGTTCACGTCATAGCCTTCGGCCTGGAGCGCCTCCGCCATCACGCCCCGGAGGTCCGGGTCGTCCTCCACCAGGAGCACGGTCGGCTGCATCACCACATGGGTCACGATTGCCACCCTAGTGCCTCCTTCCCGGGCTGACACGGCTCGTTCCGCCCCACGGCGCCTCATTGTCGAACCGTGAGCATCCGCACGGTGCGAGCAGGCGGATACGCCCGGCGCCCGTGGGAGGAGATGCACCGCGCGCGGGCGCTGCGCACCCGTGAGCGTCGGGTACACGAGCCTCGCGCGGCCCGGCTGTCACGTCGTGCGCACTCGGCGCCGTGTGCGCTGCCCACGGCCGTACAGCAGCGGCTGGCCAACGGCCGTCCGCCCTCGGGGGCCATGGCCGGCAAGGGCCGGGCGCCCTTGAATGTCGCTCCCCGTCGTCCCCGTCCCCGAGGAGTGCACCTTGCCCTCATCCAAGGCCGTGCTGGGCTGTGTGCTCGCCGCCACCGTCCTGCTGGAGCCCGCCCTCGCCGAGGCCCGCTTCGGCAAGCGCTCCTCCTCGTCGTCCCCCGGCCGTGCCGGGCGCGGGTCGCCGCGCCGCGAGCACCCCTCCTCCCCCGCGGGACAACCTCGCGACGGCGCGCCCGCGCCCCACCCCGCGACGGCCATCGACACGAAGCCCCCGCGCGCGGACGACGACGACGCGCCCCGGAGGAGACGCCGGCGCGTGAGGGCCCCGGCGACGGGCGCGCTCGTGGGCGTGGGCGCCGCTGCGACGGGCACGTCCACGCTGCGCTCCAGCGCGAGCACCACGCGCCGGCGCGACGAGCCGGTGCCCCTGCTGGTGCGCATGGGCGCGCAGGCGGAGTGGCTCAAGGACGGCAGCGGCATGGGCGTGTTCATGGCCATGGAGGGGCGGCGGCTGGGCGTGGACACGCGCCTCACCGGCCTGTCGCTGAAGGCCGAGGACGGCTCCGACACCGAGGACCGAATCACCCTGTTGAGCGCGCGACTGACGGCGGCGCTGTGGGCCAGCACCCGGGGCCGGATGCGCGTGGAGGCGGGCCTGTCGAGCGCGCACGCGCCCGGCATCATCTTCGTGGGGCCCAGCTTCGGCGCGTCCGTGGAGGCGTGCATCGGCGCGTCCCCCCTGGACGTGGAGGCAAGGCTCAACGCCACGCCCTTCCCGCATCGACAGGTGGACATCCAGGCGGGCCTGGCGGCGCACCTGGGCGGCTTCAACGTGCGCGGCGGCTGGCGCGCGCTGTACCTCAACGACGCCGGACACCTGGACGGCGTCGAGCATGAAGAGGGCTTCGGCGGACCCTACTTCGGCCTGGGCCTCACCTTCTGACCTCCCGCGCGCGATGGGCGAGCGCTCGCCGCCCAGCGCGCGACGACGACAACAGGCCGGAGCCACCTTCCACGAGGAAGGCTCCGACCCCCTGCTCCGACTACTCGTCCGACGCCGCGGCCATGGGCGCCGAAGCGCCCTCGCCGACGTCCGACACCGTGGTGAGCCCCGAGCCGCGCTTGCCACTGCCCTTGCGCTTGGGCGGCGCGGGCGGGGGCGCGAGCGTCGGCGCCGAGCCGAACAGCCGCTCGTATGTCTCCGGCGCGTTGATGTTCACCAGCACCCCCGGGTCCTTCATGGGCACCCGGCGCACGCGCATGCCCTTGAGCACCGTCTCCAATTGCTCGCCGTCCGCCGCGCGCAGCCGCTCCGCCATCCCGCGCGACATCATCACCGGCCACCCCGGCGCGCCCTCGAACTCCGGACGCAGCATCTCGTCGGAGTCCCCCATCAGCTTGAGCATCGACTTCACCGTGTTGGTCCTGAGCGCCGGCATGTCCACCGGGTGCAGCACCACCACGTCCGCCCCCTCCGCCAGCGCCGCGTCCAGCCCCGTCTTCACCGAGGCCATCTGGCTGTCGCGCCACTGCTCGGACTCCCGGAGGTCCATCCCTGGATGCTGCTTGCGAATGGCCTCCGCGTCCTTCCCCACCACACCCAGCACCTGACAGCCCGCCTTGACGAAGGTCGACGCCAGCGACTGAAGGAAGCTCTTGTCGCCTTCGTGCAGGATGAGCGCCTTGGGGTGGGCCATCCGCCGGGCCTCGCCCGCTGCGAGGATGATCGCCACTGCCTTCATACCAAGCCTCCTCCGTCCCCCGGGGAATCGAGTGCCTCTTGGCCCGGGGCCACCGGGAACAGGCTGTGACCTCTCGGGGGGATTTTGAGCCCACCCCTCGGTGCGAGCCGTCAGCCGGCCCCCAGTCACTTCCCGCGCCGCGTCCGAGTGGCGAGAGCTGGAGCGTGCGCCCTCCGCAGACGCACGGCCCGCCTGCTCGTCCGCACCGCCCCGGAGGCTTGCTTCCCCTGCCCGGGGCCCGGAGGGCCTGGCGCGCTTCAATGCAGCCACCGGGGTGATGGCGCGTGGAGCAGCAGCGTCGTCGCGGGGGCCACCGTCTTTTCTTCCGTCCCCGCCAGCGCCTTGGCGGTCAGAATTTCAGCCAGCCGCGCCAGCGGCGCGAAGGCGGACAGCCGGCGCAGCTCGTCCTCGGACACCTCCCCCAACCACGCGCCGTCACGGCCATCCACGACGGACAGCGCGTGCACCGCGTGGTGGTGCATCACCTGGAGCGCCGAGAGGACAGTGTCCTCCGGGAAGAGCGTCACGGCGCGGGAAACGAGCATCTCGAACTCAGGGCTGCGGCACATCGTCACGGAAGGCCTCCAGAAAGCAGGCGTCAGGCGCCTCTGATCCACCCCCGTAGCAAGTGCCTTGCCGGGCCTGGATGACGGTTCGCCAGTCGACACACAACCCGCGACGCCGGATGCGCGATAATCCCCCTTGCGACCGCAGCCACCCCTCGACGCGTCCGTGGAGTCACCGCGATGAGCATCAAGCCCCTTCCCTCCTCCACGTCGTCTGCCGCGGCGCGTCGTACTCCCGAGCCCGTGGCCGCGCGCCCGGCGGAGGCGCCCAAGCCCAACCTGCTCGAGCGGATGGGCCAGGGGCTGCAGAACGTCGCGCGCGAGGCCAACCGGCTGGTGGACGGCTTCGAGGCGAAGCTGCCGGACCTGTCGCGCCTGGGTCTGCCGAAGCTGCCGGGCGCGGGGAACACGCCGTGGGCCGGCATCACCCTGACGGGCAAGCCGCTCCAGATTCCGCTCGACAAGCTGCTGCAGGTCGACCTGGGGGATTTGCGCAAGGTGCTCGAGCGCATCCTGCCGCCGAAGATCGACGACAAGCAGGGCAAGCAGCTCGTCGCGCAGACGAAGGACTTCCGCGACACGCTGGGCCAGGTGCGCTCGCTGGCCGCGCAGCTGGACATGCTGCCCTCCACGCACCCGCGCTATCCGCAAGTGAAGGCCGCGCTGGAGAAGGCGGAGGCGCAGCTCACCCAGACGACGGGCTACACGCGCGCCACCGCGCCGCGCCCCGGCTCGCTGTGGTTGGATCCGCAGTTCCTCGCCAAGGAGCTGCCCGGCGGCCAGGTCCACGCGAGCCGCTTCCCCACGGGCACGCCGGTGACGAAGCCGCCCTCCGCGCTGGACATCGTGTCGGGTGGCGACGCGAAGAAGGCCGCCGAGTACACGGCCTCCGTCGCGCGGAACCGCGCCGAGGCGGGGATGCCGGTGCAGGGCGGCGAGCCCATGGGCGTGCACCTGAGCCTGGAGGGCGGTGGTGGCAAGGGCAAGCGCTACGCGGCCATGTTCGCGGAGATGCGCGACCTGGGCGTGGTGCCGGTGAGCCTGACGGGCACGTCCGCGGGCTCCATCGCCGCCGCGTTCGCCGCCACGGGCGCCACGCCGCAGCAGATTGAAGACGTGGCCAAGGACCCGCGCCTGGGCCAGCTGTATGACTTCGACCTGGACCTGAACGACGGTGGCCTCCTGGATGGCCAGGCCGCGTTCGACCTGTTCGACCAGAAGCTGCGCGAGCTGACCGGCATCACCGACCGGCCCGTCACCTTCGCGGACCTGAAGATTCCCCTGCAGCTGGTCGCCGCCAAGGCCTACGACAGCGCGGTGCCGGACGGCGGCTTCAAGAGCGCGCAGGACCGCATCTTCGTCTTCAGCCAGGAGACCACGCCGGACACGCCCGTGGCGCTCGCCATGCGCGCCTCCATGGCCATCCCCGGCGTGTTCGACCCGGTGCAGGTGGTGGACCCCGTCACCGGCCGCCAGATGCACCTGGTGGACGGCGGCACGCTGGACAACCTGCCCATGGGCTACGCGAAGAACGACCTGCCGCAGATCGGCGCGTCGCTGCAGTCGCGCGGCGGCACGCACCCGTCCAACGGCACCGCGCAGCCCAAGCCGCTGCCCACCGGCCAGCTCGACACCGACGACGCCCTCTGGAACGGCTTCAACGGCTACGCGATGCTCAAGGACAACGCCACCGAGGCCCAGGACTGGCGCGACAAGGCGAAGCCCGGCGCCAACCAGTTCATGCTCGCCGTGCCCACGTGGAACCTGGATGACCCCAAGCAGGGCAACAGCGTGCTCGGCTTCGGCTACGACGCCAAGGTGGACCCCAAGCTGGACACGCAGACGCGCCAGGTGACGCGCGACTTCCTGCGCGAGTTCATGGACGACATGAAGGTCCCCGGCTCGCGCGGCACCAACCTCGTCACCCAGGTCCCCAAGGACCTGAAGTTCAGCGAGGACGTCCAGATCTGGGGCGAGAAGTTCCAGGTGACGTACAGCGGCGGGGACACCGTCGTCGCCACCGCCGCCAATGGCAAACGTCACGAGGTCCGGCTCGGTCAGAAACAGATTGAAGCCCTCTGGTTGGATGGACAGACGTTCAAGGACTTCGACGCGCAGCTGTCCCACGTCCTCAGCGACGTGCGCAGCGTGCGGCCCTCCTGGCTCCCGTTCTGACGCGCGGTGCGGGGTTTGCGCCCCCGCTGCAACCTTGCACCTCCGGATACCTGGACCCACCCGGGGCGCCTTGCTGCGCACCCGGGTGTCGTCATTACGGTGTTTCAGGAACATCCCCTTGGAGGTCCTGAATGCAAGCGGAGCGAGGGCGGGCCTGGGTGCCCTGGCTGGTGACGGTGCTGGTGGTGCTGCTCGCGGGTGGCGTGCTGTACCTGGCGCACCGGGGCTCGGTGCAGGCCCAGGCGCAGGCGGAGGAGGCGCGCAAGGCGGCGGACGAGGCCACCGCGCGCGCCCGTGACGCGGACGCCGCCCGTCAGCAGGCCGAGGAGAAGCTCGCGGCGCTGCAGACCGAGCACACGAAGCTGACGACGGAGAAGGAGCAGCTCAATACGGAGAAGGAGCAGCTCACCCAGACGGTGCAGGAGCAGGAGGCGGAGCTCGCCAAGCTCAAGGCCACCTATGACGACCTGCAGGACAAGATGAAGGCCGAAATCGCGGAGGGCGCCATCAAGCTGTCGCAGGCCCAGGGCCGCATCCAGGTGGACCTGGTGGACAAGGTGCTCTTCGACTCCGGCGACGCGAGCATCAGCAAGCGCGGCCAGGAGGTCCTCAAGCGGCTGGGCGGCGTGCTGGCCAAGGTGGATGACAAGGCCATCCAGGTGTCGGGCCACACGGACGACTCGCCGCCGTCGCAGAAGCTGCAGACGACCTTCCCCACCAACTGGGAGCTGTCGGTGGCGCGCGCCGTCAACGTGGTGCGCTTCCTCCAGGAGCACGGCAACGTGCCGGCGCGCCGGATGCTCGCCGCGGGCTATGGCGAGATGCGCCCCATCTCCGCCAACGCCACCCCGCAGGGCCGCGCGCGCAACCGCCGCATCGAGGTCCTGCTCATCCCCGACCTCGCGGCGAAGAAGGCCGGCGTGAGGACGGCGCGCGACACGCGCTGAAGCCAAGACACGCGTGAGACATGTGACACGCCCCCTGGGCCTGAAACATGTCTCACGCGGGCAGCCCCGCTACTTCTTCTTCACGGACTCGAGCAGCTTGCGGAAGGCCTTCTCAGACGCCGCCACGCTCTTCTCCGGCCCGGTGAGCTTGAAGAACAGCGCGCCCTCGGGCCCCTCCACGATGGCGCCCAACAGCCGGTAGCCGGGCTTGGGCGTGGACGGGCCCATCATCGGGCCGCCGCCCGCGTACGTGCCCTTCACGTCCACCGTCGTCACCGGCATGCCGTTGAGCTTCTCCGTCTTCGTCTTGGCCACCTTGTCCACCGGCTTGCCGTCCGCCGTCTGGAACTGGCCCAGCCACCGCTTCACGTTGGCGTCCACCGCGCCGCCCTGGCCCTGGCCGAAGTAGAACACCGCCAGCTCCCCCCCTTCCGCGTCGCCCTTCGCCGCCGGCAGCTTGTACGTCGCCGCGCGCATCGGCCGCTCACCCTGCGCCTCCCACTCCTTCGGCGCCGTCCACGTCAGCCCTCCGGCCTCCTGGGCCGACGCCACCATCGCCACGCACATCACCAGCACACTCAGCAGTCGGTTCATCCGCTGAGCGTACCGGTGTTCGAGCCCGGCGCAGTGTGTCAATGACAGACGGTGCCACCCGGGCATACGGTCGTGCATGACTGACACGACGCGTCAAGTCCCATCGCTTTCGGCCAACCCACTTACGTGGTACGCCACGCGACTGTCACCTAGTCCTGCAGTCCAATCTTGGACTCGGAGGGGGTTGTATCCATGAAAAAGGCGTTGTTCCTCGGGGCTCTGGCCCTGGGCACGGTAGCGTGTGATCCAGAGATCGCGCAGGACCCGGCGGTCGACCCGGCCGACGTCCAGGTCGCGGAGTTCGACCCCTCCGCGTCGCCTGCCGTCGTCCCCTCTCCGAATGACCTGGCCATGGGGGTGGATGCCAATGGCGACCCCATCGTCAACGCTCCGGCCAACCCGAACACGCCCGCCGCGGAGCAGGAGTTCACGCGGGACTACCTCAACACGCTCAACGGCTTTCCGACGACGGTCATCGCCACCACGGTGGTGAAGAACCTGAACCCGGAGACGGTGAACGCGTCGACGGTCAAGTTCATCAACCTGTCGGCGGCCGTGACCGGCCCGGTGACGCCGACCATCGGCTACCGCGAGGCGACGAACCAGATCACCGTCATCCCGCCGCAGCCCCAGGGCTGGCCCAAGGGCGGCAAGTACGCCGTCGTCATCGTGGGCGGCGACAAGGGCGTGAAGACCAAGGACGGCAAGTCCATCATCGGCACCGCCACCTGGTCGCTCGCCAGCTCCACGCTGCCGCTGGTCAACTGTCCCGACAACAACCTGGCCTCCGACAACTGCACGCTGGCCACCGAGCTCATCCCGTCCTCGGAGCGTGACCCCGCCGCGCGCCTGGCGGACCAGCTCAACAGCGCCAAGCGCCTGGAGCAGATGCGCCGCGGCTACGCGCCCCTGCTGGACCTGGTGTCCGCGCAGAACGGCCTGGACCGCAACGACCTGGTGCTGGCCTGGACGTTCAGCATCATGAACCAGCCGGAGATGACGTTCGACCCCACGAACAGCATCATCCCCTTCCCCAACGACCTCCTGCGCGTGCCGCGCACGGCCACCGCCCCCGCGCGCCTGAACCTGCCGGTCCCCCCGGGCACGGGCACAGTGCAGGACCTCATCAAGGGCCTGAACACCCTGGATGGCTGGTCCACCACGGCCCCCATCATCTCCGAGAACGGCCCCACCCGCGGCATCATCGAGGCGGACCTCAAGGTCGACCCGGCCACCGTCGCGCTGGGCAAGCAGGTGCTGTTCGTCAAGCTGACCCCGGGCGGCAGCCAGCCCAAGGTCAAGGTCTGCATCAACTGCGCGTCCAGCTCCAAGCGGGACGGCTCGGCCGCGGACCCCGCGCCCCAGCAGCTGCAGATCATCCCCGAGATTCCGCTCGACCCCGCCAGCCAGTACGCCGTGGTGGTGCTGCGCGGCGTGAAGGAGCAGGCCGCCGAGGGCGCCAAGGCCCGCGCCGTCGCGGTCCCCGCGGCCCAGGCCCTGATGAAGCTCGCCTCGCCGCTGTTCGTGGACGGCAAGAGCCAGATTTCGGCCGTGCCGGACGCCACCGCCGCCGCGGTGGAGCCCGCTCGCGCCGCCATGAAGCCCCTGTTCGACGCGCTGGCCGCCAACGGCATCGCGCGCAAGGACATCCTGCTGGCGTGGGCCTTCACCACCCAGAGCACGCACACCGTGCTGGACTCGCTGCACAAGGTGCCCGCCTCGCCGCTGCCGGACTCCCCGGTGTCGCTGGTGGACCAGACGGCCAACATCATCGGCGCCATGGAGGCGCTCAGCCTGGAGCACCAGCACGTGGGCCGCGCGCTCGCGGGCACGTTCCTGTCGCCCTTCCTCCTGGATGACGTGAACGGCGCGCTCAACCCCGCGCGTCCCCAGCACCTGGACCACATCCCGTTCCTGCTCATCCTGCCGGCCACGCCCGCTCCCGCGGGCGGCTACAAGACGGTGGTCTTCGGCCACGGCCTGGGCGGCAACCGCACCGACGCGCTGGCCATCACCAACAAGCTCAACGAGGCCGGCTACGCGGTCGCCGCCATCGACACCGTGTTCCACGGCGAGCGCACCAGCTGCGCGGGCATCACCGCCGCCTCCGGCACGGGCCCCATCACCACGCCCGACATGGCCTGCTCCACCGGCACCTGCGACGTGACGCCGGGCAGCGCCACCTTCGGCCGCTGCGTCGCGCCGGACACGGCCATCGCCTGCAACCCGGTGGGTGGCGGTGACGCCACGTGCGCCGCGGCCGGCCAGGGAGTGTGCCTCAACACCGGCAAGTGCGAGGGTGGCGACTTCCGCCGCGCCTCCGCGGGCAGCCCCCCGGTCGTCTCCAGCTGGAACTTCCTCAACCTCACCAACCTGTTCGCCACGCGCGACAACTTCCGTCACCACGTGCTGGACATCTCCCAGTTCACGCGCGTGCTGGCGAGCGACGGCCTGCGCGGCATGCTCAACCAGATGTCCGAGGGCAACTACATCAACGCCACCACGGTGGACTACGTGGGCCAGAGCCTGGGCGGCTTCCAGGGCACCCTGTCCGCGTCCGTCAACGAGCGCATGCGCCGCGTCGCCCTCAACGTCCCGGGCGGCGACCTGGTGGACACGCTGCTGACGTCCACCAACCCGACGTTCGCCGCGCGCCGCGAGGGCTTCCTGTCCTTCCTCGAGTCCGTGGGCCGCGTCTCCGGCACCCCCGGCTTCGATGAGTTCATCGTCCTGGCGCGCACCATCCTGGACCCGGCCGCGCCGCGCAACTACGGCTGGTACCTGGAGAACTTCGACAAGGCCCCCGAGGGCCGCGAGGCGTTCATCCAGTACATCCAGGGTGACGAGGTGATTCCGAACCCGGTGACGCAGGGCCTCATCGCGTCCGCCAACCGCACGGGCGCGACGCGCACGGTGCAGAGCTACATGGCGCAGATCGACCCGCTGCCCACGTCCGCCCGCCACGCGTTCCTGCTCATCATCAACGCGCAGGACCCGGGCAACGCGTTCCTCCGGAGCGTGCGTGACACGGCCCAGGCCCAGGTCATCCAGTTCCTCAACACGGGCACGGCGAACGAGTAGTCCTGACGGACAGGAAATAGGGGAATGACTCACATGAAGAAGACACTGTCCCTCGTCGCGCTCCTGGCCGCGGGTAGCTCCCAGGCGGCCGGCTTTCAGATCAACACCCAGAGCGCCCGCTCCTCGGGCATGGGCAACGCGGCGGCCGCGTGGCTGGACGACTCGTCGGCCATCTACTCGAACGCCGCGAACATCCTCGGTGTGAACAAGCTGGACGTGCAGATTGGTGACACCGGCATCCTGCCGGCCATCAAGTTCACGCCCGACAACGGCACCGAGCAGGGTCAGAAGACGACCCTGTCGCCTCCGCCGCACCTGTTCCTGGTCTACAAGCCGTTCGACCGGGCCGCGGTGGGTCTGGGCATCTACACGCCCTTCGGCGCGCGCAGCCGCTGGGAGGATGGGTTCGTGGGCCGCTTCCGCGCCCAGGAGTCCGCGCTGTCCGTCTACAACATCAACCCGACGGCGGCGTACCAGCTCCACGAGCGCTTCCGCGTGGGCGGCGGCATCAACATCTACCGCTCCACCCTGGAGCTCAAGCGCGCCCTGGGCTTCGTCGAGTCCGAGGGCCAGGTGCACCTGGGCGGCAGCGACTGGGGCTGGGGCTACAACATCGGCGTCCAGGCCGTGCTGTGGCCCAAGCTGGTGACGTTCGGCCTGCACTACCGCAGCGCCGCGGACCTGTCGTTCAAGGGCCAGGCGGACTTCCAGAACGTGCCGGTGGAGTTCCAGACGCGCCTGCCGGACACGCGCGTGCAGGGTGACGTCACGCTGCCGGCCACCATCGCCGCGGGCATCGCCGTCACGCCGATGGACAACCTGAAGATCGCCTTCGACGCGAACTGGGTGGACTGGTCCTCGTTCCAGGAGCTCGCCATCGAGTTCCCGGACAACCCGGCCATCAACAACCCGCTGCCCAAGCAGTGGCGCGCGAAGTGGAACTACCACCTGGGCGCCGAGTACGGCGTGACGCAGGCCTTCCAGGTCCGCGCCGGCCTCATCTACGACCCGGCCCCCAGCCCGGGCAGCACGCTGACGCCGGACCTGCCGGACGCGAACCGCTTCGGCGTGTCCGGTGGCCTCGGCTACAACTGGAACGGGCTGCGCGCGGACTTCGCGTACCAGTTCGTCAGCCTCTCCGACAAGGAGAGCTCGGCCCCGGGCATGTCCGGCGTCTACAACGGCTCCGCGCACGTGTTCGGCCTGACGCTCGGCTACTCCATGTAGTCGGCTGACGCCGCGCCGGTCCGCTCCGTCGGGCCGGCCGCGTCGCGACCCGCCCGGGTCTCCCTCATGGGGAGCCCGGGCGTCGTCGTTTTGGGGGCCCGCGCTTCAGACGCGCAAATCCCCGTCGTGCAGCACGCGGCCCGACGCCAGCACGCGCGCGGAGCGCTGCAGCCGCTCGGTGCCCATGCGCATCAGCTGTCCCTTCAGGCCCGGCTGGCTGAGCAGGTGCTTCTCGAACGCGGCGCGAGGCAGCCGCAGCACCACGCCCACGCCCTCCGCGCGCACCGTCGCGGACACCGGCTTGTCGAGCAGCAGGGAGATTTCGCCGAACACGTCCCCCTCGTGCAGCTCCGCCAGCGCCACCCGTCGGCCATCCGGATGAAGCAGCCACGGCGTGCACCGTCCGCGCAGGAGCACGTAGAAGGCGTCACCCGGCTGCCCCTGTGTCAGCAGCACCTCGCCCTCGGCGATGGGGCGCAGGCTGAAGTCCAGGCTGAGCGCGGCCTTCTGCGCGGGCGTCAGCCGGCTGAGCAGCGGGTTGCTGCGCAAGAGGTTGTCCACCAGCCTGCGCCGGTAGAAGTCCTCCACCACCCGCGCCACGCGCGGCTGGCGCGCGGACACGGACGAGAGCGCCTCCCGCGTCAGCTCCAGCAGCACCGCGCGCTCGGTGACGACGACGCTCGCCAGCCGCGGACCCTCGGACACCAGCGCCAGCTCGCCGAAGACGTCCCCGGGCGCCACCGCGCCCACCACGGCGCGCTCCCCGTTCTCCAGCGCGCGCGCGACGTCCGCGCGGCCCTCCACCAGCACGAACATGGACGCGCCCGCCTCGCCCTCTTGCACCACCGGCTGGCCGGGGAAGAAGGCGCGCGCCTGGAGCACGTCCACCAGCGCGACGAAGTCCTCGCGGCCCAGCCGGGAGAAGAGCCCAGAGACGCCGTCCTCACACGCCTCCGAGCACAGCGCGAAGCGCTCGGCCAGCGCCGCCTGGGTGCGCGCCCTCACGGAGGCCGGCGCCCCCAGGCGCCCCAGGGCCACGCACGCGGCCACCGCGCGCAGGGGTTGCAACGCCTTGGCCCAGGCCAGCGCGGCGGCCTCGTGCGCGGCCGCGGCGTCGCTCGTACGGCCGAGCCACTCGAGCAGCTCCGCCACCTGCTGGCGCACCTCCGCGTCGTCGGGGGCGTGCTTCAAGAGCGCCTGGTACTCGGCGAGCGCCGCCTCCAGCTGGCCCTGCCGGGCGAGCTGGACCGCCCGCGCCCTCCCCTCGACACGCGTGTCCGCCATCCCGCCATCCTACCGTCCCCGCGCGTCCTACGTGCTGAGCACCCGCACCCGCTCCGCCAGGTTGTGGGTGAACAGCCGGTAGATGCGCAGGGCCGCCGCCTCGTGGGTGGCCAGGTAGTGCTGGAAGTCCGCGCGCGTCACACGCAGGGCCCTCACCGTGGAGCTGGAGCGCACGTGCGCGGACGTGGGCCCATCCAGGATGAGGGAGATTTCCCCCAGCCACGCGCCGGGCCCCAGCGTGTTGAGCCGCCGGGCCTCCGGCCCCGGACCGCTCGACACCTCCACCGTGCCCTCCAGCAGCACCAGGAGCCCCGTGCCCCGCGCGCCCTTCTCCAGCACCGTGGTGTCCTCGGGGATGACCACCTGCCGCGCCACGCGGTAGAGGTCCTTGAGGTCCTCCAGCGCCAGCTCCCCGAAGATGGGAATCGCCTTGAGGTACTCGTACCCGTCGGGCGTCGCGCCCGGCCGCTCGGCCACCGGCGACGAGGACTCCCCGGACGCGGGCGAGCCATCACTCAAGCCCAGGTGCCGGAGCAGCCGCAGGTGCTCGGCCTTGAGCACCTCGTCCTCGCGCGCGGCCGCGGACTCCTGCCGCGCATCCGCCAGCAGCACCAGCGCGCGCATGGACTCCCCCTGCTCGTCGAGCAGCGCGCACATGCGCAGCACCGCCTCGCGTCGGCGGGGGTGCTCGGACGGCACGCCGCGCAGCGCCTCCAGCTCCGCGTGCGTGTAGCCCAGCGCGTGGTACACCTCCGCGGCCTCCAGGGGACGCTGCAGCCGCGTCAGGCAGTGCGCCATGGACTCGCGCGCCTCCAGGGAGCGGTACAGCTCCAGCGCCCGCTCCAGCGCGCCGCCGCGCTCGAAGGCCGCCGCCGCTCTCGCGGGCTCTCCCGCGCGAAGCCACGCCTCCGCCGCCATCAGCAACGAGCCCGCCTGCTCATGCAGCGTCGCGGCCTCGGCGTCCGCGCCCTGGGCCTCCAGGAGCCGCGCCGCGCCCGCGAAGTCCCGGGCCCGCCGCAGCACGTCCACCAGCGCCGTGCGCGCCTGTGCGGGCACGTTCGCGGAGTCCACCAGCACGCGCTCGCGCTGCCCGGGGGACAGGTCCTCGTAGGCCCGCACCGCCACGTCCACCGCTCCCTGCATCACCGCCTCCCACACCGAACGTGCAGGGCCACCCATGGGCAGACGTCGCCCCCGGGCGCCCTCCTCGGGAATGAGGTCGGACCTCTCCGCGGCCCCCGCCATGTCGTGCTCCCCCCTGCCACAAGTCTGCGTCGTGCGTAGCAGACCGGCCGCCACGAGGCGAGTCCCCCACGGGTCACCCGCACCCGTGAAGTGGTGGCTGCAAAACCTTCCGCCCACACCACCGCCACGTGGGGTGGGGTGGCAAAGCGCCGCACCCGTCCGCACGAAACCCTCCGCTATATGTGGGAGGCCCAATCGTTAAGGTCCGGGATGGGCCGTCACCATCCCGGGAGCCCCGTCATGTCGCATCAGCACCCCCACCGCTGGAGCCAGGTCCTCTGCCTGCTGGCCGTGTGCGCCGGGACGACGGCGAGCGCCCACGCGGGCCTGCCCGAGACGTCCAACGTCACCCTCCGCCGAGGCCACCCGGAGGACTTCTTCCTGGGCGCGACGTTCGGCGCGGTGATTTCGCGCGACGCTGGCAAGACGTTCCGGTGGATATGCCCGGACGCGATGGGCTACGGCGGCTGGAACCCCACGGCCTACCTGTGGCGTGAGGCCGGCGACATCATGGCGGCCACGGGCAGCGCGCTGCTGCGCTCCCCCGACGGCGGCTGCTCGTGGAACACGCACCCCTACTTCAAGGACACCTGGGTCTCCGGCCTCGCGGCGCACCCCACCGATGACCGCGTGCTGTACGTCGTCACCTCGCGGCACGGCAGGCCCAATGGCCTGTACCGCTCCCAGGACGGCGGCGAGACGTGGGCCCCCTCTCCCCTGCTGCGCCAGGGCCTGGTGCTCAACGCGGTGCGCGTGTCCCCGGCGAACCCCCAGCGCCTGTACGCGACGGGCAAGGAGGAGGGCCGGATGCTCCTGCTGCGCAGCGACGACGCGGGAGAGACGTGGCGCGAGGTGGTGCACACGCTGGCGCCGCTCTTGTTGCCTTACGACTTGATGGTGGAGGCGGCGGACCCGGTGTCGGCGGACATCGTGTGGGCGCGCGTGTCGTCGCAGGGCTCCACCTTCATGCTGCGCAGCGACGACGGCGGCGAGACGTTCGTCAACGTCTCCGAAATCCAGGACGTCTTCATCAACATGGAGCTGTCCGCCGACGGCAAGACGACGTGGGTCGGCACGCTCAACCACTTCTTCCGCGGCCCCTCCACGGGCCCGCTGGACATGCTGACGCTGCCCACGGGCAACGCGTGCGTGCTGCGCCAGGGCGACACGCTCTACGGCTGCGGCTCCACGTGGCTGCACGACTGGGCGCTCGCGCGCAGCACCGACCAGGGCAGCACGTGGGAGCACCTGTTCGGCCTCTACGAAATCCAGGGCACGCACCACTGTCCGCGTGGCACGCCGGTGCGGGACCTCTGCCCCAGCCGCTGGCCCCAGCTGGCCGAGCAGCTCGGCGCGCCGCTGTATCCGGATGGCGGCGTCGAGGAGCCGACACCCGAGGACGCGGGCACGCCCGACGCGGGAGCGCCCGACGCGGGAACCCCCGATGCAGGCTCCACTCCTGAACCCCCGCCTGGTCCCAAGGGGTCGGGAGGCTGCGGGGCGATGGGTGGGAACATGGCGCCGCTGCTGATGTTGCTGTCCCTCTTCACCCTGCTGCGCCGTGGTCGGCGGCGTGTGCACTCCACGACAGGTCCCCTCCCATGAAGCCCCTCTCGCGAAGCCTCCTCTGGACCACCTCCGCGGCCGCCCTGCTGGCCCTGACCTCCGCCTGCGGTGACGACGAGCCCACCGGCTCCCAGTGTGGCGAGCCGCTCTACGGAGGAGACGCCACGGACGAGGCCTGGCGAGCGCTCGTGGACGCACGGAACCTGGCGAAGGCGGACGCGGAGGCCACGGCGCTGTCCTCGCCCCAGAGCAACACGCGCTATGCCTTCGACGCGGCGGCGCCGACGTGGACGTGGGACTCGTCGCTCGCCCAGGCGCTGCCCCGCTCCAGGCCCGCGAGCCCCCTCGACACCGCGCGCACGATGCTGGCGACGGTGGGACAGTGGCTGCTGCCCACCGCGCACGCGCACCTGCCGCCCTTCACCGGGGACATCTACTGGGTGCAGGTGACGGTGCCCGGGCGCGAGTGCCCGGTGGAGATGCTCACCTCGAACCTGTCCTGGCAGCTCGACGCCGCGACGTGGGACACGCTCAAGGCCAACGCCGGCAAGGACCTGTCCGTGCAGGTGACGAGCGCGTACCTGCTCCAGAACCGCATCCAGGAAGGGCCGTACCTCCTGGCCCAGCCCGTCACCTTCCGCATCGAGCCGGAGGCGCCATGACGCGACGACTCGCGCGCGCGTGGGTGCCCGCGCTGGGACTGCTGCTCGGCGCCTGCTCCGAGGAGAAGAGCCCCTTCGACGGCGTGAAGCCGCCGGACGGCCTCCAGTACGAGCACGAGACGCCGTGGACCGAGGGCAGCACCGTGCCCCCTCCCGGTCCGGGCGGACGCGTCCTGGTGACCAACAGCCTGGATGACACCGTGAGTCTGTTGGAACTGGATGGCGCCACCACGCCGGGCTGGCGAGAGCTGGCGCGCGTGCCGGTGGGGCTCAACCCGGTGGAGCTGGAGGGCCCCCACCACACGGCGGTGTCACCGGATGGCGCCTTCTATTACGTGGGCATCTCCAACTACGTGCCGGGCGGCGGCTCGGGTCCCCACGGCGCGCACGGCACGGGCTCGGATGACGGCTACTGCCTGAAGCTGGACGCGCGCGACAACCGGCGGGTCGGCGCGGTGCGCGTGGACCCCAACCCCGGCGACGTCATCGTCAGCAAGGACGGCAAGACGCTGTACCAGTCGCACTTCGACACGCTGAAGATTGTCGAGGTCGCGCGGCGCGGCGGCACCGAGGAGGAGATGCACGCGCGGCTGGCCATCATCGACGCGGAGACGATGACCCGGAAGGCCATGCTTGAGGTGTGCCCGGCGCCGCACGCCATCCGCCTGTCCCCGGACGAGCGCACCGCGTACATCGCCTGCTGGTCCGACGAGGTGGCCATCGTCGACCTCACCGCGCTCACCGAGAAGCCCCGGCGCGTGAAGGTGGCCCCCGGCGCGGGCACCGCCATCGCCCCCCGGCACCAGCCCTACGCGCTGACGATGTCACCCACCACGGGCGACGTCTGGGTCAGCTCCATGGCGAGCCGCGAGCTGCAGGTGCTGGAGTCCGCGACGAACACGATGAACGCCGCGCGCACGATTCGCCTCGCGGGCGCGCCCATGTTCGGGGACTTCAGCCAGGACGGGAAGACGCTCTACGTGCCGTACCAGGGCGTGGAGGCGCTGCTCGTCATCGACGCGGCCACAGGCAACATCCAACGCGAAATCGACCTGGCGCCCGAGGGCTGTCTCAACGCGCATCAAGCGACGCTGACGCCGGATGGCAGCCACGCGCTCGTCGTCTGCGAGGGCGACCACGTGGGCCCCGGCACGTTGCACGCGGTGAACCTGGCCGACGGCGCGGTGGTGAATACCGTGCGCGTGGGCATCTTCCCGGACTCGGTGAGCATCCTCGGAGGTCGACGATGAGCCGCGCGTCCTGGAAGCTGTGGCCCTGCGTGGCGCTCGCGCTGTTCGCCTCCGCGTGTGGTGACGAGGCCGAGCCGCCCACCGCGGCGCAGTACGGCGAGCTCTTGTTCCGCGACGCGCGCCTGTCGGAGAGCCAGTTCAACGCCTTCTCCTGCGCCACCTGTCACGCGACGACGCCCACGCCGCTCGATGGCCGCATGGACTCCGGCTACACGCTGCACAACGTGGTGTCGCGTCCGGACTGGTGGGGCGGCTACGAGACGAACCTGCTGGACGCGGTGAACTTCTGCTACGTCAGCTTCATGCGCGGCGTGCAGCCGCTGCCGGTGGACTCGCCCCAGAGCCGCGCGCTGTACGAGTACCTGGTGAGCATCAGCCCGGATGCCCAGGCGCCCGCCCTGCCCTACACCGTGGTGAAGGACATCGTGGAGGTGCCTCGCGGCAGCATGGAGCGCGGACAAACCGTGTATCGCGCGGCCTGCCAGGAATGCCACGGTGAACTCCATACAGGCGCGGGGCGCCTGACGGAGCTGGCCTCCATCCTGCCGGAGGTGACGCGGGATTACGACGAGCTCTTCCCGGGTATCCCCCACTCGCTCGTCGTCATCGAGAAGGTGAGACACGGCCAGTTCTTCCACATCGGCGGCAACATGCCCGCCTACAGCCTGGAGGCCCTCTCCGATGCGGACATGGGAGCGCTGCTGACGTACCTGGGGCTGTAGTAGGAAACCCGCATGGGTTTCTTCAAGAAGCTGTTCGGGTTCGGGAAGAAGGTCGAGGACACGCAGGCGGCGGTGGACCCTCGGGAGTACCTGCTGCGCGAGACGGAGTCGGTGTTGAACGCCGACCCCGCCGTGTCGCAGGTGACGCGCCTGCCGGGCGAGTACGGGTTGAGCTTCCTGTACCACGGCAAGGAGATGCGCACGTACCTGGAGAACCTCTTCGCGGAGACGCGCGAGGTCTCTCCCGAGGAGCGCACGCACATCATCGAGCGCTTCATCAGCGCCATCTCCAGCCCGAGTGGCAGCTCGCTCACCTGGGAGGAGGCTCGCGAGCGGCTGTTGCCCGTGCCGCGCGCGGCCTCGTTCGGCGGCCAGATGCCGACGGGCGCGCACGCCTCCAGCTTCATGGTGGAGCGGCGCACCATCCCCTTCCTGCGCGAGCTCTTGGTGGTCGACCTGCCGGAGACGAGCATGTACGTGCAGCCCGACCTGCTGGAGCAGTGGGGCGTCAGCGTGGACGAGGCCTTCCAGGCCGCGTACGCGCACCTGGACACCCTGCGCGACGTGGGCGTGGAGCTGCAGGAGGAGCGCCCCAGTCCGCTGTGGTCGGTGGACTCGAACGACACCTACGAGGCGTCGCGGCTGCTCCTGCCGGGCTTCCTCGCGTCCTTCGCGGGCAAGGTGAAGGGGCGCCCCGTGGCCGCCATCCCCACGCGCTCCATGATGCTCATCACCGGGGACCAGGACCCGGTCATGCTGGAGCGCTTGTGCGACGTGGCCGAGCGGGAGCACGAGGCGAGCTCGCGCGGCATCTCCTTCGCGCTCTACACGGTGGATGACGCGGGCCGCGTGGTGCCGTACCGGCGCCCGGGTGACGACGCGCTCGCGCAGCGCATCCGCGGCAACCACGTGCGCTTCGCCATGGTCGAGTACGGCGAGCAGAAGGCGCTGCTCGAGGCCCAGCACCAGTCGAGCGAGCTGGACGTGTTCGTCCCCAGCTTCAGCGTCATCGTGCGCGAGCGGGACAGCCGGCCCATCTCCTGGTGCAGCTGGGCCCGCGAGGTGGACTCGATGCTGCCGGAGACGGACGTGGTCATCGTCGAGGCGGCCCAGGAGGGCTCGGACGAGCTGTGCATGGTGCCCTTCGCCGACGTGCTCCGGTTGGCGGGCCACTGCCTGACGCCCGTGCCCGGGGCGTGGCCTCCGCGACACCGGACGCTGTCCTGGCCGGACGACGCCGTGCTCGAGAAGCTGCGCGCCGCGAAGGTCGACCCCGGCAGCATCGTCGACCCCTGAGTCGAGCGAGGTCAGCCGGCCTCCGGCCCGTGCGTCCGCGGCGGGCCGTTTCACACCGAGGAGATGACGAGATGCTCGCCTGCGTGGACGTGGACTACCGCGAAGACCTCACCGTGGCCGCGTGCGTCTTGTTTCGCGATTGGGCCGACGGTGTGGAGGCCGGGCACCACGTGGACCGCGGGCCTCGCGCGGCGGAGTACGAGCCCGGCCAGTTCTACCGCCGGGAGCTGCCCCACCTCTTGCGCGTGCTCGCCCTGGTGACCCAGCCGCTGGAGGCCATCGTCGTCGACGGCTACGTCTGGCTCGGCCAGGACAAGCCGGGGCTGGGAGCCCACCTGCATGAGGCGCTGGGGCGCGCCGTCCCCGTCATCGGCGTGGCCAAGACGTCCTTCCACTCCAGCGACGTCGCCCTGCCGGTGCTGCGCGGCCAGAGCCAGCGCCCGCTGTTCGTCAGCGCGGTGGGCCTGAGCACCACCGCCGCCGCCGAGTCCATCCAGCGCATGCACGGCGCCTCGCGCATGCCCACCCTGCTGGGCCGCGTGGACCGGCTGTGCCGCGAGTCGTGAGCGCCCCTGACACGCGCGTCGCGCCCCTGCGCCCGCGCCGTGTCCCCCACGTGTCACTGTTGCTCTGAGACCGAGGGCCCCACCCCTGGTATGGGCCTTGCTGGATGGGCGGCCCCATGCGCCCATCGCGTCGTCCTCGGAGTCATCATCTGGTGACGGGGTTGCTCCTCGCCCTCGTCATCTCGGCGTGTCCCCCGGAGCCTCGCGCCCTCACGCGCGCGGAGGTGGAGTCCATCACCTTCACGCGGCTGGAGCGCTTCAGCTCGGAGGCGGATCTCGACGCGCACCTGGCGCGGGTGGAGGCGATCCGCTCGAGTCTGGCCACGGGAGGCGGCCCCGTCATCGGCTGCGGCGGTGAGCACGCGGACGGAGAGCCGTCCCCGCAGACACCCGACGAGTCGGAGCCCTCCATCACCCACAACCAGGAGGCCGGCGTCGACGAGGGCGACATCGTCAAGGCGGTGGGGGACTGGTTCGTGGTGCTGCGGCGGGGACGGCTCTTCACGGTGCGCCAGGGGGAAGGCGCGCTGGAGCCGGTGACACAGGTGGACGCGCACGCGCCGGGCTTCACCCGAGGCTCCTGGTACGACGAGCTGCTGGTGTACGGACGGCGCATCGTCGTCGTGGGCTACAGCCATTCGGTGAATGCGACCGAGCTTGGCCTGTTCCGCCTGGACGACGCGGGCGGGCTGACCCACGAGGCCACGCACTTCATCAGCTCGAGCGACTACTACTCCAGCCGCAACTACACGAGCCGGTTGGTGGGCGGCACGTTGGTGTTCTACCTGCCCTATCATCCCCTGTCGGGCGGCACGGTGTCGCTGCCGTCCACGCGCGCGTGGGTGCGTGGCAACGAGACGACGGCCTGGCGCCCCATCCTCTCGCGACTGGAGGTGTTCAAGCCGGTGCAGACCACGTTGCAGCCGATGCTGCACACGGTGGTGCGGTGTGACCTGGACGCGGCGGAGTTCACGTGCACGGCCAGCGCGTTGATGGCGCCCGTCTCGCGGACCTTCTACGTGTCGCGGGACGCCGTGTACCTGTGGGTGTCTCCGGGGTTCGAGTGGTGGGCGGTGGAGGGCGGGGCGCGGAGCACGACTCCGGACTCGGTGGTGTATCGGTTGCCGTTGGATGGCGGCGAGCCTGGGGCGCTGCGTGCGCGGGGTGCGCCCATCGACCAGTTCTCGTTCCGGCAGAGTGAAGACGGGCACCTGGATGCGTTGCTCGTGGCCACGGGCCAGGGCGATTCGATGTGGGGGCCGGAGCTGACGCGGGGCGATGGACGCTTCGCGCTCCTGCGTGCGCCGGTGGCGGCGTTCGACGCGGAGCTGCGCGGGCTGCGCGCGGAGCACTTCACGGTGCTGCCGGGACCGGTGACGGGCACGCTGCGCAATCGCTTCGTGGGGGACCATGTGCTGTGGGGTTCGGGCGATGCGACGAACAAGGGTTCGAGTCGAGGTGAGCACGCGGTGTGGGTGACGGACGTGCGCGTGCCCTTGGACGTGCATCGGTTGGCGTTGGAGCACTCGGTGACGCGGCTGGAGCCGCTGGGGAGCACGGGCGCGCTCGTGGTAGGGCAGGACTCGTTCGGATTGAGGTTGAGCACGCTAGCGCTCACGGAAGGTGGGCCCGTGAGGAGTGACTCGCTCTCACGCCCCGGGGCGACCCAGGGCGAGACGCGCAGTCACGGGTTCTTCTTCAAGCCGGATGGGACGGGGGGCGGCGTCATGGGCTTGCCCGTGCGGATGCAGGGGGGCTCGTGGAGTCACTTGAGATACGGCTCCGCGGAGGTGTCCTTCCTGCGGGTGGACGCGGGATTGCGATTGTCGAGCCTGGGCGCGCTGGAGGCGTCCACGGAGGCTCGTGATGACGGGTGCACCAGGTCGTGCACGGACTGGTACGGCAACGCGCGCCCCATCTTCTACCGGGACCGCGTCTTCGCGTTGATGGGCTATGAGTTCGTCGAGGCCCGCGTCACCGAGAGCGCCGTGGAGGAGTCGTCTCGCGTGAGCTACTTGCAGCCGGGACGCTGAGGCCGCCCGGGAACGTGGGTCCGCACATGAAGGCAGCAGGCCGACGAGGTGCCTGCCTGCATGGCGGGAGCATCACGGTCGCCTCACCGACGTCCGCCACTCCGTGGCGCTTCCCCTCGCGGAGGACATGGGCGACAACAGGGGCATGCACCGTCGTCACTTCCTGCGATTCGGCGCCCTGGGGGGCGGCACGTTGGCCCTCGGCAGCCTGGGCTTCTGGCGCAACGTGTACGCCGCGCCGCCCACGCCGGGCATCGGCCCGTATGGCGCCCTGGCGGACGTCGCGGACGCGAACGGGCTTCGCCTGCCGCGTGGCTTCACCTCCCGAGTCATCGCGCGCAGCGGCGACATGGTGCTGGGAACGGACTACGTGTGGCACATGGCACCGGACGGCGGGGCCTGCTTCGCCCAGCCGGATGGCGGGTGGATCTACGCGAGCAACAGCGAGGTGTCCCCGGATGGTGGCGTGTCCTCGGTGCGCTTCGACGCGAAGGGGCAGGTCACGGGCGCGTGGCGCATCCTCTCGGGCACGCACCTCAACTGCGCGGGCGGCCCCACGCCCTGGGGGACGTGGCTGTCGTGCGAGGAGCACCGCCAGGGGCTCGTCTGGGAGTGCGACCCGACGAAGCCGGGACAGGGTGTGGCGAGGCCCATGCTGGGCGCCTTCGTGCACGAGGCCGCGGCCGTGGACGAGCTGGGCCGGCGCCTGTACCTCACGGAGGACACGCCCACCGGGCGCTTCTATCGCTTCACGTCGGCGAAGTGGCCGTCGCTCGAGGAGGGCACGCTGGAGGCCGCGCAGGTCATCAGCGATGCGCGCTCGGGCGCGCGGGTGCGCTGGGTGCCGGTCTCGCCGCTGACATCCGCCGCGCAGCAGGCCAACGCGAAGGAGACGACGGTGTTCGCCGGCGGCGAGGGCTGCTGGAGTGAAGGCGGCATCGTGTACTTCACGACGAAGCACGACAACCGCGTCTGGGCGTACACGCCGCTGACCCGCCGGCTCGAGGTGCTGTACGACGCGGCGACGTACCCGAGCGCGCCGCTGCGAGGCGTGGACAACCTCACCCTGTCCAAGGCCCGCGAGGTGTTCGTCTGCGAGGACGGCGATGACATGCAGCTGTGCCTGCTCACGCCGGACCGCAAGGTGACGCCATTCCTCCAAGTGGTGGGGCACCCCGGTTCGGAGCTGGCGGGCGCGGCCTTCAGCCCCGATGGCAAGCGGCTCTACCTCAGCTCGCAGCGCGGCACGGATGGGCGCGGCGTGACGTACGAGGTGTCGGGTCCGTTCAGGACGCGTCCCGCATAGCCTGTCGCATGGCGACCAGCCGGACGAGCATCCCGCTGGAAACCTCCCCCCTCTCGGGCATACCTTTTCGGGGCGATGGGAGCCCCGCCCCCCTCACAGCTCGGACTGTTCGACCCGGCCGGGCCCGCGCGCGAGGAGTCCCTTCCACGCGCCAGCACCCGCCCCGTTCGCGAGCCGGCGTCACCTCCCCGCGCGGAGCCGCACGACGGACGCCGCCTCCCGGAGCGCGAGGATGCGCTCCTCCAGGCCGCGAGCCTCGCGCGACGTCTCTCACAGCTCCTCGGCGCGCCCGTGCACCTGCGCCTCACCGACAACCGCGCCACGCTGGTGAGCTTCCGCCGCGTCCCCCAGGGCCTGCGGCTGCGCGTGCACCACCTCTTCCTCGAAGCCCCTGACGACGTCGTGCGCGCCATCGCGCTCTACGCCGCGCGCTCCGACGCCAGCGCGGGCGCGCTCCTCGAAGCCTACGCACGCGAGCACCAGGACCTCGTGCGCCGCGAGCGCCGCCCCGGCAAGGCGCTGCGCTCACGCGGCCGCTGCTTCGACCTGCGCGCCGTCCAGTCGCGCCTCAACGCGGACTGGTTCGACGACAGGGTCCAGGTGGACATCGGCTGGGCGCGTCGCCCGTCGAAGGGCCGCCGGCGCTCCATCCACCTGGGCGGCTACGACGCGCGCCTGAGGGAAATCCGCATCCACCCCGCGCTGGACCGGCCCCACGTCCCCGCCTTCGTCGTGGACTACCTCGTCTTCCACTCCATGCTCCACGCCGACCTCCACGAGGAGGACGGCGACGGCCTGGACGCCCAGGGCCGCTGCGCGCCGGGACACTCGCCCGCGTTCCTTCAACGGGAGGACACCTTCCCCCTGAAGGACGCCGCGCAACGCTGGCTTCAGGACAACCACACCTCCCTCTTGCGCGGCTGAGCGTCAGGCCGTGCGCAAACGCGCGCGCTCCGGCCACACCACGGATGGTCATGCGCCCGAGCGCCCTGCATGCTCCCCGGCCATGCGCTACTTCAGCGTCGACGAGGCCAATCGACTGGTGCCGCTCCTGAGCCGCACCTTCGAGCACATCCGCCCCTGGGTGGAGCGGGTGCAACAGCTCGTGGAGACGCTCGGCACGCCCGAGGGCAAGGCCCTGGCCAACCACGAGGCCCTGCGCGAGGAGCGCGACGCGCTGCTCGAGAAGGTCCGCGTCGAGCTGCGCCAGTTCCACGAGATGGGCCTGGAAATCAAAGGCGCGCAGGGGCTCGTCGACTTCCGGGCCCACCGCGGTGAAGAGCCCGTCTACCTGTGCTGGCGCATCGGCGAGCCCGCCGTCTCGCACTGGCACGGCATGTATGACGGCTTCTCGGGACGACGCCCCATCAACAGCCCGGACGAGTTCGCCCCCACCTACCTGAGCTGAGCGCCCTCACCCGCCGAAGCTCTTCTGCAAGAGCGACAGCTTGTTGCGCGCGGACATCAGCTGCTGACGCAGCGACTCCGCCTGCCGCGAGATGTCGTTGAAGTCCTTCTCCTCCGCGGCCTGGCTCAGCGACTGGGCCTCGTCGGCCACCTCGCCCATGCGGTCCTGGAGCGACTGGAACGACGTGGCCAGCGCCGCGTTCTCCTCGGGCGTCTTCGCCTGCTGGCGCTGCGCGGCGAACTCCTGCATCCGCACGTTGAGCTCACCGGCGCTCTGCCCCAGCGAGCCGTAGCGCACGAGCAGGTCCTTGAAGATTTCGGTGCGCTGCTGCAGCTCCATCGCGCGCGCCTGCACCGCCTCCGCCTGGGTCTGCTGCCGGTCACGCACCTGGGAGATGGCGCCCACCAGTCCGGCGACGCGGGCGCGCAGCTCCTCGTCCATGTCCGCCAGCGCCTTGAGGGTGGCGGAGGCCTTCTCCAGGTGCTTCTCCGCCTGGAGGGGCGCGTCCTGGAGCTGCTGGGCCAGGGCCTCGAACCGCTCCAGTCCCTCGTCGAGGGAGCGGGCGGCCGTGACCAGCGTGGATTCCTGCGGTTTGTCTCGCTTGCTCATGAGCGGCGGCACCATCGCACGCACGCGGCCCGGCCGGGGGAGGACTTGGGAGGGAAAACGAGGGGGGCCTGCACGCCTTGCTGCCCGGCGGGCTCGGGCGAGGGCACAAGCGCCGCCTCCTCCACGCTCGCCAGAGGCCCTCATCGTCCCCACCTTCCCGACATCCCGTAGTGCTGTCTGTCGCGAGGTTCACACATGACCAGGGCCCACTCCTTCTCCGTGCTCGTCACCGGCGCCACCGGCCGGCAGGGCGGTGCCGTGGCGCGCCACCTGCTCCACCGCGGACACCGCGTCGTCGCCTATGTCCGCAACCCCGACGCTCCCGGCGCGCGCGCGCTGGAGACGCTGGGCGCCGAGCTGGCCGTGGGCACCTTCGACGACGTGGACACGCTCGCCCGCGTCGCCGAGGGCGTGGACGCCTTCTACGCCATGGCCACGCCGTTCGAGTCCGGCGTGGCGATGGAGATACGCCATGGCATGAACCAGGTGAACGCCGCGCGGCTCGCCGAGGTGAAGCACTTCGTCTACACCTCCGTCGCCGGGGCCGACCGGCTCACGGGCATCCCCCACTTCGACAGCAAGCACCGCGTGGAGCTGCACCTGCGCCAGAGCGGCCTGCCCTTCACCATCCTGGGGCCCACGTTCTTCATGGAGAACCTCACCAGCCCCATGTTCGAGGAGGGCCTGCGCGCCGGCGTGTTCGCCATCGGCCTGCCGCCCACGCGCGGGCTGCAGATGGTGACCGTCGAGGACCTGGCCGCCTTCGCCGTGAAGGTGCTGGAGAACGGCGAGCGACACCTGGAGCAGCGCATCGACGTGGCCTCGGACGAGGTGACCGGACAGCAGGCGGCCGGGCTGCTCTCCATGGTGAGCGGGCACCGCATCCACTTCGAGCAACTGCCGCTGGAGTACATCCGCGAGCGCAGCGAGGACCTGGCGGCGATGTACGAGTGGCTGGACCGGGTGGGCTACCACGCGGACATCCTCACGCTGCGGCACGACTATCCGGACGTGCGCTGGCACACGTTCGAGGACTGGGCGCGGCAGCAGGATTGGAGCAGCCTGACGTCCCCCGCGTGGCCGCACGCGGCCGCGGAGCCCACGCCGCCCGCCAGTCAGTGAGGCCCCTCTGCGCTCGGCGGCGTTCCGGGGTGGCGCCGCTCCCTCGGGCGGCGTGAGGCACGCGAGGGTTACCTTTCCAGCAAAGGAGAGACACCCCATGCGCGCGCTCGTGCCGCTCGTCGCCCTGTTGGTGGCAGCGGGCTGTGCCTCGAATACCAACACGTTGAAGCCCACCACGCAGGCCCAGGTGCTGCCCGCGGACCAGGACTCGGCCGTCGCGGAGGGCGCGGGGGTGCGGTTGGTGGCGGACGCCTCCGCGTGGAAGGGCTCGCCGGCGAACCTGGAGCGCACCCTCACGCCCGTCTACATCCGGCTGGAGAACCAGAGCGGCAGGACGCTGCGCATCCGCTACGAGGACTTCTCGCTCGTGGGCACCGAGTCGCGCTTCCGCTACTCCGCGCTGGCGCCCTTCTCGCTCAGGCAGCCGGCCCTCTCGTCGATGGACGAGGGCACGGGGGGCTCGGGGCGCTCATGGGTGTACATGGGCGGAGGGCTCCGGTGGGGCTCGCGCTTCGGTCCACGCTGGGGCAGCCCGTTCTATCCGTTCTATGGGCCGTACGGCCCGGGCCCCTACGCGTACCAGTGCGAGGAGCCGCTGCCGACGCAGGACATGCTCCGTCAGGCGCTGCCCGAGGGAACGCTGGGCGACGGCGGCACGGTGCAGGGCTTCATCTATTTCCAGGTGGTCACGGGCCGCGAGAGCGGCGTCGTGCTGGAGGCGCGGCCCGTCGACGCGAACAGCGGTGAGTCGCTGGGCACGCTCGACATCCCGTTCCAGGTGGGCAACCGCTGAGGCTCAGTGCAGCAGCATCGCCGCGCGTGACGAGGCCGCGCGGCGGTGGCCGTTGAGCAGCGAGGCCTCCTCGTTCACGCCCAGCTCGCGGCGGATGTCCTCGCCGCGCAGGGGCAGGCCGAACAGGGGCCCCATCAGCACCAGGTCCAGCGAGGCGGCGACCAGGGGGCCGAGCCCCAGCAGGGCCAGCCCCGCGCCCTTCGCCGACCCCGCGCGCAGTCCCCCCAGCACCAGACAGGACCCGGTCACGATTCGAAGCCAACGTCCCGTCCGCGATGCCATGAAGCCGACGACCATGCGCACACCTCCCCGGGCCAAGATGGGCACGCTCCGGCGAGCGACCACGGGGTGATGCTGCGTATCCAGCCGGGAAGCAGGCCGCCGGGCGGGCGCACGGCGCGGCACCAGGAGACCGGGAGGTCTGTCACGACGTCCGGTGGTGCACGGTGCGGGGTGGCGCCCCAGCTTCACGTCGAGGGGTACTTCCCACGCCCCCAGGGAGCTCCCATGTTCACCCGCGCAGAGATTCACAAGGGCATGAAGGTCCGAGGCAATGACGGCCACGTCATCGGCCACATCGTCGACATCACGGAGAAGGAGCTCATCGTCGAGAAGGGCCTGCTGCGTCGTCACGACTTCGCGGTGTCGTTCGACGACGTGAGCGAGGTGCTCCACGGCGAGGTGGTGCTCCACCACGGCCGCGACAGCCTCTTCTCCGCGCCCCGCGAAGTGGCCCACGTGCAGCACTGAGCGCGGAGACCGTTCGCCCGCCGCGCCATCAATGGCAGCCTGACTCTTCCAGACTCAGGGAGTGACAGGCTGCAGGAGCCCAGCCGCGGTCAGCACCTCGCGCACGTGCTGCGCCAGCGCAACATGCTCCGGGTTCGTCGCCGTGAAGCGCTCTGGAGTCAGGATGACGAGTGTTCCTTTGCCTTCGATCGGCTCGATGCGCACGGGAGCTGGCAGGGGTGGCACCCTCCCACGTCGCAGGGACAGGTATGTGACCCAACCGACGAAGGTCCCTGTCCTGGTTCCTTCAGGGAGCGTCTCGCGGTGCTCCCACGACGTAGCCAGCGCCCAGTCCGCATCCCAGGCTGAGGCCATGCTGCCCACCACTCGGGGCAGTACAGGAAGCGTGAGCATCCGCTCCGCGCTCGGCCCGCGCTTGGGGAGCGTCAGCGTGCAATAGTTGGGGACGGCCTCCGAATAGGCGCCCGAGGTGATGCGCAGCGCTGCGCAATCTCCCGCTGACCCTCCATTGTCGAACCAGAAGCTGAAGCCCAGTTGCTCGATGACCGGGCCTCCTCGTTCGCGGTTGACGCCTCGCCGGAACTGCTCGGCAAGAGTCGGCATGTCTGGCGGCATCAACGAGACCATGGCCGCCAAGGCGCGGGACTTGGTTGGCTTGTACCAGTGCGCGAGAAGCGGGTCGCACTCCGCCAGGCGGTTGAGCAGGGTTGCCGTGTGCAAAGCACAATCTTCTGGGGACTCCTTCCGAGGCCCCCAGTAGGCGCCGGCGTAGTAGGCCTCGGGACGGGGAGCGGCCTCGGGTGTTCTGGCCATGGTGTTCTCCTCAGAGGGCGGGAGTGTGGAGGACCTTTATGCCTTCGATACCCGCACCCTCCAAGAGCCGTCGGAACGCGGCGGCGGCCTGAGCTTCGGCGACATGCCATTCAATCGGGATGCCCAGACCGCGGACCTTGTTGGTCTGCCGCTGTGCCTGGTCGACGAGCCCCTGTGCTCCGGAATATCGGAACCATTCCTTGGGCTCCATCTCATCGAAGAATTTCGCATACCCGGGGCCCTTGGCCTCCAACAGCACGCCCTTCTTGAATCCATCGAACCTCACACCTCCGGCCGGCGTACTCATCCCTCCGACCCAATAGGCATCGTCGGCGGAGTGACCCGTGATCTGCTCCTGATAGCGCCGGGCAGGTGGCTTCATGGCCTCCTTCGCGGGCCCCCAGTGTCCTGGCTCCTGGGCTGGCGTACCGTCATTTACCGCCGTGGTTGCCCGTTGAAGGATGACGGCTGCCCCAGGCCCCCCTCCGAGTACTGCCGCCGCGCGCCCAACTGGAACCGCCACGCGCTCGAGGGTCAGCGCCCCCTGAACGGACAGCGACAACACCGGCACCGTGGCTTCCGCTCCCGCCAGTGCTCCGGTCACCGTGCGCGTCGTCGCCCCAGCCGTCCCGGTCGCGACGAGGAGGTTCGTAGCCAGCTCCGCCTCGATCTGCTCCCCCTGGGGCAGATGCCGGAAGCGCTCGAAGTACTCCGGGGACGCCTCGATGAGCGCGGCCACACCGGCGGGCAGGTGCTTGAGCGCGGCGATGCTGTCCAGCGGGTACGTGAAGAAATGGCCGATGCAGAGCGCCAGCTTCACGAGCGCCGATTCAGCTCCGTCCAGCGTGCGGCCCACGTAGTCCGCGTCGTCGTAGACCTCCGCCAGCGGGCGGCCATCCACTTCCCGCAACCCGTCATCCAGCAGGCGATAAACGCCAGTTTGCCCCGCATAGAAGCGCCCCAGTTCGAACTGATGTGCGCGAAACGCGCCGTCCTTCCATTCGATGGGAGCGACTCGCTGCTGTGTTCTCCCAGTGACGACCCACGCCATGCATCCGTCAGGACGCAGCACCGCCAGATGCTTGAATCGCTCGACCTGTCGCACCAACTCGGCGCGCGACATCTCCCCGTGCGCCACCACACCGCGCAGGACATGGCCCACCGCGAGTCGCGACGGGAACTGGCCCAGGGACACGGGCTTGCCGAGCAGTGCACTCAGCAGTCGCACCGCCTGGGCAGGGGTGAGAGGGCCGCCTGGAATCGGCCGCTCGTCCCGCTCCTCAATCCCCGCGTTCGTCAGCAAGGCTTCCCACGCATCCACCCGCGACGCAGGGGGCACCACAGCGCTCCCCACGGTGGGGCTCACATCGTTCGACGTGCTGACACGAAACCCTCGACGGTGCCGGGTTCGGACGTCACCCGAGGGTCCAGCCGATGTGTGAAGCTGGGGCTCGCGAGGCCTCTCCCCAAGAGACTCGCGCGTCATCCCCGGGTGCGCTGACACCTGCGTCAGCGAGGCGCAGCCGGTGGCAAGCAGCGCCACTGTCACGAGCAGGGCGTCAGCGCGCATTGTCCACCCCCAGGCCCACCGACGCGAATGCCCCTGGTCGCAGCGTTCCTGCTGACGTGGGAAACAGCAGCGTGCCGCCTGTCCCCATCGCGTAGAGCTTCCCGCCGAGAAACCTCCAGCGGACTTCCGCCGCTCCCAGATAGCGCGCCCCGGGCTTCCCAGCTCCGACGACGAGGCCCTTCAGCGACAGGTCCAGCGCACGTTCGAAGAGCTGCACCGCCACACGCCCATCGACGTCGACGCGCCCCCAGGAGAACGCCTCCGCCCCCAGCGACAGCTTCAGGTGTTTCCGAAGCCCTCCGTACTGGACGGCATCCCAGCCGACCTCCGCCTCGCCGAAGACCGAGTAGCCATGGGGGAAGGGCGCATCCGCGAGTGGACCCCCGTCCGGCCCCGCCGCCTGGAAGCGCGCCAGCTCGTAATCCACGCCGAAGAAACCTTGCCGGAAGCCGCCATGCTGGCGCCTTGCCTCCAGCCTCAACCACAGGTCCACCGTCTGCGTGATGGACTCCATGCCCAACCCGGCCACCACACCCCAAGCGTCAGAGTCTCCCGGCTTGCCTCCCCAGCCCGCGAAAGCGTGCGCCTCAAATGCCGGACGTACCCAGAACACGGCCACGGCATCCAGGTGCGCCAACGTCACCGGGGGCGCGCGCCCTCCAGCTCGCCCCCAGTCGTGCACGGCGGACACGCTCAACGTGTAGCGCGACCGCTGCTCGGGCTTGCCGAAGAGCACATGCTCGACATCCAGTTCAACCTCGCCCCCCATCAGCCGCGCCCCCAGCATGTCCGAGGAGAACGCCTCCACGTAGACAGGCCCCAGGGACCCTGTGACGACACCTGCGACGGGGTGGTAGTCCGGGTTCGCGCGGTGGGCGTAGCGCCGGACGAGGTGGCCCGTCAGCAGGGTGTAGCTCTCCAGTTCGCCGAACCACAGCGCCCAGGGCGCATTGTCCGAGCCCAGCTTGAGACTCCGCACCAGCTGTCCCCAATCGGAGAGGGAGTCCCAGTCCTCGCGCCGGAACACCCCGCCGCCATCTGGCCCCCACAGGCGCAACCGCACGGGAGCCCCGAGGTTGACGCCAAACTCCGCGCCGTACTCGAAGACGAAGGTGGGCTCTATCTGGAGAAATCCCTCCTCCGTCCCCGCGCCACCGCGAGTCATCAGCGCCCACGGCATGGCCTCGACGCGCAGCAGGTTCGTCCATCGCGCCTCTTCCCCCAGTTCTTCGGGTAGTGCCGGTGCCTCGACCTCGTCTGCCCGAGAGGCCCCCGACAGCAACAACAGCAGCGCCGCCAGACAGCTTCGCCTCTCGTGCATACACGCCTCCGCTGCGTGCCCCGCATGAGCCACGAAGAACACACGTCGACCGGGCGACTCGCGCCGCGCCGGTGGAGGGTCAGTGGTGGTGAGGGAATGCGGGGTTCACTTCAAGGTACCGCCAGCGCTCCCCGACTTGAACGACGTGGCAGGTCCAGGCGTGAGGAATCTCCATCCACTCCCATGGCACCCAGCGCTACTCCGCGCGCACCGCCTCGGCCGCCTCCGCCGTCAGCGGGGCCTGACTCCAGCCCGCGCGAGCCTCGGACTCGCGCGCCGCGCGCTTGCCCTCCGCGACATCCACGCGCCACAGCACCAGCGCGCCCGAGCCGAAGAAGACCAGCAGCGACAGCACCGCCTGCCGGCTGGAGCCCGTCAGCTCCACCGTCGCCGCGAACACCAGCGGCCCCGCCACCGCCGTCACCTTCTCGAACACGCTGAAGAGCCCGAACATCTCCGCCGCGCGGTGACGCGGAATCATCTGCGCGAACATCGAACGGCTCAGCGCCTGGCTGCCGCCCTGCACCATGCCCACCAGCAGCGCCAGCGCGAAGAAGTGCACCGGCGAGCGCATGAAGTAACCCAGGAACGTCACCACCACGTACACCGCCAGCGAGAACATCAGCGCCGGCTTCGGCCCCACCCGCGACGCCGCGCGGCCGAAGAGCACCGCGCACGGCACCCCCACCGCCTGCGTCATCAGGAGCGCTCCCATCAGCGCCCCCTGGCCGATGCCCAGCTCCGTCCCATACAGCGTCGACAACCGGATGATGGTGCCGATGCCGTCGCTGTAGAGCAGGTACGCCACGAGCAGCAGCAACGCCTCGCGGTACTGGCGCAGCGCGCGGAAGGTCTCCACCAGCTGAGCGAACACCCCACCCAATGACAGCCGCGGCACCTGCGCGCCCCCCGTGGGCCGGGGCTCGGGGATGCGCAGGAACAGCGGCACCGAGAACGCCGCCCACCACACCGCGACGGTGAGGAACGCCACGCGCGAGGCCGAGGCCGCGTCCGCGAGCCCGAACCACGCGGGCTTCACCAGCATCACCAGCTGCACCGCCAGCAACACACCCCCGCCCAGATAGCCGAGCGCGTAGCCCGCGGTGGACACCCGGTCCAGCTCCTCGTCCCGGGCCACGTGGCGCAGCAGCGCATCGGAGAAGACGATGGACCCCGTCAGCCCCACGTTGCCGATGCCGAAGCACCCCAGCGCCCACTTCCAATCGCCGGGCCCCACCAGGGCCAGCCCCACCGTGGACACCACGCCCAACGTCAGGAACACCCCCAGGAGCGTCTTGAGCCGCCCCGCCCTGTCGCTCAGCGCGCCCAGCACGGGCGACAGCACCGCCACCGTGCCCAGCGCCAGCGCGGTGACGAGCGCGAAGCGACTGGAGGCCACGTCGCTCGGCAGGCCCTTGGCCGCCACGGACTTGTAATAGATGGGGAACACGACGGCGACGACCGTGGTGACGTAGGCGGAGTTGGCCCAGTCGTACCAGGCCCACGCGCGCAGCTCCGGCCGCGTGAGCCCCATCCGCGACATCAGCGCGCCCCAGGCACTCATGCGCTGAAGTCCACCCCGCCGATGGCGTCATCCCCCGTCGCCGCCTGGTACACGTGCCACGCGGCGGCCAGGTCCTGGAACGGCAGCCCCACCGCGCCGAACACCGTCACGTCCTCCGCCGACACACGCCCGGGTTTCAAGCCCGCGAGCACCTCGCCCAGCTCCGCGCGGATGACCTCCTCACCCAACCCCACGTTGCCCACCGCGCCCTGCGAGACGGCCAGGCCCCGGTGGTCACAGAAGAAGCGCGCCTCACGCAAGAGCTCCGCGGAGACCTCCGCCTTACCCGGCTCGTCCGCGCCCAGCGTGGTGATGTGCGTGCCCGGCCGCACCATCCCGGAGCGCAAGAGGGGCTCGCGGCTCCACGTCGCGGCGACCACGATGTCCGCGTCCTCCACCGCCTCCGCCACCGACTCCGCCGGCCGCACCGGCAGGCTCAAGTCCTTGTACATCCGGGTGGCGAACGCGTTGGCCCGGCCAGCGTCCACGTCGAACACGCGCACGTGTGACAGCGAGCGCACCAGCCGCAGGGACTTGAGCTGAATCCCGCCCTGCACCCCCGCGCCGAGGATGGCCACCCGGCTCGCGTCCGGTCGCGCCAGCACGTCCGCGGCGAGCGCCCCCACCACCCCCGTGCGCACCGCCGTCAGGTGCCCGGAGTCCATCACCGCCATCAGCTCGCCCGTCACCAGGTCGTGCAGGTGCAGCACACCCTGGATGGCCGGCGTCCTCGCCGGGAACTTCGAGTGCACCTTCACCGTGTACGCGGGCACGCCGGGCAGGCTGCCGGGCAACAGCGCCATCACCGTGCCCTCGGCGTGCAGGGGCGCGCGGATGCGCTGGGGGGCCACCGTGCGAGCCAGGGCATCGGTGCGGAAGGCCTCTCGCAGGTCCTCCAACAGGGAGAGCGCCTGGAGGTTTCGGGACACATCGGAGCGGGTGAGCAGGAGGGTGCGCATCTGTCATCCACCCTAACCGAGCCCGCGCGGCGCCACAGCCCCGGACCTCATCCTCCAGGGCGAAGCGATGAGCGGACGACGGACGAAGCCCTGGCCCCACGGGGCGCGTCGGCCGCGAGCGCAGCGCGGCCCGGTGCGTCCCCGGGAGTCCAACACGGCGCTCGGGAAGCCGACGCCCGCCAGCCCCCCAGGGCGGACATACCCCTGAAGACCCTCGTGCCCAGATTCGTGGCGGGATGACCGGATGGGGACTCGGGAGGTCGGTGATGCTGGGGCCGGACACAGGCGCCGCGGAGCACGGTGGAGCCGAGCGCGAGTCGCCGCGCCGGGCCTCGGAGTTCCTGCGCGCGCACCACCACGGGGTGCTCTCGGACTGGCTGGAGGCCATGAGCGCGCTCCACGCCGAGAACCCCCAGCGCCCCTCGTGGCTCCTGGACCACATGCCCCTGCTGCTCGCCTCGCTCGCGGACGCGTTGGAGCACGGGGAGCACGAGCGCGCCGACCCGCTGTCGGACGAGCACGCCACGGTGCGACTGGAGCAGGGCTTCGACGTGGGCGAGGTGGCGGCCGAGTACGCGCTGTTGCGCAAGTGCATCCTGCGGCGCCTGGAAGGACAGCCCCGGCCGCTCGACGTGGGTGAGCTGGAGCGGATGGAAGAAGCCCTGGACCACGCCGTGGTGCGCACGGTGCGGCGCTTCGCGGTGGAGCGCCAGCGCGACATCCAGGACCTGGAGCGCGAGGCGAGGGTGGAGGCCCAGCGCTCGCTGGCGCTGCTGGACGCGCTCCTCGCGGCCGCGCCCCTGGGCATGGCGTTCCTGGACCTGGACCTGCGCTACCTGCGCATCAACCAGACGCTCGCGGACATCAACGGCGCGCCGCCCGAGGCGCACCTGGGGAGGACCTTCCGGCAGATGCAGCCCCCGGAGTTGGCGGACCTGCTGGAGCCGCTGCTCCTGCGCGTGCTGCGCACGGGTGAGCCGCTGAACGGGTTCGAGTTCGCCACGCCCCCGTCCCTGATTCCCCAGCGCGGCAAGCGCGTGTGGCAGGCGACGTTCTACCCGGTGCTCGCGCCCCTGGGCTCGCGGCTGTTGGGCCTGGGCTGCGCCGTGGTGGACATCACCCAGCACAAGCAGACGGAGGCCGCGCTCCAGCGGGCGGTGGACTTCCGCGAGCAGCTGCTCGCCATCCTGGGCCATGACCTGCGCAACCCGCTCAACGCCATCAGCGCGTCCGCGTTCCAGCTCGCGCGCGCCGAGGAGCTGGAGGCGCCCGAGCGTCGGGCCGTGGAGCGCATCCGCAAGTCCGCCGGGCGCATGGGGCGGATGATTACAGACATCCTCGACTTCGCGCGCAGCAAGCTGGGCTCGGGCATCCCCGTCTCGCGTCAGTCGATGAACCTGGCGGACATCTGCCAGGCGACACTGGACGAGCTCCAGGTGAGCCACCCCGAGCGCAGGCTCCTGTTCGAGTCGTCCGGCGACACCTCGGGCCAGTGGGACCCGGACCGCGTGGCGCAGGTGCTGGGCAACCTGGTGGCCAACGCGCTCCAGCACGGCGGGCTCGACTCACCGGTGGCCACGTCGGTGCGAGGCGGCGCGGACGTCGTGCTGATGGAGGTCCACAACCAGGGCGAGCCGATTCCGGCGGAGCTGCAGCCTCGCCTCTTCGACCCGTTCAAGCCGTCGGTGGGCGCCTCATCGTCGTACCAGAAGCAGCGCAGCCTGGGCCTGGGGCTCTACATCGTCCATCAGATCGCGCGCGCGCACGGAGGCCGCGTGGAGGTGCGCTCCTCGCGGGAGGAGGGCACCACGTTCCGGGTGTACTGGCCGCGTCGCACCGCCTGACGGGCGTCACTTCCCCGGCGCGGAGACGGGCTCGGGGGCCACGGCCAGCAGGTACACGGCCTCGGCGAGCATGCGCGTGGTGAGGTCCAGGTTCTCCAGCGAGATGGACTCATCGGGCGCGTGGCCGGTGTACTCGTCGCCGGGGAAGCCGGGGCCGAAGTCCACGGCCTTGGGGAACAGGCGCGCGTAGGTGCCGCCGCGCACGGACGTGGGGACGGCGTCCGGGTCGTCGCGGTGACGCTTGTAGATGGCCATCAGCGTGGTGACGAGCGGCCCGGTGGTGTCGGCCACGTGCGGGTCACCCACGTAGCGCTCGCCGGCCTCCGTCACGCGGCCGTCCGAGTCCTGCCCCACGAGCAGGGCGGCCTGGTCCAGCGCGGCGTTGAACCGGGCGGCGTCCTGGCCGCGGGGGCGGCGCATGTTGACGCCCAGGTTCACCTTCCCGTCGGCCACGCGCAGCATCGTGGGCGCGACGAGCAGCGGCCCCATCAGCGCTGCGTCGGAGTACTCGACGGCCAGCTTCTGGCCGTGGTGGTCGCCCTCGAAGCGCAGGAACAGCACGCGCAGCATGGCGGCGATGCCGTTGTCCTCCAGGATGAGGCGCGAGGAGACGGCGGACAGGCCCCACAGCGCGTTGACGCCCTCGTTGGCGACGGAGGAGTGCACCGCCTTGCCGTGCACGGTGAGCAGCACCGCGCCGCCCTCCTCCTTCACGTCGGCCTTGAGCCAGGAGCGCGTGCGCTGCTCGTCGGCGACGGCGGCGCGCACGGTCTCCAGCGCGACGGGCAGCGAGCTGCCCTCGCCCGGGAGCAGCTTGAGCGTGGCGGTGCCGGGGACCTGCGTGAGGAACTCTCCGCCCTTGGCGTCCACGGGGCGCAGCGCGAACCTGGAGGACTTGCGCGCGGGGCCCACGGGCGCCGACAGGTTCCACGCGACGAAGCCGGACTGCGCGGCGACGACGGGGAAGCTCGAGTCGACGGAGATGACGTGCGGGGCCTTGGGCTCCATGGCCGCGTACTTCAGCATGCCCGTCCAGTCGCTCTCCTCGCCGTTGCCGATGATGACGAGCACCTTGCCCCGGGGCTCGATGCCGAGCTGCCGCGCGTAGTCGAGCGCCACCAGCGCGGAGGCCAGCGGCCCCTTGTCGTCCTCGACGCCTCGGCCGTACAGGCGGCCGTCCTGGACGTAGGGCTCGAAGGGCGGGCGCTTCCACTCGTGCGCGGGCGCGGGCACCACGTCGCCGTGGAAGACCAGGCCCAGGGCGGGTGCGCCCTTGCCCCAGGCAAGCTCGAACACCTCATTGGCGCCCACGGCGCGCCAGGCCATGTCGTGGGCCTTGGCCCACTTCTGGAGGAAGCGGCCCATGGCGGCGATGCCGGGGTTCTTCGGCGCGGGGGCCTCGCTGCTGACGGTCTTGAAGCGCACCAGCGCCTGGGTGAGCGCGACGACGTCGTCCAGCGCGCACGCCTGCACGTAGGCGGCGTGGCGGGCCTGGGGGCTTGAGCCCTTCATGGCGTCCTCGGAGAAGCGGGCGGCGCGGGCCTTGGGGGTGCCCTGGCAGCGGGGGTCCGGAGCCGCGAGCGCGGCGGAGGGGACCAGACAGCAGAGGGCGGCGGCGATGGGGAGGCGCATGGCGGTGGGAGACCCTATTTCAAGAGGGCAGGTCGTCCTACCTCGGCGGAAGGGTTGCTTCCCCAAGTGACGCCCGTCAGGCCGCCCGCTCCCCATGGGGGTGAAACCGGAGGGCGGGAGCGCTATTCCTCCAGGCATGTTCTTCGACACGACCAAGAAGCTGAGGATGCCGTCCCCGGCGGAGGCGCTGCCTGGCCGGACGGACGAGATGCCTGTTCCGCCCAAGCACGAGGTGCTGGGCACGCCGCTGAAGGGGCCGGTGCCGGAGGGGTATGAAGTCGCCATCCTCGGGCTCGGGTGCTTCTGGGGCGCGGAGCGGAAGTTCTGGCAGACGCCGGGCGTGTACAGCACGTCCGTGGGGTATGCGGGCGGGCTGACGCCCAACCCCACCTATCGCGAGGTGTGCAGCGGGCTCACCGGCCACAACGAGGTGGTCCGCGTGGTGTTCGACCCGAAGAAGCTCTCGTACGAGCAGCTGCTGCGGGTGTTCTGGGAGAACCACAATCCCACGCAGGGCATGCGTCAGGGCAACGACGAGGGGACGCAGTACCGCTCGGGCATCTACTACACCAGCGAATCGCAGAAGCGCATCGCGGAGGCCAGCCGGGACGCGTACCAGAAGGCGCTCGCGGCGAAGGGCGTGGGGACCATCACCACGGAGATCCTCCCCGCGCCCGCGTACTACTACGCCGAGGACTACCACCAGCAGTACCTGGAGAAGAACCCCGGCGGGTACTGCGGCCTGGGCGGCACGGGCGTGAGCTGCCCCATCGGCGTGGGCGTCAGCGCCTGAGCCCGTGACGTGAAGCCCCGGGAGGCACCTCGCGTGCCTCCCGACGGAGCCTCAGCCAGGTCGCGCGGTGGTGCCTTCTTCCGAGGCCCCGACGTCGACAGCGACCACCTCCGACTCGCTCAACTCCGGCGCGAGCCTCTCGATGACGCGCTCGCTGCAGACCACGAGGCTCGCGCTGGGCCGGGCGAAGTCGACATCGGGGAGCGCGGTGACGCGCAGCTTGCCGAGCGGAGGCCGCGCGAAGGTCGTCCGGCCACAAGTTCCACAGGGCTCGTGAGCCTCCGCTCCGACGATTCTCCCGCCGGGCAGGACCTCGAGCTCCACCAACTCCACGCTGCGCGCCCCCTTGAAGCGCGTGGGGACCGGAACAGCCCCCGTGAGCCCTTCGAGCTTCGCCATCACGTCTGGGTGCATCAGCAGCAGCCAAGGCATGTGGACGACAACAGGCGCGAAGCGCCCCCGAGCCCGGCCCGTCAGCGGCCCGAATCCCGAGCCGGGGCCCACCGTGGCACCGGGTGGCAACAAGGGAAGCACCCGTTCCCGCAGGCTCGTGAATTCCGCCCAGGGCACGCACCGCGGACGCGCGTAGTCCTTGGAGCCCGCGAGCGCTGACAGGTCGACAGTCGGATAATCGTAGCCACCTCCACCCCACGTGGCGCCACAGGTGGGGCACTCGACTCCAGGCAGCTGCCACGGACGCCCCAAGTCATAGCCCCCTGTCCATCTGGAGCCCGCGCTGAGCTCCTCTCGCAGCGTGTAGTAGCGCATTCACTCTCCGGATGCGGTCAGCAACGAGAGTCGCTGCCAGTACGTCATGGGCATGCCCACCAACCCATAACGTTCCACCATCTTCCCTCCCTGACGGAAGTGGTCTGCGCGCGATGCGGTGTCCCGGTTCTCGTCGATCCAGATTCTCCAGTCGCGGTTCCAGGGACCTCCGTTGGCGCCTGCATGAACCCGCTGGTGCTCTTCCACGGCGACCAGCAGGGTGTACTTGTGGATCTCGATGCCGATGGTGGCGAAGTACGGCTGGAAGGCCCTGGGAAAGATGTGGTGTCGCTCCTTCGGCCGTCGTTTCCACTCCGCGATGGCCTTCCGGACGGACGTGGCGCTCGGCAGTTCTTCACGCCGATACCACGGGATGATGAACACCGGCGTTCGCCCCGGCAGAGGAATGGCTCCGCCCCAGTAGCGCTGGATGCGTGCGGTGGCGCCCGAGGCAGCCTGGCCAGGCGCGACACGCAACGCATACGGAGGCGATGCGAGGTCTTCACAGCGATAGAGGCCGCAGCCCTCATCATCGCAGGCTGGGGCATGACAGTGGTCCTCGTCGTGCCCAGCCGAGCTGGCGCAGCTCTCCGCCGAGTCCTCCACGCCCGTGTCGAACAGTTCGTCACCGCGCGCGAACTGCGGCGCCGACGTACAGCCAGACAGCAGGAGCAGCACCATCCCAACCAAGCGTTTCGACATGAACGTCCCCCCGGAACATGTGCGTCGCGAGCTACTCCACCACTTCCAATCCGCCGTTGTCGGCGGCGATGGCGGTGAACGCGCCCCAGTGCAGCAAGGCGTTGCGCAGCGACTTGCCATCGTGCGGGAACGACTCGAACCCGGAGACCACGAGCTCGCCGCGCGCCTCGACCGCCTGACGCAGCTCCGCTTGCGTGTCGTTCCAGCGCTCCTGGAGCGTAGCGAAGAACTCCGAGGGCACCTCCTCCTGCATGAAGCGGCGCATGCTCCGCGAGATGCGCACGCACTCATCGGGGTCGAACTGGTTGCCCGCCTCACCGAACCGGTCCATCGCCAGGAGCTCCGACCCGTCCGCAGGCTCCTCGGCCACGACCCCGAGCAAAATCATCGCCTCGATGAGCATGTCCAGCTCGACGTACCGCAGGCGGTAGTCGACCGGATGCTCCGGGTCGAGCGGCGGATACCAATCCGGCAACGAGTCGGGTGGCTCGACGATTCTCAGGGTGATGGTCATGGGACGCCTCCACGTGTGTCGTCCCTCTGGACTCTGGAACCCGCGGCAGAACCCGTCAACGAGCGTGGGACCGGTGGGTCCCGTCGACCCACCGTGACGAATACACACGCTCTCACGAACCGAGATTCATTGGAGCCACACACGTGTCCGCAATGGCTTCGTGATTCATCCGTATCGGCTTCGCATCCGGTATGTTCCGCCGGGACGGCGTGACGAGACGCAACACCGCGTCACGCCAGCGGATAATCCAGCCAGGGACACCACGTCCCGGTGATGTATCAGAGGGGGAGTCACAACATGCGTGTCGACGGCTCATCACGCCCGACGCAATCCGTCTCATCCGAAGGCGCAACTGAAACAGCCCGGACCGAGACCCGCACCGAGAACAACGTCGTCAAGGAGGAGTCCTCTCGCGCGGAGGGCTTCGATTCGACCTCCAGCTTCGAGGAGGACAACGGCGGCGCGGTCCACCGCGAGCGGCTCCAACCGCCGCCGCCTCCACCGCCACCTCCTGAAGAGAAGGAGGAGGAGCCCGCACCCCTCCCGCTCCGGGACCTGAAGCGCGGCGACACCGGCCCCGACGTGAAGGCGGTGCAGGACGCGCTGGTGAAGCTGGGCTACCTCACCGAGGAGCAGGTGGCCACGGGCCCCGGACAGTTCGGCCCGAAGACTGAGGCCGCGCTGGAGCGCTTCCAGGCCGAGCACGGCCTCACGGCCTCCGGTGACTATGCGGGCAGGACGCGCGAGGCGCTCGGCAAGGCCCTCACGGAAGCGAAGTCCTCCGGCGGCGCGCGCCGCCCCGCCATGTCCGCCGAGGACGCGTTCATCACCCAGTTCACCTCCGAGTACAACCCGACCGGTCCTCGCGGCAGCACCAACTGCGGCCCCGCGAGCCTCGCCATGTCGCTCGCGTACACGGGCCACATGCCCGCGGGACTCACCAAGGAGCAACAGGTCGACTACGCGCGCGCGTTGATGAGCCCGCGCCGCGAGAGCGAGTTCACCTACGTGAAGGCCTCCGACGGCACCCGCGTGCCGCAGCTCGACCGTGACCGCGAGCTCACCGGCGGCACCATGGTGAGCGACGGCGTCAAGGGCGCGGGGCTCGACGCGCGCTACGGCCAGGGCTGGGAGGAGCTGGACCGCCAGCTCGCCGCGGGCAACCCCGTGGTCGCCAACGGTCGGACGAACGCGGCCTGGCGCGAGCAGTTCCCCGAGCGCATGGGCTCCGGCGACATCGGCCACCTCAACGCGATTCTCGGCAAGACCTCGGATGGGAAGTACCTGGTCGCGGACCCGCTCCACACCGGCGGCCCGGTGGCCATGACGCGCGAGCAGCTGGGCGTCTTCTTCTCGCCCACGCGAGGACAGCCGTCCTTCACCGCGCTCCAGGGTGCCTCCACGAACCCGGCCGCGGACGCGGGTGCACGCGCGGGAGGCAGCGTGGGCGCGGCGGTGGCGAAGCGCCTGGAGGACGCCGCCCGCGACGTCCCCGCGCCGAGGCCCGAGCCCTTCCTCCCGAACCCCGGCGTGAGCACCGTCGGCGGCTCCGGCACGGACGTGAAGACCCGCGCGGCCCAGGACGCGAAGGCGCTGGAGGCCACCCTCCAGACGAGCCTGGAGCAGGGCGCGCGTCAGTTCGAGCGGCTCATCGCCAGCAACCCGGACCCCGTCTACCAGGAGGCCTTCGTCCGCGCGGCGGAGCCGTCCCTCGCGAAGATGGGCCAGCTCTTCGCCGGCGTGTCCCCGGAGACGAACCGCAAGCTCCATCCGCCCGGCGCGCAGAAGCCGCCGGACCTCAATGACCGCAAGGTGCTCGAGAAGCTCGCGAACGAGGAGACGCGCATCGAGCACGAGACGTACTACGCCCTCGCGCGCGCCACCGAGCACCTCAAGGACCCGACGGCCGGACGCGTGGGCAAGGCCTTCACGCGCGACGCGCCGCCCACGCTCGTCAACATGTCGCTGACGAGCGCGGTGCGCACGTCCATCAACTTCGGCCTCGGCTCACGGCTCGCGTTCGACATCGAGCGCTCCTTCAGTCGCGGCGAGGTCATCCCTCCGGGCAGCACCGCGCCCTCCTACGGCACGGCCCAGGCGGCGCTGCACCAGACGCTGTGGAGCACCCTCGACGGCATCCGCGGCCAGTTCGCCGCCGCGGCGGACAAGGCGCAACTGCACCAGCAGCGGCTCACCGAGCTGCTCAGCGGCCCCGCCGCCGTCCTCACGCCCGAGCAGCAGAAGGCCTTCATCGACACGTACCTGCGCCAGGGCACCGTCCAGCAGGACCTCGCGGAGCACGAGCGCCTGGGCAAGCTGCTCTCCACCGCCGCGCCGGATGGCGTGCCCGTGGGCTCGGACGATGCGCGCGTCAAGGCGCTCGCGCGTGAGCTCCCCCGACTGGCCGAGACGAAGGGCGGCGCCGAGTACCTCGCCGCGCAGCTCACCGCGAAGGCGGAGGACAAGCCGCTCTTCCTCGACGTGGTGGGCGCGCTGAAGGACGGCAAGGACTTCGACGAGAAGCTCGCGCTCGCGCTGGTGAAGAGCGCGGGCACGGTGGCCCTCATCTCCGCCGGCGACAGGTCGCCCGCCGAGGCGCGCAAAATCTTCGACGGGCTCGCGCGCTACGCCGACGTGTTCGGGATGAAGTCGAGCGACATGAAGTCGTACTTCCGGCTGCTGCGCGACATCAAGCCCGGCTCCACCGACGCGGAGGTACGCGAGACGACGAAGTCGCTCAAGGCGCTGCTCACGGACCAGGAGACGGGCCTGCCGTTCGCGCCGGACTCCCCTCGCGGGCAGGCGCTGCGGACCCTGGGCATGCTCGTCACCACCACCGCGTTCGTCGGAGACGCGACGGGCTGGAGCCAGGCGGACCTCGCGTCGAGGCTCAAGGTCGTCGGCGACGGCCTGAGCGTCACGGGCGACGGGGCCACGGTCATCACCAGCGTGCTCGGCAACACGGCGCGCTGGTCCTCGGCCGTCTCGGCCTTCGGCAAGGTGTCCGCCCTGGGCGCGGTGCTGGGCGCGGCCGGCGACGCGATGCAGAGCCTCCAGTTCCTGCGGAAGGGCGACGGGTGGAAGGCCGCCTCCTCGGGAGCCCAGGCGCTCGGCGGCGCGCTGATGGCGGGCGCCTCGCTGTTCGGCATGGCGCCGGGCTTCCAGATCCTGGGGGCGGCGCTGTTCCTCGGCGGGCTCGGGCTGAAGTACCTGGACCCCGCGGACGCGCGCCTGCGCGAAGAGCAGGTGAAGCTGCTCACCGCCAGCGGCATGGCCCCGGGACTCGCGAAGGGCCTCATCCACCTGGGCCCCGACCTCCTCGACAGCCGCCTGGTGCAGGGCGCGGGCATGTCACCCGAGCAGGTGCAGACCTTCCTCACCGCGCACCCGGACGTGGCCCAGGACGCCCTCCACCTGGACAGCCTCGCCCAGGCCGCCAGCGCGATGAAGATGAAGGGAGCGCACTTCCAGGAGTTCCTCGAGCGGCTCGCCAAGGCCCACGGCGTCGACATGGCGACGCTCGGCCGTGAGGTGCACACGCTGTTCTTCGGACACCCGCCCTCGGGCGGCGCGGGCGGTGGTGAGCAGTACCGCTCCCAGGGCGACGAGTTCCGCGCCTGGGTGCAGCAGCGCACGCCCGACGTCGCCGCGTGGGCGAAGCAGCACGAGTCGCCCTGAGCAGCGCCCTCCGGTCCGGGAGCGCGGCCCGCCTCGCCGCGCTCCCGCCCCGGGGCGAGCCCTCCACTCCACGTCTCGGGACAGCGATGAGCGCGGGGCGCCGAGGAGCTCCCTCGCGCCGCGACGCCGTCGGTACCCGACAGCCGCACGCGCCACGTCCGCGCACCCTCGGGCTCACTGTCCGCGACGCGACGCGGCGGCCACACACCCTGATGGAAATCCTGCATGCGCGCGCCGCGGGCATTTCTCGACTTAACGCGTTATCCGGTCCCGGTTTGACTTTCTTTTTCGTCCGAAGAAATAGAATCAGCCGCGAAAGGAAAGGACCGCTCGGACGCAGCCCCATCCCGGTATGCGTTTGTTCATCCCCTCCCCCACTTTCTCCAGCGGCCCGCTTTTCATTCCATGCGATTACCAACTCCTCTCTTGCAGGCACTGCACCGTGTCAGGAATGCGCTGACGCGAGCATGCGCCGTGGCGGTGGTGGTGGGTGTGGCGGGGTTCGCCTCGGACGCGAGCGCCCAGGCGGGCAACCTCGCCCTCAACCGGCCCACGGTGACGTCGTCCTCCGAGCCCGGGCTCGGGGGCACCTACGCCGTGGACGGAGACGGCGGCACGCGCTGGGGCAGCGCGTTCACCAACAACGAGTGGCTCTACGTCGACCTCGGCGCGAGCACCTCCATCAACCGCGTCGTGCTCACGTGGGAGACCGCGTACGCGCGTGCCTACACGGTGCAGACGTCCACGGACGCGACGAACTGGACGGACATCCGCGCGGTGACGGACGGCGACGGCGGCACGGATGACCTGACGGTGACGGGCACGGGCCGCTACGTGCGCATCCTCTGCACGCAGCGGGGCGCCATCGACTACGGGTACTCGCTGTGGGAGCTGGCCATCTACGGCGGCGGCACCTCCACCACCGGAGACCTGGCGAAGAACCGCCCCGCCACGGCGTCCAGCGTGGAGGCCAACGCGGCGCACCTGGCGCCCGGCTACGCGGTGGACGGCAACACGACGACGCGCTGGTCCTCGTCGGAGGTGGAGGCCCAGCCGTGGATTCGCGTGGACCTGGGCAGCGCGCAGACCCTGGGCAAGGTGGTGCTCAACTGGGAGGGCGCCTACGCGGCGACGTACGTCGTCGAGGGCTCGACGAACGACTCCACCTGGGCGCCCCTCGCGTCCAACATCACCGACGGCGCGCCGGGGCGGCGGGAGGTCACGGTGTCGGGCTCGGCCCGCTACGTGCGCGTGCGCGCGCTCACCAAGGGCACCGGCTACGGCATCTCCCTCTGGGACTTCGAAATCTACGCGCCCGGCCAGGGCCCGCAGGAGCCGCAGCCGCAGACGACGAACCAGACCATCAAGTTGATGTTCCCGGAGCTGGCGTACGCGAAGATCAACGTCTCGCCCGCGCCGGTGAGCGTCACGCCGACGCCCGAGGAGGGCAACACCACGCCATCGGTGCGCAACCCGCCCGGTCCCTTCACGTACGAAATCACCTTCGCGCCCAACACCACCGTGACGCTGTCGAAGAACCAGTTCTCCCCCACCGCGCCCAACACGGACATCCGGCTGGTCGTCACCGCGGCCAACGGCACGGTGCTGCGCGGACAGAGCGTCACCGCGCTCGCGGTGCAGGGCGCCGAGTGGAGGGTGGAGATCTATTCGACGGGCACCGGCCCCGACCGCGACCGCACCATCATCCCGGACCCGTATGTCGCGCCCGCGCCGCCGCCCGTGTCGGGGGCGTTCGCGCTCGTCGCGCCGGCCAACGCCGCCATGGTGACGAGCACGCGCCGCCCCACGCTCCAGTGGGCCGCCGTCTCCGGCGCGGCGAACTACAAGGTCTACCTGAACATCAGCCGTGACGACTACGACTGGATGGCGGCGGGCAGCCTGCTGGACCGCTACACGCTGATGACCACCACCACGGCGACGTCGTGGACGCTGGACCGCGACTTGCCCGACCGCTGGACGTACAAGTGGTACGTGGTGGCCACGCAAGCCAGCGGCGCCACCAGCCGCTCGGACCTGCGCACCTTCAGCCTGTACCTGCCCGTCGTGGAGACGGCGGACGACGGCGTCGCGCTCATCAACGGCATGCGCGACTTGAACAAGAACGGCGTCATCGACCCGTACGAGGACTGGCGCAACCCCATCGCCACGCGCGTCAATGACCTGATGGCGCGGATGACCCCGCGCGAGAAGGCGCTGCAGATGTTCTACGAGGCGAAGACCTTCCCTGAGGCGGGCTTCACCATGGGGCCGCTGAGCCCCACGGACATCGTCGCCTTCCAGCGGGCCTCCGCGGCGACGCGGCTGGGAATCCCGAACATCGACGCGGGCGACTCCATCCACGGCTTCAAGACGAGCTGGCCCACACAGCCGGCGCTCGCGGCCTCGCGGGACCTGGACACCATCTACGAGTTGGGTGACATGCAGCGCCGCGAGCAGCTCGCGGTGGGCAGCCGGGGCACGCTGTCGCCGCTGGCGGAGGTGGGCACCAAGGTGCTCTATCCGCGCATCCAGGAGGGCAACGGCGAGGACGCGGACCTGGCGGCGGGCATCACCCGCGCGCTCATCGCGGGCCTGCAGGGTGGCCCCGAGGTGAACCCGCACTCCATCTGGGTCACCACCAAGCACTGGCCCGGCCAGGGCGCGGGCGGTGAGGCCGGCATCACCTACGACGGCACCACCATCCACTACCACATGCGTCCGTGGCACGCGGCGCTGGAGGCCGGCACCAGCGGCATCATGCCCGGCTACGCGGGAAGCTGGCTGCTCGGCCCGGAGGGCTACGGCGCGGGCGACAGCGTGGGCATCCTCAACTACCTGCGCGTGAAGCTCGGCTACCAGGGCGTCATCTGCTCGGACTGGCTGCCGTCGGGGGCGTGGGTGCGCTCGGCGACGGCGGGCTCGGACGTCATGGGCGGCGCGAACCCCGCGCAGATGGGCGACTTCGAGACGGCGGTGCCGATTGCCCGCATCAACGAGTCGGTGCGCAGGATCCTGGACCTGAAGTTCCGCCTGGGCATCTTCGAGGACCCGTACCGCCGGGGGCCCGCGGGCACGTCCGAGTGGCACACGGCGGACCACAAGGCGCTGGTGCGCCGCGCGGCGCAGAACGCGATGACGCTGCTGAAGAACGATGGTGCCTTGCCGATCCGGCTCGGCGCGGGCTCGAGCATCGTCATCGCGGGGCCGTGCGCGGATGCGGGGCCATGCATGGTGACGTGGCGCTCGGACTTCCACGGCACGGAGTTCGGGGACCTGACCATCTACCAGGCCATCAAGCAGCGCGCCGAGGCGGCCGGAATCACGGTGTACAAGGACAACGCGCCCGCGGGCGTGACGCCGAGCGCCGCCATCGTCGTGGTGGGCGAGAGCTACTTCACCCACGGCACCGAGTGGGACAAGGAGAAGCCCTACCTGCCTGGAGACCCCATCGGCCCGGCACATGACGCCAAGTGGGGCAACCAGTACGGCCTCATCACGGGCTTCCGCGCGCGCAACATCCCCACGACGACGGTGCTCATCCTGCCGCGTCCGTACATCCTCACCAACGTGGTGCCGCAGACCAACGCGCTGCTCGTGGCGTACCGGCCCGGAGACTCGGGCGGGCCCGCGGTGGCGGACGTGCTCTTCGGTGACGTGTTCCCGCGAGGCAAGCTGCCCTGGCAGCTGCCGCGCTCGCTGGACCAGATTGGCACCGACGTGGAGAACAACCAGCTGGAGCAGTGGGACCTCCCGTTCGACCTGGGGGCCACGGCGGCGCAGCGCGCGGAGATTCGCTCGCGCATCGCGCAGGGTCTGCCGGTGCTGCCCATCTACGGCAACCCGCTGTTCCAGTACGGCGCGGGCATCGAGGGCTTCGGGCTGTCGGACTCGACGCCGCCCACGGCCTTCACGCTGCTGACGCCGGCGCCGGGCTCCACCCTCACCACGCGGCCGAACTTCACGTGGACGGCGAGCAGCGACCCGCAGACGGGCATCCACCGCTACGAGGTGTTCCTCGACGGCAGCCCGTTCCCCGTGGCCACGACGCGCACGAACTCCGCGCCGGTCATCAACGCGGCGCTGGGCAACGGCCAGCACACCTGGTTCGTGCGCGCGTACAACTGGGCGGGCGGCGTCACGCAGTCGGCGACGGCGACCTTCACGCTCAACGACACGGCGCCCCCGGCGGCCTTCGCGGCGCTGGTGCCCTCGGCGGGAGCGTCGGTGCCAGGAGCCTCCACCACGTTCATCTGGGAGCAGACGACGGACGTGGGCGCGGGCGTGTCGAAGTACGTGCTGGTGGTGGACGGCGTGGACAGGACGCCGGACGTGACGCCCAAGGCGTACGTGGGCACGACGACGAACCTGGCGCTCGGCAAGAACGTGTCCGCGACGTCGTCGGAGTTCGGCAGCCCCAACGACGCGGTGGACGGCAACGCCACGACGACACGCTGGGCCAGCCGCACGGACGTGCCCGCTCCCAACACCGAGTCCATCACCGTGGACCTGGGCGCGGTGTACTCGCTCAAGCGGGTGAACCTGCTCTGGGAGGCGGCGTACGGGAAGCAGTACGCCATCGACGCGTCGGTGGACGGGGCCACGTGGCGCACGGTGTACACGGAGACCAACGGCAACGGCGGGCAGGATGACCTGACGGGGCTGAGCGGCGTGGGGAGATACGTCCGCATGCGCGGCATCGAGCGCGGCACGGGCTACGGGTACTCGCTGTGGGAGTTCGAGGTGTACGGCGTGGGCACGGAGCAGACGACGCTCACGGGCCTCGCGGCGGGCAGCCACACGTGGCGGGTGCGGGCGGTGGACGGGGCGAACAACGCCACGCTCTCCAGCGGCCCCATCTCCTTCACCAAATAGTCCGCTCCTGGAAATCACGGAGCGTGTGGCGCGTACCCCAAGAAGAGGTCCCTCCGCATCCGTGGAGGGACCTCTCCAGAGGGGGAACCACCATGCAGCTCCAGCGAATCCTTCCCGCCACGCTCGTCTTGCTGACCACCGGCAGCGCGAGCGCGGCGGACTTCCATCCCATGACGCCGACGGTGTGCCACACGCAGGTGGCGCCGCTGTTCACCACGGGAGGCCAGTACCTGGACCCGAACAACGGCGTGCGGCAGGACGCGTGGTCCATGCTGATGCGCTGGCAGGGCAACATCGCCTCGACGCCGGTGTCCTACAACGTGGGGACCTTCACGGGCCTGAGCGTCCCCGCGCCCTTCTCCGCGTGGCAGCGGGGACAGCAGCCCGAGTCCGCGTCGGGGACTCCCGCGGCCCAGGTGTACTGCCACGACGCGGGCATGTTGCTCAACACGTGGACGTCGCCCAGGACGCACGTGGAGGGCGGCGGCTACAACGACATGTTCGGCTACGCGTGGAGCCCGGCGAACCGCCCTCGCCCCTTCAAGCTCTTCACGGCGCGCAACGGCGTGCTCGGGATGTGGCCCACGGAGCTGGTGCTCCAGGGGAACATGGCGGTGCCCCTGGTCACGGGCTGGAACTCGCCCGACGGGGGCACGACGTGGAACGGCATCAGCAACCCAGGCCCCGGGGACGTCTACAACTCGGGCGCCGCGCAGCTGAGCATGTTCGCGTACCTGCGCGACACCTCGCATCCGAACCTGCGTCCCATCGGCGTGCTCGCGGGGGCCTACGCGAACAACATCCCCACGTCGCCCTGTCCCGCCCATGGCCGGGCCACCATCCTCTACGACTATCCAAACGGGGCCTGGTTCACCGGCAACGCCCTGTGCAACACGGACCTGTCCACCGTGCGCTACACGGGCGCGACGAGCACCAACTCCCAGTTCTCGGACCTGCGCTTCTTCCGCGTCCACTACACCCGGCAGAACCTCATCAATCTCGTGCAGCGCATCAACAACCAGCTGTGCACCGTTGACGCCGCGGGGAACCTGGAGACGGGCAAGTGCAAGTGCTCGAACCCCGGGGTGACCTGCCCGCCCATCGGCTACTCCATCAATCCGGATGACTACGTCATCGAGTACACCGGCGTGCTCGCGGAGATCACCAAGTGCAAGCCGGGCGAGGAATGCAGCACCACCAAGGCCGACCGCCAGATTTCGATGACTTCGCGGGTGAACGGCTACGGCGCGTTCTGGTACGTCCCGTAACGCGACTCCCGGGGCTCGCGTCCGTTCTCCTCGGGGAGCGGACGCACAGGTGTGGGGAGTCATGTCGAAACCCAGTTACGGGAAGGTGCTGGAACGGGTCATCCAGGTGCTGGATGACTTCTTCTCGGGATTCGACCCGGTCACGCCGGCTCCTGCTCCGGGGCACGATGTGCCCCCGGAGCTTCGTGAGCCGGAGCTGGAGGCCGCCATCCTCCGTGAGCCGGAGGACGACGACGGCTATCTCGTCTATGGGGATTGGCTGCAGGCGCACGGAGCCCCGCGCGGCGAGCTGGTGGCGCTCCAGCATGCGGCGTTGCTCGCCACGGGGCCCGAGAAGAAGGAACTGGAGAAGCAGGTCGGCGACTTCCTGGAGCGCCATGCGCAGAGGTTGCTCGGGGAGCTGTACTTCCGGGACAGCCTCCATCCCTCACGCTACTCGGGACTGTCGAGCGGCCGCGTGTACTGGCACTGGCACCTGGGCTTCATCCAGCGGGCGTGGCTCGGGAGCAACCACGCCTACTCGCTGGACGTGCCTCGGGTGCTGACGGAGCTGCTCACGCATCCCTCCGCTCGCTTCTTGCGTGCGTTGACGGTGGGGCTGCTCGACAACGACGCGGATTCGAATCACTAAGAGGGCATCCTCCAGCACATCGTGCGACACGCGCCCGCGACGCTGCGGGAGCTGAAGGTCGCGGACGTGCTGGAGAACGAGTTCGGCCTCTCGCGCGTGCGGCTCGGGGATGTGTCGTCCCTGTACGCGGCGCTGCCGAGGCTGCGCACGCTGACGCTGCGGGGGAACATGGTGCTGGGCGCCATGCACCTGCCGGAGCTGCGGGAGTTGACCCTCGAGACCTCGGGGCTGTCGCGCGAATCCCTGCGGTCCATCCTGTCGGCGAGCTGGCCGAAGCTGGAGAAGCTGGTGCTCTGGTTCGGGTCGCCCGAGCACGGAGGAGACGTGTCGTTCGAGGACGTGCGGCCGCTGCTGGAGGGCACGGGGATGCCGAGGCTCGTGCACCTGGGGCTGTGCAACGCGGGGTTCACGGATGCGGTGTGCGAGGCGTTGCCGTCGGCGCCGGTGCTGCGGCGGCTCACGCGGCTGGACCTGTCGTTGGGCACGATGACGCGCGTGGGTGCGACGGCGCTCTTGGGGAACGCGGGCGCGTTCACGCATCTGGAGATGCTGGTCCTCACGGAGAACCTGTTGGACGAATCGAGCGTGGAGGCACTGGAGACGCTCGGCCCCGAGGTCTGGCTGCAGGACCAGCGTGACGCGGGTGGGTCCGCAGGCACCGTGGCCTATCGGGACTGAGGGCCTATGCGGCGCGAGTGACAAGCTGTCACGACAGGCTGTCATCGTGCGGGCGTGGAGGGCTGACAGGACAGGCCGGCGTGGAGGTGCGTCGTCACCTCTGCCGACGCGGCCCTCAGAGTGAAGACGAGCCCTGGCATCGTGATTGCTCTTGTCCTGCTCACTCCCCGCGATGGGGAAGGAGGCAGGACACGATGAGTTGCTCATTCCGGAAGCAGATGTGTCAGTGGGGCAGTGCCATCATCCTGGCGAGCGCGCCGTTCGTCTCGTTGGCGAGTCCGCCGGTGGATGTTCCCCAGGCGGCGCCGAACTTCGTCCAGGCGCTCTCTCACGGGCCCGAGGACCTCGAGGTGAAGGCGACGGGGGAGAACACGTACTCGGTGCGGCGCAACCCGAAGGCGGAGCACGAGAAGACGTGCACGCAGAGCGGGGACGCGCGGTTCGTGCCTTCGTTCAAGGACGGCAAGGCGGTGGGGTTCAAGCTCTTCGCCGTCCGGCCCGGTTCCATCTACGCGAAGCTCGGGTTCCAGGAGCGGGACGTGGTGCAGAGCATCAATGGAATCACGCTGGAGACGCCGGAGAAGGCGCTGGAGGCCTACGCCCAGCTCGACACGGCGAAGCGCGTGGTGGTGTCCATCGACCGCGGCGGCACGGTCATCCGCAAGACGTACGACGTGGCGCGGTGAGGTCGACAGGAGGCAGGCGGCTCGCCTTCTGACATCCAAGGAGTCGCCTGCCCGCTGTCCTCAAGCGCCGTGTCGACGCAGCCAGCGCCGTACAGCATTCGCATCCCAGGGTGGCCACGAGCCACCTTCCTCGAGCAGGAAAGGCTCCAACAGTCGCGACAGCTCTCGGTACGGAACAGGTACGGGCTGGGTCGCCGAGTCCATGGAGTCGGGACACTCGCCGAGCGAAAGCATCCATCGCTCCTCATCGAGTGGAGCGAGCGAGACGCCTGGAAGGTCGAGGCGCCGGGCCAGTTCGGGAGCGCCCCCGAGTTGGTCGAGCAACGTCGGCCCCAGGAAGGTGAGCCAATAGGCGCCTCGGGCTCGGACGCCGATGCGTCGGCTGGTGTCGGTGAGGTTCAGGAGGTCCAACCCAGGGTGGCGCTGAAGCAGCTCGAGGAGCTGCCGACGCACGGAGAACCACGCACCGGGACGAGCCACCAGCGCGGGGCTGGCATAGCCGAAGCTGAAAGGCAGCTCCCGGGCGATGTCGCGCGCGAGGTCACGCACGGCAGCCACGCCCCGAGACGTCAGATACTCGGAGGGGAGGCAGAAGCGGAGGCCGGTCGTGGCGTCGGCATCTCCCAAGAAGAGCGGGTCCTCGAGCCTCCGACCGTCGTACTCGAACTGGTAGCCACCGGGCCCGCTGGAGAACTCCGTCAGCTCCACCAGCCACTCGACACCCCAGGCCCGCTCCACCATCTGATGGTGGATGTGGCGCCAGCCATCCACATCCAACGGCAGTGTGTCGCCGTCGTCCGAGCCATACCACCCCAGTGCATCACTCGGGATGGAGCGGCGATACAGCTCCAGGGCGCGCCACACCTTGTCGGCCACGACGGGATGGGAGTGGCGCATGAAGAAGCAAAGAGACAGCCCCTCCCGGACCACCGGCTCGCCGTTCTCGTCCGCCACACGGATGCTGGGAAGCACGGCTGTCATTGTGTCATCCCTCGTCGAGGGGAGCTGATGACAGCGCTCTCGCGTCGAGTCGTACGAACACACTCGAGGCAAGTGGAACAAGGCCCGGAGACGGGGGCGCTCATCACGAGCGCCCGCTCGCGTCCCGGGCCGCGACGACGGCTCAGCCCAGGTTGTGGAACACGCGCTGGACGTCGTCGTCCTGCTCCAGGGCGTCGACGAGCTCCAGCACCTCGGTGGCCTTGTCCTCGGGCAGCTCGATGAGGTTCTCCGCGATGTACTCGGAGTCGGCGGAGATGGGTGCCAGCCCCTTCGCCTCGATGGCCGCCTGGAGCTTGCCGAAGTCCGCGAAGTCACACCGGATGATGAGCTGCTTCTCCCCCTTCTCGCCCGTGCCCTCGCCCATCTCCTGCAACCCGTGGTCGATGAGCTCCAGCTCCAGCTCCTCCTGGTTGAGGCCCTCCGGGTTCAACCGGAACACGCCCATGCGCTTGAACATGAACCCCACGCTGCCCGTGGTGCCCATGTTCCCTCCGTTCTGGTTGAAGTGCATCCGCACGTTCGCCACCGTGCGCACCACGTTGTCCGTGGCCGTCTCCACCAGCAGCGCGATGCCGTGCGGCCCGTAGCCCTCGTAGAGGACGATTTCGTACTGCGTCGCCGTCTGGCCGCTGGCGCGCTTGATGGCCGCCTCGACCTTGTCCTTCGGCATGTTCGCCGCGCGCGCGTTCTGCAACACCCGCCGCAGCGTGGAGTTCGAGTCCGGGTTGGGCCCGCCGGCCTTCACCGCGATCGCAATGTCCTTGCTGATGCGCGTGAAGACCTTCGCCATCTTGTTCCAGCGGGCCATCATCGTGGCCTTGCGTGTCTCGAAAATGCGTCCCATGGGTCGAGCGACTCGCGAAGAGAGGGGGCGCCAGGCGCGCCCCAGGTGAAGAAGAGTGGTTGCTGTAAAGGGCCCGGCCAATCTAGCGCAACTCGGCTGGAGCGCCCGCGCTTCGTGTGCGGGGCGGCGTCCTCCCGACGTTCGACCCGGGGACGACACGCACGGGCACAGGCCCCCGAGGACCCACGCACCCGCCGTCATCCACCCGGAAGACAGGGCCCGTCGACGACGGGCCCCAAGGACTTCAGCGGACCTGCTGCGCCGCCGCCTGGGGCGCCGGCCGGGACGCGGGGGCCATGCTGTTGGCGCCCGTGCCCTGCGCACCGTTGGCGAAGGCGCGCTCCATGTGCGCGTCGAGCTGCCCCACGGCCATCAGCCCCGCCATCCGGAAGTCCGAGATGAACGACCACAGCGGGTACTTGAAGCTCGCCGGCTTGTTCTTCTCGATGAAGAAGTGGCTGAACCACGCGAAGCCGTATGCCGAGACCAGCGCCGCCGGAATCAGCGCCGCGCGCCCCATGGCGATGGCCGCGATGCCCGTGGCCACGCCCAGGCTGGTGCCCACGAAGTGGAACCGGCGCGTCACCGGCAGCGAGTGCTCGCGCAGGTAGAACGGCCAGAACTCGGCATAGGTCTGGAGGGTGGGCTTGGACATGAAGTGAAGTTGTGTCCAGGCAGGGGCCCGGCGTCAACCCGCCGCGCGTCAGGAAGTGCCCTCCCGCGCCCGCTCCGGCCCCCGAGGGCAGGGCCGCCAGGCAGCCAGGCGGGCTCGGGGAGGCTGAACGGAATCGGACGTCTCGCGGCCGTCGACCCCGCAGTTTTCCGCCCGTCGCGCACCGAAACATGTCGAGGACAGCGGCCCCTCCACCTCATCCACGGGTCGTGGGAGACTCGGGAGCAATGACGGATTGGATTCCCAAGCCGAACCCGACGGTGGACCTGCGCACGCTGGTGCTCAGCCCGGAGGAGGGCTTCGTGCTCTCGCGGCTCGACGGCGCCACGGCGGCCAGGAACCTCCCCGCGCTCACCGGGCTGGCTCCCGAGCGACTCCAGGGCATCCTCACCCGGCTCGTCTCCCAGGGCGCCCTGCTGCCCCTCGCCACGGCCCCTGGGATCAACCCTCCCGGCATGCCACGGGCACAGGCCCCCTCCGTGAGCCCCGGCTACGAGCCACTCGCGCCCACCGCGCCCCACACGCCGCCGGACGAGGAGCTGCCCACGCTGGACCTGCTTCCCCAGGAGGCCGATGCGGGCGAATCCGACGTCCTCGAGACCTCCGAGTCCGACGTCGTCCCCGCCGAGCCCCCAGACTCCGAGGCCGACGCCGAGGACGTGCCCGAGGTCGCGCTGGGCAACTTCCGCCAGCTCTTCGAGACGCGGTTGCATCCGCAACCCGAAGACCAGCGCGTCGCGCTGGCGCACACCGCGCAGGACCCGGAGCTGTCCGCGCTGTGCTTCGACCCGCTGCCCTCCGTCATCAAGGCGGTGATGGAGAATCCCCGCGTCGGGCTCGCGCACGCGCGCCTCATCGCGCGCAACCACAGGAACCCCGTGGGCCTGGAGTCGCTCTGTGCCCGCGCGGCCTTCGCGGCGGACGTGGGCGTGCGGCGCTGGCTCGTGCGCAACCCGCAGCTGCCCGCCAGCCTGTTCCGCAGGCTCTGGAGCGCGCGCCGGTTGATGGAACTGTACAAGGTGACGGTGGACCGCGACGTGCCCGAGTCCACGCGGCGCTCGTCGCGCGAGGTGCTCCGTCAGCGCTTCACCACCGGCCCCTCGGAGGAGAAGGTGGAGCTCATCCTCAACACCGAGGGTCGCGCGCTCGCGTCGCTCATCGGCATGTCCGTGGACGGCAAGACGGCGTCGATGTTGTGCGGACGCACCTACCGCTCGCCCATGCTCATCCAGAACATCGCGCGCTGGAGCGCCGCGCCGCCGGCCCTCATCGCCCACCTGCTCAAGCAGGAAGCCGTGCGAAGGCAGCCGCAGCTGCGCATGCTGCTCACCCGCCACCCCAACGCCCCCGCCGAGGCTCGCCGCAGCGGCTGAAGCCTCACGGTCTGCGCGCGGTGAGGATGGGCTGATAGAAGCCCGTCTCCTCCGGCGAATACCACCGTGTGTCGACGAGCCCCGCCCGTGTCAGCGCGCGCTCCACCTCCACCCGCTGGAGCGCGCGATACACGCCGGTGTGCTCCGTGGCCTGCCAGCCCTTGCCCTCGGGGCGCAGGATGAACTGGTGGACCGTGTACGTCCTGCCATCGGCGGCCCAATCCCAGACCTGGAAGAGGATGCGCCGGCCCTCGGGCGCGTCGAGCACCCGCTCCGAGGTGAAGCGCGGCTGGTCGGCCATCAGCGCGTCGTAGTCGCGCACGCTCAGCGCCAGCAGGCCCCCGGGCGCGAGCTTGGAGGCCATCGCATGCGCGGCGGCGTCCAGGTCCTCATCCGTGAGCAGGTGCGGCACCGCGTTGTCGAACGCGAGCACCACCTGGAACATCCCCGACACCTGCGTGTCCAACGTCCGCATGTCCGCGACGCCGGTGGTGAGGGTGACGCCCAGGGTGCGCGCCTCGCGCTCGGCGCGGGCCACGGCGGCGGGGCTCAGGTCCGTCGCGTGCACCGCGTAGCCGCGTCCCGCGAGCCCCAGCGCCTGCGTGCCGATGCCACACGCGCAATCCAACACCCGACGCGGCGGCGGCGCGCCACACCGACGCAGCAGCGCGTCCAGCGCGGCGCCCTGGCGCTCCACCGTCTGGGCCCAGTTGGCGAAGAGCAGGTGATACTCCTCGGCGAGCCCCTGGTAGAACTCGAGCACGGACTCAGCCATGCGCGCGCTCCTCGACGACGTGCGTCCTGGTGACGGCCGGAGCGCTCATGGGCCGAACGTCCGCCCCTCCAGCGCCTCGATGGCGGCGCGCACGGGGGCGGGCAGCGGCACCGGCTCGTTCTTGACGTAGTCGAGGGTGACGATGACGGCGGTGCCCTTCGTGTAGAGGGTGCCGTCCTCCTCGCCGAACACCGCGTGCTCCAGCGTGACGGACGTGTTGCCGATGCGCGAGACGCGGGCGCTGGCGACCAGGCGCACGGGGAAGACGACGGGGCGCACGTACTCGGCCTGGGTGGCCTTGAGGATGGGGCCGACGCCGCCCTGGATGCGCGTCTCGCCGGCGCCCGAGGGGCCCGTCATGCCGATGCGGGCAAGGTAGGCGATGCGCGCGGTCTCGAACCACGTGAAGGTGCGAGCGTTGTTCGCGTGGCCGAACGCGTCCATTTCACTCCAGTGCAGGGTGAAGGGGACGACGACGGGGAAGTCCTTGGGGCTGAGGTCCGGCATGGAGGGGAGGGTGCCCCACTCGCGGCCATGAGGGAACGAAGAACACCGCCTGCCTGCCCTCCAGCCAGGGGCCGGTGTCGTGATAATCCAGCAACACGATGAGTCCACGACTCCTGATGTCCGCGCTGGCCCTCACGGGCCTCGGTATCAACCCGCCTGCCTGGGCGAGTGAGGCCGCCTCGGAGACCTCGGCCATGACGGGGGCTCGCATCAGCTCCGTGCCCGAGTGGACCGTCTCACCGAACATCACCGCGCGACGCTGGGTCGCGAGCCCGGAGTCCGTCGAGTCCGTCGCGGCCACCACGACGAGCGCCGTCGGCCGGGCCGCGTCCACACCGGGTGTCACCGCGCCCGCCTGGGCCGCCACGCCGAGCACCGCCGCGCCGAGCATCACCGCGCAGCGGTGGGCTGTCGGGGCTGCCACGCCGGACCTCGCCGCGTCCGACACCTCTGTCCCGACCTCGTCCACGCAGAACGTCACTCCGCCGCACTGGACCGCGGCGCCGAGGACCGCCGCACCGAGCATCAACGCGCAACGCTGGTCCGCCGCGCCCGGCTCCGCTGCGCCGAGCACCACCGCGCCGGGCACTTCCACACCTGGCTTCACGCCGAACACCATCGCGCCGGGCTCCACGCCGAGCATCATCGCGCCGGGCTCCACGCCGAGCACCACCGCTCCCGGCTCCGCTGCACAGAGCACCACCGCGCCGGGCCCGCGCCCCGCGGACGCGAAGCCCACGGTGCGCCACCGCGTCACCGCCACCGAAGCCCCGCGCCACCTCATCGCGAACGGCAAGGGCCGCGCGACGCTCTTCCTCAACGAGTCCACCGGCGCCACCGCCGCGTCGCTGACGCTGCTGGAGCTCCAGCCCGGCGGCGAGGTCCCCGAGCACACGCACGAGTCGAGCGCGGAGATTCTCTACATCGAGGACGGCGCCGCCGACATGACGGTGTCCGGGCAGACGTTGCGCGTGAGCAAGGGTGACGCCGTCTACATCCCCGCGGGCGCGAAGCACTCCGCGCGCGTGGTGTCGCCCGGTGTGCCGTTCAAGGCCGTGCAGGTCTATGCGGGCCCGGGCCCCGAGCAGCGCTTCATGCAGGGCCCCCGGGAGAGCGCCCCTCATGGCCGCTGAGCGCGAGTCCTCGGCGGCGCGCCAGCGGAACGCCCCCTCCGATGAACCCTCGGTCGAGCGCCCCCACCTCGTCCCCTCCCGCAACGAGACGGCGCTCATCTCCGACAGCGGCACGGCCACCCATCCCCAGCGCCACGCCCCCATGGTGCGCTGGCTGCACCCGTCGCAGCTGATTCGCACGGGCCTGGACGCGGTCGTCGCCGCCGTCTTCGGCGCCCGCGCGGACCATCGCCTCATCGAGGCCGTGGTGCGCCCACAGGTCCCCTACTTCGACTACTCCGAGGAGACGCGCCCCCAGGGAGACTTCTGGCTCGACTACGTCTCCGACACCGGCGACGGCTGGGACTCCACGTACACGGTGGCGCGGCTGCTCGCGCTGCCCGAGCTGAAGCTCCCCGTGCGAGGCCAGCCCCGCGTCGGCGAGTTCGAGACCGAGCGTGGCCGCGTCCTCATCTTCGGCGGCGACGGCGTGTACCCCGGCGCCAGCCGCGAGGCCTACGAGGAGCGCCTCATCCAGCCGTACGAGGCCGCCATGCGGCGCTCCGTCGCGCCCAATCCGGACCTGTTCGTCATCCCGGGCAACCACGACTGGTACGACGGCCTGTCCGCCTTCATGCGGCTGTTCTGCGCCAACCGCTGGATTGCGGGCCGACGCACGCGGCAGAGCCGCAGCTACTTCGCGCTCAAGCTGCCGCATCGCTGGTGGCTCATCGGCACGGACGTGCAGCTCAACAGCGACATCGACGTTCCCCAGGTGGAGTACTTCCGCCAGGTGGCCGACAGCATGGGCCCCGACGACCGCGTCATCCTGTGCAACGCGGAGCCCGCGTGGATTCTCGCCGCCACGCAGCGGCGCAAGGGCAGCTACCTGGAGAACAACCTGGAGTACCTCCAGGAGAAGGTGCTCGGCCGGCGCATCAGCATCTTCCTCGCGGGTGACCTGCACCACTACCGCCGCCACGAGGACCCCGCGGGCCGGCAGAAGATCACGGCCGGCGGCGGCGGCGCCTTCATGCACCCCACGCACGCGCCCAAGGCGCACGTGCTGCGCGACGGCTACCGGCTGGAGAAGAGCTTCCCCGACGAGCGCACCTCACGCGCGCTCGCCAGGAAGAACCTGTTCCTCATCCGCTACAGCCCGCTGTTCGGCCTGATGACGGGCGCGCTGTACCTGCTGCTCGCGCTGGCCGCGTACGCGGAGGTGGGCTCGCTGGGCTTCTCCCAGCTGGGCGACGTCATCATGGCCGTGGCCAACAGCATGGTGAGCCGCCCGTGGACCATGGTGCTGGGCCTGGGCACCATCGGCGGGCTCATCGGCCTGGCCGACGCCGCGTTCGGGAAGTTCCGGTGGCTCGCGGGCACGCTGCACGGCGTGGCCCACATCCTCGCGGCGTTCTTCGTCGCGTGGGGAGGCACGTACCTGGCGGTGAGCGGGATGGGCATCTGCCCGGACCTGACGCCGGACGGCCTCAACTGCACGGCGGGCTGGGCGCACCTGGCGGGCAAGTTCCTGGTGTCCTCGGCGCTCACCTTCCTGGGTGGCTTCCTGGTGGGCCCCTTCGTCATGGGGTTGTACCTGTGGCTGAGTGTCAACCTGTTCGGGGCCCACTCGAACGAGGCGTTCATCTCGTTGGCCCTGCCGGACTGGAAGAACTTCCTGCGCCTGCACATCGACGAGAAGGGACAGCTCACCGTCTACCCGGTGGGTATCGAGCGGGTGCCGCGCCGGTGGAAGCGCACGCATGCGGGGCCGCATGCACCGGCGTACGAGCCGGATGACGCCAAGGCCACGCCTCCGGCGCTCATCGAGCCGCCCATCCGCGTCTAGGGTTCGTCGGTGTCGGGAACGGTGTAGCCTCCGGGGCTCACCGCTCACGAAGGAGCCGTACGCCGATGGCCGCACAGACGATGGAGCAGCTGGTTTCCCTGTCCAAGCGCCGGGGCTTCATCTTCCCGGGCTCCGCCATCTACGGGGGCCTGCAGGGCACGTACGACTACGGTCCGCTCGGCGTCGAGCTGAAGAACAACCTGAAGCTGGCCTGGTGGCGCGCCAACGTCTGGGAGCGCGAGGACATGGAGGGCATCGACGCCTCCATCCTCATGAACAAGCTCACGTGGCGCTATTCGGGGCACGAAGAGACCTTCGTGGACCCGATGGTGGACTGCAAGGGCTGCAAGATGCGCTGGCGCGCGGACCAGATCGCCGGCAAGTGTCCCAGCTGCGGCAGCGCGGAGCTGACCGAGCCGCGCCCCTTCAACCTGATGTTCAAGACGCAGGTGGGGCCGGTGCCGGACCCGGAGTCCTTCTCCTATCTGCGCCCCGAGACGGCGCAGGGCATCTTCCTCAACTTCAAGCACGTGCTCGACTCGACGTCGCGCAAGCTGCCCTTCGGCATCGCGCAGATGGGCAAGTCCTTCCGCAACGAAATCACGCCGCGCAACTTCATCTTCCGCGTGCGTGAGTTCGAGCAGATGGAGATCGAGTTCTTCGTGAAGCCCGGCGAGGACGAGGCGTGGCACCAGAAGTGGGTGGAGGACCGCATCAACTGGTGGCTGTCGGTGGGGTTGTCCAAGGACAACCTGGTGCCGTACCACCAGAAGGCGACCGAGCTGGCGCACTACGCGAAGGCGACGGTGGACCTGCTCTACCGCTTCCCGCACGGGCTGGAGGAGCTGGAGGGCATCGCGAACCGGACGGACTACGACCTGGGTTCGCACAGCAAGGACCAGGGCTCGCTCGGGCTGAAGGCACGCGTGGCGCCCAACAGTCACAGCACGGAGAAGCTCACGTACTTCGACGCGGAGACGAAGCAGCACGTGGTGCCGTTCGTCATCGAGCCGTCGGCGGGCGTGGACCGCGGGGTGCTCGCGGTGCTGAGCGAGGCGTACGCGGAGGAGCAGGTGAAGCCCGCGCCCGCGGACCGGCTCAAGCCGGTGGAGGAGGCGCTGGGCACGTTCCTCAAGTCCGTGAGCCGCAACGAGAAGCTCACCGCGGACGCGAAGAACGCGCTGCTGGCGGAGGGTGAGCGAATCGCGGGCGCGCTGGGTGAGCGGCTCGCGTCGATCACGGGGCTGTTGTCGATGCCGGGGGCGGAGAGCATCGAGGTGGCGAAGAAGCTGCGCGGCCAGGTGGACCCGGTGGTCGACGAGTTCTACCGGACGGTGCTGCACTTCAAGCCGCGCCTGGCGCCCATCAAGGTGGCGGTGTTGCCGCTGAAGAAGAACCACGCGGGCATCGTGGACGTGGCGAAGGGCATCCGCCGCCGGCTCCAGTCCTCGGGCTCGATGCGCGTCGTGTACGACGACACGGGCGCCATCGGGAAGCTGTACCGGCGGCAGGATGAAATCGGGACGCCCTTCTGCGTCACGGTGGACTTCGACACGCTGGGGGACGGAAAGGACGCGTCCACCAAGGACACCGTCACCGTGCGCCACCGCGACTCCATGGCCCAGGAGCGCGTCGCCATCTCCGAGCTGGAGGGCTACCTGCGCGAGAAGATGGCGTAGTCCCGCCATCCAGGCCCCTGGGCTGCCCTCCAGCGAGGAGGCGAGGGAGCCCAGGTCCCCCGCGAGGACGTGTCACCTCCGGACAGGGCTCGTCCCACAAGCGCACAACGGGTACACCCTGGGCACGGCGGGCCCGTCGTCACATCGCGCCCTTGAGGCGGATGGGGCGTTGGCACGCGATTGGCTCTGAGGTCGCCCATGCCTTCTTTCTTCCAGGACCTGCGCCACGGCTTCCGCTCCCTGCGCCGCAGCCCCGGCTTCACGCTGGCCACCGTGCTCGCGCTGGCCTTCGGCATCGGCGCGAACACGCTGCTCTTCAGCGTGGTGAGCGCGCTGCTCTTGCGGCCGCTCCCCCTCCCCCAGTCCGAGCAGCTCGTCTCCGTGTGGGGCTTCGACCCACGCGAGCCCGACGCCGACAACGCCCTGTCCCGCCTGGACTCCGAGGACCTCCGCCAGAAGGTGAAGGCCTTCGCCGCGTTCGCCGTCTACGACACCGGCGGCTTCACCCTCACCGGCCCCCACCAGGAACCCGAGCGGGTGGAGGGCGCGGCGGTGTCGGAGGACTTCTTCCGCGTCGCCGGCGTGCGCCCCCTGCTCGGCCGGGCGCTCGAGACCCCCGAGTTCCAGCTCAACGGCCCGCGCGCCGTGGTGCTCTCGCACGGCCTCTGGACCCGACGCTTCGGCGCGGACCGGGGCGTGCTCGGCCGCACGATGGAGCTGGACGGCAATCCCTACGAGGTCGTCGGCGTGATGCCCGAGGGCTTCGACTTCCCTCGCGAGGACTCGCAGGAGCCCGTCGGCCTGTGGGCCCCGCTGTCCGCGCGCGACTTCGTCCGCTCCAACTGGGAGAGCCGCGGCACCCACCTGCTCTCCGGCGTGGCCCGGCTGGCCCCGGGATTCAACGCCGAGCAGGCCCACCAGGAGGCCCAGGGCGTGATGCGGGCCCTGTCGCAGACGTACCCGGACACCAACACCCAGGCGAGCGTGAGCGTGCGCGGCCTCCAGGAGCGCCTGTCCCAGAAGACACGCCGCCCCGCGCTCCTGCTGCTCGGCGCCGTGGCGCTGCTGCTGCTCATCGCCTGCGTCAACGTGGCGCAGCTGCTCCTCGCCCGCGCGATGACCCGGCAGCAGGAGTTCGCCGTGCGCACCGCGCTGGGCGCGGGCAAGGGCGCGCTCGCCCGACAGTTGCTGGCGGAGGGCTCGCTGCTGGCCCTGGCCGGAGGCGCGCTGGGGTTGCTCCTGGGCCTGTGGGGCACGGACATGCTGAGCGCGATGCTGCCGGAGTCCGTGCGTCAGGTGCAGGCGGTGCGCGTGGATGGACGCGCGCTGGTGTACACGGCGGCGCTGGTGCTCGCGGTGTCGCTGATGTGCGGCCTCGCGCCGCTGGGCACCGCGCTCAAGGCCAACCTCGGCGGCCTGCTCCAGAGCACGCGCGGCACGAGCGCGAACAAGGCGGCGCTGCGCTGGCGCGCGATTCTCGTGTCCACGCAGGTGGCGCTCGCGCTGGTGCTGCTGGTGGGCGCGGGGCTGCTGGTGCGCAGCGCGCAGCGGCTGGCCGACGTGGACCCGGGCTACCGGCCCGACGGCGTGTCGCTGATGGGCGTCAACCTCCCGGCCGCGCGCTACCCGCGGGACACGATTGCGACCTTCTACGAGCGACTGCTGGAGCAGGTTCGCGCGCAGCCGGGCGTGGAGGCCGCGTCGCTGGTGACGCCGGGCATCGTGACGGGCGGCGCCATCGGCCTGTCGATGGAGCTGCCGGGCAAGCCCTCCCCCTCGGGGGAGAAGCTCGTCACCGGGTACCGGGCGATGAGCGATGGCGTCTTCGCCACGCTGGGGATTCCGCTCAAGCAGGGGCGGGACTTCACGCGGCAGGACACCGCGGACGCGCCGCCGGTGGTCGTGGTGAACGAGTCCTTCGCGCGGCGCCACTTCCCCAACGAGGACGCCATCGGCAAGCGGGTCGTCATCGCCTTCGGCCGCCCGCTCAAGGAGCGTGAAATCGTGGGCGTGGTGGGGGATGTCCGCGCCCGCGCGCTGGACGAGCCCGCGGAGCCGGAGCTGTACGCACCGCTCGCCCAGACGCCCTGGGCCATGACGTCCGTGGTGGTGCGCAGCAAGCTCCCGCTGGAGCGCGTGACGGCGCTGGTGAAGGGCGAGATGCGCCAGCTCGACTCGCAGTTGACGCTGCCGAAGACGACGACGCTGGCGCAGGGCCTGGAGCGCTCGGTGGCGGACCGGAGCTTCCAGCGGGTGCTCCTGCTCGCCTTCGCGGTGTCAGCGGTGGCGCTGGCCTCGCTCGGCATCTACGGGTTGATGGCGTACAGCGTGGCGCAGCGTCGACGGGAGCTGGGCATCCGCCTGGCGCTGGGGGCGCTGCCCTCGGACGTGGTGCGGCTGGTGATGAAGCAGGCCCTGCGGATGTGCGCGCTGGGCCTGGGCGTCGGGCTCGCGCTGGCGCTCGGGCTGTCGCGGCTGCTGGAGGGCCTGCTGTACGACGTGAGCGCCACGGACCCGCTGACCTTCCTCGCCGTGCCGCTGCTGCTGCTCACCGTCGTCTCGCTGGCGAGCTGGCTGCCCGCCCGCCGCGCGTCGAAGGTGTCGCCCGGCGTGGCCATGTCCGCGGACTGAAGTCTCACCCCGCCGCGTCGAGCTCCGCGACGACGCGGCGGACCTGGCCTTCGCGCCCCTTCTGGGTCCTCGCCGTCAGCACCTTGAGGACCAGCCCGTACCGCCGCGTCCTGCCGAGCGCCTCGAACGCCCGCGCCGCCCGAGGGCTCGCCGCCAGCGCCGCCGTGAGCACCTCCGGCACCGTGGCGTTCTTCTGCGACTCGTAGGCCGCGTCCCAGCGCCCATCCGCCTTCGCGGCCTCGACCTCCGCGAGCCCCGAGGGCCGCATCCGACCCGCGCGCGTGAGTGCCTCCACCTTGCGCACGTTCACACAGGACCAGCGGCTGCGCGGCCGGCGCGGGACGTACTTCTGCAGGTAGAAGCGCGCGTCGAGCGACTTGCGCTGCCCCGAAATCCATCCGAAGCACAGCCCCACGTCGACCGCCTCGTCATCGGTGAGCGAGGCAATCTGCGTCCCCTTCTTCGCGAGCTTCAACCAGACCCCCGCGGACGCATCGACGTGCGTCTGGAGCCAGGCCTCGAACTCCGCCGCGCCCCGGAACGCAATCACCGGCGCCCCTCCTTCAGCGCTGGCCATGGGCGCCTCCCAGCACGTCCAGGTAGTGGCGGTTGAACATCAGGCCCAGCACGTTCCCGAACGGGTCGGTGACCGACGCCGTGACGAAGCCCGGCCCGCGCTCGGTGACGCCATCCAGAAGCTGCGCCCCCATCGCGAGCACCCGCGCGAGCGTCCCCGCGATGTCGTCGACGTGCCAGTAGACCACCGTCCCGCCCTGAGCCGTGGCGAGCCCCGGCGGCGCGAACCTCCGGTCGATGATGCCCAGCTCGTGCTGGTAGTCGCCGATGCGGAACTCCACATACCCGGGCCCGCACCCCACGTCCTCGCTGCGGAAGTAGGGCTGCATGCCGAGCAGCTCCGCGTACCAGCGCGTCGCCGCCTGGAGGTCATCCGCCCAGAGGTTGAAGGTGCACATTCCGCGCAAGGTGTGGGTCATGGCGTTTGTCTCCGTGTGTCCTGGCCGCGCTCGTTCGCGACCCCATGAACATGGCCCCAGAACGTGACAGAATGAGTCACCTTTGAAGCGCGAGCCCGTCACCGACCGTCTGGACCGGGTCCTGGGCCTCCTTGCCTCCCGCCCGTCCTGGACGGCCCCGGAGCTGGCGGAGGAGCTGGGCGTCTGCGTGCGCACCGTCCGGCGGGACTTGTCCCGGCTCTCCGCGCGCGGCGTCCCCATCGAGTCGGACGCGGGCCGGGGCGGCGGCATCCGCGTCCCGCCGAGGACAGGGCTCGGGCGCGTGCAGCTCAACGCCCAGGAGCTGCTCGACCTGCTGCTCGCCCTGGCGCTCGCCGAGCGGCTCGAGTCCCCGCTCCTGCTCTCGACGCTCAAGAGCCTGCGCCAGAAGCTGGCCGCGTCGTTCCCACCCGAGGAGCGCGCCCGCGTCGGCAAGCTGCGCCAGCGCATCCTCGTGGGCCCCACCGCGCGCAGCATCAGCGCGACCTGGAAGCCCCCCCGGGCCGCGGTGCTGCGTCCCCTCCAGGAGGCCTTCTTCGAGCAGCGCGCGCTGGAGCTGACCTACCGCGCGAGCGACACGAGCACGGTGCGCGTCGTGGAGCCCCACTACCTCCTGCTCAGCTGGCCCGCGTGGTACCTGCTCGTCTGGGACCACCTGCGCGGAGCGGTGCGCATGCTCCGCGTCGACCGCATCGAAGCCGCGAGCGTCCAGGCCGCGACGTTCCAGGTGCGCGACTCGGAGTCGATGATCGCCACCCTCGGCGACATCTTCTCGTCGCTCTGAGCGCGGGCGGTATAGACAAGGGCCATGAGCACCCCTGTCACCTTCTTCCTGATTCCCGCCGAGGGCCTCGCCGGTGTGTTGACGCCGTCCCGGCTCGCGTCCCTGCGCGCCGCGGTGGTGCGCGAGGACCCCGAGGCGATGGAGGACGAGGAGGTGCTGCTCGCGCTCATCGACCACCTCTCCCAGCACGGCGGCGCCGCGCTGACGCGGCTGCCCGAGCCGCTCGGTGACGAGGTGCTGGAGCTGCTCGACGTGCTCGCCGAGGACCTGGTCCACACCGACAAGGAGCCCCGGAGCGAGCGCCTGGAGCAGGCCACCTCGCAGCGCCCCGACGCCGACGACCTCCAGGCCGCCGAGGCCGTCGTCCGCGCGGCCTGCCCGGACACGCTCCACCACCTCTGGCGCCACACCGTCTGGGGCCGGGTCCCCCAGCAGGAGGGCGCCACCGACGACCTGCGGCGCATCAACCCGAACCTCGGCTACTGGACGAACGCCGAGGTGCGCCAACTGCGCGACGGCCTGCGCGAGCACCTCCACGGCGCCCCCACCTACCAGCCCGTCAGCGGCTGGGCCCGCTTCACCTCCCGCCTGCGCCGCATCACCCGGCGCGGAGACCCCGCGCGAGCGCTCGACGCCGTGACGCAGGCGCTGGACAAGGCCTCACGCCAGGGCGCGGGCCTGCTCTTCGCACGCTGACCTCACATCAGGGTACGCACCAGCCGGCCCACCGTGGCCATCGCGCCCTCGATGCGCGGCGTCCACGGCTGTCCACACGACATGCGGATGAAGTTCCGGTACGAGTCTGGCCGGGGCGAGAAGATGGGCCCCGGCGCGATGCTCACGCCCGCATCCAGCGCGCGTCCGTGCAGCACCAGCGAGTCCACCGTGGACGGCAGCTCCACCCACAACAGCGAGCCCCCCGCTGGCCGCGCCACGCGCGTGCCCTCCGGGAAGTGCTCAGCCACGCCCTCCGCCATGCGCGCCACCTGCTCCGACAGCCGGCGCCGCAGCGCGCGCAGGTGCCGGTCATACCCGCCTTCCTCCAGGAAGCGCGCAATCGCCAGCGGCAGCAGCGTGGGCGAGGCCACCGTGTGCGAGAACTTCAGGAGCTCCACCCGCTCCCGGAGCCGACCCGGCGCCACGTACCCCACGCGGAAGCCCGGCGCGAGCGTCTTCGAGAACGAGCCACACAGCATCACGTTGCCCGTCGTGTCGAACGACTTGCACGTGCGCGGCCTGCGCTCGTCGAAGTGCAGGTCACCGTACAGGTCATCCTCGATGAGCGGCACCCCGCGCTCCTCGAGCATGGCCACCAGTCGCTGGCGGTTCGCCGTCGGCATGCAGCTGCCCACCGGGTTGCTGTAGCTGGGCACCACCAGCACCGCCGCCACGCGCCGCCGCTCCAGCGCCGCCTGGAGCGCATCCAGCTCCATGCCGTGGCGCGGTGAGCACGGAATCTCCAGCGCGCGCAGCCCCAGTGACTCGATGGCCTGGAGCGTGCCGTAGTACGCCGGTGATTCAATCGCGATGGTGTCCCCCTGCCGGGCCACGGCGAGCAGGCACAGGTGGATGGCCTCCGCGGCGCCGACGGTGATGATGAAGTCCTCGGGCGACAGCGCCGCGCCCCAGTCCAGCGAGCGCCGCGCCAGCTGCCGCCGCAGCTCCGGACACCCCGGAGGCACGTCGTACAGCATCCCCGCGTCACCCCTCTCGCGGGTGAGCGCGTTGAGCTCCCGGTACAGCCGGCGCGTGGGGAGCAGCTCCGTGGACGGCCACGCGCCGCCCATCTGCACCAGGTTCGGGTCGCGCATCGACTGGTACACGCGCGACACCAGCGCGCTCACCGTGACGGGCGTGGCGCTCGTCGCGGGACGGGACACCTGCGGCTCCGCGAGGCGGGGACGCTCGCGCCGGCGCACGTAGTGGCCCGACTGCGGCCGCGTCTCGATGAGCCCCACCGACTCCAGGTGCAGATACGCCTGGAGCACCGTGGAGATGCTCACCTGCTCACGCAGGCTGAGCTGACGCACGGAGGGCAGCCTGTCTCCCGCGCGCAGCGTGCCCGCGTTGATGGCGTCCTCCAGCCGCTCCGCCACCTGCTCGTACAACTTCGGTTTGTGTGCCAGCGCGCCCATGCCGTCCCCGATGCGAAATCCGTCTCCCGCCAATCCGTATCGGTAACGGGCCCGGCCTCCGCTGCCCAGACACACCTGCCCACCGGACGGACCAGTACAGTTCCTTGGACTTCAACTGTACTGGTCACAATGGTGGATTGCTGCCTCTGTTCTGTTTCGTCGGCGGGGCGCATGGTGGGCGATGAGGAGGTCGTGGTGCCATGGAGTCCAAGCTCATGTCGGCGCGGCGAGGCTTCTGGAGCTCGCTGTGGAATCACCTGAAGCCCCAGGCTCGCCCCGGAGTGGAGACGGGCGGACAGGGGCTGCACGAGGGGTCGCTCTGGAGTCGGCGCATCCAGGGGGACGAGGGCCTGCTGCTCACGTGTACCGAGGGCCGGCTCTGGCTCACCTTCGAGTCGGACCCTCGGGACTACGTGCTGGAGCACGGGAGCAGCGTGCCCCTGAACCACGAAGGCCAGGTGGTGGTGCAAGCGCTGAGGTCGGCGCGCTTCTGCTTGGGGACGTCACTCTCGCCCTGCGGCGGGTGAGTGCGCTCACTCCGAGGGAGGCGTCGTGAGCGAGCCCCGGGCGGCGCGGCGCAGGTAGAGCGCGAACGGCACGTGGGTGATGGCGTCTTCGGTGAGGGGGACCTCCAGCGTGCCGTCGTAGCGGGCCGGGCGGCGGCCGCGCACAGCGACCTCGGACTGGATGGTGATGCACATGCCCACCTTGAGGAACGGTGAGCGGGCGCTCGCCTCGGGGCCCTTCAGCCCGAAGTAGACGTCCAGCTCGTAGCGCTGAGCGACTGTGTTCGTCCGGAACGCGGCGCGCTCCACGAGGAGCTTCTCGTCCAGCTTCTTGAAGATGCCTGGGATGAAGTCGACCTGGAAGGAGTCCTCCAACACCTGGAGGACGTCCTGGACGCTCTTGAGACGGTCGGCGTCGACGGCGATATCGAGGGACATGGTGTACCTCTCGGGACCTCGGGCCTGGAGCGCGTGGATAGCGCCGGGCGCGCGCGAAGCGCCGAGAGGTTTCGAGGGGACGTCCGGCCGGTGACGGCCACCGTGGAGGACTGTCGCCCGTCACACGGTGGCTTCGCCCCACGGTCTACCGTGGGGCGCTCGGGACTTCAGGCCACGGTGAGGATGTCGGGGCCCTGCTCGGTGACGAGCAGCGTGTGCTCGAACTGGGCGCTGCGGCTGCCGTCGGCGGTGACGGCGGTCCACCCGTCGTCCCAGGTGCGGTGGCCCCAGCCGCCGAGGTTGATCATCGGCTCGACGGTGAAGATCATCCCCGGCTGCATGATGGTGTCGGCCTCGGGCTCGTAGTAGTGCGGAATCTGGAGGGACGTGTGGAACGTCTCGCCGATGCCGTGGCCGCAGTAGGCGCGCACCACGCTCATGCCGTTCTTGGTGGCGTGGTCTTCAATCGCGCGGCCGATGTCGCTGATGGGCCGGCCAGGCTTCACCGCGGCGATGCCCAGCTCCATGCACTCGCGGGTGACGCGCACCAGCCGCTCGCTCTCCGGGTCCACCTTGCCCACGAAGTGGGTGGCCGAGCAGTCGCCGTGGACGCCATCCAGGTAGATGGTGATGTCCAGGTTGACGATGTCGCCGTCCTCGAGCGCGCGGTTGTCGGGGATGCCGTGGCAGATGACCTCGTTGACCGAGGTGCACAGGGACTTGGGGAAGCCGTGGTAGTTGAGCGTGCTCGGGTAGCCGCCCCGGCGGATGTAGGCCTCGTGGGTGATGGCGTCCAGCTCGTCGGTGGTGATGCCGGGGCGCACGTGGGAGGCGACTTCCTGGAGCACCTCGGCGGCGGCCTTGCAGGCCCTGCGCATGCGCGCGATGACGTCCGGCGAGCGGATTTCAGAGTCGCTCGGGCGGCGCTGGGGGCGGCCGGACACGGCGTAGTCGGGGCGGGGGATGTGCAGGGGCACGTCGCGGCGGGGGCTGATGAGGCCCGGGCGGATGCCCTTGCGCGCGACGTCGGGGCCCTTCTTGCGCGCCTCGACGGCGTCGGCGCCGCGGTGGCACTTCTTGTACTTGGTGCCGCTGCCGCACCAGCAGGTGTCATTGGGGCCGGGCAGGACGGCGGGAGGGGTACGGGGAATGGCGGTGGTCATCTCTCAACTCCGATGGAAGCCGTGTCGGACCTGCGGGCACGAAGCCAGCGCATCACCTGGGGACGCAGCCACAAGCGTGGGCGTCCGGTGCCCAGGTCCAGGATGGGGCGGGGCATGTCCGGGTAGCGGCGCAGATAGGTGCTGACGCTGTTGGTGTGGCGAAGCTGCAGCAGGCCGGCCACGCCCTGGGCGTCGATGAGGTCTTCCGTCTTCACCATGGGACACATGAGGGGGTTGTCTATACCCGTAGACACGCCCGGGCGCACGGGTTCTTTCCGCCCCCTCGGCGGGTGGCCTGCCGGGCGACCTGTGGATGACAGGGTGCGGGGTGCCACCAGGGGGGCCGTCGCTCGCCTGGGACACGGCCGCGTCACCGGATGAGGACTCCGTGCGCGACGGGGTCGAAACCCGAGGGCCACTTCGCCGTGGCATCGGACACGGAGCCGTCCAGCTTCGCGAGGTCGAGGCGATGAGTCCGCAGGTCCGCACCCCGGAGGTCCGCGCCGGACAGGTTGGCGCCGCCGAGGTCCGCTTCACTCAGGTCCGCGTCCCGCAGGTCCGCACCTTGAAGGTCCGCGCCGTTGAGCCAGGCCCTGTGCAGGCGACTTCGCATCAACGTCGCGCGACGAAGCCCCGCGGCCATGAGCCGAGCACCTTCGAGGTTGGCCTCGGACAGGTCCGCTTCGTCCAGGGAAGCGGAGCGCAGGTCGACCTCTCGGAGGTTCGCGCGTGAGAGGTTCAGCTTGCCGAGCAGCGCCCGGTGGAGCGACAGCCCGCGCAGGTCCGCCCCGACCAGGTGCTCGAGATCCAACTCGAGCACCGCCCCAGTCTCGAACTCGATCCGAATCAATGAGTCCTCGCAGTCGACATTCTTCGCTGTCTCCCATCCATGGCCCGTTCGTCAAAGCTCGGGTATCCACGGAGTCGATGTAGGCTTGCCTCCAGGGCACGGAGTTCGCTGCCACTGAGAACAGCGGCTTGCCGAACGTGGCGTCAACTCGGGCTGCGTTCGCCAAGATTGGCATGACCTTTCCGCAGTGAGGTGCAGGATGGAATCGAAACAGGTCACGGTGCGACGCTGGTCCGAACTCTCCAACCAACCCCTCTCGGAAGAGAGTGTGCGTGCGCTGCACTTGCCCGCGAAGAAGTATCGGGTGAGCGTTGATCGGTATTCATCGGTAGAGGATTTTGGTGGCTCGATGCGGGCCGGTACGGTTTACGTGCTGGCTGGGCACTGCCAGATGGAATTCGGCACGCAGGCTGTCCAGTTCGCCGCAGGGGATGTCGCGGAGTTTCCTGAAGGCAGCTATCGCGTGGTCGTGAATCACGAAGCCGGGTGTGTCGTTGTTTTTGCCTGGGAGCTTCCAGCGGAGTTTGCTCGATAGGCGGAGTCGACCGACGCATGGAGCACAGAGCCGACAAGCCGCTCACCGTGGCGTGGCAGGGAATGGGCGTTGCCCTCTACCGCCACCAGCAGATGGACACGGGCGAGCATCAACACCGGTCGCTGCAACTGCTCATGCCCCTCGGCCGTCCTGCTGTCCGTGGGCGCTGGCGCTCCGTCGACCGCGCGGTGGACGTGCGACTCGTCCGCGAGGAAGTGGGCGTCGTCGGCTCCGACCTGCCGCATGCCTTCGCCTGGGACGCGGGCGCGCGGGTGGTGTCCTTCTTCCTCCCCCCCGAGCGACTGTCCTCGCTCGCCGGAGAACATGGCCTGGAGCACGCCCTGTGCTCCGTGGGCCCATCACGACTGACGGACCCGGTGCTCCGTGAGCTGCTGCGCGCCAGCGGCGAGGCACTGCACGAGGGACGTCCACCCTCGCGACTCGAAGTGGACGCGCTCGCCACCGTGCTGGGCCTGCGACTGCTGCGTCTCGACGGCCAGCGCCCGAGGTCCGGAGCGAAGCCCGTGGGACTCGCGCCCTGGCAGCTCCGGCGCGTGACAGACTTCGTCGAGGCGAACCTGGACACGGCCCTCGGCCTGGAGTCCCTCGCCGCCGTGGTCGACCTGAGCCCGTCCCACTTCTCGCGAGGCTTCAAACGAACCACCGGCAACACGCCACACCAGTTCGTCCTGACCCGGCGCCTGGAACGCGCACGAGAGCTGCTCGCCACCACCGCGCTCCCGCTGAGCGACATCGCGCAAGCCACGGGCTTCTCCAGCCAGAGCCACTTCACCGCCTTGTTCCGCGCGCGCCACGCGCTCACGCCCGCCCGCTTCCGTCGCGAGGTGACGGACTCGACGAATGGCGCGAACCCGATAGACGAAGCAGGAACCTGATAGACGCCCCGACACGACGTGGACGAGGGTGGCCCCATGTCACTCCCCTCCTCTCGCCCCACCGTGGACGCCGCGCTGGTCCGCCGCGTGGAGCTGGCCCAGGCCGCGCAGAACCGCGCCGCCACACCGACACACGGCATCCTCGAGATCGCAGGCGGTCTCGCCCTCTTCAATGGCGCCAACTCGCCGCTCACCCAGGCGCTCGCGCTCGGACTCTCAGGCCCCGTCAGCGCCGAGTCCCTCGACCGCGTGGAGGCCCACCTGGGACAACAGGGTGGTCTCCTCCAGCTCGACCTGCTCCCCTTCGCCGACCCGTCGCTCGCGCAGGAGCTGGCCCGTCGTGGCTACCGCGTCGGTGAGTTCCAGCAGGTCTTCGTGCGCGCCCTGCCCGCGAGCCCGCCTCCTCCCACCGCACCCGGCGTCGAGCTTCGTCCGCTCCGCCCCGGTGAGGCCCAGGTCTTCTCTCGCACCGTGGCCCAGGGCTTCATGGGACGTGACGAGGTCTCCGACGAGGAGTCCTCGCTCATGCTGGGCACCGCGACCATGCCCGGCACCACGTGCTTCCTCGCGCTCGTGGACGGTGAGCCCGCGGGAGGCGGCACCGTGGCCATACACGACGGCGTGGCCACCCTGTCCGGCACCGGCGTGCGCGAGCGGTTCCGTGGCCGAGGACTCCAGCAGGCCCTCATCGCCACCCGCCTCGACTGGGCCACCCGTCAGGGCTGCACCCTGGCGTCGAGCAGCACCCTGCCCGCCAGTCCTTCACAGCGGAACATGGAGCGCCTGGGGTTCTTCGTCGCCTACCCAAAGGTCGTGATGATGCGCGAAACCACCGCGAGCCCCCGCTGACACACGTCTCCCAGCAGCGCCCCGCGCCCTGACTCCTGGGTGACCCGTGGGATGGCCAGGGCCGCAGGCCACCCGAGGGGTATTCAACCTGCTAGATTCGTCAGAGTCCAGGAGACCTCTGACGTCCATGATTCCGCATCCATCGTCGATGCCCCCGGAAGCCCTGCCCCCGGGCTTCGTCCTGACGGGAGGCTGGCGCATCCTCGAGAGACTGGGCGTGGGCGGCTACGGCGTCGTCTACCGCGTGGAGCCGGTGGACTCGCCGGGGCGCTACTTCGCCCTCAAGCTCACTCGCAACACCGCCGAGGGCCGGGCCCTGCGCGAGCTGACGCTCCTGTTGGACCGGGCCGTCCACCCCAACGTGGTCGCGGTCCACGCCTGCGGCCGCTGGCCGGACATCGTCACGGGCCACTTCTACTTCGTCATGGACTGGGTGCCCGGGCCACCGATCCACGTCTGGGCGGAGCGGCACAACCCCTCCTTCCGACAGTTGGCGGAGACCTTCCGCCGGGTCGCCCTGGCGCTGGACACCCTGCACGCCGGGGACGTGCTGCACCGGGACCTCAAGCCGGAGCACATCCTGCTGCGAGACACCGAAGGAGACCCCGTCCTCATCGACCTGGGCGCAAGCGCGTACATCGGCGCGCCCACGCTGACCACGGGTCCCCTACCTCCAGGCACGCGCCACCTGCGCAGCCCCGAGGCCATCCGCTTCCATCAGCGCCACTGGCGCCACCCGGACGCCCGCTACCTGTCCGTCGCCACCGATGACCTCTATGCCCTGGGCGTGTGCCTCTACCGCGCGGCCACGGGCCACTACCCCTTCCCTCCGGACTGGCCCGCGGACGTGCTGTGCGCCGCCATCACCTCGCAGCCACCCGCCGCCCCGTCGGAGCTGAACCCGCGCATCCCTCCCGAGCTCGACGCCATCATCCTGCGACTCCTCGAGAAGCTCCCGGAGCAACGCTTCCAGAGCGGCGCGGAGCTTGCCTCCGCCCTGGCGCCCAGCCGCTTCACCGCCGAGGCTTGGGACACGCCGCTCTTCGGCACGGACACACCCGCGCCCCCGCGCAAGCCCCCCTCCCCGGCGCGCGCACGTGTCCAGCGCCTGCGAACCCGTCTCCTACACCCCCGGGTTCTCGCCCTGCCCGCGGTGCTCCTGCTCCTGGCGGTGGGGTGGTTCCTCCACGGCTGGAGACAGACAACTCCAGGAGTCACCCAACAAATCGACTCCCTGGGAGGTCAGAAAATAGCCAGACATGCGGAATCGCATCACAGTGAGTCAGTCACCGATTCGCCCCGGGCGAATCCCATCCCCGTGACCGTCGCCCCCGTGGCGCCGCCACTCCAGGACCCCACTCCCGTGATGAAGCCTCCCGCTCCCCCCGCGAAGCCTCGCGCGTTGTCACTCGCCCGCCTGTCCAAGGTGGCCCTGGCCTGCACCGGGCTCGCCTGCTCCAGCAGCACGCCCTACGTGCAGCATCGGCCCATCCCTCCCGTGGCCGAGTGCCCCGCGGGCGCGGATGAGACCATCGAGCGCTTCGGACTCGACCAGGGGGACCAGTTCGAGGGCTCCATCGGAGAGAACTTCGGCACGCCCTTCCGGAACATCACGGTGAAGGAGGGGTACCTGATGACGAACGTGCACCGCAAATTCAAGAAGCTCCCCGCGGGCGCACAACTCGTCACCGAAATCATCTTCACCAACGAGCGCGTCTATGGCCGCATCCGGGAGATGCGTGTCGGCGACGATGTGTATCCGGTCTGCATGGTGTTCTACGAGTTCAGCGACGTGGGGCGGCAGAGGCTTCCGGGGGGAGACGAGGAACACGCGGTCATCTTCAACCTCCTGCACGTCCGCGTCGTGGAGCGCTTCCGGGAGATTCGTGGGAAGGATTGGTGATGAAGCCAGGCGCTTGCGCCTCGTGACCTGGCTCGTCCTGCTCCACGCCTCCAACACGGGAGGCTCCCCTCTTCAGGAGCGCGCCATCGAGCCTGACGTCTCCGCTCCGCAGGCCCCGAGCGTTCAAGCCCCTTCCACGCGATCCTCCGACACACCCTCGCGAGGGCCATTCAGCGTGATGTACATCGCCGGAGCACTCGATGTTCGGGGCCTCGCCACACGTCCGCTCGGCCCCATCGTCGCACCCACCACGCCCATCCTGTCGACCTCGACGTCCGCATACGCACACCGGACGAGCTCACGGGTCGCAGTGGTGCTGCTGCTCGCCTCCGTTGGAGGGCATTCGCCGTGGACTCCGCGAGAAGCGGCGCTCATCACCGCGACGGGACGTCACGTCCGGAAGCTCCTCGTCTGGCAGTCACGTCCGCTCGGAGACCAGGACACCGATGTGCTGCTCGTCCTGGAGACCGAGGCCAAATCCATCGAGCTCCGCGGCCGCTACCTCCTCGAGCTGCGCGAGGACACCACTTCGCCCCCGTTGCACCTGGGCCCGGTGAGCTTCCCCGAACTTTGACGGGGCGGACTCACCGGCCCAGGGCCGAGCACGTCATGCAGAAGCGGGCCTCGGGGATGGCGCGCAGGCGGTGGCGTCCCATGGCGCCTCCGCACCGCTCGCAGCGGCCGAACTGTCCCACCGCGATGCGGGTGAGCGCCGCCTCGATGTCGAGCAGCTCCTGGCGCTCCGCCTCGGACAGGAGCTCGTCCGCTCCCCGGACGGCCACGAGACGCGTCCGTGACCGGAGCCGTTCGCCGCGCTGCACCAGGGCGTCACGCGCCTCACGAGCCAGACTGTCCATCTTCGCCTCCCGCGACCCTCGCCGGGCACCGCCGCCGCGCTCATCGCGACGCACTTCCCAGAAGAAGGAGTGTGGGGAGCAAGCAGTACAGAAACCATGCCACGTGGGGCCCCCATGCCTCCCCCCAGCCGCGCCGCAAGCCTTGCGCGCGCCCCGACGAGGCTCCGCAGCCCTTGCGGCCCGCCCTCACCGCGGCGTCGCGCGCTCGAACGGATGGATGACCTTCCAGTCACGCCGCATGTCCACGACGAGCCAGCCCCGTCCAGGCGCCTCGTCCAACCCCCGGGCGAGCTTCCCCACGCGGGCCTCCCGATCATAGGCCCACTCGCGCTCGGCATCGGTGTGGTGGACGAGCAGCCCCAGGCGCGGCCCCGGACCGGAGGTGGTCCACTCGAGCATCTCGAAGTCCCCATCCGAGTTCCCGAAGGCCGCCAGGGGCCTGCGTCCCACCCCCTGCTCGATGCCCACGGGCTTGCCTGCTCCGTCATCGAGCAGGTCCAGCTCCGCGAGTCGAAGGACCGAGGGCGCGCCTCCGGTGGCCTGGTAGCGCAGCTTCACCCGGCTGCCCACCACCTGCTCGCGCGGCACGCCGTACACCTGCTCCATCCAGGGGCGCATGAAGCCCACGTCCCCACCGGAGACGACGAAGGTCTTGAAGCCCCGCGCCCGCAGGAATGACAACAGCTCCAGCATCGGCTGGTAGACGAGGTCCGTGTACGGGCGATGCAGCGTGGGGTGGCGCGCGGTGACGAGCCAGTCCGAGACCGTCCGCTCGAACTGCTCCGTCGTCATGCCCGCATGCGTGGCCGCGAACAGCTCCATCAGCCCGCGCTTGCCGCTCGCCTTCACCGACTCCACATCACCCTCGAGCACGCCCTGGAAGGGCTGGCGCGTGCGCCACTCGGGGTGCTGGGGCGCGAGCGCCTTCACCCGGTCGATGACGAAGGCCAGCTCGGCCACGAGGGGCTGCTCGGACCACAGCGTGCCGTCGTTGTCGAACACGGCGATGCGCTCGGAGGCGGGCACGAAGTCCGGTCCGCCCTCGCGAGTCACCCGCTCCACGAAGTCCAGGAGCGCCGCCTTCGTGGGGCCCTCCGTCCAGGAGGGGAGCGGGTCCTTCGAGGACGCCGCGACGTCCGCGTGCCCCCGCGCCGCGCTGTCCGTGGCGGCGCGATGCGAGGACGCACACCCGCTCGCGAGGACGAGCGAACACCCCATCAACATCCAGGCGACCCCGCGCATCCGTCCCCTCCCCATGGCCACACGCCAACCTGCCCATCACCCCATGGAGTTCCATCACCCGCGCGCGCGAGGGGAACGTTCACCCGGGCGCGTCGTAGGACCTGCCCCCGAAGGACGGCCGCGCCATGATGTCCCGGGCCAGCCTGTCACTGTACGCGGGGCCCTCACGGCCGAAGGCCCGTGCCTCCTCGGCCGTCAGGCGCACGCGCACCGCCGTCATCGCGACGCCGCCCACGACGACCTCGATGACCAGGCCCCCGCCCTCCTCGCGAAGCACGCGGTAGAGCAAGGGGCTCTGGTGGATGACGTGCTCGGCGCTCACGGCACCTCGGTCACGACGGCCTGGGACACTGGCGCGTTGATGATCATGACCTCCGGCAACCCGCCCGACGTGTAGCCGCCAAACTTGAAGCAGTCCGTGTCCTGCTCCGACTGGCACTTCCACGCGCCCGGGTCGCTGTCCACCGGCAGCCGCACGCACGGCGCCGACGCGCGCAAATCCAACGTCATCATCCGCAGCGGACCCTCGAAGTTCTTCGCCGGCAGCCCCAGCGCCTGCCCCAGCACCGCCGGGTCATGCGTCCCGCCCGACGACGCCTTCCTCACCGCGTCCCGGATGACCGACGACGGCGCCGCGAACAGGTAGCAGCCGCTGTCGTCACAGCGCCCGAAGTTCGTCGCCCCCGTCTGCACCACGTACTGCTGATACTGCGCATCCTTCATCAGCCACGACACCGAGCCCTCCGGGAAGTTCTTCGCCAGGTGCTGCTCGATGCCATACGGCGACGCCCGCTGGTCCGCCTCCCGGGAGAGCTCCGACTGCCGCTCGTCACAGCTCAGCGCCACCGGCGTCGACGGCTCCGGCGTGACGGCGGGCGCCGAGTGCCTGCACCCCACCACGAACAGCGCGCTCACCAACAGACCGCGAATCATCCAGGCCATGCACGGACCTCGCTTCAGGGGTTGAGAGGTCGACCAAACTAGTCAAGGAAGTCACGCTCTCTCCCTGGCCCCCGGGGGCGAGTGCCGTGCATCCGACACGCCTGGGAATGGGGCCATCGCCACCCGGTGGTGCGAGGCAGCGGACGGGCCCGCACAGAGGCATCGACTTTTGCCTCCAGACGGGGCAATCCAAGCCTCCTATGCGCTCGCAACCTGCTGGTCCCCCGCCCGAGCGGGGCCTGTTCTGCAACCGCACCCTCAACCTGCGCGCCATCAAGGCCGTGGGCTACGACATGGACTACACGCTCATCCACTACCGGGTGGAGGCGTGGGAGCGCCGCGCGTACGAGCACATCCGGGACAGGCTCGTCGCGCAGGGCTGGCCCGTGGGTGACCTCCAGTTCGACCCGGCGCTCGCCATCCGCGGCCTCATCATCGACACCGAGAAGGGCAACCTGCTCAAGGCCAACCGCTTCGGGTTCGTGAAGAAGGCGCTGCACGGCACGCGCACCCTGGACTTCATCACCCAGCGCGACGAGTACTCGCACGTCGTCATCGACCTGCACGAGCGGCGGTGGGTGTTCCTCAACACGCTCTTCTCCCTGTCGGAGGCGTGCCTCTACGCGCAGCTGGTGGACCGGCTGGACGCGGGGCAGCTGCCCGGGCCCATGGGCTACGCGGACCTCTACGAGCACGTGCGCAAGAACCTGGACGCCACGCACATGCAGGGCCGGCTCAAGGCCGAAATCATCGCGGACCCGGAGCGCTACGTCATCGACGACCCGGAGACGCCGCTGGCGCTTTTGGACCAGCGCAACGCGGGCAAGAAGCTGCTGCTCATCACCAACAGCGAGTGGGCCTACACCGAACCCATGATGCACTTCGCCTTCGACAAGCACCTGCCCGCCGGCATGACGTGGCGGCAGCTGTTCGACGTGGTCATCGTCTCCGCGCGCAAGCCGGAGTTCTTCACCACGCGCTCGGCGCTGTTCGAGGTGGTGGAGACCAACGGCGAGGCGCTCCTGCGTCCGCACTCGGGGCCGTTCAAGGAGGGCAAGCCGTACTTCGGCGGCAGCGCCGTGGAGCTCGAGCGCCACCTGGGCATCAGCGGCGACGAGGTCCTCTACGTGGGCGACCACATGTTCGGCGACGTACACGTGTCCAAGAGCGCGCTGCGCTGGCGCACGGCGCTCATCCTCCGCGAGCTGGAGGACGAGGTGCGCGCGATTGCGTCGTTCCGCCCCACCGAGGCCCGGCTCGCCGAGCGCATGGTCCTCAAGGAGCGGCTGGAGTGGGACAGCTGCCAGCTGCGGCTGGAGCTGCAGCGCCGCCGCGGCGACTACGGCCCGCGCACGGACTCGCCCACCGAGCAGGAGCTGGTGGCGAAGCTGGGCACGCTGCGCGAGGAGCTGGAGGCGCTGGACGCGGAGCTGGGCCCCATGGCCCGCGCCGCCACCGAGCTGTCCAACCCCATCTGGGGCCTGCTCACCCGCGCCGGCAACGACAAGAGCCACCTGGCCCGCCAGGTGGAGCGCTACGCGGACATCTACACGTCGCGCGTCTCCAACTTCCTGTTCGCCACGCCCTTCGTCTACCTGCGCAGCCCCCGAGGCAGCCTGCCGCACGACCCGAGCCTCCCCGGCGGCACCCCCGTCTTCCCCGCCACCGACAGCGGCGGGGGCATGGCCGACGCCGAGTAGCCCCACGGCCCACCAGGCCTCCCCGAGCTCGCCTGGCTGCTCTCGGGGAGGCCCAAGTGCGCGGACTCACTGGATTTTCGTTCAGTAGGGTTTGCGTGAGGGCAGGCAGGCATCTCCCCTCTGAAAGGGCGTGTCAGACCCCTCCGCTATGAGTTGTCGGGTGAGCCGATCAACCCAGGACAGCTCTTCGTCGTCGCGTGTGCTCGAGCAGCGCAACCTGCTCGGGGGGATGGACCTCATGCCCGTGCTCGGCCGGGGTGGGCGCAAGCGCGCCCGTCGTTTCCACGTCGCCTCCGAGAAGCGGTTGGGCTTCGCCGCGGCGCTGGCGCTGGTGGTGGAGCATGGCCGCCAGAAGGCCAAGGAGATTGGCGTCACGTCGCTGAGCCGCTGCCCGCGCTGCGACCACGTGGGCCCCACGGAGCAGGACTTCGGCTTCCGCGTGATGCGCGGCGAGCGCCGGCCCCAGTCCTGGTGCCGCGGCTGCCGGGGCCAGCACCTGGAGCCCAGCGAGTCGACCCAGACGAACACCGCCTCGCACAGCGAGGAGGGCTGGCTGTTCCCGCCCGAGACGACCACGAGCACGCGGCCTCCCCGGCGCGGCAAGCGCTCGTCGACGTAAAGCGCGGCATCCTCTTTCCGCCGAGGGCAGCGGGCCCCACGGCTCCGGGTCGACCCCGTGGCCGGGCCCTCTCCCTCGGGGGAGCCCTCGCGGGCGGCCAGGCGGGCGTCACGGGTGGGGCCCTCGAGCCCCTGGCCTCCGGGTTGGACAAGCCGTGGAGCCGTCCTTACCTCTCCAGGGAAGGAGGGCGACATGGCGGTCCGGACCAAGATGGCGGGAGTGAAGAACAAGCGGCGGGTGGCCTCGGCCGGCGAGGCGCAGGCCAGCGTGCAGGCGTCCAAGGGCCGCAAGACGTTGCCCCGGGACGAGGCGGCGGCGCTCAGGCGAACCCGGAACCTGGCGCGCGTGACCTTGGGCCCGGCGGCCGAGGACCACGCGCCCAAGAGCAACCGGCGACGCACCTCGCTCAACGGGCGCAAGAAGGCCCCCAGCGAGATGAACGTGAAGCACCGGGGAGGTCCGCGTAAACGCTCGCGCATCCACGGCGGCTGAGGCGCCGCTTCCGAAGGCCCTCTCATCGACACGCCGTCCGCGCTCCCTGGCCGGAGCGTGGGCGGTGTTCGTGTTTCAGGGGGTGGCGCGCTGACGGCGCAGCCGGAGGACGAGCGCCTCGAAGGCGACGTAGGACACGGGTAACACCAGGGCGAAGAAGACGGTGAGGTGGGGCAGGTACGGGAAGGCCCAGGGGTCCTTCAGGTGGGCGATGATTGAGGCGAACAGGCGCCCGGGGTCCGTGAGCACGTCCCAGCTGTTCCACCGCTCCACGCGGCCCAGGTAGATGCCGTACCCGCACAGGAGCGAGGTGACGCCGACGAAGGCCCACGCCGTGCGGCGGCCGTGGCGCTCCTCCAGCCACTGCTTCCAGACCTCCAGGGACAGCAGGCCCAGCATCCACCCGGTGGCGGCGAACAGGGCCAGGAGGGCCGCGTCGAACCAGAGCGGGACGACGGGCCGCTGGTGCAGGTGGATGAAGTCGGTGAGGAGGTAGGGCGCGTTGGGGAACAGCGCGAGCCACCCCAGGGCGAGCGGCGCCAGCACCCAGCCCTTGCCGTGACCCCGCACCATGAGCACCCGCGCGAGCAGGGCCAGGACATAGGGGACCCAGGCGAGGAACAGGTTCCAGGTGAGGAAGGCGAAGCTGGCGCGCTCGCTCCAGTCGAGGCGGAAGGCCAGCAGGCCCACCGCCAGGACGCTGCACAGCGTGGCGGGGACGAGGCCGTGGTGACGCGACACGGTGAACAGGGTCATGGCCGAGGACATGGGTGTGTGGCCCGTGGACCACGCCACGGTGGGGTCTGCGTTGGAGCCCCGAGTGTAGAGCAAGGGGTGGGCCAGCTCCGTGTGTGGTCCTGGGTCCACACGGGTGGGGTTCGCAAGTCGGGTGGCCACGGGGTTGCACTGATGGAGCGTGGGGATGGCCCGTGCTCCGGCGCGCGAGGGAGGCGGGTGATGGGTCTCTGCTGGAATCGCAGTCCTCGTGCGGAAGTCGCAGTGTCCCCGTGGGTCCCCGAGGTCCTTACGATGAAGCGCCTCCTCCTGTTGCCCCTGTTGATGCTGTGCGCCTGCGGTGCCGTGCGGATGTCCAACGCGGCGCTCTCGTCGTCCACGGAGAGCTCGCACGAGTCCACCCTGCCCACCTGCACGGGCGAGCCGGACTCGTCGCTGTGCATGCAGAGCTTCGGCTCCTGCGGGCATGTGACGGCCGTCGATTCATGCGGCCAACATCGCTCGGTGTACTGCGGCACGTGCCCCTCGCCCAACATCTGCGCCGCCATCTGCATCCCGCCGGAGACGTGTGGCCCCTCGGGCACCTGTGGGTGAGGGGTGGGCCGTCAGGGACGGTGACGCGTCACCGTCCTTCTGCTTCGAGCGCGCCCGTTCGAGAAGGTCCTACACGCTCCTCAAGACGGTTCAACTCCGTCCACCTCCACTTCCATGGGGGTGACGCCGCGGGTGCGGCACCTGATTCGTAATCAGAGATTCCGGCTTCCTCACTCGGGCGCGCTCATTCTTCTTCCTCGTGATGGTGGCCCCCTGGTTCTGCTCGGACCGGGTGTGGGCTCACTTGAGGTCGACTGGCTTCATCGGAAGACACAGCTCTCCATCGCTCTTCAGGGTTCGTTCCCTCCAGCGCGTTCGCATCCCGCGAACCTGAACAACGTGGCCTCCAGCTTCGGGTCCTCGGCGAGCACGCGCGTCACCCAGTCCTCGACGAGCCGCGCGACGGGAGCCTCGACCTCGGGCGGGGCGAACACATGCTTGCTGGGGTTGCCCAGGATGTCCGGCGCGATGCGCAGGTCGAGCACCCCCGTGAGGTGTTCGAGCAATGCCCCGTCCGAGAAGGTCTGTGCATCGCGCTCACGGCCGAGGCGCCGCAGGCGTGCGACGAACGCCCTGCGCATCCCCACGAGGAATCCCCGGTGGTGCGGTCCGCCCACCAGACAGCGCTGGAGGTTCACCCAGGACGACAGACCTCGGCTCAGACGATGTCTCCAGCCGAGCGCGACCCGGAGCCGCACATCCTCCACCTGTCCCTCGAAGGTCCAGGGCTCCTGGATGAACGAAGTGTCCGCCAGTTCGGCGCACAGGTCAGCGAGTCCGCGCTCACGGAAGAAGCGCGCCTCGGTGCCCGTGGCCTCGTCCCGCAGGGTCCAGGACACGCCGGCATGGAAGGCCGACAGCACATGGACGCGCTCCTGGAGCCCGCTCCAGGAGAAGCGAACGGTGGAGGTGAAGAGCGATTCATCCGGGGTGCAGGTGATGTGCACTCCGGAGTCCGTGCCGGAGGCCTCGCTCGGCACGAACGGGAGGATGCCCTCCTCGGCGACACCTGCCCGATAGCGGCGCCGCCACGTCTGGCCCTTCGACCACGCGACGACGTCGAGCCGCGAGGAGAGGACGTTGATGGCACCGAGATAGACCTCCGAGTCCCGGCAGTGGATGCCCGAGGGAGTGCCGAGCACGGGGGAAGCGGCCCTCGTTCTGGACGCGAACGCGTCGACCGTGAACCAGGGCTCGAGGCTCTCGAGGGGCGCGGTCCAGGGGAGCAGCGGCCACGGCGAACCGTCGAAGGAGACCCGGCAGGCACCGTCCGCGAGCAGGTCCACGCAGATGGCTCGCACGCGCCCCGCCCTGCCCGCGTTGAACCCGAGCACCAGGAGGTGCTCCAGGACCATGCTCAGCCCGAACTCGTCCCGGTTTCCGACATACATCCCGGGACGCCGACGAATCATTCGGCGGAGATCATCCGGTGTGAACTCGTGGTCCATGAAGGAGTCCTCGATACGCTCCAAGCTCTTCACAACCCGGCCGTGAGCCAGGGAGGTGGGAGCCCGGAGTCATGCGTGAAGAGGTGGGGTTCAGCGAGAGCGAAGGCCCGCGACCTTCAGTACGAACTCCTCCAGCTTCGGGTCCTCGGCGAGCGCCTGCTCCACCCGCTGAGCGACGAGCTGGGTGACGGTGGACTGGACCTCCGCGCTGGCGCGTCGCTCTCGGGTCATCAGGTACCAGTCCGTCTTCTCCACCTGGATGTGGAGCGCGGCGGTGAGGTGTTCGAACAAGGCCGTGGCGTCGAAGCGCCGGGCGCGCGCCGCGACACCTCGCCGCGCCAGGCGCGCGGAGATGGCCTCACGCATCCCCTGACGGAATCCGACCCGATGAGGCCCGGCATCGTTGCGTGCGAAGAGGTTCGCCCACGCCACCACTCCCCGACCCGGGCCCTCCGTCCAGACGAGCGCGAGCTGTAGGGAGGTCTTCCCCACCTTCGCCTGGAAGCACAGAGGGTTCTGGGAGCCGAGTGGAGACGGAGCGAGGTCCCGACACAGATCCGCGAGCCCCTCCTCCCGGAGGAACCGGGCCTCGGTGCCAGTGGCCTCGTCTCGCAGCGTCCAGGTGACGCCGGAATGAAACGCGGACAGCGCCTCGATGCGCTCACGCAGGCGAGGCACATCGAAGCAAGGAGGCGGTTCGAACAGGGAAGCATCCGGCGTGAAGGTGATGCACAGCCCGGACTTCGAGGTTCGTGGAGCGGTGTCATCCGAGTGCCCTTGCTCGACGAGCCCTTCACGGTAACGGCGACACCAGGTGTCCTCCTCGGTCCAGACGATGACGTCCAGCGGGGAGGAGAACGCACAGAGCATCCCCAGGTCCACGAAGGGTGACTGCCAGAGCCCCCCGGAGGGAGTGCCCGGCGGAGGCTCTCCGTCCTTGTCCGTGAGGACGTCCTGTGGGGTGAGCCACGTCTCGAGCTGGGCGACCGAGGTGCCACAGGAGAGCTTCCACGGCCAGAGGCCGACGTGGAAGCGGCAGGAGCCGTCCGCGCGCAGTGAGACGGAGAGCTCCTGTGCACCGCCATCCCTGGCCGCGATGAACCCCAGCGTCAGGAGGAAATCGACGAGCGAGCTCCGGCCACGCATTCCGGTGTCGCCGACGTACATCCCCGGCCGTCGTCGAATCCAGCCGCCAAATGAGTCAGGGTCGGAGTGCATTCGAGGGGGCTCCCGACAGCGCCAGGACCCGGGCCTCCACCTGGGAGTCCTGGGCAAGCGCAGCCTCCACCCAGGTCGCGACCAGTTGGGCCACGCCCTCTTTCAATTCGGGATTGGCGAGCTGGGCCCGGGTGGGTCCCTTCCAGACGGGCTCGGGCAAGCCGAGGCTGAGCACCGCCGTGAGGTGGGCAACCAGGGCCTCCTCGGGGAACGCCCAGGCCTCCTGGCTGGAACCTCGTGCCTTCATCCTGGAGCGCAGCGCCTTGCGCAGACCTTGATGGAATCCCTGGTGGTGGGTTCCACCCTCGTAACAGCGATGGATGTTCGCCCAGGACCGCACTCCAGCCCCCTCGAAGGCCCCCCACTGGAGAGCGAGGCCCACCTGGGTCGACCCCACCTGCCCCTCGAAGCTCCACGGCGGCGATAGAAGCCCTCGGGAGTCCACGAGCTCGTCGCACAGGTCCGCGAGCCCTCGCGTCCGCCGGAAGCAGCTCTCACGGCCCACGAGGGCATCTCGCAGGCGCCAGGTGACGCCTGGGAGCATGGCCGACAGGATCTGGACCCGCTCCAGGATGTGCTGGGAGCGCATGCGAGAACCGGGCTCGAAGATGGAGGCATCCGGGGTGAACGTGATGCACAGCCCCTGCTCCGCGTGGCGCGGAGAGGGCGCATCCATCAGGCTCCTGGAGGACTCCGGCTCCGCGAGCCCTTCGCGGTAGCAGCGCCGCCAATGGTGGGCCCCCTCCCACGCGATGACGTCCAGACGGGACGCGAGCGCATTGACCAGTCCCAGTTCCACGTAGGGGGGCAGGGAGATGACGCCTCGGGGCAAGCCCAGCGGAGGTGGCGTGCTCCAGTCGATGCCCTCGAAAGACAACCAGCGTTCGAGGCTCGACAGCGCCGACTCCCGGGACCCGGCGGGCCAGGGCCAGTGGTCGAAGGTGACGCGACAGGCGCCATCCGCCAGCAACTCCACGGAGATGTCCCTCACACCCCCGTTCCGCGCCCCGAGGAACCCCAGCAACAGCAGGACTTCGACGAGCTGCCCCAGGCCGAATTCCATGGTGTCGCCAACGTACATTGCTGGCCGCCGGCGGATGGCCCGCCGCAATTCCTCTCCGCTGTTTTGCACCTCCAGACAATATCAGACACGCGGCTCGGGACCGAGCTTCTTCGCTCGAAAAGTGGGGCTTCCGCCGAATGAACCCCGAGAGAAAATCAGCGCCGCCGCTTGACTCCCGCGAGCAGCAGGACCCAGAAAATCGCGAGCCCGGAAGTGGTCGAACAGCCGCCTCCGGAAGGCTCTCGCGGTGACTCGGGTTCGGGGTCCGGTGGCGGAACACAGGGCGTGAAGCAGCGACAGGCGACCGTTCCTTCCGGCTCCAGCCGCGCACAGAGACCACCAACCCCACAGGCCGTGTCCTCCGTGCAGGTGGCTCCGAAGTCGCCCTCTCGGAGCGCGGGCAGCAGGCACCGGCCCCCAGTCCCCTCCGTGACGACGCACGTGAGCCCGGAAGGGCACTGGGCGTCGTTCTCACAGTCCTCCAGGCACAGGGCCTCCGGAGAGAGCGTCGTGCTTTGCGCAGGCGCTGGCAGCGCGAGGAAGGGCTCGATGAAGTCGACCATCAACGCGTCCACTCGCACGTTGACCGCCTCCTCCCGACAGGCGACGTCACCGCTCACCGTGATGCCCACGAGCACGTCCCGCCCCGTGTCGTCACGAGCGAACACCGGCCCGCCACTGTCTCCCACGCAGCTCATGCCTGGTGCCGGTCCCGCCCGGAAGGACGCGGGCTCGACGTCCGTCACCCGCAGGGTCCCCTGGCGTCGTTGACCCGAGGGCTCTTCCACATCCTTCGTGTCTCCATAGCCCACCGCGCGCACCAACTCGCCAGCCATCGGGACCACGTCACCCGACGGCAGCGGCGCGGGCGACACGCTCACCGGGCTCGCGAGCCGCAGCAGCGCCACGTCGTACGCATGGGTCTTCGGCTCATACCGCGGATGAATGATCGCGCGAGCCACCCGCACGAAGCGCCCCTCCTCACTCGGCCTCGGCATCAACTCCCGGCCGAGGAAGACCTCGTGCGCGCCCTCGGGCCCGAAGAGGTCCAGGCAATGCGCCGCCGTGAGCACGACGTCCGGCGCGATGAGGACACCCGAGCACAGCAACAACGGCGCCGGCTCACTGCACCGCGTACGACGCGCGAGCAGCACCACCGTGGCCACATCCTCCGGGGCAGGCGTCCCATCCACGATGCGTGACACCCCGCCGACCCGCGTCGCCGCATCCTCCGAGACCGGAGTACAGGCAAGTCCCAGCGCGAGCAGGAGGAGCCACACGCCGCGCGTCATGCGCTCCCTCCTCGAGCCACCACGGGCGTCACTGCCTCGAGGCCTCCGCCGCGGCCTCCTTGCTCAGCGCCTGGATCTCCTCCCCCAGGCTCACCAGCCGGCCTCGGTGGCGCTGGATGAGCATCTCCGTCTGCTGCACCCGCTCCAGGTCCCCCCGCGACTCCGCCAGCTCCCGCTCGCGCTCCAGCCGCTCCACGTCACGCCCCAACACCGCCGCGATGTGCTGCGTCTTCTCCAACTTCCACTGCGCCGTCTGCGGCTGCTCCGGGACAATCTCGTCGTTCTGCTGCGGCGGCGGGTTCGCCACCTCCGGCTCCGGCGCCACATCCCCCGGCCCCAGCGCCACCACCGTCGCCGGAGGCGTCGCCTCCCCAGCCGGCACCACGGGCTCGGGACGAGCCCCCTCCACCGTGCGCGCCTCGGGCGACGACGGGAGGGGCACCGGCACCAGCTCCGCCTGCTCGACGCCCCGCGACACCGGGGCCGTCCCCTGCCCCATCAGCCCCACCCCCACGGCCACGACGAGCACCACCGCCGCCGCCAGCATCAGTCGGTATCGAGTCTTCATCGCCCGCCTTCTTCAGAACCGCACGCGCCAGCCGCCGCCCTGCCGCTCCACCCGGAGCAGCCACGGCTCCTTGCCCACATTCCCATTCCTCGCCACCCGTGCCCGCACCAGCACCACGTCCGCATCCCGGCCGTCCAACTTCGACTCCACAATACCCACCAGCATCAATCCGTGCGCATGCATCTCCGACACCGCCTCCTCGCACGGCCGCATGCCCCCTCCCGTGGCCAGCATCGGCCCCAGCACCGCGCAGTCCCCCGACGGCAACGCCTCGAAGAAACGCGTCACCGTCGCCTCCGCCGCCTCCGTCTTCGAGGCGGCTGACGTACACGCGAGCAGGGCCAGCACGGCCCCGCCCACCCACACACCCACGTCACGACCCGAACGCATGGCTCAGTAGCAGTTCGAGGCGAACAGCTCGTCGTCCGCCGCGGACACGAACTGGTCGTCACACCACGCGCTCGCCAGCATGTGGCCGTTGCGCACGCAGCCGTCGTGGTTCGTCGCATCCAGCGTGTACTGCGTGTCACCCCCACAGCCCCCACCACACCGGCCGAAGCAGTTGCCCATCACCTTCGGGCGCGACCAGTGGTCCGGCTCGCCGCACAGCCACGTGCTCCCGCTCAGGTAGAACTCATCCCCGCTGCACGACGTGTGGTCGCCCAGCTGGGCGATCTGCTGGTTGCCCGCGAAGCTGAACCCACCCTTGTTGCAGTCGTGCTTCGCGTACGAATACCAGTTGTACACACCCCCGCAGCTCCCCGTGAACTTGCCGTTGCAGCGCGCATAGCTGCACAACATCGTGTAGCCACGCCCCTGCTCGCCCATCACCGTGCGCTGGAGCTCCACCGTGGAGGGATGCTGCGCCCACAGGCCCACCGCGCGCCGCAGGTACATCGCCTCGGGCGCCGCCGCGTCACCCGCGGGCAGCTCGGCGCTCAGCGCGTCGTAGAGCGACTTGAGCAGCTCCCGGTCCGCGTCCGTCAGCTGCGTGTCCGCCGCGCCCTCGTCCGCGAAGCCATCCATCGTCGACACGCCGCTGGCCGGGTCCAGCAACCCCGCGAGCGTCATCCCGCGCAGCCGCACCTCCAACCGGTAGACCCCCGGCTCCACCTCGAGCGCCTGGAACGACACCGCGCCGCCGTCCTTCACGAAGGTGCCTCGCGTGTCTCCCGTCTCGGCTGCCAGCGACAGGCCCTCCTGCTTCACCTGCGAGCTCCCGCTCGCGCCACCACAGGCCCACAGCATCAACGTCGCGACCGCACAGAGCACCTTGCGCATACCGTTGCATCCCTCCGGCCAGGGGACTGACTCGACCCCGAAAGTCTCGCGGTGGTACCGGGCGCTCACGACTCACTCAAGGCCGGGTGCGTCACATCTCACGCGTGAAACATCTCGCATGTCTCACGGGTGTGCACCGACCCGGCTTCACTGTTCAACACGACGGAAGATGGGCAGTGAGCCCGCAACGCGCTCCAGCATCGCGCCGTCCTCCGGAACCGACTCCCCCACGCCCGTGACGAGCAGCCCTCCCGGCGCGAGCCGCGCCACGAGCCCCGCGAGCACCTCTCGCTGAAGCGCCGGCGCGAAGTAGGTGAAGGCCACGTTGCGACACAGGACGAGGTGAAAGGGACCCTCCGGCATGCGGGCCCGCAAGTCCTGCTGGACGAAGGTGAGCCCCTCGCGGAACGCGGGTGCGAGACAAGCCTCCGCGTCGGTACCGGGGAACGCCTCCGCGGCCCACGCGCGCGGCAGTTCCCGGAGCGAGCCGCGCGGATAACAACCCCGGCTCGCACGCGCGAGCAGCACCGTGTCGGCCTCCGTGGCGAGCAACTCCAATCGTGCCTCCGGGAAGCGTGGTGACAGCCCGAGCCGGAAGAGCACGCTCATCGTGTAGGGCTCCTCCCCCGAAGCGCAGCCCGCGCTCCACACGCGCAGCACGGAGGTGGACCCGAGCAGCGCGGGGAGCAGCGTGTCCCGCAGCACATCGAAGACCTCGGCGTCGCGGTAGAAACGCGAGACGGTGACGCGGCAGAGCGCGTCCAGCACGGCCCACTCGTCCGCGTCGGACTCCAGCCGGGCGCGGTACTCGGCCACGCTCGTGAGCCCCAACGCCGCGAGCCTGCGGCCGATGCGCTTGCACACCTGCCCTCGCACCCGGCGGAAACCCTCGAGCCGCAGGCGAAGACGCGGGCCCGCCCAGCGCATCAGCTCGATGCAGTCCTCATCCCTCACCGCGGCCTCCTTGTGTTGGAAGGTCGTCCGAGAATGTCAGCAGGCCCGGGCGACGGGCGAGCACGGCAGGCCGGGATGTGGCATGACGCTCGGGCGTTTGTGTTGGAATCCCGGAGGAATCTGCCTTGAAGAGACTGACTGCGCTCACCCTGTCGGCGGCCCTGGCGGCGGCCGGCTGCACGCATGGCACCGCGGCCACCGAGCCGACCACCCCGCCTGAGCAGGCCACCGCGCCCGCCACGCCGGCTCCGGAGAAGACCCCGGCGCCGCTGCCCGCGCCCCGGACGTCGGACGTGCTCGCCGGCACCGCCGAGGCCTTCACCGCCGCCTGCACCGCCGACCTCGAGCGCGCCCAGGCCCAAATCACCGCGCTCAAGAAGCTGGACGCGCGCAAGGACGCCCAGGCCGTGCTCGCCGCGTATGACGAGGCGACGGGCTCGCTCATCGCCGCCGCGAACCGCTCCAGCCTCGCGCGCGAGGTCCACCCGCTGCCCGCCTTCCGCGACGCCGCCCGCGAGTGCGAGCAGCGCGTGGACGCCCTCAACGTGGAGATCTCCCAGGACCGCGGCGTCTATGACGCGCTGTCCGCGGTGGACCTGTCCCAGGCGGACGGGCCGACGAAGTACTGGATGGAGCGCACGCTGCTCGACTTCCGCCGCGCCGGCGTGGACCGCGATGACGCCACGCGCGCGAAGGTGAAGTCGCTCAACGAGGAGCTGCTCAAGCTGGGCCAGCAGTTCGGCAAGAACATCGCCGAGGGCGTGCGCCAGGTGTCCCTCACGCCCAAGGAGCTCGCCGGGCTGCCCGAGGACTACGTGAAGTCCCACCCGGCCGGGAAGGACGGCAAGGTGGTCATCACCACCAACTACCCCGACTACTTCCCGTTCATGACGTACGCGAAGGACGGCAAGGCGCGCGAGAAGCTCTGGCGCACCTACCGCCAGCGCGCCTTCCCGGCGAACCAGGAGGTGCTCCAGCAGCTCATCGCCAAGCGCCACGAGCTGGCCACGCTCCTGGGCTACGAGTCCTGGGCCGCGTACACCACCGAGACCAAGATGACCCGCACGCAAAAGGCCGCGTCGGAGTTCATCGACCGGCTGGCGGACGCCACCCAGGCGAGAGCGAAGCAGGAGTTCGCGGACCTGCTGGCGCGCAAGAAGAAGGACGTCCCGAGCGCCAAGACGCTCGAGCCCTGGGACCAGGACTACTACGAGGACCGGCTGCGCGCGGAGCGCTTCGGGTTCGACTCGCAGCAGGTGCGCCCGTATCTGGAGTACAGCCGGGTGAAGGCGGGCGTGATGGACATCACCTCGCGCATCTGGGGCATCACCTACCAGCGCGCGGCGGACGCCAAGGTGTGGCACCCGGAGGTGGAGGCCTACGACGTGCTCGACAACGGCACGCTGCTGGGCCGCATCTACCTGGACATGCACCCGCGTGACGACAAGTACAAGCACGCGGCCCAGTTCGACCTGGCGCAGGGCCAGGCCGGCAAGCGGCTCCCCGAGGGCACCCTGGTGTGCAACTTCGCGCGCCCCGGCGAGCTGATGACGCACGACGAGGTGGAGACGTTCTTCCACGAGTTCGGCCACCTGCTGCACGCGGTGTTCTCCGGCAAGCAGCAGTGGAGCGGCATCTCCGGCATCCGCACCGAGTGGGACTTCGTCGAGACGCCGTCGATGCTCCTCCAGCAGTGGGCGGGCAACCCCGAGGTGCTCAAGGAGTTCGCCAAGCACCACGAGACGGAGGCCGCGATTCCCGCGGAGATGGTCGAGAAGCTGCGCGCGTCGAAGGAGTTCGGCAAGGGCCTGTGGGCGCGGCGGCAGCTGTTCCTGTCCGCGGTGAGCCTGGACTACTACTCGCGCAAGCCGGGCTTCGACACCACCGCGGCGCTGGTGGAGCAGCAGACGAAGCTCAGCCCGTTCAAGCACGAGCACCGCCCGGGCACGCACTTCGAGCTCGCGTTCGGCCACCTGGATGGGTACTCGGCCGCGTACTACACGTACCTGTGGTCCTCCGTCATCGCGAAGGACCTGGAGACGGAGTTCCAGAAGAAGGGCTACCTGGACCGCGAGACGGCGATGAAGTACCGCCGCACCGTGCTGGAGCCGGGCGGCGCCAAGCCCGCCGCCGAGCTGGTGAAGGACTTCCTCGGCCGTGACTACGGCTTCGAGGCGTACCGCGCCTACGTCGACGCCGGGAAGTAACACGCATCCCCCGGGGAGCCCGTGTCACCATGGGCTCCCCATCCAATGGGTTGACACCTTCCCCACCCTGAAGCCTCACAACAAATCAATTGCAGACATCATCAACGCAGATGTACCCTTCGCCCGCCCATCCTGGGGCAATGAAGAGGGGGACATATGCGTCAAATCAAGTCGCACGTCGCGGCGTCGCTCATGGCGGCTGCGTTGGGGCTGCTTCCCATCGCAGTCTCGCTGACGAGCGCACCTGCGGATGCAATGCATTGTGAGTTCCTTGAGCAAGGGTGCGCCAACAACGGCAACCCTGGCGGGGGTGGCTCCGGCGGAGGGAGCGGGGGCGGCGGGACAGGCACGGGAGGGGGCGGCGGCAGTGACCCCACCTATCACTTCACGTGCCCGGCTGGTTACCAAGTCTACTGCGTGGATTACCAGAACGGCACGGGCCTGCACTGCACCTGCCGCAAGATCGTCACTCCTGATGGCGGCACGCCGTAAGCAAGGAATCCACTGAATCATGAAGGCAACGATGGTACGCCTGACATTGTGCGTGGTTGGCATCACCATCGTTGCCGGCTTTGCCACGAACTGGCGATTCGGTGTTCCCCACATCGAGAGCCCTGCCACAGCTGCATCTTCAACCTCAGAGCCAACACCGTCTGTGCCGTTCGGCCCGAAGCCACCTCTCCATGCCGAGAAAGGGGCGGTGCGAGACGCGCGGCGACAAGCATCCTCGGCGACCGTCAGCGCGATTCCAGCGACCCAGCAGGTGTCAGCCCCTCGTCCGTCCGAGCCCTCCTCCACGCCAGGCGCGGACAGCCTTCTCGGCCCCGACCAGCAAGCGGAAGACGCCGCGCTGGCCACCGAATCACGGCGCTGCGCCAACAGCTCTGACTGCCCCACGGGGCAAGGCTGCGTGTTCGAACCTCGCGACAGCATCATGAGCTGTCAGTCCTCCAACTGCGCGCGCGATGAGGATTGTGCCCAGGAAGAGGTCTGCCGGCTTGCCAGCAACGTCTCTTCTGGAGCGCCCATCCATCGCTGCATGTCCTCCGGCACGCGCAAGGAGGGCGAGGCGTGTCACCACCTGTCGAGTGACCTCTCCCAGATGTGCGACAGGGGGCTGCGCTGTGTCCAGGGCAAGTGCGGACGCCCTTGTGAACTGAACACCTTGGGGAGCTGCCCCTCGGGGCAGCGCTGCGTCGCAACACCGGGTGGCCCTGGCTGCATGCCGTCATGTCGTGAAGGGCAATGCCCGCAGGGCCAGGAGTGCCTCGAACTCGACGCCGCGCCGGCATGCTTCACCCGCATCGGAAGAAACTGCCTGGATACGGGGTGCGCGGAGGGTGAGATCTGTGAGGTCGACGCGCGTCTCGAGGTCGCCATCTTCGAGTGTCGCAAGAGCTGCAGTCCCTTCAAGGCCCACAGCTGTCCCCCTGGGTCCGTCTGTGGTGCCGGCAGCCAAGGCCGTAGTGTCTGCTACCGAGCCTGCGACTTCGGCGAGCAACTCTGCCCACAGGGACAAGAGTGCTACACGGTGACGGAAGACCTCAAGACCTTTGGATGCCGACAGGTGACAGCCCCTCGGGGATGAACCGCATGTCTTGGTAATCGGGTTACCGAAGTCTCCTCGGAACAATTGAAGGAGCCCGGTGGCGCCGGTAGATTGAGCCTCGACTTCGAGGGCGGAGACGCCTCGGTCCGGAGCTCATCTCGATGAAACTGCTGCATGCGTGTGTCCTGGGTCTGTTCGTCACCAGCGGCTGTGCCACGACGTCCGCTTCACGTCAGGCGCCTCCTTCCCTTCCTGACACGGCCGCGCTGGATGCCGAGGTCGCTCGCGCCATGGCGGCGACGGGCGCCAAGGGGCTGGCCATCGCGGTGATTGACGACGGGCGCGTGGTGGTGACGCGGGCCTACGGCGCTCGCAACGCCCAGGGCGAGCCGCTCCAGACGGACACCGTGATGTATGGCGCATCCATCACCAAGACGGTCTTCGCCTATACGGTGTTGCAGCTGGTGGACGAGAAGAAGCTCCAGCTCGACACGCCCATCTCGCGCTACCTCGACAAGCCGCTCCCGGAGTACCCGGACGAGCAGCGCTACTCGACGTGGTCGCACCTGGCCGATGACGAGCGCTGGAAGCGAATCACGCCGCGCCACCCGCTCACCCACAGCGTGGGCTTCGCCAACTTCGGCTTCCTCGAGCCCGACCAGCGGCTGCGCTTCCACTTCGACCCGGGCAGCCGGTATGCGTACTCGGGGGATGGGCTCATCCTGTTGCAGTTCGTGCTGGAGCGGGGACTCGGACTGGACCTGGGCGCGGAGATGCAGAAGCGCGTGTTCGACCGCTTCGGCATGGTCAACACCAGCATGGTGTGGAGACCGGACTTCGCGAAGAACCTCGCGGACGGGTGGACGATGGAGGGCGCGGTGGAGCCGCACGACGAGCGCAGCACCGTGCGCGCCGCGGGCTCCATGGACACGACCATCGATGACCTGGCGCGCTTCGCCGCGGCGCTGGTGCGCGGTGAGGGCTTGTCGTCACAGTCCTTCGCCGAGCTGACCTCGCCGCAGCTCGCCATCACCACCAAGAGCCAGTTCCCCTCGCTCCAGGCCGAGCTGCCCGTGGAGCAGCGCCGCAAGGACCTGGCCGCGGGGCTCGGCGTGGTGCTGTTCGAGGGGCCGCAGGGGCGCGGCTTCTACAAGGGCGGGCACAATGACAGCACCGGCAACACGCTCGTGTGTCTGCCCGGCGCGCGCCGCTGTGTGCTGATTCTCGCCAACGACGTGCGCGCCGAGAACGCCTTCCCCCAGCTGGTGCGCTTCGTGCTGGGTGAGACGGGCGTGCCGTTCGATTGGGAGTACGGCGACCGGGTCTTCTGGGACGGACGCTGAGCGCTCACGCGCCGCCTTCCGTCTCCTCCGCGAGCGCGGCGTCGAGCTCCGCGCCCAGCGGGTAGATGACCAGATGCCTGGAGGGCTCGCTGCCGTGGCTCACCGCCTCCAGGCGGTAGCGGCTCACCAGACGATGCTGGAGCTTGCGCACGCGGGGCTGGCGCGGTGCGAGCTCCACCAGGACGCCCTCGCGCAGGGCGCGCTGGACGGCGGCCTCGGCCTCGGCCACCGCCTCGCGGACCTCCTCCGCGTCCACGCCCTCCAGCACGTTGAAGAAGCCCTTCAACATCCGACGCAGCTCCGCGGAGCTGCTGCGCTTCACGGACTCCACCCGCGCGCCGGTCTTCGCCACCACCCGACGCATCCTCGGGTCGTTCGCGTTCGAGCGCAGCGTGACGACGAGGTCCGCCGACTCCAGCCGGCTGACCAGTCGCACCTCCACCGGAATCTCGCGCAGCACCCGCTGCAACAGCTCGCGGCCCACGCCGTGCGGATAGATGCGCGTGGGGCGGGCCGCCGGCGCGGCCCCTTCCTCTTGGTGCTCGTCGACGAACCGCGAGGAGAACCGCGTCTGCCTGGGGCTCGCGGGCTCCGGCGCGCGCGGCTCCGGACTCGGTGCCGGCAGTTCGTCAGGTGGCGGAGTGAAGGGCCCCCCGTGCTCGGGCGTCTCACCTGACACAGAGACGCCCTCGGATGCCGGTCCCTCGGGTTCCTCTTCCGTGCTCGACGCGGCTCTTCCTTCCGGAGCCACCGTGACCTGCCTCGCGGGCTCCACCTCCACGCGCCCCGACTGCGCGTCCTGCCTTCGTCGCTCGCCGCCGACGTCCTTGCCGGCCAGCAGCCGGTCCACCGCCTCCGCCGTGTCGCCGTGCACACGCACCTCGTCACGGCCCACCATCTCCACCACGATGTCGAACGTGGGCGGCGACTTGCGCTCACTCACCGTCTTCTGCGTGCGCCTGCGCCGGGCCTCGTCGTCGCTCAGCGTCACCGTCTGCACCCCACCTACCAGGTCCGACAGCGTCGGGTTCAACACCAGGTTCTCCAGCGTGTTGCCGTGCGCCGTCGCCACCAACTGCACGCCCCGCTCGGCAATCGTCCGCGCCGCCGACGCCTCCGCCGAGGTCCCGATTTCATCCACGATGATGACCTCGGGCATGTGGTTCTCCACCGCTTCGATCATCACGTCGTGCTGCCGGTCCGGCCGCGACACCTGCATCCGCCGCGCCCCACCAATCCCCGGATGCGGCACGTCCCCGTCCCCACCAATCTCGTTGGACGTGTCCACCACCATCACCCGCTTGCCCAGGTCATCCGCGAGCACGCGCGCCACCTCGCGCAGCTTCGTCGTCTTCCCCACCCCGGGCCGCCCCAACAACAGCAGGTTGCGCCCCGAGCCGATGAGGTCCTTCAACATGTCGATGGTCCCGAACACCGCCCGCCCCACCCGCAGCGTCAGCCCCACCACCTGCCCCCGCCGGTTCCGGATGGCCGACACCCGATGCAACGTCCGCTCGATGCCCGCGCGGTTGTCCTCCCCCGGCGCCCCCACCCGCTCCATCACCTGACGCAGGTCCTCCACCCCCACCGGCGTCTCGCGCAGCCGCACCACCCGGTCCACCAGCCGCGCCTCCGGCACCCGCCCCAGGTCCAACACCACCTCCAACACCTCCGAGGGAGCAAGCGCCCCCACCACCGTCCGCAGCCCCTCCGGCAACACCTCCACCAGCAACAGGAAGTCATCGGCGACGGCATCGACACGCGGTGAAGTCATGGCGCCTCTCCTCTACCGGAACGCCCGGGGCGGCATCCATGCCCCTCCACCTCAACCTGCTCCCTCCACCACCCTCCCGCACGCCCACCAACGGCACCCCGCTTCCCCTCGACCGCCCTCCTCCGACCCATGGCAGGGCACTGCCCACCCCCTCACCCTCCCCTCGGGACGGCCCCCGCGTTCACCGCCCACCGCCTCGCGCTGGAGAGGGATTTGCTTCGGCCCTCACCGAACTCCGCCTCGGGCGGCTCGGTGAAAGGGGGAAGGTGCAGTGACTTCCAGGTTTCACGAACGGAGGCGACGCCCCTGGCGCGCCCGCGCGAGCACGGGCCTCCTCCTGCTGCTCGCCGCCTGCAAGGGAGACTCGCTGCCCAAGGCCCGCGTCCTCCCCGAGCCGCCGCCCACCCACGCCGAGGGCTGCGAGAACACCTCCGCGGACCCGGGCCGCGTCACCCTGCACCGCCTCAACCGCGCCGAGTACGACGCCACCGTGAGGGACCTGCTCGGCGACACCACCCGCCCCGCGCGCGACTTCCCCGCCGATGACCACGGCTACGGCTTCGACAACAACGCCGACGTCCTCAGCCTCTCGCCCCTGCTGCTGGAGAAGTACGCCACCGCGGCGGAGAAGCTCGTGGAGAACGCCTGGGCCCAGGGCACCGTGCGCACCTGCACCCTGGACGCCACGAACCCAGAGCCCTGCGCACGCGACATCCTCTCGCGCTTCGCCCGCCGCGCCTGGCGCCGCCCCGTGACACCCGAGGAGGTGGACCGGCTGCTCGGCGCGCTCACGCTCGCGAAGCGACACGGAGACCCGCCCGAGGCCGGCGTGAAGCTCGCCCTGCGCACGGTGCTCGTCTCGCCCCACTTCCTCTTCCGCGTGGAGAAGGACCCGCAGGCCACGTCCCTCTCGCCCCATCGGCTGGACGCCTTCGAGCTGGCGAGCCGCCTGTCCTACTTCCTCTGGAGCAGCATGCCCGACGAGGCGCTCCTCCAGGCCGCGGAGCAGGGACAGCTCTCCACGCCCGAGCAGCTGGAGGCCCAGGTGCGCCGCATGCTCGCGGACCCCAAGGCCCAGGCCCTGGTGAGCAACTTCGCCGGACAGTGGCTCTTCACCCGCGCGCTCGCCTCCGCCGAGCCGGACCCGATGCTCTACGGCACCTTCAACGAGGACCTGCGCCAGGCCATGCGCCAGGAGACGGAGCTCGTCTTCCAGGAGTTCCTCACCGGTGACCACAAGCTGCGCGACCTGCTCGACGCGCCGTTCACCTACGTCAACGACGCGCTCGCCGCGCACTACGGACTGCCGCTGCCCGGCAGCGCCACGCCGAAGCGCGTGGACCTGTCCGCGCACCCCGAGCGCCAGGGCATCTTCGGCCACGGCTCGCTGCTCACCGTCACCTCCAATCCGGACCGCACCTCGCCCGTGCAGCGCGGGGTGTGGGTGCTCGAGCAGCTGCTGTGCTCCGCGCCGCCGCCGCCGCCGCCGAACGTCGAGGGACTGCCGCCTCCGGTCAATCCGCTCATGACGATGAAGGAGCGCATGGCGCTGCACCGCAGCCTGCCGCAGTGCCAGGGCTGTCACCGGATGATGGACCCGCTGGGGCTCGCGCTGGAGAACTACGACCCCATCGGCCGCTGGCGGCTCAACGAGGTCAGCGGCGCGCCGGTGGACGCCACGGGGGACCTGCCCGACGGCGCCGTGCTCAACGGTGGCGCGGACATGCGGCGCTTCGTCAAGGAGGACCCGAAGCTGCCCGCGTGCATCACCGAGCACCTGCTCACGTACGCGCTCGGCCGGGGCATGTCCGAGGCCGACGCGTGCGTGGTGCGCGAAATCTCCGCCTCCGCGGAGGCCAGCGGCGGGCGGCTCGTCGACTACATCCTCGCCATCGTCCTCAGTGACTCGTTCACCTCCCGGCGCGGCGACACGGAGGCCCAGACGCCATGAGCCACAAGCGGCCACTCTCCCGTCGAACCTTCCTGCGAGGCACGGGCGCGCTGATGGCGCTCCCGTTGCTCGAGCGCATGGTCTCCACCGCCCACGCCGCCGAGGCGCCCCTGGCCCCTCGCCGCCTGGCCGTCTTCTACGTGCCCAATGGCATCCACATGCAGAAGTGGCTGCCCGCCGGCACGGGCGCCGCCTGGGAGCTGACGCCCACGCTCCAACCCCTGGCGACGGTGAAGAGCGACGTGCTCGTCATCAGCGGGCTCACCAACGACGCGGGCAGGCCCGACGGCGACGGCCACCACGCCGCGGGCACCGCCGCGCTCTTGTCCTGCATGAAGGCCGTCAAGACGGAGGGCACCGACTTCCGCGCGGGCATCTCCATGGACCAGGTCATCGCCCGACACCTGGCCCAGCGGAAGGCCACGCGCTTCGCCTCGCTGGAGCTGGGCAACGACGCGGGGCGCGGCATCGGCAACTGTGACTCCGGCTATGCGTGCCCCTATGCCAACAACATCTCCTGGGCCGGGCCTCGCACGCCCATGGCCAAGGAGGTGCGCCCCAAGGCCGTCTTCGACCGGCTCTTCGGCGGCATGGACCCCGGCTCCACCCAGGCCCAGGTGGAGAAGCGCCGCGCCTATGGCCTGAGCATCATCGACTTCGTGCGCGAGGACGCCACGTCGCTCCAGAAGCAGCTCGGCGTGACGGACCAGCGCAAGCTGGAGGAGTACTTCACCAGCGTGCGAGATTTGGAGAAGCAGCTGGAGGTCCTGGGGCAACAGGTGCCCGTGTGCGGCGCCCAGGTGTCGCCCGTCGACAACGAGGACCCTCGCGCCAAGACGAAGGCGATGATGGACCTCATCGTCCTCTCCTTCCAATGCGACCTCACCCGCGTGGCGACCTTCATGCTCGCCAACGCGCGCAGCAACAAGGTGTACGGCTTCCTCGGGCTCAGCGGCGGACACCATGCGTACTCGCACCACCAGTTCGTCCCGGCCAACTTCGACGCGCTCTCACGCATCGACCGGTGGGAGGTGGAGCAGTACGCCTACCTCGTGCGCCGGTTGAAGGAGAGCCGGGATGCCAGCGGCGCGTCGCTGCTCGACAGCTCGATGGTCTACTTCACGAGCGAGCTGGAGGACGGCAACGGGCACATCCATCGCAACCTGCCCGTGCTCATCGCCGGCCGGTGTGGCGGCGCGGTGGGCACCAACCGACACCTGCGCGCGACGGGCCTGCCCATCGCCAACCTCTACATCTCCATGATGCGGGCCATGGGCGTCCCAGGAATCACGACTTTTGGCTCGGACGGTACGGGAGAATTGCCGGGATTCGGGGGGTAGCGCCCGACCTCGCGGCATGGACGCAAAACGTCACCATGCATGGACGGACGTCCTGACGCATCATCCTCGGCATGCGTCCGTCTTCCGTGCTCCGCGCAGTCGTCCTGCTCCTGCTCGTGTTTCCTCCCGGCTGCGCGTCGGCCTCGAAGTCCAGCGCGCGCAAGGCCGCGCCGTCCCAGCGGGCCTCCGCCAGCGCGCCCCGGGGACAGCAGACCCGGAGCGCTCCGCAGACCCGGCCCGCGCAGCCCACGGCGAAGGACTTCGCGCGCGACATGGTGGAGGCCCACAACCAGGCGCGCGCCCAGGCGCGGCCCACGCCGAAGCCCGCGCTGCCGCCGCTCGTCTGGTCCGACGAGGCCGCTCGCCAGGCCGCCTCCTGGGCCAGGGCCTGCAAGTTCGAGCACAACCCGGAGCGGGGTGAGTACGGCGAGAACCTGGCCGCCGCCACGCCGGATGCGTGGACCACGCCACAGGTGGTGAAGAGCTGGGCGGACGAGGTCTCCGATTACGACCACGCTCGCAACACGTGCAAGAAGGGCAAGGTGTGCGGGCACTACACGCAGGTGGTGTGGCGCAAGACGACGGCCGTGGGCTGCGCCACCGTGACGTGCAAGAAGAACTCGCCCTTCGGGGCCGACTTCCCCACGTGGCAGCTGTGGGTCTGCAACTACGCGCCGCCCGGAAATTTCGTGGGACAGCGGCCCTACTGAGACGCGGTGTCGCCGCGGGAGGGTACGTGGGTGCGTACACCTTCCGGAGGCTCGTGGCGCCGTCGATAATCGCGGGATGAACCGCTCCTCCGTCCGACGTCTGCTGGCCCTCGGTCTGCTCGTGCCCTGCCTCACCACCGGCTGCGGCTCCGATGATGACAACGATGACGACACGCCTTCGGGTGATGCGGGGACTCCGGATGGAGGGGGCTCGGGCAGCCCGGACTCCGGTACGCCCGACTCGGGCTCCGGGTCGCTGTCGCAGTTCGCTCAGGACATGCTGACGGGGCACAACGCCACGCGGGCCTCCGCCAGGCCCACGCCGAGCCCCGCGCTGGAGCCGCTCGGCTGGGACACGGGCGCGGAGGACGTGGCGAAGGCGTGGGCGGCGAAGTGCCAGTGGGGGCACAACCCCAACCGCGGCCCCTACGGTGAGAACATCACCGCGGCCACGCCCAACTCCATGTCCACGCTGGAGGTGGTGAAGGGCTGGAGCGATGAGGCCGTCGACTACAACTACGCCAACAACTCGTGCGCGTCGGGCAAGCAGTGCGGCCACTACACGCAGGTGGTGTGGCGCGACACGAAGCGCGTGGGCTGCGCCACCGTGACTTGCACGGAGAACTCGCCGTTCGGCAGCAGGTTCCCCACGTGGCAGTACTGGGTCTGCAACTACGCGCCGCCGGGGAACTACACGGGACAGAAGCCCTACTGAGATGCCAGGGCGCGCAGCCATGCGGAGAGGGTGTCCAGCGCCTGCCGGGACAGCGTCTCCACGGCGGGCGACTCACGCGTGACCACGGCGAGAGCGTGGTCCGCGCCTTCGATGACCTTCACTTGTGCGCGGTCGTTCGCACCGGCGCGCTTCGACAGCCCCTGGTTGAGCGCTCGCGCCGTGAGCGCGGCGGGGGTCGTCTCGTCGCGCTCGCCCAGCAGCGCGAGCACGGGGCCTCGCACGCGTGGCAGGTCCTCGGCCGCGTCGTAGGACAGCACGTCGTGCCACAGCGGACGCTGGCGCTCCAGGAAGCGCTCCACCGTCACGTCTCCGAGTGACGACAGCGGCGTCACCGCGAGCCAGCGCTTGCGCTTCGCGCGCTGGAAGTGGAAGTCGAGCGTCTTGCGTGCACGGGCCTCACCGCCGTCCTCGTACAGGCGCGCGTCGTGGAGCACCTCGAGGAACTCGTTCAGGTCCACCAGCTCCGGCCCGGTGAGGCCGCGCTTGCGGCCCTCGTTGCGCATGCGGTGCTGCTCCTGCTTCCACACCGCGCCGGCTCCGCCCGAGATGAGGATGAGGAAGCCCACCTCCTGCGGCGCGCGCGCCGACGCGTTCACCGCGGTCCACGCGCCTTGCCCGAAGCCCATCAGCCCTACCCGAACCGAGGGGCCCAGCCGCTGCCGCAGCAGCCGCACCGCCGCGAGGCCGTCATCCCCCTGCGCCTTCAGCCCCGGCTGGAGAGCGTCTTCGGCAATGCGGCCGTCATCGCCCGGCCTCTTCAGTCCCGGCTGGAGAGCGGCATCGGTGGTGCGCTTGTCATCGCCCTGCGTCTTCAGCCCCGGCGCGCGTGTGGCATCGGTGGCTCGGCCGACATCACCTCGAGCCGGCCCTGCTCCCGTGGCACTCGCGCTCTCGCGTGTGGCATCGGTGGCGCGGCCATCACGACCCTGCGCGCCAAGCCCCGTCCCACGTGCGTCGTAGGTGAGCACCGCGAATCCATGCTCCACCAGCAGCGCCGGATAGGGCTCCAGCGCCGCGCGAGAGCCCCGCCCCACGTCGTGCAGCAGCACCACCGCGTTCCTGGGCACTCCCGTCCCCGGCAGCCACAGGGTCGCCGGCAGCTCCGCGCCCTCCACGGACACCGTCACCGCCTCGGTGCGCACCGGCACCGGCGCGAGCGACATCGGCTCCGCGCTCACCCCCGTGAGCACCAGCTCCGGCGATCGCCACGTGACGCGCGCCTCCGGACGGCTTCCCGCGAGCGCCCACACCCCGGGCTCCCTCGGCTCCAACCGCCAGCGCCGCCGCGAGGCGAAGTCCATCAGGAACGGGGCCGTGCCCTCCCCCGCCACCCGCACCAGCCCTCCGTCCGGCCGACGCCAGACCCCCTCGACGGGGACCGTCGCCCGGGACGCCCAGGCCCCGCTCCCGACGAGCACCAGCCCCAGGACCACCACCACGCTCACACCCAGCCTCGGCACGCCACGCCTCCGATGATTTGACGCGCGCGCGTTCAAGCCGACCCGGGGCCCCGGACGCAACACCGTGTCGCGTCCGGGCTCGCTCGTGTGGACCGCTGGACACTCCCACTCAGCGCTTCAGGTGGTGCTCCAGGAACATCGACGTCTCCGCCCACGCCCTGGCGGCCGACTGCTCGTCGTAGCGCGCCCCCGAGGGGTTCGCGAACGCATGCTCCCCATCCAGCTCGACGATGCGGTGGGCAATCCCCAGCTGGTCCAGCGCCGCGCGGAACTCCGCCACCTTCTCCAACGGAATGGACGCGTCCCGCGTCCCGAAGATGCCCAGCACCGCCGCGCGGATGGTCGACAACTCGTTCACGTCCGTCACCGGGCTGCCGTAATAAATCACCGCCGCGTCCAGCTCCGGCACCAGCATCGCCGTGCGCAGGGACATGCTCCCGCCGAAGCACCACCCCAGGCTGCCCGTGCGCGTGGCCTTCACCCGCGCGTCCTCCTGGAGGAACTTGTGCGCCGCCACCAGCGTCTGCCCCGCGCGCGCGTGGTCCACCGCCTTCACCAGCGCCAGCGCCTCCTCGGACGTGGTGGCCACCTTGCCGCCATACAGGTCCACCGCCAGCGCCGCGTAGCCGTTGGCCGCCAGCCGGTCCGCCCAGTGCTTGATGTGCGAGTTGAGCCCCCACCACTCATGGAGGACCAGCACCGCCGGCAGGGGCCCCTTCGCGCCCTCGGGCAGGCTCAGGTACATCTTCGTCCCGGCCACCTCCACCTCCTGCCCCTTCAGCTCGGGCGGCGCGTCGTCGCGCAGGGTGTGCATGGCCTTGAACTCCGCCTCGGAGACCGCGCCCGTGGGAGAGGGCTCGCGCCGCACCTCCACCGGCTTGCCCCGCGTGCAGCCTGAGACCAGCAACAACACACCCAACCACAGCAGGTGACGGTGCATGAACGCTCCTTCGCGCCCTGAGGCGCTCGCATGACTGCAAACGAAGAGGGCCGGCAGGGAGCATCCCCGCCAGCCCTCCATGTGCCCACGCTCCAATGACTGGAGCGGGCGGGACTACTTCTTCTGCTCGGCGGACGGAGGCGTCGCGGGAGCGGCCGGCGCGCCAGCGGGGGGGGCCTCGGGCGGCTTGACGATCTCCAGCAGCTCCACCTCGAACACCAGCGCCGAGCCGCCCGGGATGTTCGGGGGCGCGCCGCGGTCGCCGTAGGCGATGTCGGACGGGCACACCAGCTTGGCCTTGCCGCCGACCTTCATCTTCTGCACGCCCTCCGTCCAGCACTTGATGACGCCCTGGAGCGGGAACTGCGTGGGCTCGCCACGCTTGTAGGAGCTGTCGAACTCGGTGCCGTTGGGCAGCGTGCCCTTGTAGTGCACCTTCACGATGTCCGTGGCCTTCGGGGACTCACCGGTGCCGGGGGTGATGTCCTTGAACACCAGGCCGGACTCCGTCTTGGTGGCGCCGGACTCCTTGGCGGCCTCGTCCAGGAACTGCTTGGACTTCTCCTTCTCCTTCTCCGCCTTGGCGGTGGTGCGCGCGCGCGCCAGCTCCTGGAGCTTCGGCCCGTACGTCTCCAGCTCCACCGCGGGCTTGTCGCCCTTCACCTGGGCGTTGAGGCCCGCCTTGACGTACTCCAGCTCCTCCGGAGTCATGTCGAACACGCTGATGCTCTTGCCGATGGACAGACCGAGCGCGTACAGCGTCTTCTGGTCCTCGGTCTGCGGGTTGGCCGCCGCGCCCGCCGTCGCCGTGGCGGTGGCGCCCCCGTCCTTCGCACCCTGCGGCTGGCACGCCGTCAGGCTCAGCATCATCGCAACCAGACACATCTTCCGCATGTGTTTGCCCTTCCTTCGCTTGTGGCCGCGGCGGCGAAAGCGCGCCGCCAATCTCTCGTTCCGGAGGGGCGACTTACTACAGAAACGCGCGTCCTTCCTCTTGGCGCCGCACCGCGACGCCCATCCGCCGCCCTCGTTTCATCCGGGTAGGATATTTCTCCACCCACCATCCCGAGGCCCTACGAACGCGAAGGGACTCCGGGCTCGAGCGTCAACAAGCGCCAGGGCGGCGCAGGTACGCGAGGAGCGGCTCGCGCAGGGGGCCCAGGCGCTTGTAGCCGCTCAGGTCGTCCGGGACGGTGGCGAGCACGCGGGCCAGGCGCTGGCGGCGCTCGGGCGTGGGCACCTCGCCGGCCACCGGGGCCACGTAGGTGTGGATGGTGAAGAGGATGGCGCCCGTCTGGGGCAGGCGGCTCAAGGTCTGCCGCTCCAGGCGCAGGAAGCAGCGCTCCCCGGCGTTGTCGGGCGTGAGGCCCTCGAAGAGGTGGCGCCACTCGGGGAAGGAGCGCGGCTCCATGCACAGCCTGTCGGTGACGGTGACGGCCCAGTTGCAGCGGGTGACGGGGCGGCCCGGCTTGAGGCCCTCCAGCAGCTTCAGCGTGCCGCGGCCCATCTGCTCGGCGAAGCCCGGCACCGGCGCGTGCACCGCGAGCAGGGACTTGCCCAGCTTCTCCCCCAGGCTCCAGCCAGAGGGGAAGCAGAGCTGTCCGGCGATGAGCGGGCAGCCCTCGCGCGTGCCGTCCAGCACCAGCAGGTCCTCCTGCACCTGCCTCCCCACCCAATCCAGCGGCGCGAACGGCAGGCCGTCCTCCTGGCCCGGCGTGAAGGAGGCCGCGTCGCCCGTGAGCGTGTTGTGCCAATGCCAGCGCCCGTCGTCGTCGACCCGCAGGGTGAACGACTCCGGTGTCTGCTCGGCCATGCGCGACAGCAAGAGCCGCAACACCTCCCACTGCTGGGGCCCGGTGCCCGGCTGCGCCTGGAAGCGCGCGTGCGGGTCCTCGCCGAGCAGCGAGGCTTTCAACGCCAGCTCAGCGCGATAATGCGCTGCGTCTACCTCGATGAGTGTTTCACCGGGACGCAAGGCGCGCACTCCAAGTGCCATGGCGTAGGCGTCCTGCTCGAAGGGGAAGTAGGGCAGCACGTGGACGAAGCTCCGACCCGAGAAAAATACAGCCTGCCATTCCTTGCACATCGCAGCGCGTCACGAAACCCAGGCGCGAAGGAAATCCTCACCTCACCCTTGAGGTCGGGCGCGGGCGGGATGAGGATTCGCGCCATCCCTTGGCCCCGCCCCGCTCCGCTCCCCGTCGAGACACGAGGGGGGCATGGCCGACTCCTGGAGGAACCCTGATGAACCGTCTGTCACGTGCCGTGCTCGTCGCCGCGCTGAGTCTGCTGGCCCTTCCCGCCTGCTCGGACGACGACGAGGACCGTCAGTTCGCGAGCCCCAACCCGAGCCCGGGAGAGCCCGCGACGGACGCCGGCACGCCCGACTCCGGCACGCCGGACTCAGGTGACGTGTGGCCCGCCGAGTTCTCGTGTACCGATGCGCAGCGCAAGACGCTGACCTTCAATCCGGGTCAGGAGCAGGACCTGCAGAACGCCGTCAATGACTTGCAGCCGTGCACCACGGTGCAGCTGGGCGCGGGCACGTTCAAGTTCAACAACGCGGTGACCATCCGCCAGGACGGCATCACCATCGTCGGCGCGGGTCGGGGCGCGCAGGGCGAGGGCACCGGCGGCGCCGCCAGCACCGTGCTGGACTTCTCCAACGCAGTGGCCAACACCAACGGCCTGGACGTGGTGGGCAAGCTGTTCACGGTGAAGGACGTGGCGCTGTGGAACGCGAAGAAGGACGCGCTGCGCGTGGAGAACTCGTCCAACGTGTTCATCCAGCGCATCCGCACCGAGTGGGCGGTGGAGAACGACGAGAACAACGGCAAGTACGGCATCTACCCGGTGAAGTCGCGCTACGTGCTCATCGAGGACTGCGAGGCGTACAACGCCGCGGACGCGGGCATCTACGTGGGCCAGACGCGCTACACCATCGTCCGGCGCAACATCGCGAAGAAGAACGTGGCGGGCATCGAAATCGAGAACACGCGCTTCGCCTACGTGGAGGGCAACACGGCCATCGACAACACCACGGGCCTGGTGGTGTTCGACCTGCCGGGCAACCCCATCAAGGGCACCGACATCCTCATCACCAAGAACACCATCACGGGCAACAACCGGCCGAACTTCGCGTCGGTGACGGCCAGCAGCAGCACGGTGTCGCAGGTGCCGGCGGGCACGGGCACGTTCATCCTGGCGTCGCGCCGGGTGGAGTTCGTGGGCAACACGTGGGGTGACAACGGCTCCGTGGACATCGCGGTGCTCAGCGGCCTGGCCATCGAGCCCAACCCCATCCTGTGGTCGGCGGGCTTCTTCAACTTCAACACGGGCGATGTGTCCATCCACGACAACACGTTCCTGGGTGGCAGCGGCGCGAACGTGGACAACGGCCAGCCGGACCTGCAGAAGCGCCCGCTGGGCGCGCTGATGTTCAACCTGTACGCGTACGGCAAGGCGGTGCACGGCGTGGAGCGCGTGGAGCACGTGCTGTGGGACGGCATCGACCCGGCGCCGCGCGCCGAGGGCCGCGAGCCCAACGCGCTGAACCTGTGCTTCTACAACAACACGGTGCCGGCCACGACGAAGCAGGCGGTGGTGGACCTGGACCTGCAGTCGGTGCAGGCGTACCTGACGGCGCAGACGCCCAACCCGGCGGCGGCGTGGGCCGCGACGGCGCGCTACGACCAGGGCGCCGAGCCGTTCAACTGCCGCGGCTTCGCGCCCGCGCTGGACCTCCCCTGAAGTGAGCGGACCGAGGACGCCCGTCGCCATGCGCGCGCCGTACACGAAACATCTGGGCCTCGCCGCGGTGCTGCTCGCCGCGGCGGTGGCCGCCTGCTCCGGTGACGAGGACCCACCGGGCAACGAGCCCACGCCGGACGCGGGCAATCCCTCGCAAGGGGATGCCGGCACGCCGGACGCGGGTGCGCCGGACTCGGGCCCGGACGCGGGGCCCCCCGACGCGGGGGTGCCGGACGCGGGTCCCCCCGACGCGGGCACGCCCGACGCCGGGCCTCCGGGCACGGTGGTCATCCCGAACAAGCTGTCGGACCTGAAGCTCTTCACGGGCACGCCGGCGACGGGGGACTTCCAGCCCGTGGCGGGCAACATCCCGTACGAGCTGACCACGCCGCTGTTCTCCGACTACTCGCTGAAGTCCCGCACGCTGTACGTGCCGGACGGCAAGAAGGCGCTGTATTCGGCGAACGACGTGTTGGACCTGCCGGTGGGGACCATCATCACCAAGACGTTCGCGTACCCGGCGGACTTCCGGGAGCCGGACAAGAATGTGCGCCCGCTGGAGACACGCATCCTGGTGCGACAGCCGAGCGGCTGGGAGGCGTATCCCTACGTCTGGAACGACGCGCTGACAGAGGCGACCAAGGTCGTCGGCGGCTACGTATTCGAGAACTTCGAGTTCATCGACGCCGAGGGCGTGAAGAAGACGTTCAACTACCTGGTACCCCAGCGCAACCAGTGCCAGAAGTGCCACCACGAGGTGGACGCGCAGGACAACCAGTACCTGGTGCCCATCGGCGTGAAGGCGCGCTACCTCAACCGGGAGCACGTCTACGACGGGCAGCCGGTGAACCAGCTCCAGCACCTGGCGGCGCTGGGGAAGCTGGGCAACCTGCCTTCCGCCAACATCCCCCGCGCGCCGAACGCGTTCGACGCCACGGAGGCCACGGTGGCCGAGCGGGCGCGCACGTACCTGGACATCAACTGCGCGCATTGCCACAACCCGAAGGCGCAGCCGGGCATCACCAGCCGGCTGTTCCTGGACATCAAGACGACGGACGAGTTCAGCCTGGGCTACTGCAAGCGCCCGGGCTCCGCGGGCAGCGGCGTGGGCGGTGAGTTCGACATCGTCCCCGGAGACCACTCCACGTCCATCCTCTGGTACCGGCTGCACACCGAGGAGTCGGGGAAGATGATGCCGGAGATTGGCCGCGCCCTGCGCCATGACGTGGGCTCGCAGCTCATCGCCGATTGGATTGACGCCATGCCGCCGCGGTCCTGCAAGTAGCGGCGCGACAGTCCTGGGTGTGGATGAAGGCCCTTCGCCGCTGCCCCTTCGAGGCACGGCGGAGGGCCTTCGCCTTGTCGGGCCTCAGCGAGTCGGCCGCACCCGGCGGCGGCGCGCCGCGTCCTCACCGCCCAGCGACACGAGCATGCCCGCCAGCAGCGTGCGGGCCTCCTGCAGCGGGCCTTCGCCATGCTGGCGCTCGAAGCGCTTCTGGAGCGCGGAGCGCAGCGCCCGGGACTTCTCCACCGACGCGAGCCCGCGGGGCGACAGGGCCACCTGACGCACGCGCGCGTCCCCGGTCTCCGTCTTGTCCACGTAGCCCAGCGACTCCAGCTCCGCGACGGACTTGGACGCCGCCTGCTGCGTCACCCCCAACAGCTTCGCCAGCTCGCTGATGGAGCGCGCGCCGCCCAGCAGGTGCTGGAAGACATGGCCGTGCGAGTGGCGCAGCCCGGTGAAGCCCGCGCCGTGGAGCTCCTCCAGCACCTGGTCGTTCATCCGCTGCCCCACGAAGAGGGCCAGGTACCCCAGGTCCAGCGACTCGGGGCGCACGTCCACGTCTTCCATCCGGCGTGACATGCGCCACTGTGTCGCATTCACATCCCGGGTTGTGCAATGCGGGTCCTCCCTGGACCTGGCCTTGTCGTCGTCGACCCGTGGGTCCTTTCGTGACATCGCCCCCCAGGACTTTCCGCAGGCGTGTCGCATAATCCCGCCCCCATGTCCCTTCCCCTCCTCGCCCGGGCCTTGGGCCTCGCCGTCGCGCTGGCGGTGCTCGCCGCGTGCCGCATCGAGTCCGCGGCGCCCGCGTCCGGCGCCGCCAACAAGCACGAGGGCGCGCCATCGGGCGAGGTCTGGGTCTACACGTCCATGTATCAGCACGTGCTGGACGCGATGGAGCCGCTCCTGAAGGAGAAGCTCCCCGGCGTCACGGTGCGCTGGTACCAGGCCGGCAGCGAGAAGGTGGCCAGTCGCCTGGAGGCCGAGCGCGCCGCGGGCGCCGTGCGCGCGGACCTCCTCTCCGCGTCGGACCCGTTCCTCGTCGAGCGGCTCGCGCGCGAGGGGGCCCTCCTGCCGTATGCGTCCGTGCACGTGCTGCGGGCCCCGCGCGCGTTGGTGGACCTGGATGCCCGCTACGCCTCCATCCGCGTGTCCACCATGGTGCTGGTGCATCGCGAGGGCTCTCCGCCTCCGCCCACCTCTTTCGCGGCGCTGGTGGATGGGAGCTGGAAGGGACGCGTGGCCATCGGCGACCCGCTCACGTCGGGGACCGCCTTCACGTGGGCCGTGTTCTGTCATTCCAGGTACGGCGAGGCGTACTTCACCGGCCTGCGCGAGCACGGCGCGCTCGTGGCCGGCGGCAACGCGGCGGTGCTCCAGAAGGTCGAGAGCGGCGAGGCCGACGCGGGCGTGCTGCTGCTCGAGAACGCGCTGGCCGCCCGGGCGCGCGGCAGCAGGCTGCACATCGTCTGGCCCACCGACGGCGCGGTCACCATCCCCGGCCCCGTGGCCATCCTCGCCGGGACGCCGAACCCCGTGGCCGCCCGCGCCGTGGTGGACGTGATGCTGTCTCCCGAGGGCCAGCGCCTCATCGTCGAGAAGGGAGACATGCACGCGGTGGACCCCCGGCTGCCGGGCCCTCGCGAGGAGCCGGGCGTGGACGCGCTGCTGCGACGCACGCAGCCGTGGACGCCGCCCCTGCTGGAGCAGGGGCTCACGCGGGGCAGCGCCATCAAGGAAGCCTTCAGCCGGGCCTTCGCGCGATGAGGGTGCCCACGCGGTGGGTGGGGCTCGGCGCGTGGCTCTTGCCGCTGCTCGTCTTCGCGGTGGGGCCCGTGGTGGCGCTGCTGGCGCGCGGGCTCGGCGCGCAGACGGGCGACGCGGGGATGAGCGGCCTGGGCGCGGAGGCGGGGGCGCTGCTCAACACGCTGGCCATCTCCGGCGGCGCGGCGCTGCTCGCGCTCTGCCTGGGCACGCCGCTGTCGCTCTTGCTGTTCCGCACGGACCTGCCGCTGCGCGGCGCCTTCACCGTGCTCTTCACCCTGCCCTCCGCCATCCCCGCCTTCATCTGGGGCATGGGGTGGTTGTCATTGGCGAGCCCTCGCGCGGGCTATCTCAATCGCCTGCTGGGCGCGGGCACGCTCGACATCCACGGCCCGGTGGGCATCGCCTTCGTCGAGGGTGTGTCCGGCCTCCCGCTCGTGCTGCTCGCGGGCGCCGCGGCGCTGAGGCGCGTGGACCCGGCGCTGGAGGAGGCCGCGCGCGTGTGCGGCGCCTCCCCCCTGCGCGCGCTGCTCACGACGACGGTGCCGCTGGTGATGCCGTCGCTGCTCTCCGGCGCGGTGATGGTGTTCCTGATGGCCGCGTCGTCGTTCGGCGTGCCGTACCTCCTGGGCGTGTCCGCGACGCCGCCCACGCGGGTGCTCACCACGCGCATCTACGAGCTGGTCCTGCTGGGCGACGAGGGCCTGGGACGCGCCAGCACGCTCGCGCTCGTGCTGCTGCTGCTCACGCCGCTGTCGCTCTTCGCCACGTGGGCGCTGGGGCGCTCGGGGCGCGTGCGGTTGAGCGCGGGCAAGGGGCTGTCTCCACGGCCCCTGTCCCTGGGCCGCGCGCGGAGACTGGCCACCGGTGGCGTGGCGGCGGCCTGCGTGCTGCTGGTGCTGCTGCCCCTGGGCGCCATCCTGCTCACCTCGCTGCAGCGGGGCTTCGGGGCCCGGCTGGCGTGGGAGGAGTTGACGCTGTCGCACTGGTCCGGCGTGCTGTTCGAGCCGCGCACGCTGCGCGCCACGGGCTTGAGCCTGCTGCTCGCGACGGGCGCGGGCGCGCTGGTGTGTGGCCTGGGGCTGTCGGCGGCGCTGCTCCAGCGGGCGTGGCGTCGCCTGGGCGCGGGCGTGGAGGCGCTCGCCGTCTGGCCCTACGCGGTGCCGGGCACGGTGCTGGCGCTGGCGCTGCTCGTCGCGTTCTCGCGCGACTGGCGCTTCATCCTCGTGGACCGCGTGGCCTTCGTGCTGGCGCTGGCGCACACGCCGTGGCTGCTGCTCGTCGCGTACGCGGCGAAGTACCTGGCGCTGGGCACCCGCAACGCCTCGGAGGCGCTCGCGCAGCTGGACCCCTCGCTGACGGAGGCGGCGCGCGTGTCGGGCGCGGGCCCGCTGCGCGCGTTCCTGGACGTGCCGCTGCCGCTGCTGCGTCCCGCGCTGACGGTGGCCTTCATCCTGACCTTCCTGGCGTGCGCGACGGAAATCACCATGTCCGTGCTGCTGGTGCCCGCGGGCTCGGAGGTGCTGGGCAAGCTGCTGTTCGACCTGCAGAGCTACGCGGACCCGGCCTCCGCGGCGGTGCTCGCGTGCGCCTTCGTGGCGCTGGTGGTGGCGGGACAAGCGGTGCTCGCGCTGGTGTCGCGTCGCGCGACGGAGACGCGGTGATGGCGGCGATTGCGTTGCGGTCCGTGTTCAAGGCCTACGGCGCCACACCCGTGGTGCGCGGGCTGAGCCTGGACGTCCACGAGGGCGAGCTGGTGTCGCTGCTGGGCCCCTCCGGCTGCGGGAAGACGACGACGCTGCGCATGCTCGCGGGCCTGGAGCACCCGGACTCGGGCGTCATCCGCATCGGCGAGGAGACGGTGGCGGGCCCCGGCGTGCGCGTGCCGCCCGAGCGGCGCGGGCTGGGCATGGTGTTCCAGGGCTACGCCGTCTGGCCCCACCGCTCCGTCGAGGAGAACGTGGCCTATCCGCTGGTGCTGCGCCGCGTGCCGAAGGCGGAGCTGGCCACCCGCGTGCGCGAGGCCCTGCGACAGGTCCGCCTGGAGCACCTGGCCACGCGCAGGCCCCACGAGCTGTCGGGAGGACAGCTGCAGCGCGTGGCGCTCGCGCGCGCCCTGGTGGCGAGCCCCCGCGTGCTGCTGCTCGACGAGCCCCTCTCCAACCTGGACGCGGCGCTGCGCGAGGAGCTGCGCGCGGAGCTCGCCACCCTGCGCGCGAAGCTGGGCACCACGCTCGTCTTCGTCACCCACGACCAGGGCGAGGCGCTCGCGCTGTCGGACCGCATCGCGGTGATGAACCAGGGCGTGCTCGAGCAAGTCGACTCGCCCCAGACGCTCTACCGCGAGCCCGCCACCCCGTTCGTCGCGGGCTTCGTCGGCGGCGCCAACGTGCTCACGGGCGAGGTGCGCGAGGGCCACTTCCACACCACCCCTGGAGGCACGGGGTTCGCGCTGCCACCCGGGACTCCCGCCACCCCGCCGGGCCCCACCACCCTGGTGGTCCGCCCCGAGGACGTGGAGCTCGGCGAGCACGGCACGCCCCTGCCCCTGTCCGCGCGCCTGTTCCTGGGCCACGCCGCCGAGTACCGCTTCCCCGTCGGCAGCACCCTCCTGCGCGCGGTGGCCCCTCCACTCGAGGTGCGCGCGGGCCAGACACTCCACGTCCGCCTGCGCAAGGTCCGCCTCTTCGCCCCACGGTGAGGCGTGGGCTCGGGGGCACCTGGATGTTTTCGGACTCATTGCCCGGGACGAACCGCTCCGGGGAGACTCCCAGCGTCACCCCCGACTCCCGGAGTCCTCGTGTTTCGCCCCATCGCCCTGCTCGCGCTCCTCGTGTCGTGCCTCGGACTCACCGCCTGCTTCGAGGACGACGTCTGTACCGAGATCTCCACCTGTGGCGGCTGCGCCAGTGAGTACGTCGCCAACGCCTGCAAGTGGTGTCCGTCCGACAGCACCTGCTCCGCGTATGGCGAGGGCAGCTCCTGCTCCTACTCGGAGTTGAAGGACGACGCGGACGAGTGCGGCGGTACGTCGAGCGCGTGCAACAGCCCGTACTCGGGCCCCTCGGCCGACCCGCAGTCCTCCTCCTTCTGCCAGGCCGCGTACCACTACGGCTGCCAGGGCCAGACGTCGCGGCGCGACGACAACTGCCGCGTGTACGCCCAGTTCGAGGCGGACAACCCGGGCATGCCGTCCTGCCCCTACTGCCCCTGAGCGATTGGGCGCGCGAGGAGGCTCGGGCCGGGTTAAAGCCGCACCCATGAGCGACTCGAACCCGAGCATCCTCTCCCACGTCTCCCTCGGCACGAACGACTTCGCGAAGGCCGTGGCCTTCTACGACGCCGTCCTCGGCACCCTCGGCTGCAAGCGGGTGCTCGACTTCCCCAACGCCGTGGCCTACGGCAAGCAGTTCCCCGAGTTCTGGGTGCAGGCCCCCATCGACGGGCAGCGCGCCAACGTCGGCAATGGCACCCACTTCGGCTTCATCGCCGCATCGAAGGAGGCCGTGCACGCCTTCCACCAGGCCGCGCTCGCGGCGGGCGCCACCGACGACGGCGCCCCCGGGCCCCGTCCGCAGTACGGCGCGCCCTACTACGGCTGCTTCGTGAAGGACCTGGACGGCCACAAGATTGAGGCGTCCTTCTGGGACGAGTCCGCGGGCGGCGCGCACGGCGTCTGACGTGGCGCCTACACCTGGCGCAGCTTCCAGCGCCCTCTGCGGAAGAGGAGGGCCGCGAGCACCGCCAGCACGGAGAAGGCCACGGTGAGCGAGAGGAACACGCCCGAGGGCCCCATCTTCAGGGGCCCCGACAGCACCCACGCCAGGGGCAGCTCCAGAATCCAGAAGCAGAACACGTTGATGAGCGTGGGCGTGGTGGTGTCCCCCGCGCCGTTGAACGACTGCGTCAGCACCATGCCGAAGGCGTAGAAGAGGAAGCCCCCGCTGATGATGCGCAGCGCGTGCGAGCCGTGGTCCACCACCACCGGGTCCGGGGAGAAGGTGCCCACCAGCGGCTGGGCGAAGGCGACGAACAACACCCCCAACGAGCCCAGGAACACGGCGTTGATGCGCCCCGCCGTCCACACCGCCTGCTCGCCGCGCTCCGGCTGACGCGCGCCCAGGCTCTGGCCCACCATCGTCGCCGCCGCGTTGGCCAGGCCCCACGAGGGGAGCAGCGCGAAGAGCACGATGCGCATCGCGATGGTGTAGCCCGCCACCGCCTGGCTGCCGAAGGTGGAGACGATGCGCGCCAGCACCACCCAGCTCGTGGTGTTCACCAGCGACTGCGCCGTGCCCGCGCCCGACAGCCGCAGCATGGAGAGCATGGTGCCCAGCTCCAGCCGCACGTGCTCCCAGCGCACGCGCAGCCGCCCGCCCCCCCGGGCCAGCCGGTAGATTTGGTACACCACGCCGCAGCCCCGGCCGAACGTGGTGGCCACCGCCGCGCCCATGACGCCCAGCTCCGGGAAGGGGCCCACGCCGAAGATGAGCATCGGCGCCAGGACGATGTTGATGGCGTTGGCCAGCCACAGCACCCGCATGGCGATGGCCGCGTCCCCCGCGCCCCGGAAGATGGCGTTGATGAGGAACAGCAGGAGCACCGTGCCCATGCCGCCGAGCATCACCTGCGTGTAGCGCACGCCGTGCTCCAGCACCCACGGCTCGCCGCCCATCAGCTCCAGCAGGGAGCGCGAGAACACCACGCCGCCCACCGCCAGGGGGATGGCCAGGAACACGCCCAGGCCAATCGCCTGCACCGCCGTGCGCGCGGCCTGCTCCGGGTTCTTCTCACCGATGCGCCGCGACACCAGCGCGGTGGCGCCGATGCTCAGCCCCGCGGCCGCCGCGTAGATGATGGTGAGCAACGACTCCGTCAGCCCCACCGTGGCGACCGCATCCGCGCCCAGCCGCCCGACGAAGAAGACGTCCACCACCGCGAAGATGGACTCCATCACCATCTCCAGCACCATGGGGACCGCGAGCAGGAAGATGGCGCGCTTCACGGGCAGCCCCGTGAGGTCCTTCTCCGTGCCGTGCATGGCCTCCTTCAGCGACGCCCAGAACCCCTCTCGCGGCACGGACTCCCGCCCCTCCACCTGCGACATGTGTGCTGCCTCCTGGACCGCCCCGCCGAGCCTCGGGCCCTTCTGTCAGGAAGGGGCGACGGCGTCCAGGACGCCGCGGCGCGCGGCCGGCTGACCCGCACGGCGCCTCGCGGCGGGGCGGGTGCGCACGCTCGGCCTTGTCCTCCGCGCCCGGGCGGGCGTGGATGGCCGTCACCCACCCCAGACCCGGGGCCGGGTTACGCGCTGTTCGCCGTTGCACCTCCGACACCACTCCAGCGCCTCCGGGCGGTCCTTCATCGCCGAGGCGAGGTGTAGCTTGCGCCCACTCATGATGCCGAGCTTCTCTCGTTCGCTGTTCCCGTCAGTCCCCAGTCCGGGCACCGCGCACTTCCGTCTGGCCAGCAGTGCGCGCGTGCTGGGGCGCGTGCACCTGGGACCCGGAGTCCACCTCGCGCAGGGCGCGGTGGTCTGCTCTCCGGAGGGCGCGGTTCAACTGGGCGCGGGCTCCACGCTGCGGGAGAACACCACCGTCGTCGGCACCGCGCGTCATCCCGTGGTGGTGGGCGAGAAGACGACGCTGGGCCCGCGCAGCCTGGTGCTCGGCGCGTCGGTGGGCCACCTGTGCGACGTGGGCCCGGGGGCCATCCTCCAACCGGACGCCCGGCTGGGCGACCGCTGCCTGGTGGCGGATGGGGCGCTGGTGCCTTCCGGCATGTGGGTGCCCTCGGATTCCGTCGTCGTCGGCCGGCCCGCGCGCGTCGTGCGGCGCGTGGACACCGGCGACCTGGAGCGGCTGCGCGCCTCGCGCGGCGGCTCACTCACCCTTCCCCAACAACCCCTCACCCCTTTCTTCGCCAGAGACCGCGCCGAGGATGCACCCATGGGACAGCTCTACTCCCTCCGAGACAAGCACCCGCTCGTCCACCCCACCGCCACCCTGTTCTCCTCCGCCGAGGTGACGGGCGACGTGCTCATCGGCCCCGGCGCCATCATCGGCCCCGGCGTGCGCATCATCGGCGAGTCCCACGCGCCGCTGCGCATCGGCGCGGGCGTGCGCATCCACGCCAACGCCGTGGTGCAGCTGCAACCGGGGGGCACGCTGGTGGTGGAGGATGGGGCCATCATCGGACCGGGCTGCCTGGTGCACGGCTGCTTCGTGGGCGCGGGCACCGTGGTGGAGGCGGGCGCCATCCTCTGCGACCGCAGCCGGCTGGGGCGAGGCTGCCTGGTCGGCGCGGGCAGCATGGTGCGCCCCGGCTCGCTCTTCCCGGACGCGGCCCAGGTGGATGGCTTCCCCGCGGTGCAGACGGGCTTCTTGTCCGCGCTGCCCGCGACGCCGCCCTGGGCGCTCAAGCCGGAGGACCTGCCGGAGCTGCGCCGCGTCAGCTGAAGCCGCTCGTCGCCCGGGCATGCCGCGAGGCCCCGCCCCGCTGCCCGCTGTCGACTGCGCTCCCGCGTGCCGAGGGGCGCCTTCGTCCAAATCCTGAGGGAACGGGCCCGCCCGCGCGTGGAAACGTCCGCGCGCCTGGGGGACGGACGGAGGACCTCGCCTCGCGGCGGGGACGAACGATGTGGCAGGCGCCGGGCACCGAAGGCCTTCAGGAAATCCATCGGGGACGCCGGTACGTCGTGTTCCGCACCTGGGCACGCGATGGCCGGCCCCTCATCATCAAGCAGGTCCGCCAGGGGCCGCTCGCCGCCGGCAGCGCGCCCATGCTGCGCCACGAGCACGCGCTGCTCACCGGGCTGCGCGACACCGTGCCCGACCTCGCGCGGGTCGTGTCGCTGGAGGACGCGCCCTCGCACCCGCCCGCGCTGGTGCTGGAGGACGCGGGGCCGCACAACCTGCAGGAGTGGCTGCGCCGCAAGCCCGTGGACCTGGAGCGCTTCATGGCGCTGGCGCTCCAGCTCACCGGCATCCTCACCCGCCTGCACGAGCAGCACGTCATCCACCGCGACCTCAACCCCACCAACCTGGTGATGAGCGCCGACGGCACGCACCTGACGCTCATCGACCTGGACCTGGCCACGCGCGTCTCGGGCATCGCCCCCAGCAGTGATTTGCCCGGCGAGCTGCAGTGGGCCCTGCCGTACGTCGCCCCGGAGCAGACGGGACGGATGAACCGGCCCATCGACCACCGCGCGGACCTGTACTCGCTGGGCGCCACCTTCTACGAGCTGCTCACGGGGCTGCCGCCGTTCACCTCCCCGGACCCGGTGGAGCTGGTGCACGCGCACCTGGCCCGCGCGCCCGTGCCGCCCGCCTTCGTCAACCCCGCCGTGCCGCGCATCGTCTCGGACATCGTCCTCAAGCTGCTCGCGAAGATGCCGGAGGAGCGCTACCAGGGCGCCGACTCGCTCCTGTCGGACCTGCTCGAGGCCAGCCGGCGTCAGAACGACGGGGACTTCACGCTGGGGCGGCTGGACCTGGCCCACCAGCTGTCGCTCCCGGAGCGCCTGTACGGCCGTGAGCCCGAGCAGCAGGCGCTGCGCGCGGCCCGCGAGCGCGTGCGCCGGGGCGGAAGCGAGCTGGTGCTGCTGTCGGGCGCGGCGGGCATCGGCAAGTCCGCGCTGGTGCACGAGCTGGCGCGCGACGCGCTCCCTGGAGACCGGCTGCTCACCGGCAAGTTCAACCAGCTGCAGGGCACCGTGCCCTATGCCGCCTTCGTGCAGGCGTTCCAGGGGCTGATGCGCGAGCTGCTGGAGGAGTCGCCCCCGTCGCGCGACTTCTGGCGCGAGCGCCTGTTGGGCGCGCTGGGGCCGCACGCGCGCGTCATCACCGACGTGGTGCCCGCGCTGGAGGTGCTGCTCGGGCCGCAGCCGGTGCCGCCCGCGCTGGGACCGGTGGAGGCCGCCGCGCGCTTCCACCTGCTCTTCCAGTCCTTCGTGCAGTCGCTGGCCACGCCCCGGCACGCGCTCATCCTGTTCCTGGATGACCTGCAGTGGGCGGACCCCGGCTCGCTCCACCTGCTGGAGAGCCTGTGCACGGACCCGGGCTCGCGACACGTCCTCTTCATCGGCGCGTGGCGACCGCAGGAGGTGGGCCCCGGACACCCGCTGTCGCGCCTGCTCGACGTGCTCGCGGAGCAGGACACGCTGCCGGTCCAGGACCTGGAGCTGGCGCCGCTGGAGGTCGGCGCCGTCACCGCGCTGTGCGCGGACACCTTCCAGCTGGAGCCCGCGCGGGTGGCGCCCCTGGCCCGGCTGCTCGCGGGCAAGACTGCGGGCAACCCGCTCTTCCTCACGCGGCTGTTGCGCCTGCTGCACGCATCCGGGCTCCTGCGCTTCGACTGGGAGCGCGGCACGTGGACCTGGGAGCTGGAGCGGCTGTCCCGGGTGGAGGTGACGGAGAACGTGGTGGAGCTGCTGCTCGCCGCCATCCGCCGCCTGCCCGAGCGCACCCAGTACGTGCTGGAGGTGGCCGCGTGCCTGGGGGACCAGGTGGAGCTGGGGCTCCTGTCGTCGCTCGTCGACGAGGACGAGCAGGACGCGGCCTCCGCGCTGTGGAGCCTCCTGCGAGAAGGGCTGCTCGTCCCCGAGAGCGAGCCCGCGCGCGCGCCGGCGACGACGGACGGCGCTCGGCGCGAGGCCACCTACCGCTTCGCGCACGACCGCGTCCGACAGGCGGCGTACTCGCTGCTCACCGAGGACCAGCGTCAGGCGCTGCACCTGGCCGTGGGACGCAAGCTGTGGCACGGCGCGAGGGGCGAGGCGCTGGAGGAGCGCCTGTTCGCGGTGGTGGACCACCTGTACCGGGGCCTCGGCCAGCTGGACGACGGCGAGGAGCGCGAGCAGCTGGCGGAGCTGTTCTTCCGCGCGGGCTTCAAGGCCAAGGGGGCCTCCGCCTTCGGCGCGGCGCTGGTGTACTTCACCCGCGGCCTGTCGCTGCTGCCCTCGGACGGGGGACTTCGGCGACAGGCCCGGCTCTTCCAGGTGCACCGGGAGGCCGCCGAGTGCGCGTACCTCTCCGGCAACGGGAGGCTGGCGGAGGAGCTGCTGCACACCGCGCACACGCACGCCGCGTCCGCGACGCAGAAGGCGGACCTGTACGTGCTCCAGGTGCTCGCGAACCTCATGACGGGCAGCTACCCGGAGGCGCTCGCCGCGGGCCGCGAGGGGCTGCGCCTGTTCGGCGTGGAGCTGCCCGAGCACGGCTACACGGAGGCGCTCGCCGAGGGACAGGCGCGCGTGCGCCGGCACCTGGACGGGCGCCGGGTGGAGGCGCTGCTGGACGCGCCGATGATGACGGACAGCGGGCACCTGGCCTGCGTGCAGCTGCTGTCGGAGCTCGTCACGCCCGCCTTCTTCGTGGACCCGGACCTGTTCGCCTGGCTCAACACGCTGGCGCTGGCGCTCACGCTGGAGCATGGCAGCTCGCGCTGGGCCCCGGCCGTGTACGCCGTGCAGGGCATGCTGCTGGCGAGCCGGGGCGAGGTGGAGGAGGCCCAGGCCTACGGACACCTGGGCGTGGCGCTCGCGCGCAAGCTGGGCGACGCCAGGCAGGAGTGCCGGGCGCTCATCAGCCTCACGCTCAACGTCAACCACTGGCGCGCGCCCCTGCGCACCAGCCTGTCCCTGCTGCGCCGGGCGGTGACGACGGGGCTGGCCAGCGGTGACCTGCAGTTCACCAGCTACGCGCTCACCACCGTCGTCTCCACGGAGCTGGCGATGGGCACCGAGCTGGTGCGCATCCTCGGCTCCATCGACACCGCGCTCTCCTACTCCCGGCGCGCCAACGTGCAGGGCATGGTGGACGTGTCCCTGCTCTACCGTCAGGCCATCCGCGCGCTCCAGGGCCGCACGCGCACGCCGGCGCGGCTGGACGACGACGACTTCGACGAGAGCGCCTACCTCGCGTCGGACCGGGTGGAGCAGACCAACCTCTACCTGCTCGCGATGATGAAGCTGTTCGTCGCCTACGTGATGGGCGACCTCGACGAGGCGCTGCGCATGTCGCGCGAGGCCCTGCCCTACGTGCACTACACGCAGGGCTTCTTCCGCAACGTGGACTTCAACGTGCTCACCTCGCTGACGCTCCTGGCGCGCGCGTCGCGGACACCGCTGGAGAAGGAGGCCCTGCTGTCCCACGTGGAGGCCAACCAGCGCAGGCTGGAGGCGTGGGCCCGGACGTGCCCGGAGAACTTCCGCCACAAGCACCAGCTGGTGGCGGCGGAGGTGGCGCGGCTGGAGGACCGGGCGCTGGAGGCGATGCGGCTGTACGACAGCGCCATCGACGGCGCGCACACCGAGGGCTTCCTCCAGGACGAGGCCCTGGCCCACGAGCTGGCGGGGCGGTTCCACCAGCAGCAGGGCCACCGGCGCCTGGTGCCGCTGTACCTGCGCGCGGCGCTGGACTGCTACGTGCGCTGGGGCGCGCAGGCGAAGGTGGCGCAGCTGGAGGAGGAGTTCCCGGAGCTGGCGACGCGGCTGGACCGGCCCTGGACGGAGCCCGGCGCCATCACGACGGGCCCCACGCCGCCGGGGGCCTCGCTGGACCTGCTCACCCTGCTCAAGGCCTCCGAGACGCTGGTGAGCGAGGTGGTGCTGGACCGGCTGCTCGAGAAGCTGATGGCGGTGTGCTTCGAGGCGGCGGGGGCCACGCGCGGGGCGCTGGTGCTGGACGAGGGCGGCAGCCTCCAGGTCTGCGCCGTGGGCGCCAGCTCCGAGCCGGTCAGCCTGGAGCGCACCCCGCTGGAGTCGAGCCCCCAGGTGCCGGTGACGTTGGTGGAGCACGCCTTCCACACCGGTGAGACGCTGGTGCTGGCCGACGCCGCGCACCAGGGCCGCTTCGTGGGGGACGCCTACGTGGTCCGCCGCGCGGTGAAGTCGGCGCTCGTCGTGCCCATCCAGCGCCACGGCAACACGGTGGGCGTGCTCTACCTGGAGAACGACCTGGCCACGCGCGCCTTCACCCCGGAGCGCGTGGGCGTGCTGCGCACGCTGTCGTCGCAGATCGCCATCTCGCTGGAGAACAGCCGCCTGTTCGAGCAGCTCCACGTGGAGGTGCAGGAGCGCCGCCGCGCGGAGCGGGCCGTGCGCTTCCTGGCGGACACGGGGCTGGCCCTGGCCGAGTCGCTGGACGTGGAGGTGATGCTGGGCAACGCCATGCGGCGCGTGGTGCCCTTCCTGGCGGACTGGTGCATCGTCACCGTCGTCGAGCGCGGCGAGCACCTGAGGGTGCTGTCGGCGACGCACGTGGACGCGCGCAAGGAGGCGCGGCTGAAGCAGATGCTGGAGCGGTACCCGGTGGACTGGACGTCCCCGCCCGCCCTCGTCCACGCGCTGCGCACCGGCCAGCCCTTCCTGCGCGAGGACGTCCCCGACTTCATCCTGCGCGAGCATGGCCATGGCCAGGAGTACATCGACACCCTGCGCGACATCGGCTCACGCGCCGCCATGCACGTGCCGCTCATCGCCGGAGGCAAGACGCTGGGCGTCGCCACCTTCGTCTCCGGCGCGCCCGGAAGGCGCTACACGGAGGCGGACCTGGGGCTCGCCCAGGAGCTGTCGCGCCGCGTGGCCGTCTGCCTGGACAACGCCCGCCTCTACCGCGAGGCCCAGGACGCCGTGCGCCTGCGCGACGAGTTCCTCAGCGTGGCCTCCCACGAGCTCAACACGCCGCTCACCTCGCTGCGCCTCATGGTGCAGACGCTCCTGCGCCACACGCCGCCCGGGCTGCCGCCCCACGCCGTGCGCGCGCTGCGCACGCTGGACGGCCAGACGCTGAAGCTGGCCACGCTGGTGGAGGAGATGCTCGACATCTCACGGCTCCAGGCCGGGCGCATGGACCTGCGCCTGTCGCGCGTGGACCTGGCGGACCTCATCCGCCACGCGGCCAGCAGGCTCGCCGAGCCGCTGGAGCGCGCCGGCTGCGCGCTGGAGCTGCACATCGACGGTCCGCTGTGGGGGAACTGGGACGGCGCGCGGCTGGGGCAGGTGCTGGTGCACCTGCTGTCCAACGCGCTCAAGTTCGGCCCGGGCAAGCCCATCACCCTGCGCGCGTGGGAGGACGACGGGCGGGTGCGCGTGAGCGTGACGGACCAGGGCATCGGCATCGCGGAGGACCGGCTCGCCGACATCTTCGAGCGCTTCGAGCGCGCCGTCTCCGTGCGCGCCTACGGCGGCCTGGGCCTGGGGCTGCACCTGGTGCGCGAAATCCTCACCGCGCTCGGGGGCTCCATCCACGTGGAGAGCACCCCCGGCGAGGGCAGCACCTTCACCGTCGAGCTGCCGACCGACCCCGAGGCTCAGAAGTCCTCGTACTCCATCGAGATGACATAGGGCTTCGTGGCGCTGACCCGGCCCGCGGCGTCCGTGTGCAGCTCGCAGCCCAGCATCTGGCTCACCGGCGCGTCGAAGCGGAGGATGCGCAGCCGCTTCGCGACGGAGCCCTCCAGCCGGACGGGGTAGCCCAGCGAGCGCGAGCGCTCCAGCGCGTCCTCGGGCAGCTCGCCCGCCTTCACCTCGCCGCAGAACCCCGCGACGCGCGCCTGCACCTGCCGCTCCCTGCGCGGCGTCAGGACGCGCGCGCTCAGCCAGGAGAAGAACAGCACCAGTCCCGGCACGAGCACGAACACCAGCAGCGACACGCCGCAGCCGTACCGGCCCCACGAGGTGCCACCCGGCTTCGCCGCGCTGTCACGTGCCATCCGCATGCTCCCTTGCGTGCCCCGGGAAAAAGCAACACCCGGAAGGCCCATGATGGCCCCCCGGGTGTCGCCGTCCAACCCCGAACCTCGAAGCTCCTGGAGCTAGTAGGAGCCCTTCAGCGTCACGCCCGTGAAGGCCGAGTAGGCGCGCACCATCACGTAGTACTTGCCGGCCGTGGAGTTCGTCAGCTGGCAGGTCTCCGCGTTGCCACCCAGGTACGGGCGGCAGTCGTAGGTGCCGGAGCCCGTGCCGGGGGCCGAGCCGAAGCGGACGTACAGGTCCGCGTCACCCGTGCCGCCGCTGGTGGCGAACGTCACGCGGGTGTTGGCCGGCACGTCCATCGTGTAGTTCACGCTGGCGCTGGTGGCGGCGGACAGGCCCGTCACCGGCACGTTGTTCTGCAGCACGTTGCCCACGGTGGCGCTCGCCGTGCCCGTCAGCGTCACGTTGGAGTAGGCCGAGTACGCGTAGAGCAGGACGTGGTAGGTGCCCGCCGTCGGATTGTTGAGGGTGCACGTCTCCGTGCTGCTGCTGCCCGCGGAGCTGCACACGTAGCTGGACGTGGTCGGCTGGGTGCCGCGCCCCACGTACAGGTCCAGGTCACCCGAGCTGCCCGTGGTGGTGAACACCACCTTGGTGGTCCCCGCCGGAACCACCAGCGAGTAGTACTTCTCGTTGCCCAGCGTGCCGGAGATGCCCGTCACGGGCGTGCCGTTGGTCAGCGGGATGGAGACCGGCGGCGTCCACACGCCGTTGACCCCCACCGCCTCCCAGGCCGCCTTCACCGCGTCCTGGATGGCCTGGCTGTAGTTGAGGTCCGCGGCGGCCTGGATGGTCCACGTCTTCGCCTGGAGGAACGTGGTGCCCTCCGTGAAGATGTCCGTGTTGGCCTTGTACCAGATGCGCGCGGCCGTCTCGACGCCGATGGCCGGCACGTTGATGGTGGTGCGGCCGCGCGGGTGCGTGCCGCCCTTGGCGAGCAGCGCGAAGGCCAGGTTGGGGATGCCCGAGCTGTAGTGCACGTCGGTGCTGGACGTGTAGCTGTCGAGGTGGTCCAGCGAGACGCCGTCCTTCCTCGGGTCATCCATGTAGCGCAGGGCGTCGTTCTGCGTGTTCGGCGTCCACACCTGCTCGCCAATCATCCAGATGGCGGGCGCGGTGCTCCAGGTGCCGGACGCCCAGCTCTGGCAGATGGCGGCGAAGGTGTCCGACAGCGCCTCGTTCAGACCGCCGGACTGGCCGGAGTAGATGAGGTTGGACTCGCGCTCCGTCACCGCGTGCGTCAGCTCGTGCACCGTGACGTCCGGGTCCTTGCCCAGCTCGATGGAGTTCACGCCGTCGCCGTCGCCGTACACCATCTGGCTGCCGTTCCAGAAGGCGTTCACGTAGTTGCTGCTGTAGTGGACGGTGCTGCGCAGCTCCGCGCCCGCGTTGTCGAACGAGTCGCGGCCGAACAGCGTCTGGTAGCAGTCGTACGTGTAGCCCAGCTGCGTGTGGTTCTGGTCCACGTGCGCGTCGTTGGTGACCGCGCCCAGCTCGCCGCGGCGCAGGGTGCCCGGCAGCGTGGTGCCGTTGTTGGCCGTGTACACCGCGCGGTTGCGGGCGGTGTGGATGAGCGGGTGGCGCGCCACGACGCCCGCCTTGCCGAGCGCGTCGACATAGACGTTGTCCACCAGGGGGATGCCGGAGGGCTGGGTGCCCGTCACGCGCACGTGCCAGGCGAGGAACAGCGTGCCCGCGTCGTCACGCACGTAGACCAGCCGGGGCTGGCCCTCGGAGGCGATGCCGGTGCCGGCGGTGGCACGGGCCGCCGCGCTCGCTGCCGCGGCGGCGTCCACGCGGGGCGTGGCGGGCAGGTCCACGCCGTCACGGGCGGAGCTGTTGGCCGCGTACACGTTGCCGTCGGGGCGCACGTGCAGCATCAGCTCACCGCCCACCACCTCCAGGCCGTTCTTCGTCTGGCGATAGCGCAGGTGCTGGTTGCCCTGGTTGTCCGTGCGCGCGCGCTGCAGGAACAGGTCGTCGGCGCGCAGGCGGAACACCGGGGCGATGTCCGTCAGCGCCGGGGCCGCCGCGAACGCCGCCTGGCCCACGCCCAGCGCCGACAGCGTGCGCTCCACCTTGCCCAGCTCACCCACCAGCGTGTCGGGCACGCCGTCCGTGTGCGCCCCCGCCACGCCCGCGCTCGGCAGCTTCTTGAGCGACTGCTGGATGTCCGCCCCCGCCTTCACCTCGGGCGCCTTCGCCTCGTCCGGCGCGGACTCCGTGGTGCCACACGCGGTGAGCGCAACACCCAAGCAGGCCACGCCAATCGTCTTCAGGACTCGATGAGCCAAACGCAAGACCTCCGGTAAAAGGCCATTTATTCGTGACACACATGGAATCACGATTTCAAACGTAAAAGCCATTATTCATGTTTCGATATATTTCCAACCCAGACACGTCAATTTGCTTTACGTGTGAATCCTCGCGCGACGAGAAATGGCCAGCACAAGGGTAGGACAACGGCTCGAAAGAGCGTGTCTGGCGGTAGAAGTCGAGCCCGCCTGAAAACACGTCTGTCAGCGTCAGGGATTCAACGGGGTTTGAGAGGCATTGACTTCGCGCGGCTCACGGGCGCGGCTGGGGCGGCTCGGCCGCGTCCCCCTGGATGAGCCAGAGGCGCGCGGCAGACTCCTCCCAGAAGCGGCGCAGGATGCGGTCCGTGCGGCTGTTCTGGGCCACGCGGTTGAGCTGGAGGGCGACGATTTCGCTCTCCACCAGCTCCGCCACGCGCACCACGCCCGAGCGCAGGCCGTACTCCTGCACACGGCGAATCATGTTGGCGGCCTCGGGCGAGGCGGGGCGGAAGGCGCGCAGGTCCGCCAGGATTTTGATGTCCTGGCCGGCGAGCGAGTCGGTGGCCCGCTCCAGCTCCGTCACGAAGGCCTCCATCTCCGGCACCCGGATGTAGCCCTCCAGGACGAAGCCCACGATGGCGTGCGCATTGTCGACGTCGATTCGGAACACCCGGGCTCCTTCGCCACCAGCACGCGCGTCGCGCGCCCCCACAGCGTAGGAGCCCGCTGGTGGAGAGCCCAGACACCCGGGAGTGCGGGGTGGATGTCCGGTTCAGGATTCGACGCTCAGCCGCTCGAGCAACAGCGCGAAGGCGCGGCGGGCCACGGCGTCGCGCACCTGGGCCCGGCCCCCGGCGAAGACGTGGCGCTCCACCGCCGCCGCTCCGCCCCGCCGCATCACCGCGATGAAGGCCAGGCCCACGGGCTTGTGCGGCGTGCCCCCTCCGGGGCCCGCGATGCCCGTCTCCGCCACGGCCCAGTCCGCGCGCGAGCGCTCCAGCGCCCCGCGCGCCAGGGCCTCCGCCGCCTCGGCGCTCACCGAGCCATGCGCCTGGAGCAGCTCGAGCGGGACGCCGAGCTGTTCGACCTTGGACTCGTCGGAGTACGGCACGAAGCCGCGCTCCACCACCGCCGAGGCCCCGGGCACCTGCGTCAGCCGCCCGCACAAGAGCCCGCCGGTGCACGCCTCCACCAGCACCAGCCGCACGCCCGCGCTCCGGCAGCGCTCCAGCACGCGCTCCTCCAGCGACTGCTCCTGTCCGTCGTTTCGCGGCGTCACCGCGCCATCCTCGCGCGGAGGGCCGCGGGCCTCAACTCCGGGCAGGCGCGGGTTTCACGGCCAGCACCGCCACCAGCACCTCGTCCCTCCAGCGCAGGCCCACCACGCCCGGCTCGCGCTCCAGCGTCAGCGCCGGGTGCACGCCGTCGGGGCCCAGGTGCTCGAGCAGCTCCAGGGGCTCGAAGCCCGCGCGCGACAGCCGCGCCATCCACATGCGCGCCGTCTCGTGGCGCTCGCAGCGGGCCGACTCGTCCACGGTGCCCACCACGTCCTCCACCTCGCGCCCGAAGAAGCGCTTGATGGCGGCGCGCTCCTCGCCCGGCACGCCCAGGGAGTCCAGCAACTGGAAGACGTGCGTGAAGTGCCGCCACGCGTGGCCGAAGCGCTCCAGGGGCGCGGCCTGGAAGTGGTCCGTGTTCGGCTCGCACATCACCAGCGCCACGGGCTCCAGCGCGCGCAGCTGCCGCAGCACCGCGTCCCGGGCCGGGCCCTGGCTGTCCGGCGCCTCCGCCACGTGGTGCAGGGCGAACGCCGCGTTCACCACCCGGGGTCCCGACAATGCGCGCAGCCGGGCCCACGTCGCCTCGCTCAGCGCCTCCACCGGGGACTCCACGCCGATGAAGCACACGCTCGCGCCCACCTCACGGGCCACGCGCGCGGTCGTGGCTTCCGCCTGCGCGAGGCTCGCCCCGCTCGGGTCCACGCCCACCAGCGTCAGCCGCCCTGGCAGGGCGCCGCGTCGTGACAGGGATTGCAACAGCCGCACGGCCTGCCGTCCCTGGCCGATGCCCACGTCCACCAACGTGGCCTCCTCCTGTCCCCCCAGCAGCGACTCCAGCACCGCGTTCGCCAGCGCGTCGGCCGTGGACGCCAGCGGCATGTGGGCCATCAGCGAGCGGAACAAATCAATCTGCCGCTCGCTCGCGTCGGGGTGCAGATAGGGATTGCGGCTCCCCGCACCCGCGCCCGCCAGGCGATGCCTCACGGCGGTGGCGAAGAGCTGGTAGCCCAGGTCCTCGGGCACCGCGTCCACGTCCAGCATCGACTCCAGCGCCCCCAGCGACGCCGTGGCCTCGTCGACGCGTCCCGACAGGCCCTGCTCCATCGCCTGGAAGAGCAGCTGCTCCTTCTGCGCGCGCATCGCCCCGACTCCTTCCCCACGAGAAGCCCCGCGTGGACTCAACGGTAATGGTGCCCTCCCGGGCCCTCCACCCGCGCCCCACGCCCGCGCCCTTCCTCCGTGAGTTGCCACACACGCGGACGCACGAACGTGCGCCCCGGCCGTCCTCGGGACGACGACGGACTCGTACCCGGCGACCAGGACTCGCCGTGAGGGACCCACCGCACGCGGGATGCATGACTTCCCGCGTAATCGAACAAACCATTCGACGCGCCGGAGGGACGGGGCGAGGCTGCGCCCACCTGAGGACTCGCCGGAGTGACAGTTCCGCGGTCATCGGGTGTTGAAGGGGGCCTCATGCGTTCCAGACGCGGTGTCTTCCTCCCGCTGCTCGTCCTCACCACGCTGTCCGTCCTCGCGCACGCCCAGGGCGTCCCCTCGCCCGCGTCGGACGCGCGCGCCATCGAGGTCCAGCTCCAGGCCAGCGACGGCGGCACCGTGCTCTCCGCCGACGACGCGGAGCGCTTGGGTGTCACCGAGGATGGCCGCGAGGCCCGACTCCAGCCGCCCACGCTCGTCACGCCCTCCCCGGCCGCGTGGCCCGAGGGGCTGGAGGGCACGCCAGGCGAGGTGACGCTGGAGCTCCTGGTGGACGTGGAGGGCGCGGTGGCCGGGGTGAAGGTCGTGGCCGCGCCCCAGGAGCCCCGGCTCACCGAGGCCGCGCGCCAGGCCGCGGCCGGGCTGCGCTTCACGCCCGCGGTGCTCGCCGGCGCGCCGGTGGCGGTGCGGCTGCCCTTCGTCTATCGCTTCGAGCCGCCCGCACCCGTGCCCCGCTCCGCCGCGAGCCTCTCCGGAGAGGTGCGGGCCCGGGGCACGCGCCGTCCCCTCGCGGACGCCACGCTCTTCGTCGACGGCGCCACCGAGCCCTCGGGCGCGGTGGGCGCGGACGGGCGCTTCACGCTGGCGCTGCCGCCCGGCGTCCACCGCGTGGAGGTGCGCGCGCCGGGACATCAACCGGGCACGTTCGAGGAGACGCTGTCGGAGGGGCAGGCGCTCCAGGTCATCTACCGGCTGCAGCCCGGCCGCGTGAATCCGTACGAGACGGTGGTGCGCGACGAGCGCCCGCGCACGGAGGTGACGCGAATCACGCTGCACGAGCAGGAGCTGCGCGAGGTGCCCGGCACGTTGGGAGACCCGTTCCGCGTGGTGATGTTGATGCCCGGCGTGGGCAGCCTCGCCTCGGGCATCAGCTACCCGGTGGTGCGCGGCAGCCAGCCCGCGGCCACGGGCTTCTTCCTCGACGGCGTGCGCATCCCCATGCTGTACCACCTGATGCTCGGGCCGGCGGTGCTCCACCCGGACTTCATCGACACCGTGGACTTCTTCCCGGGCACGCCGCCGGTGCAGTACGGCCGGCTGCTGGGCGGCGCGGTGGATGGCCGGCTGAGCCGTCCGCGCGAGGACCGGCTGCACGTCACCGCCTCGGTGGACCCCATCAACGCCGGCGGCTTCATCGAGTACCCGTTCGAGAGCACAGGCACCTCCGTCAGCGTCGCGGGGCGCCTCAGCTATTCGGCGCTGTTGATGACGCTGGGCTCCAAGCTGCTCAGCTCGGCGGAGACGGAGAAGCTCCACGCCGACTTCTGGGACTACCAGGCGCGCGTCGAGCAGAAGGTGGGCCAGGGACGGCTGCGGCTGTTCGCGCTGGGCAGCTCGGACGACGTGGGCTCCTCGCCCTCGCTCGACTGGGTGGGCATGACGGGCGGCCGCATCGTCTCGCGCTTCCACCGCGTGGATTTGCGCGGCACGCACCCGCTCGCGGGCGGCGACGCGGAGGTGGGCTTCACCTTCGGCACGGATGCGCTGGGGTTCACCGGCCAGGAGTCCTTCCGCACGGCGAGCGGCGCCATCGACTACCAGGACGTCGGTGAGTACGCGCTCGAACAGCTCACCTTCGCGGCGCGCGCGGGCTGGAAGCGGAGCTTGAGCGACACGCTGGAGGTCGCCGTCGGGGGCGACCTCGAGCACCGGCGCGCGGCCACGGACATCCGGGGCACCGGCATTCCTCCCGGCAGCCGGCCCGGCGAGACGACGGACCCGCTCAAGAGCCCGTCCTCGCTGGCGCTGTTCTCCGGCGCGTATCTCTCCGCGACGTGGCTGCCCGCGCCCGGATGGCTGGTGCAGCCCGGCGTGCGCGTGGACAACTACCACCTGTCCCCCGGCATCAACCACACGGTGGCGGAGCCGAGGCTCACGGTGCGGCGCCAGCTCACGGACGCGCTGGTGCTCAAGGGCGGCGCGGGCGTCTTCCACCAGACGCCCACGGTGCTGGTGCACCTGCCCGCGGTGGACACGTCCAGCCTGCGCCACGGGCTCCAGGAGGGCCTGCAGTTCGACGTGGGCGGCGAGTGGAAGGCGATGGAGGGCCTGGAGCTGAGCGGCGACGTCTTCTACAACCCGCTCACCCGCACGGTGGAGCTGGACCTGCGGCAGGTGGTGGAGAACCGCCGTCGCCGGGGGCTCGACACGCCGGACCCGTCCGCGAGCGGGTATGCGTACGGCATCGACCTGATGGCGCGACACCCCTTGGGGGGGGAATGGTTCGGCTGGGTCTCCTACAGCTTCCTGCAGAGCAAGCGGCGCGTGCGCTTCGACCGGTACGGGGATGATGACCGCGTGGTGGAGACGGTGGAGGGCACGCTGCCCTTCGCCTTCGAGCAGGCGCACGTGCTCAACGCGGCGCTCAGCTACAAGCTCGGCAACAACTGGACGGTGGGAACAGTGGTGCACTTCAACACCGGCCGCCCCGAGTCCGGCGAAATCACCACGCTGACGCAGCGCCTGGTGACGGACGCGGACGGGACGCAGGATTGGGTGCGACAGGACCGCGACAAGGCCGAGCGCCTGGACGCGTTCTTCCGCGTGGACCTGCGCGTGGCGAAGTCCTGGGCGATGGAGGACTTCACGCTCGACGCGTACCTGGACATCCTCAACGTGTCCGCGCGGCAGGAGGTGTTCGCGTACGACTACGGCTTCGACGAGGCCCTGCGCCCCGAGCGCAAGCCCACGCGCTTTCCCATCATCCTGCCGCTGCTCGGCGCGAAGGGGACCTACTGACATGCCGCGACTGCTTCGTTGCCTGCCCCTCGTCGCGCTGCTCGTCACGGGCTGCGACCGCAAGCCGGAGGACCCCGTCTTCGTCTACGGCCTCCTGCAACACCTGGATGGCTCGCCGCGCCCGGACGTCGCGTTGACGTTGGAGCGCACGCGCCAGCCGAGCTACGAGCACCCCGAGAACGAGGGCTTCAAGCCCTACACGGAGGCTCGCAGCGAGGGTGGGGGCCAGGTCACGCTGGAGGTGCTCCACGGAGACGCCCTGGAGGAGGGGGAGTACGAGCGGACGCAGTACCGCTTCCGGCTGGCCGCGCCGCTCGAGGCGGGGCATGGCGTCTACACGTCCTTCGTCTTCGAGGACGACGTGGAGATTCCTCCCCTGCGCCCGTGGGCGCCGAACCTGACGGTGGGGCGGGGCGCGGAAGGGCTCGCGCTGTCGTTCGACGCGGCGCCGCCGGTGCCGCCGCTGCCGCCCTCGGGGCGGTTGATGCAATGGGAGTCGGGCGATTCGCCGGACCTGGTGGCAATCGAGCCGTGGACGCCCTACCCCGTGGTCCAGCTGCATGGCCCGGGAGGAAGGCTCTGGGAGGTCCATGACGCGGCGGCGCCCTGGCGTCCCAATCCCTATCAACTGGAGGACTTCGCCGGGGTGGAGGCGCAGGTGCGCGCGGTGAGCCTGGGCACGTGGATCTTCCGCCCGCTGGCCTCCAATGACAGCTCGGTGTCGTTCCGCGTGGAGTGGCGGGGTCCGCGTGTCCCCGTGCCCGTGGGCACGTTGCACCCCGTGAGCCGAGGGGCCGCGTGCACGCCTGCTCCCGTGGGCGAGCCGTGTCCGTACACGGATGGTCTGCTGCGCAAGGTGCGCACCACGCAGGGCGAGGTGGACTCCGGCGTGAACGAGGTGGTGCTCCAGTGGGAGGCCCCCATCCGTCCCCGGCACGCCGTCATCCGGGAGGTGGAGCTGCATTCGAGCGCCACGCCCCAGCTCCTCTTCCAGGTGGAGGGCAGCCTGGATGGAGGGAGCTGGGCGACGCTGGGGAGCGCGCCGTACGAGAACTACGACGACGTCGAGATACGAGACCCGAGCTTCTCCACCGCGCTCGACCACACGGCGGAGGACAGCCCCTATGGGGATGGGCCGCTGGACATGAAGCGTCCGGCGCGCTTCGTCGAGGTGGCGCTGACGGGGGAGGTGCCGGTGCGCTTCGTGCGCCTGCGGGTGTTCGCGGGAGGAGGCTCGTGGACGATTCCCATCTCCGCGCTCTCGGAGCTCTCGGTGTTCGAGTAGGGGCCATCGCCCTGGAGAGCAGGTTGCTGCCCGGGGGACACGTGTCGACGTTGCGCGAGGTAGTCCACATTGCCTCGAAGGAGCAGGCCCTTGCGTACGACGCCCGAGAAGAAGATGTCCCTGCTGACGGAGAACGAAGCCCAGCTCGTGCTCGCCAGCGCGCCCCGCAATCTGATGGAGCTGTCCCGCCGCGAGCTGCGAGGTCGCATCCAGCGCGCGCGGCGGCTGATGGACAAGTATGACGGCCTGGCCACGCGTCAGCGGCGCGAGGCCCTGGGCAGGCGCACGCCCACGCGCTCCAAGCGCGCCGAGGGCAACGCGAACACGCGGCGCAAGGCCACCTACTTCCGTCAGGCGCTGATGCGCTTCGAGAAGCGCCTGGCGATGCTGGACCGCCAGGAGGCGATGATGGCCAAGCGGGCCCGTGTCACGAGGAAGGCCACGGGGGCCCGGAGGACGACGAGGGCCGCGGGTGGGAGTACGCGGAGGACTCGGACGGCGACGCGGACCACGGGCGGCGCGCGGAGGACGCGCACGGGCACGGCGACGCGAGCCGTGGGTGGGCGCAAGCCCGTGCGCCGCATGAGCGCCGCGGGTCGCACCGCGACGGGCTCGGTGCGCGAGATGAAGGCCCAGCGCCGCAAGGGTGGGGCTCGCAAGCAGCAGGGCTTCAGCTCGATGCGGCGCGCGTCCCATGTCCAGGGTCGCAACCGGCGCACGCAGGCGCGCAAGGACTCGCGCCGCTGAGCTTCTCGGCTCACCGCACCGCCTCGCCGAACCCGACGAGGCTCGGCGAGGAAGTCGTCAGGATTGAGCGGAAGTCGGCGTGGACGCGTACAGCGCCGAGACTTGCTCCGTCACGCTCTCCAGCCATGCCCGCGCCAGTGCCCAGTTGCGAACCGGCTTCGGATAACGCCACGCGGGGAAGTCCGTCTCCTCGTCGCTGCGACAACCCGCGGTCGCGACACCTTGGGCGTCGACCCAGGCTTGCGCTTCGACTGCGAGCGACGCGAGCCGCTTGTCCAAGCCCCATGCGCAGATGACGAGCGGCGCGCCCAGCACGTCGGTGCCAATCGCCGCATTCGCCTCTGCGAATACGCACCCCAGGTCCGCCTGGGTCGCGCCCTTGCTGATGAGCGCGAACAGGTCGGCGCTCTTGGCCGCGCGAACATCGGACAGGTTCACGACCCGCACATGGGTCATGCCGACGGCCTCCATGACACGCATGATCCGGTACTGGACCGCGTCGGGTTTGGTGGGCACCAGGAGCCCCGCATGCTCGCGCGAACCGAAGCCTGGCTTCGGCGCCGATGAGCCCGGATTCATCATCACCACCAACGCCTCAGGCTGCTCGGCGAGCTTCTCGGGCGGGAGCGGAGCGAGCACCGACGGCTTGCCTGCACGAATCTCGAGCACGGCTCGCCGCTGGAAGTCGGCGCGCGCATCATCCCAATCGTGGAACAGACCCCAACAGGCGTAGTGGTTCTTCAGGCGCTTCATGGCGGCTCCCTGATGGGGGGTTCGCCGCGCTCCATCCGCGCGGAATGGAGCGCGCACTGACGCGAGCCTCAGGCCCGCCGACGGCGCGTGAGCGCGGTGACACCGGCGAGCGAGAGCATCAGCCACAGCGCCATCGCGCCGGGGCCCGTGGCGCTGCAGCCGCCCCCCGTCACCTGGGGCTCCTCGGACGAACCCGAGTCGGGCTGGCCGGGGTTGCCCGCATCGGGCGTCCCCGGGCCGGCGTCGGGCATGCCAGGGCCCGCGTCGGGCGTCTTGGTGATGGTGCTCTCGTCCAGGTACGCGCCGCACGCCGGGTCGGCCGTGCCCTCCGCGCGGTGCGCCAGCGCGAGCGCATACGCCCCCGCGCCGAAGCCCACCATGGGGGAGTTGTACTTGTAGGTGCCATTGAGCTCGTCATACGTCTCGGACACCGCGAGGTAGTTCTTCAGCGACTGGTCCGTCACCCACTTGAGCACCCGCTCCGCGCGCTCCGGGTCTCCGGCCATCCGCTTCGCCATGGCGCCGCGCAGGCTCACGATGACCCACTCCGCGCTGTCGTACTCGCCGCCCCAGGGGCTCAGGTCCGCGCCGCCCGTGTGGTCATAGCGGTCATCGTTGCGCGACCAGCCCGCGCCCGCCGGAGAGGACAGGCGCAGGTCCAGTCCGCGAATCGTCTCGCGAGCAATCTTCCCCGCCGGGTCGAACAGCTCGAACGCGAACGCGTCCAGCACCGCCGCGTCCCAGTAGCCGCGACCCGAGCGCACCTCCTCCAGGTTGGAGCCGAGCGCGAAGTTGTGGTCCGTCAGCTTCTCCGCCATCGCGCGGCGGATGGACTCACCGGCGTTGCGGTAGCGCGTGGCGCGCTCGGTGTCACCGACGCGCTCGGCGAGCGCCGCCGCGTCACACAGGCCGCGCGCCGCGGTGAGGCTCGTGTACGTCCACGAGCGCTGCCGTCCGTTCCAGTGTGTCTCCCAGATGGACGAGTCCGCGCGGATGAGCCCCGTCTGCGGGTCGATGAGCGCCACCAGCGCGTCACCCACCTTCGTGGACACGGTGGGCCACGTCTGGTCGACGAGGGTGACGTCTCCGGTGGTGCGCTCGTAGTGGCGCAGCGCCCAGAGGAACAGGCCGAAGCCGTCGAACTCGATGTTCGGTCCCGCCTCGTTGAAGTCCGTCTCCTCCACGCCGAAGCCGTGGTAGCGCGTGAGCGTGATGATGTAGGGCGGCATGGAGTACGGCTGCAGCTCGCGCCAGTTCTGGAACCGGCCGCTGTCCGCGTTGAGGTAGTAGGACAGCGCCTCGCGCGCGTCCGTGTTCATGCCCAGCGTGGCCATGGCGGCGGCCGCGTAGGCGCCGTCGCGAATCCATGCGTAGGTCCACTGTCCGGGCGGGAGGCTCGCGAGCACCGCGCCCTTGCCCGCGTGCTTCACCAGGCCGGGCAGCGTGGCCGGTGAGCCATTGGGGGCCTTGAAGCGCGTCGCGCGGGGCTCGCCGTCGCGGGAGAGGAACTCGCGCAGCCAGGCCTCGCTGGAGCGGACCTGGGCCATGTGCATCACGACGGCGGAGTGGCGCAGCAGGGTCTCCTCGTTGTCGGACAGGCCGGAGGGGACCTTCACGGTGTCGGTCTGGAAGGAGGCCCAGCGGGCGACCTCGGCGTCGACCAGGGCCTTGGCGTCGGAGGTGCCCACGTAGTCGGACAGCCACTGGCGCGCGGTGGCGGAGCCCTCGGGGTTGCCGAAGTGCGCGAAGGCGACGCCGGCCCACTTCTCCGCGCCGGCGGCGATGTCACCCAGGTTGAACTGGTAGGCGGTGGCCCAGCCCTTGGCGGCCGAGGGCTGCGCGGTGAAGTCCTGCAGGTCCTGGCCGCCGCCGCTCTGCACCACGTTGTAGCCATTGGCGGCCCCCGTGGCGGTGGAGATCCACGCGGCCTTGCGAGCCACGGCGCCCAGGGGGCGGCCCACGACGACGCCGGCGAAGCCCTTCTCGACGAAGTCGTTGCCGCTCAGTTCCACCGTCTCGCCGTTCTCGTCGATGTCGGACATGACGCCGGGGCGGCCGTAGCCCAGGTGGAAGTTCTGGAGGGAGAAGACGCTGACGCCGGTGGAGGGCGCGGTGCCGGTGTTGCGCACGCGCAGGGCCATGACGAAGGCGGCGTGGGGGACGGACTGGGGAGCGAAGACGTAGGTGGTGACTTCGAGCGTACCCACGCGCTGGACCATGCGCGCGAGGCCCGTGCCGCCGTTCTCACCGGAGGCCCAGGGGGCGTAGCCGCTCGCGTCCAGGTCCACGTCCTGGGCGCTCAGCCAGCGCTGGGAGCCGCCGGAGCGCAGGCCGAAGAACGCGTCGAAGAGGACATCGCGCGCGTGGACGACCTGGGGCTGGCCGCGGACGAAGACGTCGTTGCCCACACCGTCGATGACGGGCTCCTCGGTGGCGAAGAGGTGCTCGCGGAAGTGGGAGACCTTCTTCTGCTCCAGGTCGAGCATCACGGCGCCGTGGCCGTTGGAGGAGGCGAGCTTGGTGAAGGTGCGCTGGACCGCTACCTCGGCGCGAGCCTCGATGGCGAGGCCACACAGCAGGGGGGCGAGGAGGAGGGTCAAGGCCCGGGCGGGGGCGCGACACAGGTGGGAGAGACGCTTCATGCCGCCGATTCTGGAGTGCTTCCCGCCCCAGGCCAACCGGGTACGTCGCTTCCCTGTGTCACGGGTGCCCGTGGACCCGTGACGGAGCTCCGCTCCGGCGACGAGTTGCCAGGCAGCTCAGACCTCGTCGAACCGTCCTCCCGAGATACCGTTCGCCTCCAGCGCGTCCTTGAGTTCCTCGTCGACGATCAGGGCCGCAGGCCATCCCCAGGGTCGGAACACGCGCGCATTCACGACCTTCGCTGGGTCGATTCGCAGACCGATGACCGACCGGTACTCGCCCACCCGGTCCGCATGCAGCTTGTCGTCCGCGGTGTAGAGCTGCACCTCACGGCAAGCTGCATCATCGATACAGCGAATGGTCCGAGCGACATCCAAAATGAAATAGGGGCTCGACTCTCCTTCGACCTCCACCGGGAACAACTGCACATCGTCTGGTGCCATCTCGCGGAAGATGGACGCCACACGCCCGCTCACGACAGGTGCCAACCCTGTTCCGGCAAACTCGATATCGAGCGGTATTCCTGGACGAGAGATGGGCACTCTCAGCTGCGCCTGTGGCGCGATGGGCCGCCCATCCGAGAACATCCAGACATCCTCCAACGCCTGACCTGTCACTGACGTCGGGTCGTCGAGGTACCACCGCCCCTTGACGTATTCGTCCATGCTCAGGTCGAAGTAGCGCTGTGCCATGTCCCTACTCTTGAGCGCTCTGCACGAAGAGACCTCTCAACTCGGACCCGTCACCCATGAGGCTCCATGCGCTCCTGGCAAGTTGCTCCGCCAGCGAGCTCGGCAGCGCTCCTGGTCCATGCCGACCGTGCATTTGGGGTGCTACCACTCCTGGGGCTCTCCAACTCGTGGCCCATGAGCAGTGGATGAACTGTCGGGCAATCCACACTGACGACAAGGCAGTGCGCGCAGACAGCCGGGCAGCGCTGGCGCAACCATCCTCGGAACCGCCACGGCGCGGACACTCGATCACGAGCTACAGCCCTGCTCCGCGCTTACTGCAGGTCCGTGGCCGTTCACGGCATTGAGCCGCGGCTTCTGACGCACGGCGCCTTTCCCATCGAGACACCGTAAGCCCCCGCGTCCCCTCGGGTTTCACGCGCGCGTGACACAGGGCACGCCGTGCATCGTGGCATCCGCGCGCACCGGCTTGGCGTCAGGAGACAACGGGTTGTCGCCCACGTTCGTCTCAAGACATGCGACTTCTTGCGTTCTGTGAAGTGCACGGCCCTCGGTCAACCAGGCCGAGACACGGGGGGGACAAAGGCATGATTTCGCTCGACGGGTCCACGGTGAGACTCTGGAAGACGCTGAGCTGCTTCCTCAGGGTCCTCATGACGCAGGTGCTCTACGTGGCACCGCTGTTCTGGTTCATGGAGCTGTCCCAGAACGTGGCCTGGCGATGGATGAACGGCGACTGGGGGTGGCACTACCCGGAGTCGCCGTACCACTGGTTCTCCTTCGGCAGCATGATTCTGTGGGCCGGGTGCGTGGGCCTCTTGTGGACCCTGCACTACTTCTGGTTCTACCCGCGCCGCGTGAAGGTCTGGACGCGCGTGGGCATCGGCGCCGTGGCCTGCTTCATGGGCGAGTGGTTCGGTGGCTACATGGCCGCCAACATGTTCGACCACCCCCTCCAGGTGTGGCCGGGCTCGCCGCTCATCTACGTGCACTACGCGGCCATGTTCTTCTGGGTGAGCAACGTCATCGTCTACCACCTGGTCACCGTGAACGTGGTCGACCTCACCCCCACCTACGACGCCCCGCCCGACACCGGCGCCCAGGTGGCCTGAGTCTCCGGACACCCGTCCCTCCAGGGCAGGGCTCTGTGCTGGAATGCACGCAACGCCAGTCACGCGTGAGTCCCTCGGGCTCACGTGAGGCAGCGCAGGCGCGGTTCCACACAACCTGGAGGTAGCCCCATGCTGAACAAGATGTTCATGTCCGCGGTGGTGATGCTGGTGGGCCTGATGGGCGTCGTCGCCACGAGCGGTGCCGAGGTGACGAACCTGGATGCCAGCGAGCAGGTCTGTGTCGCCGCGCACACCGCGCAGGAGCTGGTGCCTCCGGGCCCCACGGCCGCGTGCCCCTCGTACTGCGGCCCGGCCCGGGTCGCCTGTGTCGCCGGCTGCAACGGCGACACCGCGTGCCGCGCTTTGTGCCAGGACCAGTACATCACCTGCTGCGGTTTCTGAGCGTCGCCCGTTCCTCGCCGCGTGGCTTCTCGCGCGGCGAGCCAGCGACCGGAAGAACAGTCCCGCCCATGAAAGACACCCCGGGCGAACACTCGAATCGCTCACTCGAGGTGCCCGACTCAATCACTTACAGGCCAACCCGCTACGGCCAATCCGGATCGCACTGCCATCGCCCCAAGCAGACGCAGCTTCCAGGAATATCGACCGGATAGCAGCACCGCCTCCTCGTCTCCTCTCCGCACTCCGTCCGGTGCACGAACTTGCAGGGCGTATCGTCAATACACCCAGGCGGCGAGGAGGGGCACGGCATGAAGACCCCGTCGCACGTCACGCCCTGGTAGTCCGTCGTCGTGCACGTCGAGGTCCCCGTCGGACAACTGACCGAGCCCGAGGAACAGAGCGCGGTACAGACCGCGAGCTCTTGCGAGGACGACTCCAGCACCTCGCCCTCGACAGCGACCTCGGTCGACGCGCCTCCACATCCCATCACCAGACCGACAGCACAGGCCAAAACCCACCACTTGAAGCACTTCATGGCAGCCCTCCCGTTTCGTGGAGCTGTGCGAGCCAGGGATGTTCGAGCCACCCCCATCCTCGGGCAGGCGTGCCAGCCTGACAATCGTGTCCCCTGGGACCCACCCGCTCACGGCGCTTGCCTTTGCAGTTGCTCGAACGCCCCACCGGGCAACGACTCACACGCATCTTCATGCCGTGTACCTGGCCCCACTGAGCGATGCTGTCCGCCGGCCCCCTTCACCCCCAGGCACGAACACATGACCGTCAAGCGCTTGGACAACATCGGCATCGTCGTCGAGGACCTCCCGGCGGCCATCGCCTTCTTCACCGAGCTGGGCCTGGAGCTCGAGGGCGAGATGCCCGTCGCCGGTGACTGGGTCGACCGCTGCGTCGGACTCGAGAACGTCCAGGTCGACATCGCGATGATGCGGACCCCGAATGGCCCCACCCGCCTGGAGCTGACGAAGTTCCACCACCCGGCCGCGACCCACGGCGAGCCGAAGAACGCTCCCGCCAACATCATGGGCCTGCGTCGCATCATGTTCGCCGTCGACGACATCCACGACGTCGTCACCCGCCTGCGCAAACACGGCGCCGAGCTCGTCGGCGAGGTCGCCCGCTACCAGGACCGCTACCTGCTCTGCTACCTCCGAGGCCCCTCGGGCATCATCGTCGCCCTGGCCGAGGAGCTCCGCTGAAGCACCTTCACCCCACCATCGCCGCGCGCCCCTCCAGCGGGAGCCTCAGCCGCGCCCGGCACCCACGTCCCTCCGGACGGTTCTCCAGGCGCAGCGTGCCACCGTGCGCCTCGGCAATCTGCTGACTCAGCGCCAGGCCGATGCCGCTGCCCTGCGGCTTCGTCGTGAAGAACGGCACGAACAGGTTCCCCGTGTCCGCCAGCCCCGGGCCCTCATCCTCCACCCAGACCTCCACCGCCCCCGGCGACAACACCGCCCACGACACCCAGACGTCGCCACCGCGCGGCTCCGCCAGCACCGCGTCCACCGCGTTGCGCACCAGGTTGATGAGCAACTGCTCCAGCTGGTCCGAGTCCCCCCGCACCACCAACGACGGCCCCGTCCGCACCGCCACGGGCTTGCGGTGCTCCAGCGCCGCCACGCGCCGCACCCACCCATCCACCTCCACGCCTCGCAACACCGGCGGCGGCAGCCTCGCCAGCCGCGCATACGCGGACATGAACCGCGCCAGCGCCTCCGAGCGCCTCGCCACGATTCCCAGTCCACTCTTCGCGTCGTCCTCCCAATCCGACGGCCTGGGCTCCATCACCAGCGTGTCCCGCAGCGCCTCCGCGATGGACTGGATGGGCGCCAGCGAGTTGTTGATTTCATGGCTCAACACACGTACCAGCCGGCGCCACGCCTCGCGCTCCTGCTCGCGCAACGCCAGTCGCAAATCGGCGATCACCACCAGGTGATGCGGCAGTCCCCCCTGACGGAACGCCCCGCGCCGCAGCTCGTACGGCCCGCCCTCCTCCGCGAAGATGCGCGACAGCCTGCGTGGCGCCGGCCCTTCCAAGAGGTCCGCCAGCCCCACCGAGCCCGCGCCCTTCCCCATCAACTGCGAGCGCGACTGGCCCAACAGCTTCTCACCCGCCCGGTTCACCAGCCGCAGCGTCCCCGCCACGTCGAACGCAAGCACCGTGACGTCGATCTCCTCCATCACCTGCTCGAGCAGCGCCCCCGCCTCCAGCGCCCCCAGTCGCTGCTCGCGCAAGGTGTCGCCCAGCGCGTTCACCTCCAGCAGCACCTCGCCCAGCGCGTCACCCGCCCGAGCCCCCCGCCCGCGCGTCGAGTAGTCGCCCTCGCGCAGCGCGGCCAACAGGTTCGCCACCGCGTGCAGCGGCCGCATCACCCGCTCGCGCACCAGGAGCCCCACGCCCAGGAAGATGCCCACCACCAGCGTGGTGAGCGTCCAGCGGACCTTCGACGAGAAGTCTCCCGTCCACACCAGCGCGAGCGACGCCACCCCGCCCGGCAGTCCCGCCAGCCACGTCAGGGCCAGCACCTGCAGGTCATGTGGCCAGGGCCCGCGCTCGCGCCTCACCTTGCTCCCTTGATGCCGTAGTACTGGAGCCGACGGTACAGCGCGCTGCGCGACAGGCCCAGCCCCTTCGCCGCCTCGCTCACGTTGCCCTCGTGCCGCGCCAGCGCCCGCTCGATGAGGTAGCGCTCCACCTCCTCCAGCGTCATCTCCTCCAGCCGCGACAACCCCTCACGCCCCGCCCGGCGCAGCAGCAAATCCTCCGCCGTCACCTCGTTGCCCACCGCCATCAACAGCGAGCGCTCCACCGCGTGCTCCAGCTCGCGCACGTTGCCCGGCCACGGATAGGACAAGAGCGCCTCCAGCGCCCCCGCCGACATCCGCACGTCATGGCGCCCGTAACGCTTGCCGTGCTCGGCCAGGAAGTGCGCCGCCAGCAGCGGGATGTCCTCGCGCCGCTCACGCAGGGCCGGCAGCGGCACCTCCACCGTGTTGAGGCGGTACAGCAGGTCCTCGCGGAAGCGGCCCTCGGCCACCGCCTTGGGCAGGTCCACGTTCGTCGCGCTCACCACGCGCACGTCCACCCGCCGCGTCTTCGACGAGCCCACCGGGTGCAGCTCCCCCGTCTGCAGCACGCGCAACAGCTTCGCCTGCTGCGACAGCGGCATGTTCCCGATTTCGTCCAGGAACAGCGTGCCGCCGTCCGCCAGCTCGAAGCAGCCGATGCGGTCCGTCTTCGCGTCCGTGAAGGCGCCCTTCACGTGGCCGAACAGCTCGCTCTCGAAGACGCCCTCCGACAGCCCACCGGAGTTCACCGCCACGAAGGCCCGGTCCGCGCGCGTGGAGGACGCGTGCAGCAGCCTGGCCACCACCTCCTTCCCCGTGCCGTGCTCACCCGTCACCAGCACGTTGGCGGCCGACGGGGCCACGCGCTCAATCATGCGGCGCACCGGCATCATCGCGCGCGACTCGGAGACCAGGTTCGGCAGCCCGCCCTGTCCCCGGCGCAGGTGCTGGTTCTCCTCCTCCAGCCGGCGGCTGCGCTTGAGCGCGCGGCTCAGCTCCAGCTGCGTGCGCAGCGTGGCGAGCAGCCGCGTGTTGTCCCACGGCTTCTGCACGTAGTCGCGCGCGCCGCCACGCATGGCCTCCACCGCGCCCTCCACGCTGCTCCACGCCGTCATCACCACCACCGGCAGCGACGCGTCCTGTGCGCGGATGCGGCCGAGCAGGTCCATGCCCTCCTTGCCGGACGTGGTGTCGCGCGCGTAGTTCAGGTCCATCAGGACCAGGTCCACGTCCTCGGCCTCCAGCGTGGCGAGCGCTCCCGCGGGCGACTGCGCGGTGACGACGGTGTGTCCGTCACGCTTGAGCAGCAGGCGCAGGGCCTCCAGCACGTCGGCCTGGTCGTCCGCGATGAGGATGCGCGAGGGCCTCGCGGCGGCCACCAGGGCCGGCGACGCAGGGACGGGGGTGGGAACGGAAACGGAGAGTGATTCGGACACGGAGGTCATCCAGGAGAAAGAGAGTGCCAGAAAGGAAGGGACTCAGCCGCGACGAAGCACCGACGCGGGGTCCACGCTCGCCGCCCTGCGAGCCGGAAGCCAGCTCGCCAGCCAGGCGGTACCCAGGAGCAACAGCGCCACGCCCGCCAACACCGGAACATCCAGCGCGCCCATGCCATACAGCAGCCCTTCCATGATGCGATGGGCCGCCAGCGCGCCCAGCAGGCCCAGGCCCAACCCCAGCCCCACCCGCCGCAGCGCCTGCCCCACCACCAGCCACAGCACATCCACGCCGCGCGCGCCCAGCGCCAGCCGCACCCCCATCTCGTGCGAGCGCTGCGCCACCGAGTACGACATCACGCCGTAGATGCCCACCGCCGCGAGCACCAGCGCCAGCACGCCGAAGGCCCCCAGCAGCACCGCCCGGAAGCGCGGCTGTCCCAAGTCCATCGCCAGCCGCTCCTCCAGCGTGCTCGCGCGCGCCAGCGCCACCGAGGAGTCCACCGCGCGCAGCTCCTCGCGCACCACCGACTCCAGCGTCCTCGGGTCCAGGCCCGGCGCCGCCCGCACCGCGAGCTGCCCGTCCGTCGTCGGCTCCTGCGCCATGGGGACGTACGCGGTGGGCTCGTGCCCCGTCTCCACCCCCGCGTACGCCACGTCCGCCACCACGCCCACCACCGTCGTCCACAGCGGGTTGCCCTGCTCGTCGTCACCTCCGAAGGAGATGCGGCGGCCAATCGGGTCCTGGTCCGGGAAGACCTCGCGCGCGAAGCGCTCGCTCACCACCGCGACCCGGGGCGCCTTCGCTCCGTCCGCCTCCGTCAGGAGCCGCCCCGCCCGCAGCGGCACGCGCAGCGCCTCCAGGAAGCCCGGCGTGGCGGCGTTGATGAGCGCGTCGGGACGCACGGGTGGATCCTCGGAGCCCTCCTTCCAGTAACCCGAGCGCGAGATGGAGCCCCCCGCCGGAAGGCTCTCGCCCACGCCCACGCCAGCGACCTCCGGACGCGCGGAGAGCCGCGCCGTCAGCTCCCGATGGAAGGCCTCCGTCCGCTCCGGCGTGTCATAGCGGCCCTGCGGCAGCGCCAGCCGGGCCACGAAGACGCCCGCCGGGTCCAGACCCGGGTCCGACTGGTACATCCGCCAGAAGCTCTTGAGCATCAACCCCGCCGAGGTGACGAGCATCAGCGCGAGCGCCACCTCCGCCACCACCAGCGCCGCGTGCGCGCGCCCGCGGGACGTCTCCGTCGCTCCGCGCCCCAGCACCGTCGCCGGCGACAGCTGCGTGCGCTGGAGCGCCGGCACCAGCCCCACGCCCACGCCCGTGGTCAGCGTCACCGCCAGCGCGAAGACGAGCACGCGGCCATGCACCACCACCTCGCCCGAGCGGGGCAGCTTGTCGGCGCCCAGCGCCATCAACACATCGGTGATCCACAGCGCCAGCAGCACGCCGCCCACCCCGCCCATCAGCGCCAGCAGCACGCTCTCCGTGAGGAGCTGACGCATCAGCCGGCCACGCCCGGCGCCCAGCGCCACGCGGATGCCCATCTCCCGCTGCCGCGCCGCCGCCCGCGCGAGCTGCAGGTGCGCCACGTTGGCCGCCGCCAGCAGCAGCACCAGGGACACCGCGCCCAGCAGCACCCACAGCAGCAGGCTGACGCCCTGGGTGAGGTGCTCGTCGTAGCGGACCACCCGCAACCCCAGGGTGGTGTCGTCCCGCGCGAGCAGCTCCTCGCGCAGGCCCTCCAGCTCGTGCCGGGCCGACTCGAGCGTCGCGCCCTGGGCCAGCCTCGCCGCGACGGCGAAGGAGCGGAAGCCCCGCTGCGTGCGCTCATCCGACGTGGCCGCGCCCGGCAGGCTGTCGAAGGGCACCCAGACCTCGGTGGTGAGGGAGGGCGCGTCGAAGGACGGCGGCATCACCCCAATCACCGTGTAGGGCTGACCGCCCAGCGTCAGCGTGCGGCCCAGCACGCCCGCGCCGCCGCCCTCCTTCAGCCAGCGCGCGTACGAGATGACGGTCAGCGGCGCGGCGCGCTCCTCGGGCGCGAAGGTCCTGCCCAGCATCGGCTTCGTACCGAAGGCCCCGAAGAAGTCCCCCACCACCACCGCGCCGCGCAGCTGCTCGGCGTCACCCTGGCCGGTGAGGTTCATCAGCCGTTGGCCGTACGCGGTCATCGAGCGCAGCTGCGTGGAGCGCCGCGCGACGTCCTCGTAGTTGGGCAGACTGTAGCGCGCCAGGGACTTCCCGGGCCGCGCGTTGGACAGCACCACCAGTCGCTCCGGCTCCGGGAACGACAGGGGGCGCAGCAGCACCGCGTCCACGACGCTGAACAGCGCCGTCGTCACGCCGATGCCCAGCATCAACACCAGCACCGCCGCCACCGTGAAGACGGGCGACTGGCGCATCGTCCGCAGGGCGTACTTCACGTCCATCGACAGGTCGCTCAGCATGGCGTTCCTCGCGAAACTCTCAGGACTTCTGGAGCCAGCCGTCAGCGAGCTGGATGATGCGGTGGCCGTAGGCCGCGTTGGCCTCCGAGTGCGTCACCTGGATGATGGTGGTGCCCTGCTGGTTGAGCGTCTGGAACACCTCCATGATGTGCTTCGCCTGCGCCGAGTGGAGGTTGCCCGTGGGCTCGTCCGCCAACAGGACCTTGGGCGTGGCGATGAGCGCGCGGGCGATGCCCACCAGCTGCTGCTGACCGCCGGAGAGCTGCGAGGGGAACAGGTCCTTCTTCCCCACCAGCTGGAAGCGGTCGAGCATGTCGCCCACCAGCGCCTCGCGCTCGCCGCGCTTGAGGTTGCGGTAGGACAGCGGCACCTCCAGGTTCTCGGCCACCGTGAGGTTGTCGAGCAGGTGGTACTGCTGGAACACGAAGCCGATGGTGCGGCGGGACAGCTCCCCGCGCTCCTTGGGCTTCATCGCGTGCACGGCCTGGCCGTCCAGGACGTACTCGCCCTTCCACTCGGCGTCGAGCATGCCCAGCACGGACAACAGCGTGGACTTGCCCGCGCCGGAGGGGCCCATCAGCGTGACGAACTCGCCGGCCTGGATGTCCAAATCGATGTTGCGCAGCACCCAGGTGCGGCCGCCCGCCAGGGGATAGGACTTCTCGACCTGGCGCAGGGAGATGAGGGGAGAGGACATGGTGCGTGCTTCTTTCGTGCTCACTCGGAGCGCAAGGAGATGATGGGGTCCACGCGCGTGGCCCGGCGCGCCGGCAGCCACGTCGCCGCCAGCGCCACCGCGCCCAGCAGCGCCGCGACGCCCGCGAAGGTCCACGCGTCGTACGCCGCCACGCCGTACAGCAGCGAGCGCAAGAGGTGCGCGAGGCCCAGCGACAACCCCAGGCCCAGCACCACCCCCAGCCCCGCGAGGCTCAGGCCCTGGCGCAGCACCAGCCACAGCACGTCCGAGCGCGCCGCGCCCAGCGCCATGCGGATGCCCAGCTCCCGCGTGCGCTGCGCCACCGAGTAGCCGATGACGCCCGCGAGGCCCAGCGCCGCCAAGAGCAGCGCGGTGCCGCCGAACAGGCCCATGAGCAGCGCCGACAGTCGCCGCGCGCCGATGGACTCGTCCACCAGCCGCGTCAGCGGCGCCACGCCGAACAGCGGCACGTCCGCGTCCACCTGGCGCAGCTCGGCGGCGATGCCCGCGCGCAGCGCCTCCGGGGCCCCGGCCTTCGTCCGCACGGCGAGCGCCAGGTGCGAGCCGCCCAGCTGCGGCAGCGAGTAATACGCCATGGGCACCACCGGCTTGTCCAAGGCCCACTCGCGCGCGTCCTCGACGATGCCCACCACCGTGGCCCACTCGGCCTTCGGGTACCTCAACTTCAGCCGCTGCCCCAGCGCGTTGCCCTGGGGCCAGTACGCGTCCGCGAAGGTCTTGTTGATGACCACCGCCCACGCCGTGCCCGGGACGTCCGTCGCCTCGAGCAGCCGCCCCTCGCGCAGCCGCATGCCCAGCGTGGAGAGGTAGTCCGGGCTCACGGTGCGCAGCTGAACCGCGGGCCACACCTCGTCGGGGCCCTTCGTGCGCCCGTCGATGTCGAAGCCGAACGTCACCGAGCGGCCCAGGGGCAGCAGGTTGGTGAGCCCCGCGGACTCCACGCCGGGCAGGGCCTGGAGGCGCGTCAGGAGCTCGCGCTGGAAGGCGCCCTGCTGCTCCGTCGTCGCGTAGCGGTTCTCCGGCAGCGTCAGCCGCGCGGTGAGCACGCCCTCGGGCCGGAAGCCGGGGTCCACCGACAGCAGCGCCAGCAGGCTCCGGCCGAACAACCCCGCGCCCACCAGCAGCACCAGCGCGAAGGCCACCTGCCCCACCACCAACCCGGAGCGCAGCTTCCCGGAGCGCCCGCCCGCCGTGCCGCGCGAGCCCTCGCGCATCGCCGCGTTCAGGTCCGCGCGGCTCGCCTGCAGCGCCGGCACCAGCCCGAACACCAGTCCCGACAACAGGCTCACCCCACCGGTGAACAGCACCGAGCGCACCTCCAGCCGCACCTCGGTCGCGCGCGGCAACGCGTCTCCCACGAAGGCGAGCAGCACGTCCGTGCCCCACAGCGCGAAGAGCAGCCCCAGCGCCCCGCCCAGGAGCGACAGCAACAGGCTCTCGGTGAGGAACTGCGCCACCAGGCGCGCGCGGTTCGCGCCCAGCGCCGCGCGGATGGACACCTCGCGCTCGCGCGCCGCGGCTCGGGCCAGCAGCAGGTTCGCCACGCTGCCGCACGCCACCAGCAGCACGAAGCCCACCGCGCCCAGCAAGAGCCACAGCGTCCCGCGCACCTCGCCCACCACCTCGTCCTCCAGCGACTTCAGGGCGATGGTGCGCTGGCCCTGCGCGTACTTCGGATGCTCCTGGGCGAGCTGCCGCGACACCCGCTCCAGGTCCTCGCGCGCCGCCTCCAGCGTCACGCCGGGCTTCAGCCGGGCCATGACCTCCAGGAACCGCGTGTCGCGCTTGTCCTCGGACGCCAGCTCCGCCGAGGGCGCGAAGGGCTTGTACAGCTGCGAGCCCGCCGGGAACGCCACCCCGTGCGGCAGCACGCCGATGACGGTGTACGGCTCTCCGTTCAGCTGGAGCGTGCGTCCCAGCACGCTCGGGTCCTCGGAGAAGTGCGCGCGCCACGTCTGGTGCGTGAGCACCACCACCCGGTCATTGCCCTGCGTCTGTTCCGCCTCGGTGAAGTTGCGGCCCAGCATGGGCGCCACGCCGAGCGTGGGCAGGAAGGAGGCGGTGGCCTCCACCATCACCAGCGATTGCGGAGTGTCCACGCCCGTCAGCGTCACGCTGTCATCCGTGTACGCCGCCACCGAGGAGAAGACGACGGGCAGCCTCGCGGCGTCCTGGTACTCCGCCACCGAGGACGTCAGCCCCTTGCGCCCCGCGCGGGCGAAGTCGTTCGACACGTCCATCAGCCGGTCCGGCGCCGCGAAGGGCGGCGGCACCAGCAGCACGCCGTTCACCACGCTGAAGACCGCGCTGTTCGCGCCGATGCCCAGCGCCAGCGCCAGCACCGCCACCAGCGTGAAGCCGGGGCTCTTGCGCAGCGAGCGCAGCGCCAGGCGGACATCCTGTAGAAGGTTTTCCATGCGTGGGGGAGTCCGCGTGTCGAAGGGGACGACGGACGGTCAGCGGCGCTGCTCGTCCTGCACGATGCGGCCGTCGAAGAGGCTCACCGTGCGCGTGGCGGTGCGCGCGTGCGCGGGGTCGTGCGTCACCATGCAGATGGTGGCGCCCGCCTTGTGCAGCTCGGAGAGCAACTGCATCACCGCCTCGCCGTTCTTCGAGTCGAGGTTGCCCGTGGGCTCGTCGGCCAGCAGGATGAGCGGGTCTCCCGCCACCGCGCGCGCCACGGCCACGCGCTGCTGCTGACCACCCGAGAGCTGCCCCGGCATGTGCCGCGCGCGGTGCGCCATGCCCACCTTCTCCAGCGCGCGCTCCACCCGCTGCTTGCGCTCGGCGGCGGGCATGCCCCGGTATGTCAGGGGCAGCTCCACGTTCTCGAACACCGTCAAATCACCGATGAGGTTGAAGCTCTGGAAGATGAAGCCGATGTGCCGGTTGCGCACCAGCGCGCGGTCCGTGGCGGACAAGTCCAGCACGCTCTTGCCGTCCAGCAGGTACGTGCCGCGCGTCGTCGTGTCGAGCAACCCCAGCACCGCCAGCAGCGTCGACTTGCCCGAGCCCGACGGGCCGACGATGGCCACCCACTCACCCTGGCGGATGTTGAGGTGGATGTTGGAGAGCGCGTGCGTCTCCACCTCCTCCGTCTCGAACACCTTCGTCAGCCCCTCCAGCGTGATGAGGGCCTTGCTCGGGTCCGCCTTGGGTCCACCGGAGAGCACCGCCGCGTCCTCGGAAGCGGGGGTCTCCACACTGCTCGTCGTCGTCGTCATCGCAATCTCACCCGCTCCACCGCGTCCCACGCGGCCATGTCCGAAAGCACCACCTGGTCACCTTCCGCGAGGCCCTGGAGCACCTCCACGGCATTCACCGAGCCCCGGCCCAGCTGCACCGGCACCCGCACGGCCTCGTCGCTTCCCGGCATCAAACGGAAGAGCGACATCGTCCCGTTGGGCTGCGCGCCCGCCGGGCGCCCCACCGACAGCACGTTGGCCAGCCGCTCCAGCTCCACCGTGCCCTCCACCGTGAGGTCCGGCCGCGCGCCCCGGGGCAGCTGGGCCGGCAGGGACACCTCCACCCGCACCGTGCCCTGGCTGGCCGCCGGCGCCACGCGCGCCACCGTGCCCTCGACGACGCCGTTGCGCGTGTCCACCAGCGCCTTCTGGCCCTGGACGATGTCGCGCGCCTGCGTCTCGGCGATTCTCAGCTCCGCCTTGAGCCGCTCGGGCTTCACCACCTTCGCCAGCAGCACGCCCGGCGTCACCCACTGGCCCAGCTCCAACGGCAGCTCCTGCAGCACGCCATCCTCCCCGGCGACCACCTTCATCGAGTCCACCTGGGTACGACGGAAGCGCGCGACCGCTTTCAATCGCTCCACCTGTCCGGCCTGCGCGGCCAGCTGGTCCTTCATGCTCGCGGCGACCACGGTCAGCTTCTTGCGCTCCAACTCCAGCCGGCGCGTCAGCTCGCCCGCCTTCTCCCCCTGCTGCCGCGCCTCGAGCGCGGGGATGAGGTCCTTCTGGGCCAGCGCCGTGTTCGCCGACGCCCGGCGCGCGGCGTCCGAGGACTCCGCGGTGAGCGTCTCCACCGTCGCCTCCTGCGCCAGCCGCTGCGTCTCCAGCGTCATCCGCAGCTGGATGTACTCGGCCTCCGCGCTCGCCAGCTGCCGCTCGGCCTCCAGCATCTGCAGCTGCACGTCCGGGTTGGACAGCTCCATCAGGAGCGTGTCCGCCTTCACCTCGGCGCCGGGCCGCACGTGGATGCGCTCCACGCGCCCCGCCGTGTCCGCCGTCAGCCAGCGGATGTACTCGGGCACCAGCGTGCCCGCGCCCTTCACCTGGCGCACCATGGGGCCGCGCTTCACCGTGTCCAACCACACCGAGGCCCGGTCCACCGACGGCGCCGCGGGGCGCAGCCGGCCCAGCCCCACCGTGACGAGGATGAGGGCGAGCGCGCCTCCGATGGCGAAGACCCAGGGCTTGCGGCGAGGCTTCTTGGCTTTGGGAATGTCCACGCCAGGCCCTAGAGCGAGCCGCGTGCCAACACCTCCTCGCGCACCAACCCCACAGAATCGTTGGAGGCAGGGCCCCCCTCGCCCCAGGCCGTGCCCGCTTCCGCGAAGTGATGTCCCAGAAGCGAACAACCGCGCGACCCGGATGCGCGTGCGGTCCGGCCCGGCAAACACTCCCCGTCTCCCGGGTGAGGTCAGCGTCGACTAGAATTGCAGACTATGCAGTTAATACCATTCTAGAGCGTCAAAATTGACTCACAGCTTGTTCCCAGACGAAGCCACGGCAGTAGGCTGCGGTGCGAATGACTTCGTCCCTGCTCGAGGCCTTCCTGGACCACGCCCACGGCGCGCCAGCACGGCCGCTGCTCACGTTCGAGCGTGAGTCGACCTCCTACGGAGAGCTGGCCGCGCGCGTCGCGGCGCTCGCCCGGGGACTTCGCCAGCGCGGCCTGCAACCGGGCGAGCGCGTGGCGCTCTTCCTGGAGAACAGCCCGAGCTTCATCGTCGCCTACCTGGGCGTGCAGTACGCGGGGGGCGTGGTGGTGCTGGTGAACACGGCGTATCGCCAGGTGGAGCTGGCCCACATCCTGGCGGACGCGGAGGTGCACACGTGTGTCACCGGCGCGGCGGGCGTGGCGGAGCTGGCGCCGCTGCGCGAGCAGCTGCCCACGCTGCAGTGGCTGGTGACGGTGGAGGCGCCCACGGTGACGCCGCCCGCGTCGCTGGAGGTCATCGACTTCGACACGCTCGTCACCGAGGGGAGCCAGTCCACGCTGGCGCTGGCGCTGCCGCGGCCCGAGGACCTGGCGGTGCTGGGCTACACGTCCGGCACCACGGGGCGCTCCAAGGGCGCCATGCTGCTGCACAGGAACCTGCTGGCCAACGTCAAGGCCGTCACCGAGGCGTGGCGGTGGACGGCGGCGGACCGGCTGCTGCACACCCTGCCGTTGTTCCACACGCACGGCTTGATGGTGGGCCTGCACGGCACGCTGTACACGGGCGCGAGCCTGGAGCTGCACCGGCGCTTCGTGGCCACCGACGCGCTGGCGACGTTGCGCGATGACACGTCGCTGACGATGTTCTTTGGTGTGCCCACCATGTATGGACGATTGCTGGAGGAGTCGCGACGCACGGGCGTGAAGCCCCGGGAGCTGAGGCTCTGGGTCTCCGGCTCGGCGCCCCTGAGCCCCCAGCTGTTCCATGACATCGAGCACGACTTCGGCGCGCGCATCCTCGAGCGCTACGGCATGACGGAAACCATCATGAACACCACCAACCCGTACGACGGCGAGCGCCGCCCCGGCACGGTGGGCTTCCCCTTCCCCGGCCAGGAGGCCCGCGTGGTGGACGTGCGCACCCGCCGCCCGCTGCCCCAGGGCGAGACGGGGGAAATCGAGGTCCGCGGCCCCCACGTCTTCGCCGGCTACTGGCGGCGTCCGGACGCGACGAGCGAGTCGTTCGACTCGGAGGGGTGGTTCCACACCGGGGACCTGGGCGAGCTCGACGCGGACGGCTACCTGCGCATCACCGGGCGGGCGCGCGAGCTCATCATCTGCGGGGGCTTCAACGTGTACCCGCGCGAGGTGGAGGAGGTGCTCGCCACCCACCCGGGCGTGGCCGAGGTGGCGGTGCTGGGCCTGCCGGACGCGGACTACGGCGAGCAGGTGGTCGCCGTGGTGGTGCCCCCGCCGGGCGTGCACGCCCCGGAGGCCCAGGCGCTGGTGGAGTGGTGCAAGGACCGGCTGGCCAGCTTCAAGAAGCCCCGCCGCGTCGTCTTCATGGACTCCCTGCCGCGAAACGCGCTGGGCAAGGTGCAGAAACACCTGCTGCGAGCGCGCCTGCGGTGAGCCACCTCGAGCGCAATATTCCGAACACACCTCACGCAAATGCGTGGCTTGCGCCGGACTTTCCCCTAGCTTTGCGCCCAGGGGCGCGCGGGTGGAATGACGTCTGGCGAGATGCGGCCCATGAGCGCGCCGAGGGCGCCTGGCGAAGGGAGGAAGGGCTTCGATGAAGCGGCTGCTCATCGTCGATGACGAGCTGGCCATCGTCGAGGCGCTCCAGGACATCCTCTCCGTGGAGGGCTACGGCATCCTCACCGCCTTCAACGGCGCGGAGGGGCTCCAGCGGATGGCGGACATCAAGCCGGACCTGGTGCTGCTGGACCTGATGATGCCGGTGATGGACGGGCGGGAGATGCTGCGCCGCATGCGCGACGACCCCGCCCTGAAGACCATCCCCGTCGTCGTCATGAGCGCCGGGCGCATCTCCGACGAGGAGCGGCGCTCCAGCGCGAGGTTCCTGGCCAAGCCCTTCGAGCTGGACCTGCTGCTGGACACCATCAGCGAGCTCTTGGGCGGCCCCAACGGGCCCGTGCCCGGGAGCGGCGAGGGCTCCCAGGGCTGAGGCCCTCGAGCGTGACGCCGCTCAGCCCGGCGTCGCGCGGAAGAGCGTGTCCCGGTAGTACTGGAGCTCGTTGATGCTCGAGCGCAGGTCCGCGAGCGCGGTGTGCCCGGAGGGCGGCTTGCGCGGCTCGACGAGGTTCGGGTACCAGGCGCGCGTGAGGACCTTGAGGCTCGTGACGTCCACCATGCGGTAGTGCAGGTAGCGCTCGAGCAGGGGCATGTACTGGAACAGGAAGCGGCGGTCGGTGTGGATGGAGTTGCCGGCCAGCACGCCCTCGCCCAGCGGGCAGTGCTCGGCCACCAGCGCCGTCACCTCGCGCTCGGCCACGCGCAGCGAGGTGCTGGAGGCGCGCACCTTCTCCAGGAGGCCGTTGCGCGTGTGCATCTCGCGCACGACGGGCTCCATGCGCAGGAGCACCTCCTCCGGCTGCCAGATGACCCGCTCGATTTCCGCGAGCGGGCGCAGGTCGGGGCCGGTGATGATGACGCCAATCTCGATGATGGCGCAGGACTCGGGGTCCAACCCGGTCATCTCCAGGTCCAACCAGACGAAGCGTGGTTCACGCGAGGGCATGCACCTGCCTATAGCAGCCCGCGCGTCCGGGCGGTGCGCCAAAGCTTGGCTCCGGCGCGAGCCCCCGACGGTCCACGGCCCGTCCGCGCGCCGTCGCACCGCGAGTCCCCAGGACGACCTCACTCGCGCGCGGCGAACCCGGGGGCGTCCAGGTGGCGGGAGAACCAGTCGGCCGCGCGGCGCGCCACGTCCCCCAGCGCGCCGGGCTCCTCGAACAGGTGCGTGGCGCCGGGGATGACGACCAGGGACTTGGCGCAGAGCAGCTCGTCGAACGCCTCCTGGTTCAGCTCGAGCACGTCCACGTCCAGGCTCCCCACCAGAAGGAGCGTGGGCGCGCGCACCCGCCCGAGCGCGGGCCCGGCCAGCTCGGGCCTGCCGCCGCGCGACACCACCGCCTGGACGTCCCCGGGATGCAGCGCCGCCGCCAGCAGCGCCGCCGCCGCGCCCGTGCTGGAGCCGAAGTAGCCCAGGCCCAGCCCCGCGAGCTCCGGCCGCGCCCGCGCCCAGCGCGTCACCGCGATGAGCCGCCGCGCGAGGAACGGGATGTCGAAGCGCAGCTCGCCGGTGCCCAGGTCCATCGCCTCCTCGTCCTCGGTGAGCAGGTCGAACAGCAGCGTGCCCAGCCCCGCCTCGCGCAGGCCGCGCGCGACGGCGACGTTGCGCGGGCTGAACCGGCTGCTGCCGCTGCCGTGCGCGAAGACCACCAGCCCGCGCGCGCCGGGCGGAACCCCCAGGCTGCCTCCCAGCTCCGCGTGGCCGGAGCGGACCCTCACCTCGCGAACGTCCACATCCAGGCTGACCTCGGTCGTCATCGCGGCGGACCTCTTGGATTGCGGGGGACTCCAGAACGCGTCACGGCTCACGACTCACATCCAGGAGCCGCCCGGGTCCGCGGACTCCAGCACCGAGCGCGAGCGCCACGGCGGCTGGCGCGAGCGCTCCACCAGGCTCTGCAGCTCCACGTCCGGGAACGCGCGGAAGTCGTCGTACGCCTCGGCCACGGTGCGCAGGCCCGGCTCCGTCTCCACGCACGACACCTGGTCCGCCTCCGCGCGCACCACCTCCAGCCCTCGCGGCGACGCCACGGGCGTGGCCATCACCAGGCGCGCCGGGTGCAACTGTCGCAAGGCGACGAGCGCGGCGGCGGCCGTGGCGCCCGTCAGCACGCCGTCATCCACCAGGATGACCGTGCAGCCGCCCAGCTCCGGTTGGGCCCGCCCGCGCAGGCGCCGCACCTGCGCCTCCACCTCGGCCGCCTCGTCGGACACCAGGGCGTCGACCTCCGCGCGGGGCATGGGCATAAGGCGCAGGGAATCCGAGAGCAGGAACCGGGCGCCGTTCTCGGAGACCGCGCCCAGCGTCATCACCCGGCCGGGGATGCTCAGTCGCCGCGAGACCCAGATGTCCAGGGGGACCTCCAACGCGCGGGCCACCTCGTACGCCACCCGGACGCCGCCCCGGGCCAGCCCCAACACGCGCACGTTGGAGCCCCGGTAGGGCAAGAGCGTGGCCGCCAGCCTGCGTCCGGCATCGGCCCTGTCGCGAAAGCGCATGCGTCATCCTCCTTGCTCCCAAGGAAAAGCACGGCCCGGCCTGCTTGCGCCGGAGGGGCGACCCACGGCCCGCCTGGAGGCATGTGCCCGGGGCGGACGGCGGGGGCCCGCGCTCCGGGGCACCGGGCGCGCTAGGGTGCGGCCCATGGACCCCCTCCTCCTCACCGGCACCGCCAGTCCGCACCTCGGGCGGGAGCTCGCCCTGGCCCTGGGCGTGCCCCTCGCCGACTGTCACTTCGAGCGCTTCCCGGATGGGGAGATGCACCTGGAGGTGCCCGCCTCGGTGCGGGGCCGCACGGTGGTGCTGGTGCAGTCGCTGACGCCGCCCGCGGGGGAGCACCTGCTGGAGCTGCTCCTGATGGCGGACGCGTGCTGGCGGGCCGGCGCGGCGCGGCTGGAGGCGGTGGTGCCCTACCTGGGCTACGCGCGACAGGACCGGCGCGCCCGGCCCGGCGAGCCCCTGGGTGGCCGGCTGGTGGCGGACATGCTGTCCCAGGGCCGCTTCGCGCGGGTGCTGGTGGTGGACCTGCACAGCCCCGCGCTGGAGGGGTGCTTCGACTCGCCCCTGGAGCACCTCACCGCGCTGCCGCTGCTCGCGGACGCGCTCTTGCCCAGGGTGAGCGACACGTCCGTGGTGGTGGCGCCGGACCTGGGCGCGGTGAAGCGCGCGGAGGCGCTGGCGCGGCTGCTCGGGCGCCCCTGGGCGGTGATTCACAAGGTGCGGCTGAGCGGGGACCAGGTGCACGCCAGCGGCCTCATGGGCGAGGTGCGGGGCAAGCGCCCCATCCTGGTCGACGACATGGTGTCCACCGGCGGCACGCTGGTGGCGGCCGCGGGCACGCTGCGCGACGCGGGCTGCGCGGACGACCTCACGGTGGTGACGACGCACGCGCTGCTCGTGGGCCCGGCGGTGGAGCGCCTGCGCACGCTGCCCCTGGGGCAGCTGGTCTCCACCGACAGCGTGGAGCCGCGCTCGGGGCTGCCCATCGAGCACAGGGTGGTGACGCTCGCGCCGCTGGTGGCCCGCGCGCTGCGGCCCTGAGCCGCTTCGCGTAGGGAGACGGAGCACACGCGGGGTGGGCCGCAAGTTCCGCCCGCGCCCCGGCGCGAGTCGGTCTAGGCTCCGGCGCCATGTCCGACACGTTGCTGACGAAGCGGGAAGCGGGGGTCCTCACCCTCACCTTCAACCGACCCGAGAAGAAGAACGCCTTCACGCATGCGATGTACGAGGCGGCCACCGCCGCGCTCCAGCAGGCGGCGACGGACGACGAGGTCCGCGTGGTGCTGCTCATCGGCGCCGGCACCGTCTTCACCGCGGGCAACGACATCGGCGACTTCATGGAGCACCCGCCCGCGGGCGAGGACAGCGCCGTGTTCCTCTTCCTCAAGGCGCTGGTGGACGCGCCCAAGCCCGTGCTCGCGGCGGTGGACGGCCCGGCGGTGGGCATCGGCACCACCATGCTGCTGCACTGTGACTACGTCATCGCCACCGAGCGCGCGCGCTTCCACATGCCCTTCGTGCAGCTGGGCCTGTGCGCCGAGGGCGCCAGCAGCCTGCTGTTGCCGCGCATGGCCGGCTACGCGCTGGCCAGCGAGCTGCTCCTGTTCGGCGAGCCCTTCGACGCGGCCACCGCGCTGCGCGCCGGCATCATCAACAAGGTCGTCCCCGACGCGAGCCTCCACGAGGTCGCCACCGAGCGCGCCCGCACCCTGGCCTCCCGCCCCGCCGAGGCCGTGCGCGTGACGAAGGAGCTGATTCGCGGCCCGCTGCGCGAGCAGACCCACGCCACGCTCGCGCGCGAGGGCGCGAAGTTCATCGAGCGCCTGGGCTCCACGGAGGCCCAGGAGGCCTTCATGGCGTTCATGTCGCGCGGCCGGAAGTAGCCCGCGGACCGCCCGGAGAGCCACGAAGGCCCTCCGGGCTTTGCGCGACACCCGCTTCAGCGCGTCTTCTGCAGCTTCGGCTGGGGGTGGGTGACGCGGCCGTCGAGGAACGACTCGACGCTCTGGGCCTGCGCGGCCTTCAGCGCCACGCACTGGTCCACCGACTCCAGCACCTGCGCCAGCGTGCGAGGCCCCCCCGGGGCCTTCTCGGCGCGCGGCGTGAAGAACTCCGCCAGCGCCTTGCGCTGCTCCTCACCGCAGAACGCGCGGCCCACGAAGGACAGCCGCCCCGCCGCGTCCTGCGGCAGGAGCGCGTCCGGCGAGTCGCCCACGAGCTTGTCGTAGTTCTTCGTCACGAAGTCGAACGCCACGCCCTGCGTCTTCACGTGCTGCGAGGCCGCGAACGCCATCCACACCGTCTCGCGCGGGTCCATCCCCTTCTCGAAGACGAGCCCCAGGTTCTGCTTCACCAGCTCCGGGTCGACGAAGCCGCTCAGCGCCAGAATCATGTCCCCGCGCCGCGAGCGGTCCTTCTCCGAGCGCACCGCCGTCAGCAGCTTCTGCTGGAAGGCCGCGTCCCCGTGCGCCGAGGCGATGGAGAGCACCGCGTCCACCATCTCCGGGTCCACCGCCGCGGGGTTGACGAGCCACTTGTCCGCGAGCCCCTTCGCCTCCGCCACCAGCTTCGGGTCCGCGCCGTCGCGGCCCGCGAGCCGGATGACGCGGGGACGCAACAGCCGCGTGTCCTCGCTCTCGCCCTTGCGCGGCACGAAGCCCAACTCCCGGGCCCGGGGGCCGTACGTCTCACGCAGGAAGCGCGCCCGGTCCGCATGCCGGCTCTCCGGCAGCAGCCGCGTGCTCACCAGGTCCAGCATCTCCATGGTGCTCTCGACGATGACCCGGTCCGGGTCGTGCGCCGAGCGCTCCGCCAGGGCCAGCGCCTCCGAGGCCGGCAGCGCCCCGGCCAGCGCCAGCGCCCGCACGTCGCCCAAGAGCGCCACCCGCTCCGCGCGCGACAGCCTCGCCATGCCCGCCTTCGTCAGCTTCTTCGCCGCCTCGCCCGCCAGTTGGATGCGGAAGAACCCCGCGCCCTCCGCGTTGGGGAACACCCAGGCCGGGCACGTCTTCGCCTCCGTCAGGGCCACCTCGGCGCGCTCGCCCTCCAGCACCGTGCACGCCTTCGCGTCCTTGTTGCCCACCGCGTACTTCACGCACACGGGCACCTTCCACGTCTGCGGCTGGGGCGCCTTCGAGCCCAGGCGCAGGTAGCGCTGCTGGGTGAGCACCACCTTGGGCTGGCCCGCGCCACACTCGAGCGTCGCCGTCACCAGCGGCGCGCCGCCCTGGTCCAGGAACGTGCTCAAGACGCCCGTCACGTCCTGCCCGGCCTCCGCCGACAGCGCGTCCAGGAAGTCCTTCGCCGTGGCGTTGGCGTGCGCGTGCTTCTTCATGTAGCGCTGGATGCCCTTGCGGAACACCTCGCGCCCCAGCCACTCCTCCGTCATGGTCAGCACCGCGGAGCCCTTGCCGTAGGTGATGCCGTCGAAGGCGTTGTGGATGTCATTGGCGCTGTCGATGGGCTGGCGGATGCGGCGCGCGGACAAGAGGCTGTCGGCGTCCAGCGAGCGGCTGCGGTCCTGCACGCGCTCCACCGGCGCGTCCCACGTCGGCTGCCAGGACTCGACGATGCGCGGCGTCACCCAGGACGCGAAGGACTCGTTGAGCCACAGGTCGTCCCACCACGCCAGGGTGACGAGGTTGCCGAACCACTGGTGCCCCAGCTCGTGCACCTGCGTCTCCGAGAAGGCGCGCTGGCGGCCGATGGAGTCCTCCTCCGGCTTGGACAGCATGAGCTGCGAGTTGAACGTCACCAGGCCCGGGTGCTCCATGGCGCCGCCGAGCAGCGGCACCGCGATGACGTCCAGCTTCTCGTATGCGTAGGGGATGCCGAAGTACGCCTCCAGCGCGGCGAGGATTTCGGGCGTCACCTTGGCGGCGTACGTGCCCTCCACGGTGCGGCCGCGCGGGGTGATGATGCGCGTCTTCACCTTCTTCTGTCCGGAGTCGGCCGCCTCCAGGAAGTCGAACGGGCCCACGCCGAAGGCGATGAGGTAGCTGGGCAGGGGCTGCGTGCGGCCGAAGCGGTAGGTGCGGCCGCCGTCGGGGCGGGCCTCCTCTGCCAGCTGCGGCGTGTTGGTGACGGCCACGTTGCCCGCGGGCACGTGGAAGGTGAACTGCCAGGGCACCTTGAACTCGGGCTCGTCGAAGCACGGGAAGACGCGGCGCGCGTCGATGGGCTCGAACTGGGTGAAGACATACCAGTCACCGCCCTCGTTCACGCGGAAGGCGCCATCCGTCTCCTTCTCGGAGGCGATGCCCTCGTAGACGACGCGCAGCTTCGCGGTGCCCAGCGTCAGCGGCTCCTTCACGGAGAAGCCCAGGAAGTCTCCCGCCTCGCTCCGGTGCACGGTCGCCTCGCGCGGCGTGCCTCCTTGCGTCAGCGTGGCCTGCTTCACGGTGAGGTTCTTGCCGTGCAGCCACACGACGGTGGTGGGCTTCGACACGTCGAGGCCGATTTCCGCGACGCCCTGGAAGGCGGAGGCCTTCGGGTCCAGGGTGAGCTCCACGGCGTAGCCCTTGGGACGCACGTCCTTGGGCAGGCGCAGCGTGGGCGGCGTGGGGGCCGCGGTGGAGGGAGCCGCGGCGGTGGTCGCCACGGGCTCGGTGGCCGGCGGGGTCTGCCGGGCACCGCATGCGGACAACAGGGCAACGGTGGCCAGCGCCACCGGACGGAGCAGGTTGGGCATGGCGCGCAGTGTGTCTTATGCCGAGCAGCCAGGGTAGCGCCGAGCGCGAGTGTGTCCTTGCCGGAAACTTCACTTCGGGGTGGAGTGCCCGCGTGTCCGCCTCCGCTCCCATTTCCGACCAGGTCGTCCCGGTAACGAACGCCCAGAAGCAGCCCGCGGAGCATCTGCGCCGCATCATCGGCACGCCGCCCGGCGCGCTGGTGAAGCTCCTGACGCGGCCCGTCTTCGCCTTCATCACCTGGCTGTCGCCCCAGTCGCGCGACGCACTCGCCCGCTTCGTGGGCAATCTGGCGTACACGCTGGGCATCCGTCGCCGCGTGGTGATGGACAACCTGGCGCGCGGGCTGCCGGAGAAGAGCGACGCGGAGCGGCGCGACATCGCGCGGGGCGCGTACATCAACATGTCGCGCGTGGTGTTGGAGTCGATTCCCGGTGGGGACCGGCTGCCCGCCGACTGGGGCGAGCAGGGGGTCGTGGGCCAGGAGGCCTGGGACGCGCTGCGGGCCCGGGTGGCCACGGGCCAGGGCGCGCTGCTGGTGACGGCGCACTTCGGCAACTGGGAGCTGCTCGGCGACATGCTGATTCGCTGGGGCGTGGGCATCGACGCGCTGGTGCGTCCGCTCAAGGGCGCGCTCAACACGCGCATCGCGGAGAACCGGCTGGGCTGCGGCGCGGGGCTCATCTATCCGCGCGGCGCCATCCAGGAGATTTCGGAGGCGGTGGAGCGCGGCGAGTCGCCCTACATGCTGCTGGACCAGGCGCTGCCGGCGAAGGCCGCGGTGTTCGTGCCGTTCTTCGGTCGGCTCGCGTCCACCACGCCCGCGTGCGCGGTGGCCGCGCAGCGCACGGGCGCGCCGGTGTTCGTGGTGATGGGCGTGCGCAGCGGCAAGGGCGCGCGCTTCCGGCTGGAGGTGGAGGGCCCCATCCCGGCGCCCGCGCCCGGTGAGTGCGCGGACCCGGTGACGGAGCACACCGCGCGCATCACCGCCGCGCTGGAGCGCTGCATCCGCAAGTACCCCGACCAGTGGATGTGGCTGCACCGCCGCTGGAAGGTGCAGCCGCCCGCGGCGACGGACGCGAAGCGCTGAGGCGCGCGCGCCCGGCTGCCCCCATCGCGCGGCCGCGTGATGCCGCCGCGCGACCACCCGGGCGGCGTCCGGCGCCCGCTGGGATGGACGCGAAGCGCTGACCGGGGCCCTACTCCACCACCACGCGGCGCAGGTGCGCGCCCAGGCGCGTGACGACCTCGTAGTGGATGGTCTGCGCCCAGCCCGCGAGCGCCTCGGCGGTGATGGACTCCTCGCCGTCGCGCCCCAGCAGCGTCGCCGTCACGGGGCGCTCGTCCGGCGTCGCCCGCGTCACGTCCACGATGAGGTGGTTCATCATCACGCGCCCCAGCACCGCGCACCGCCGCCCGTTCACCAGCACGTGCGCCTTGCCCGACGCCAGCCTCGGGTAGCCGTCGTAGTACCCCACCGGCAATACAGCGATGCGCGTGGGCTCCGACGTCCGGTACGTGCAGCCATAGCCCACGTACGCATTCGCCGGCAGCCACTTCACCACCTGACTCCCGCACCGCCACGACAACACCGGCCGCAAGGACGGCACCTCGCCCAGCACCAGCCGCGCCGACAGCCGCGTCTCCGCCGACGGCCACAGCCCGTACAACGAAATCCCCACCCGCCGCGCCTCGTAGCGCGCCCGGGGCAGCACCAGCGTCGCGGCGCTCGCGGCGATGTGCCGCTGCAACACCCGCCCGGTCCCCAGCTGCGCCGACAGCAGCCCCAGCCCCGTCTCGAACGCGTCCACCTGCGCCAGCGCGTACCCCTGCTCCGTCACGTCCTCCGTGTTGGCGAAGTGGCTCAGCCCGCCCACCACCTCCAGCACGTCGCGCGCGTCCACGAGGAACCGCGTCTCCCCGGGCAGCTGCTCCAACGTGAAGCCCTCGCGCCCCAGGCCCGTGTCGATGTGGACATGGACCCGCAGCGGCCGAGCCAGCCTGGCCGCGCGCAGCACCGGCACCGCGGCCTCCCAACCACGGTCGGCCACCACCACCTCCACGCCCTCCCGCGCCAGCACCACCGCCTCCTCCGGCGCCACCGCCCCCAGCACCACCACCTGCCGGGGAGCAAGGCCCTGGGCCCGCTCGTGCTCCCGCACCCGCAGCGCGTCCTGCGGCGCGATGAAGTACAGGATGTCCACCCGCCCATGGACCACCGGCAGCACCTGCGACAGCCCGTGTCCGTAGGCGTTGCCCTTGAGCACCACTCCCAGTGCCCCCGAGGGCCCCTTGCCCCCCTCCAGCGCCCGGAACACCTCCACGTTGTGCCTCAGCGCACCCGCGCTCAGCTCCAACCACGAGGTATGAGCCGCGTCCCCAGGCCCGCCACCAATGGACTCCACGTGCACCTCCGCGACGTCGACTCCCGTCCCATACCAGCAATGGCCGGGCCAGGGAGCGCGCGGTCCAGGGGCCGCGGGCGCCCGTTTCCGGGACAGGCGAGCCCCTTGTCACACAAGGCACCCAGGCGTCCCACTCCCGTCACGAGACGGGGCAAACAAGCGTTCACTTCGGAAATGGTCGAATCTGGATTACGGGAGGGGGGTGCTATCGTCCCACGGCGTGTCCTCCCCGGACGTTTCCCTGGCCCAGGCCTTCATCGCGGCGCGAGGTGTCCCCTGCGCGCCGGAGTCGCTGCCCCCGCTTCAGGCGTTGCTCGCGCGCGTGTTGGGTACGGCGCGCGCGGCGTGGCCCGGGGTGGAACTGGACGGCGCGCGCTTCGTCGTCCACCTGGCGCGGCTGCTCCCCGCGCAGGCCCCCTCCGAGGACGTGGAGAAGTTCCACCTCCCGGACGTCTACCTGGCGCGCGCGGCGGCGGACCAGCTCCCCTCCGCGTTGAGTGCCTTCGAGGCGAGCTTCATGCCCGAGGTGAACGCCGCCGTGGCGCGGCTGAAGCTGCCGCCCTCGGGGCTCGACGAGGTCCGCCAGCTTTTGCGCCAGCGCATGCTGGTGGGCAGCCAGGATGCCCCCGCCCGGCTGGCGGCCTACCCCGGCACGGGTCCCTTGAGCGGCTGGGTGCGCGCCGCGGCGCTGTGGCTCGCGCTCGACTGGCAGCGCCAGCGCGGCGGACACCCCCAGGCGGATGATGGGGATTTGTCGCTGCTCGTCGCGCCCGGGGACGACCCGGAGCTCGTCTACTTGAAGAACACGTACCGCGCGGAGTTCAGCGCGTCGTTCACCACCGCGCTCGGCACGCTGGAGGCGCGTCAGCGCAACTTCCTGCGCATGAAGTACCTGGACGGGCTGAGCATCGACCAGCTGGGCGCGCTGTACGGCGTGCACCGCTCCACGGCGGCGCGCTGGGTGGTGGCCGCGCAGGAGTCGCTCCTCCAGGAGACGCGGCGCCTGCTCACCGAGAAGCTGCGGCTGACCGGCTCGCAGCTCGACAGCGTGCTGCGCCTCATCTCCAGCCAGCTCGACGTCAACCTGAGCCGCCTCTTGCGCTCGAAGGTGGAGTGAGCGATGCGCACGCTCTTCATCGGCGACGTGCACGGCTGCGCGCGGGAGCTGGACGCGCTGCTGACCGCGTGCGGCTGGTGCCCCGACGACCGCGTGGTGCTGGTGGGGGACCTGGTCGCGAAGGGGCCGGACTCGGCGGGTGTGGTGCGGCGGGCGCGCGAGCTGGGGATGCTCGCGGTGCGCGGCAACCACGACGCGCACGTGCTGCGCTGGCACTCGGGCCGCGGGCCCGAGGGAAAGAAGCTGGGCAAGGAGCACCGCCAGGTGCTCGACACGCTGTGCGCCGAGGACTGGGCGTACCTGGAGGCGCAGCCGCTGTATCGCCGCTTCCCGGAGCTGAACGTGCTCGCGGTGCACGGCGGGCTGGTGCCGGGAGTTCCCCTGGAGGCGCAGCGCGCGGACGAGCTGCTCAACCTGCGCAGCATCGCCCCGGACGGGACGCCGTCGAAGCGGGTGGACGGCGGCGTGCCCTGGGCCAGCTGCTGGAAGGGGCCGGAGCTGGTCATCTTCGGCCACGACGCCATGCGCGGCGTGCAGCGGCATCCGCACGCGGTGGGGCTCGACTCGGGCTGCGTGTACGGCGGGCGGCTCACCGCGTACGTGATGCCGGAGGGCCGGCTCGTGTCCGTGCCGGCCCAGCGCGCCTATGTCGATGTGCACGGCTCGCCGTGAGGCGGGCACTCCGCGTCAGATGATGCCGCCGTTGGCGCGCAGCACCTGCCCGTTGACCCACGCGCCGTCGGGGCCCGCGAGGAAGGAGACCACCGACGCGATGTCCACGGGCTGCCCCAGCCGCTCCAGCGGGGCCAGCTTCGCCAGCCGGTCCACGACCTCCTGGGGCTTGCCGTCGAGGAACAGGTCCGTGGCGGTGGGGCCGGGGGCCACGGCGTTGACGGTGATGTCGCGGCCGCGCAGCTCCTTGGCCAGCACGCTCGTCATCGCCTCCACGCCCGCCTTGGTGGCCGCGTAGACGGCGTACGTGGGCTGCAGCAGGCCCACCACGCTGGAGGAGAAGTTGATGATGCGCCCGCCCTTGCGCAGCCGGCGCGCGGCCTCGCGCAGGGTGTTGAAGGTGCCCTGGAGGTTGACGGCGACGAGCCGCTCGAAGGCGGCGTCCTCCATGTCCGCCACGGGCGACAGCGTCATGATGCCCGCGTTGTTGACCAGCACGTCCACGCCGCCGAAGGCCTTCTCGGCCGCGTCGAACATGCCGCGCACCTGGGCGCTCTTGCTGATGTCCGCCTTCACGGCCAGGGCCTTGCCGCCGGCCCGCTCGACGTCACGCACGAGCGCCTCCGCGGGCCCCGCGGAGCTCGAGTAGTTCACGATGACGCTGAAGCCGTCCCGCGCGAGCCGCTCCGCGACCGCCGCGCCGATGCCTCGCGATGCCCCGGTGACGAGGGCGACCTTCGAACCCTGGATGCTCATGTGATTCCTCCCGGCCGGACTTCCGTGACGAAAGCCGGGAGGAACCATGTCTTTCGCTCGGCGGGAAGCAGGGAGTGACGCGGGGTCCGCCGTCACTGTCCGCTAGAAGTCGCGGGCCTGCTTGCGCAGCTCCGCGGCGAGCCGCCCCTCCATCTCCTCGCGAATCTCCTCGCCGTAGGCATCGCTCTCGTAGAGCAGCGTCAGCAGGCGGTCTCGCGCCACCTGGTAGCCCAGGAGCCGGACCGCCGTCTCCGGGGCCTTCCAGCGGGCGACGACCACGTACCCGTTCCGGGACGCGCGAATCTCCGGCTCCGGAGAAGAGGGTTCCTCCTGGGTGTCGTCGTACGCGTCAGGCCGGTCGTCATCGTCCACCTGGGCCTCCACGAGCGGCGGCGGCGCCTCGTCCATCGCGTCCTGCTCGACCGCCACGAGCGGCGGCACGTCCATCTGCGCCTCGCCCTCCCGAGCCCCTTCGCGCGATGAGGCCATCGCATCGTCCGCAGGAACTCCGCTCGCCTGGGCCCGCGCGGGTGCCTCGCTCCCCGCCTGTCCTCCCGTCGCCTGCGCCCGCGCTGGTGCCGCGCTCCCTGCGCGTCCTCCCGTCGACTGCTCCTGCGCGGGTGTCGCGATCTCCGCCTGTCCTCCCGTCGACTGCGCCTGAGCGGATGCCTCGCTCCCCGCCCGCCCTTCCATCGCCTGCGCCTCCACGGGAGGCGCCACGGTCACCCTCCCCGACTCCTCCACGAGCGGCGGCGAGGACATCGCCTCCGCCGGTGCTTCGCTCGTCCCGAACGCGGAATCTCGCCGCGCGGGCGCCCACTCAGCCGCGGGCGGCGACGTCTTGGTGAGCAGCCACGCCAGGTCGATGGACTCGCGGTACTTCAACACACGTCGCGACGAGCCTCGCTTCCGGGGCCGCCCGTACTTCGCGTTCAGCACCTCCACCATCTGCTGGTGCTCGTCCCGCAGGACCTCCGGGGTCGCGAAGCGCACGAACACCGAGCCCAGCTTGTCTCCCGCGAAGAGGAAGAACACCCGGGCCGGACGCTCCCCGAGCGTCGTCGACACCACCAGGTCCTCGCGCGCCGTCACCAGCGCCTCGGGGTACAGCGCCCGCACCTGCGCGCGCGACATGCCCCACTGCGTGGCCTGGAAGCCCTCGCCGCCATACTTGCCCGCATGGTCGGCCCGAATCGCCGCCCGGCGCTCGTGCACCGTCGGCCCGTGGTGACGCGAACCACAGCCGCCCGCGAGCAGCAACACCACCATCCACCCGTAACGCTTCATCGAGCCCATCTCTCCGGCTCCCGACTTCGAATGACCCGGCACCCCGCGCGAGCGTAGGCCAGGAGGCCCGCGCGAGACCATGCCAGTCATCCCGGAGGAGGACCCCACCGCCGGAGGCGGACACGAGGCCCACCTCCGGCGCGGCGTCACGTCCGCTACTCCACCTCCTCGAAGATGAGCAGGCCCCGCGAGGTGTCGATGACATACACGTGGCCGTCATCCGGGATGCGCACGCCGATGGCGCCGTCGAAGAACATCAACCCCCGCGCCCGGTCCGTCGCCCGCCAGGTGTTGTAGTAGGCGACCTCCTTCATCTCCGAGGGCCGCGACACGTCCAGCACCCGCACGCCGTGCTGGTAATGGCTCAGGTAGAGCCGATTCCCCTTCAGCTCCATGTTGTGCACGGAGACGCCCGGGGTGAGCCGGTACTCGCCGACGAGGATGGGGTCCTTCGGGTCCGTCATGTCGATGGCCCGCACGTGCCCTCCCCAGTCCTCGCCGCCCTCGAAGACGATGAGGCGGTTGTTCACGTAGTGCCAGCGGTTCGTGTGGCTGGTGGAGCGCGGATAGACATACTCCCCCACCTTCACCACGTTCGCCGGGTCGCTCACGTCGAGAATCAGCAGGCCCGCGCGCCAGTGATTCACGAACAGCCGGTTGCCCCACGCCGTGGCGTCATGCGGGAAGGAGGCCACGCTGGGATTGACGCTCGGGTCCGCGTAGCGACCGAGCAGCACCGGCTCCCGCGCGTTCTTCACGTCGAAGATGAGCGTCACCGGCGCCGGCGAGATGGACATCGCATACAGCCGGTCCATCGCCACGAAAACGGTGTGCACGTTGACCGCACCTCCGCCCGGCAGCGCGCTCACCAGCACCGGGTCCGCCGGGTCCGAGATGTCGAACACCAGCAGCCCCCGCGCCGCGCTGGCGACATACAGCGCGTCGTCCTTGGCCCACACGCCGTTCCAGTAGCTGTCCCCCGGGAAGAACACGTTCTTCACCAGCCGGGGCGCCTTGCGGTCCGCCAGGTCGAACACGTAGAGCCCGCCGGGCCCCTTGAACGCATCCTCCAGCGACACCACGTAGGCGTGGCCCTTGGTGACGAAGACGTCGGCCACCGTGCCCTGGGGCACCACGCCCTCACCCACCAGCTCCAGCTTGGAGCCCTCCGCCTCGCCCTCGCGCCGGCGGACCTTCTCCAGCTCGAAGGTGCCCTGGAACGCCGGCGTGCCACCCAGGCAGTTCACGAAGCAGCCCGTCAGCCGCGTCGAGCCCTCCGCCTTGCACCCCACCATCGACGTCCGGTACGCCCGCCCATCCGGGAGCGTGCCGCCGCGCGAGGCGAAGAAGGTGCTCTCATCCAGGCGCGACTCCGGGAAGGGCACGCCATCCTGGAACACGCGCCCGTCCTCCAGGATGCGCACCGCTCCGGTGCCCTGGCTGTTGTCGTTCGTCAGGATGTCATTGCCAATGACATGCAGGGTGAAGATGCCCGCGCCCCGCACCGCCCCCAGGCTGTCGCGCGAGCAGGCCGACAGGTCGAAGGACTCCAGCGTTCCGCACGCGGCGCTCGTACTCCCGGCGGGGAGCACCGGGCAGGCGGCGAGCGGCTCGGTGGACCAGTCCCCGTGGTCCTCCAGTCTGTGGGAGGGCCCCTGCTCCACGGGCACCTTCACCACGTCATCCAGCTCGCGGGAACACGCGCTCCCCATCCCCGCGCAGAGCAGGACCCAGAGCACGCCACCTTTCCACCGGTTCGTCATGAAGCTCCTCGTTCATGTGTTCCGGCCCCTGGACTCCCAACGTCCGGGGTCCCTCCCGCATATCGAACGAAAAGCCAGACGATTGCGCCGGCGGCGCGGAACCTTCAGGGCTGCGCGGCGTAGAGCTGCCCGCGCATCTCCCCGTAATAGGTATGCGCCTTGGTGTGCAGGTTGAAGTAGAGCACGCCCTTGCGCGCCAGGGACTCCAGGCTGGCCAGCGTCCGCGTCTGGGCAAGGAACCCCAGCTCCGCGGGGCAGCTCTCCGGCAGCCCGGGCTTGATGCCCTTCATCTCCTTGACGAAGGTGACGTTGGCGTTGGTGAGCTCCACGGACCAGCGCCCGTTGGCGAGCGTCTTCGACAGGTTGCCCAGCTCCCCGAAGTCCACCACCACCGGCCCGAGCACCCCGGGCGGCCCGCAGTGGATGTGGAACATGAGGATGTCCGCGGGATTGACGCCCGTCATCTCCACCTCCACGTAGGCCCGGGTCAAATCCTTGCTGAAGCGCAGCACGCCGTGCCCGCGGGACTTGCGCGCCTCGCGCGGCGTCGAGGGCGCGGTGGCGCCCAGGCTCTTCTCCAACAGCTTGGGCACCTCCGACTCCTCACCCGGCTCCTGCGCGGGGCTGAGGAACGCCTCGTAGACGGTGAAGGTGCTCGCCCCGAGCGCGGGGTCCTTGGCGTGGGCCGAGGACACGAGGACACAGGTCGACACGAGCGACATCAGCAACGGACGCATGGCGGGCTCCAGGGCGGGGATGAGACGCTCCTGGCGTAGCGTGGATGCGAGGGCCCGCGGATGGCCGAAGATGGCCACCCGATGGCCGCCCCGCCCCATCACAGCGGCTCGAGGAACTGGCGGATGTGCGTGAGCACCTGGCGCACCTTGGGAATCTCGCTCAGGGCCTCCGGCACGCTCAGCCTCAAGGGGCGCACCCGGCCCACCACGTCCGGGAGCACCGCCACCAGCGCGTCCCCTCCCGCCGGGTCCGGCAGCTCCACGCTGGGAATCAGGCCGATGCCCTGCCCCGCCAGACAACACACGCGGACGAAGTGGATGTCGGTGGAGATGAGCGCGGGCGCCACCGGGAACGGGGCCCCCGTGAGCGTGGGCCACACGCTCGCGTCGTCACCGGGCGCCTGCCAGCAGAACAGCTCGTGCGCCTTCAGGTCCTCCACGGAGGCGGGCACGCCACGCTGGCGCAGGTAGGTCTCGCTGGCCCACAGCCCCTCGCGCACGCGCAGCACCACCTGCGACAGCCATGGCCCGCGGGGCAGCGCGTCGCCGAAGTGCGCCGCCAGGTCCACGTCCTCCAGCGACTCCGACAAAGGGTGCTCGCTGAAGCGCGCGTGCACGCGCAGCTGGGGATAGGTGGTCCTCAAGAGCCCGAAGAGCGGCGCCAGCAGGTGCGGCGGCATCCCCACCGGCAGCACCACCCGCAGGGTGCCGGAGGGCGTGTGCCCCACCTCGCGCAGCGACGCCACCAGCGCGCTCGTCTCCTGCATCATCAAGCGGCCCCGGCGCGCGAGCAGGGCCCCCGCCTCCGTCAGGATGATGCCCGTCCGGGTGCTCGTGAGCAGCGGCACGCCCGCGCGGGCCTCCAGCGCCTCCACGCGCCTGCGCAGCGTGGTGCGCGACACCGCCAGCACCTCCGCCGCCTCCAGGTACGAGCCCGTCTCCGCCACGCCCACGAAGGCTCGCAACTCTTCCAGGTCCATGCCGTCCTCGCTCCGGTGGAGGCCACCGCGCGCATCTTCCCTGAAGCCCGCCCGCCCGCGCGAGCCCGCCCTCCGCGCCCGGAAGCGTCCGGCACGCGCGGCTCAGTACACGCGGCCCCCGTGGACCGGGCCCGCGCGCAGGTACTCGACGCCCTCGAGCACGAGTCGCCCCGTCGACGGCTCCACGTGGCCCACGCGCTGCCGCGTCATCCAGGACCGGTCCACCTTGACCAGGCTCCAGCCGTCGCAGTCCACCGGGGATGACCCGACGAAGCGCCCCAGGTCCAACGTGAGCTCCCCCGCGGACGTCACGGGGAACTCGACCTCCCGGGCCCCCTGTGAGGGGACCGCCACGGTCTCGAAGCGCGCGCCCGCCAGGTACTCACAGGCGGTGCGCGGGGGGCCTGTCAGCGCCGCGGCCTGGCGCGCCTCATGCGGCGAGCGCCGCTCGGACATCTCGTCGATGGGCCCCTCGGGCCGTGCCCAGGGCAGCACGGCGTCCGCGCCCGAGGGCGCGGTCGGGTGGTCCGGCAGCACCGCCGTCACCTCCACCCTCCGGAACAGCCCTGGCTCGACGCGGACCGAGCTCGCGCGGCCGTCCTCCGCGACCACCGTCACGAACCTCGCGTGGGGGAGCTCCACCCGGAAGACGCCCTCGGTGAACGCCACCCGCCCCTTCATCCGAGGCTCGTTGCCACACAGGCCGCCCGGCAGCGTGAAGGAGACGAAGCCCCGGGCCACGGGCCTGCCGCGCGCGTCGAGCACGCGCCCCCTCACGTCAATCCCATCCTCGAAGGTGCGCATCGGCCCGGAGGGCCCCTCGACCCGCGAGACCGGCAGGTACACCGTCGTCGGCTCCGGCGGGCGGACGTCCCAGAGGGCCCCGCGCGACTGGCTCAGCCACAGCAAGAAGCCCCCCGTCACCAGGACCTGGCGCCAGGGCCCCAGCCGCCTCCATACCGCCGTGGTAGCCTGCGGGATTCCTCCTCCCTGCCTCCCAATCCCCATGAAGAAACTCCTGATGGTCGCGGGCGTGCTGTGCGTGCTGCTCGCGGGTTTCGCGCTCAAGACAATGAGAGACGCGGGTCAGTTCCGTTCCATCGCCCCCCACGCCCCCGGCAGGTGCAAGCCGGTGTCGGGCATGCCCGGCGCGGAGGACCTCACCTTCCATCCGAGCGGCGAGTACGCCTACGTGTCCTCGCATGACCGCCGCGCGGCGATGGCGGCCGGCGCCCCCGTCCGGGGCGACATCTACCGCTACTCGCTCGATGGCGACACGCCGCCGGTGCTGCTGACCGGGAGCTTCCAGGGCACCTTCCAGCCCCACGGCATCAGCCTGTACGTGGACCCCACCGGCGCGCAGACGCTCTTCGTCGTGAACCACCTCCCGGGGCACCGCAACACCATCGAGCGCTTCGAGGTGGGCAGCGATGGCCTGCTCGTCCACCGCGCCACCCGCGAGGGCCCCGAGCTCGTCTCGCCCAACGACGTGGTCGCCGTGGACGCCGAGCGCTTCTACGTGACGAACGACCACGGCAACCCGCCGGGCTTCTGGCAGACCCTGGAGGACTATCTCCAGCTGGGCCAGGGCAACGTCCTCTACTTCGACGGCCAGCGCTTCAAGAAGGTCATCGAGGGCACCACGTACGCCAATGGCATCAACCGCTCCCACGACGGGGCCACGGTGTACCTGGCGCAGGCCGTGGGTCGCACGCTCGACAGCTACTCGCGCGACGTGGAGACGGGCGCGTTGACCCTGCGCCACTCGCTCGCGCTGGACACCGGCCCGGACAACATCGAGCTCGACGCCGAGGGCAACCTCTGGGTCGCCGCCCATCCGAAGCTGCTCGACTTCGCCGCCTATGCGGGCGACACCACCGGCAAGGCCCGCGCGCCCGCCCAGGTGCTGCGCCTGTCCGGCACCGACGCGGACATGAAGGTCACCGAGGTCTTCCTCGACGACGGACAGCAGACCTCCGCCACCGCCACCGCCGCCGTCTTCGGCAAGCGGATGCTGCTGGGCCCTGTCTTCGAGAAGGACTTCCTCGACTGCGAGCTGCCCTGAGGCCCACCAGAATCCGACGCGCCCCTTGTCCCCCAGTCCCGGCCGGCTTGTCCTGACTTGAGGGGCTCCCCACCCTCCGTCGTGTCGAGGTAGGGCGAAGTGTCACGAGGGGGATGGCTGCATGGGGAGTCGGATGGGTTGGCGAGGCATGGTGGGGCTGGGTGGGCTGCTCGCGACGTTCGCGCCCTGGAGCGCGCAGGCCACCGAGCACGCGGGCGAGGACTGGCGCCCCAGCTCCGGGTACTCACTCAAGAAGGACAAGCGGCACCGCCGTCACCACGAAGAGGCCGCCATGGGCGGCTCCGGCATGGCGGCCATGTATCCACGGCTGGGCGGTCACGTGGGCTTCGCGCTGCCGCTGCTCAACATCACCGACGATGACACCACGGTCATCGGCGGGGACTTCTTCTCCCTGGGCCTGACGCCCGGCATCTCGCTGAAGCTCACCGAGCAGTGGACGCTCGACTTCGAGTTCATCGCCTTCAGCCGCTGGGACTTCGAGAAGGACGGCGAGCCGGAGCGGGTGGGCACCAGCTTCGTGGTGGACCCGGGCCTGCTCTACAACTTCGGCGGCTTCACCGCCGGCGTGCGCCTGGCCATGCAGGTGGGCGCGGGCCAGCCGTTCAACCTGGGCGTCGTGCCCATCGTCGTGAAGCCCTTCCCCATCACCGAACACCTCAAGTGGTTCCTCGAGCTGGACCTGCCGCTGTTCTTCACCGGCGCGCCGGGCGACAGCGGCTTCAGCTTCGGGCCGCAAATCCAGACGGGCATCGCCTTCTGAGCGGACCTCACGGCGCGTCGGAGGACGCGGCGTTGTTCCACCGGGGCTCGCCACGCGGGTCCTTGCCCCTGTCCGCGGAGTCGAACAGGAGCAGGTGCTTCTCATGCACCGGCTTGGGAGGCACGGGCGCCAGCACCAGCCCCGCCTGACGCAGGACCCGCGCGAAGGGGGGATGGAGGATGGCTTCGCGCCACCGCGCATCGTGGCGCTCCGCGTCCTCGGCGCTCAGCGTGACACCCGCCGCGAGCAGGGCCTGGAGCAGCTCCAGCTTCGAGGCGTCCGGGCACCTGCGGGCGTCCAGGGCCGACAGATACAGGAACGCGCCCTGGGTGGCCTTGTCCCAGCGAGCCCCATGGCTCAGCACCAGGGGAATCATGCTCGGACGACAGGCCCCCGTCGCCGCGTACAACAGGGCGCCCACCTTCCCCGCCGTGCTGGGATTCGCTTTCGCCTCCAGCAGCAGCCCCACCATCTCCTCGTCCGCGGGAGCGCCCCCCGGGCGGTTCACCGCGGCGCCCAGGGGCATCACGTCCCCCCGGCTCGGCAGGTTCGGGTCGGCGCCCTTCTCGAGCAGCACGTCGACGACCGAGCTGCTCCCCGACTGCACCCCCGCCACGAGCGGCGTGGGCAGCCGAGGCAGCTGGGCATTCGGGTCCGCCCCCGCCTCGAGGGAGCGCCGCACCAGGTCCGCATGTCCCAGCCGGGCCAGCTCCGCGAGCGGCGGCCACCGCGCCCCCGCCTCCACGAGGACCTCCAGGCTCTGCAGGTCCCGCTGGAGCAACGCCCGGTAGGCGGGCCAGCTCTCGAAGCTGGCTTCGTTGCCCTTCGGCGGAACCCAGCCCGCGCCCACCGCCGCGCGCATCAACAAGGGGCTGCGGTGCTTGAGGGAGAGCTCCGCGGCCCGCTCGAGCACCCGGACCTGCACCTTTCCGCGCAGCTCGCGGCTCAGCGAGAGGGCGCGCGAGGAGTCCCGGCTCCGGAACGCCGACAGGAGGTCCGCCTCCCGCAGACACCCCTCCTCCTCCGTGTTCGCGCCCACGAGCCCCGCCTCCACCGCGGACAGCGCCTGGAAACGGGCGAAGCACCGCGCGGTCCACCCATGGGGCGGCCAGGCCTCCGCGTGCCGGGGCACCCGCAGGGAGGGGTCCGCCCCCGACGAGAGCAACAGCCGGGTGATGGCCACATCCGCCTTCTCGGCCGCCGCCATCAGCGGCGAGAGGTTCCGCGTGGCCTTGGACCTGCCCGGCAGGTTGATGCCACGCCCGGAGGCGATGAGCTCACCCAGGCGGAACCCGTCCGAGCGGAGCACGGCCTCCATCACCGGCTCCTCCGCCACCTCCACGAGCGAGGCCGCCCCGTCAGCCCCTCCCTCGATGCCCTCGGGTCGCTCGCCCGCCGCGCCACAGGGCTCAGGCGCTGCCGTCGTCGCCGCGCAGAACTTCACGCCATCGCAGTAGGCCAAGACGCGGCAGTCGCGCGGATGCTGCCCGCAGCGCTCCACCGGCAAACCCTCGCACCACACGACAGGGGCCCGCGCGGTGGGGCCTCCCTCGCCGGACAACCCGCGTTGCTTCAGGACGAACAGCCCGGCCGCGGCGCCCATCACCAGACAGAGCGCCACGAGCACCAGGGCTTTCGTCACGCCCCGGCTCCGGCGGTGGGACGACCAACGGGGGGCGGCAAGGGCCATGGCTGTCATTCAACCCAATGACAGCCCGCCTTGGAAAGCCACCCCCCGGTGGAAACCTCAGCCCTTCTTGAGGAGGTTGTCCGCCACGAAGTCCCAGTTGACCAGGTGCGTGAGGAACGTCTCGATGAACTTGGGCCGCAGGTTGCGGTGGTCGATGTAGTACGCGTGCTCCCACACATCGATGGTCAGCAGCGCCTTCTGGCCGTGCTTCATCGGCAGGTCCGCGTTGCTCGTCTTGGTGACGGCCAGCTTGTTCTTGTCCAGCACCAGCCACGCCCAGCCGGAGCCGAACTGCGTGGCGGCCGCGTTGGAGAACTCCTCCTTGAACTTGTCGAAGGAGCCGAAGTCGCGCTCGATGGCCGCCAGCAGCTCGCCCGTGGGCAGCCCGCCGCCCTTGGGCTTCATGCAGTTCCAGAAGAAGGTGTGGTTCCAGACCTGGGCCGCGTTGTTGAACACGCCGCCGTCGCTGCTGAGGATGATCTCCTCCAGGGACTTGTTGGCCTCGGCCTTGCCGTCCAGCAGCTTGTTGAGGTTGTTCACGTACGCCGCGTGGTGCTTGTCGTGGTGGTACTCCAGCGTCTCCTTGCTCATGTGCGGAGCGAGGGCGTCATGGGCGTAGGGAAGAGGGGGCAGCGTGACGGCCATGGTCAGGTCCTTTCCAGGGTAAAGGGACGAGGACACCTACCACCATCCCACCCGGGAAGAGGGCCTGACTCCAATCCATTGGCGTGCCGCCAACCTGCTGGAGCCCCCCGGCCATCCTCGGGTCAACACTTCGACGCGTCGTACGAGGGCCCGCCCTCCGGGTGGGCGGGCCCGCGCGTGGAGCGTCGCCTTTCACACGGTGGGAGGCCGCACCAGCAGGACGGGCCGCGAGGTGCGCGACAGCACCGCCTGCGTCGTCGAGCCGAGCAGCGCGCGCTTGAGCCCCGTGCGTCCGTGGGTCCCCATCACCACCGCGTCCACGCCCAGCCGCTCCGCCGTCTGCACCAGCGCGGTGACGACGTCCTGCGCATCCATGATGACCTCCGCCTGCGCGCGGCGTCCGGTGGCCTCCGCCTCGCGCGGCACCAGCGCCATCAGCCGGCCCCGCTCCGTGTCCACCTGCGAGCCCAGCTCCGCCACGGACACCAGGTAGACCTTGCCCCCGGGAGGCACCAGGCCGAAGGCGTGCGCCACCGCGTGGTTGCCCGTCTCGGAGAAGTCCGTGGCCACCATGACCTCGCGGAACGACGGCAGGGGTGCGTCCACGCCCGGCGCCATCGCCTGCGACGGGATGCAGGCCACCGACACCCGCGCCAGCCGGAGCGCGTTGTGGGACACGCTCCACATGCGCCCCAGCGCCCGGCGGTGGTGCGTGCCCACCACCAGCAGGTCCGCCTGCTCGCGCGCGGCCAGCTCCACCAGGTGGTCCGCGATGCGGCCCAGGGACGGCTCCAGCACCGTGCGCACCTTCACGCCCTGCGTGCCCAGCGGCGTCACCAGGGCTTGCGTCTCCTTGTCCAGCACCGCGCGCAGCTCCGGCGTCACCTCCGCCAGCTCCATGGGCCGCGGCAGACCCAGCCGCCGGTACTCCTCGTCCGGCCACACCACGCGCGCGCCCACCACGTCCAGCGGGCCCCACACGCCCAGGGCGCGCACCCACTCGCGCGCGGCCTCGTACGGCAGCGAGCGGTCCACGCCCAGCACCACCTTGAGCGGCCGCTGGCCCCGCGCCCACGCCTCCATGGCGTTCGCGTCCTGCACGGCGAGCAGCGGCACCTCCAGCGACTGCGCCAGCCGGTCCACCGTCCCGCCGACGCCCAGGAACGGCGCCTCCTTGCTGGGCGAGGCCGCCACCACCAGCATGGCCAGGCGCTGGCGGGCCACGTCGGCGACCTCGGCGGAGGGCTCGCCGGTGCGCAGCTCCTGCTCCACGCGCGCGCCCTTCTGGGACAGCCGCTTCGCCTCGTCACCCAGCGCGGCCTCGGCCGCCTGGAGCAGCGAGGGACCGAAGGCCCGCGCGGAGTTGGGGTTGAGCACGTGCACCAGGAACAGCGGCACGTTCGCCTTCCGGGCAAGCTCGGCGGCGACGTCACACGCGCGGCGCGCGGCATCGGAGAAGTTGGTGGCGCAGACGATGGACATGGGGGACTCCTCGAGTCGGCTACGGGATGGGGTTCACGCGGGCCGCACCTGCTCCACGCGCACCTCGTTGACCAGGGGCTCGCCGCGCTCGAAGGCCCGGACGCTCGCGAGCGTGGTGTGGGCGATTCTGCCCAGCGCCTCACGGGTGAGGAAGGCTTGATGCGAGGTGACGAGCACGTTGGGGAAGGTGAGCAGCCGCGCCAGCACGTCGTCCTGGAGCACCTGGCCGGAGAGGTCCTGGAAGAAGACGCCCTCCTCCTCCTCGTACACGTCCAGCCCCGCCGCGCCGATGTGGCCGGACTTGAGCGCGTCGATGAGCGCGCGGCTGTCGATGAGCGCGCCCCGGCCCGTGTTGACCAGCACCACGCCGCGCTTCATCCGTGCCAGCGCCTTCGCGTCCACCATGTGGTGGGTGCCCGGCGTCAGCGGCACGTGCAGCGAGATGACGTCGCTGACGGCGTAGAGCTCCTCCAGCGTCACGTAGCGGGCGCCCACCTCGCGCGCGAAGGCCGCGTCGGCGACAGCGTCGAAGCAGACGACGTCACAGCCGAAGCCCCGGAAGATGCGCGCCGCGACGCGGCCGATGCGGCCCGTTCCGGCGATGCCCACCGTCTTGCCCGCCAGGTCGAAGCCCACCAGGCCGTCGAGCGAGAAGTTCCAGTCGCGCACGCGCGCGAAGGCGCGGGGGATGTGGCGGTTGAGCGAGAGCACCAGCGTCACCGCGTGCTCGGCCACCGCGTGCGGTGAGTACTCCGGCACGCGCGTCACCCGCACGTCCAGCCGCCGCGCGGCCTCCAGGTCGATGTGGTTGTAGCCCGCCGAGCGCGTGGCCACGAGCCGCACGCCGCACGCACGCAGCAACTCCAGCGTGGCCGCGTCCACGCGGTCGTTCACGAACGAGCACACGGCGTGGAAGCCCTCCGCCAGCCGCGCGGTCTGCGCCGTGAGGCGGGGCTCCAGGAAGGTCAGCGCATGGCCGAAGTCCGCGTTGGCATCCTCCAACGCGCTCCGGTCGTAGCGATGGGTGTCGAATACCGCCAGCCGCATGCCTGCCCTCCCGCCGACGGACCGGGTGCCCGTCCTGATGGTGCTCCCTGCAACGCCCACACCATGCCCTCCCCGTGGCCCAGGCGCGATGGAGGACCGCGAAAAAGCTGCGCATGCGCGACAAAGGGCGCAAAAAAGTCAGGGCACCGTGGCGGGCGGGCAGGCGGTACCCTCGGCGTGACGTGCTCGCGGGGGGACGCGCCGGGGCCCCGCGCGGCCTACCTTTCGCAATGAGAGGCTGTCGAGAAGGAGGCGTCATGTTCCGCTGCGCGGCCTGTGGTGCGTTCAATCGTGTGAGAGAGCCCCGACCCTCGGGAAACCCCGAGTGTGGCCGGTGTCACCGGGCGCTGGACCTGTCGGGCGCGCCGCAGGAGGTGGACGGCGAGGGGCTGGACCGGGCGGTGCTGGGCTCGCCGGTGCCCATCCTGTTGGACCTGTGGGCGCCCTGGTGCGCACCGTGTCGCGCGGCGGCCCCCATCCTGGACGCGGTGGGCCGGGCCCAGGCGGGGCGACTGCTCGTGCTCAAGCTCAACACGGAGCAGAACCCGCGCTCCGCGAGCGCGCTCGGCGTGCAGGGCATCCCCACGTTCGTGGTGTTCCAGGGCGGGCGCGAGGTGGCGCGGCGCAGCGGGGTGATGCCGAAGCCGGAGCTGGAGCGCTGGGTGGCGGGCGCGACGTCGGCGCAAGGAGGCGCGGGCGTGACGGCCTGAGTCGTGCATTCGAGTGCGGCCCGCGCCTCGGCTCGGGGCCCGCGCAGGAGGGGAGTCGACATGGAGTCCGAGGCCGCGCTGCTGACGGACCTCTACCAGCTGACGATGACGGAGGCGTACCTGGCCGAGGGCCAGTGGGACGAGGGGGTGTTCAGCCTCTTCGCGCGCCGGCTGCCTCGCCAGCGCAACTACCTGGTGGCGGCGGGCCTGGAGGACGCGCTCCAGACGCTGGAGGGCTTGCGCTTCGAGTCCGAGGACCTGGCGTGGCTCGAGTCGACGGGCCGCTTCTCGGACCGGCTCTTGCGGTGGTTGGAGCGCTTCCGCTTCAGCGGGGACGTGGACGCGATGCCGGAGGGCACGCCGGTCTTCGCGCAGGAGCCGCTGCTGGAGGTGCGGGCGCCGCTGCCGGAGGCGCAGCTGGTGGAGACGTACCTGCTCAACCTGGTGCATCTGCAGACGCTGGCGGCGTCCAAGGCCTCGCGGGTGGTGGAGGCGGCGCGGGGCCGGCCGGTGATGGAGTTCGGGCTGCGGCGCATCCACGGCGCGGACACGGGGCTGAAGGTGGCGCGCGCGGCGTACCTCGCGGGGGTGGACTCGACGTCGAACGTGCTCGCGGGGAAGCGGTATGGGATTCCGCTCGCGGGGACGATGGCGCACAGCTACGTGCAGTCGCACGACGATGAGCTGGAGGCGTTCCGCGCCTTCACGCGCGTGTATCCGGACGCGACGCTGCTGGTGGACACGTACGACACGCTGCGGGGCATCCAGCACGTCATCCGGCTGGCGCGCGAGCGGGGTGAGGAGTTCCGCGTGCGCGCGCTGCGGCTCGACTCGGGGGACCTGCTCGCGCTGTCGCTGGCGGCGCGGGAGCTGCTCGACGAGGCGGGGCTTCAGCGCGTGCGACTGGTGGCCAGTGGCGGGTTGGACGAGGAGCAGGTGGCGGGGCTGCTCGCGCGGGGCGCGCCCATCGACAGCTTCGGGGTGGGCACGGCGATGGGCGTGTCCGCGGACGCACCCTCGCTGGACATGGCCTACAAGCTGGTGGAGTACGCGGGCCGGGCGCGGGTGAAGCTGTCCGCGGGCAAGGCGCTGCTCCCCGGGGCGAAGCAGGTGTACCGGCAGGAGGAGGACGGCGTGGCGAGGCGCGACCTGCTGGTGCGGCGGGGAGACGCGGCGCAGGGGCGTCCGCTGTTGCGGCCGGTGATGCGCGCGGGACAGCGCGTGCCCGGGGCCGTGGCGTCACTGGCCGAGGCGCGGGAGTACGCGCGTCGGGAGCGTGAGCGCTTGCCGAGGGAGATTCGGGCGCTGCAGCCAGCGAGGCCGCCCTACTCGGTCGTCATCGGGGACGGGCTGGCGCGGGCGCGGGCTCACGAGGTGGAGGTCTGGGCGACCGGGCCGTGAGTTTGGGTGGCGCTTCGCGCGAGGACGCCGTCCACGGCGAAGGCGCCGCTGCCGAGGAGGACCTGGGTGGCGAGCGCCATGATGAGGAAGGCGACGTACTCCCAGCCTCCGCCCGGGTTGGTGAACATCCAGCCCAGGGAGGCGTGGGACGCGAAGGCGCCGAGCAGCACGGGCAGGAGCGCCAGTGACACGAGGCGGACCCGCAGGCCCGCGATGAGCGCGAGGCCGCCGAGCAGCTCCATGGCGAACACCGGCGTGGCCGTCCACCCGGGGAAGCCATGGGCCACGAAGAACCGGGCGGTGCCATCGAGGGTGAAGATGAACCACTTGGCGCCCGCGTGGGCCAGGAACACGACCCCCAGGGACACGCGGAGCACGGTGGCGGCGAGGGCGGATGAGGCGGGATGGGATGCGTTGCCGAGCATGACGACGACCTCCGGAAGACGGGTGAGCTGACGCGACATGGAATGCGCGCCTGGCGGCTCCCGCGGAAGGCCTGTGTCGAGAACGAATCGTTCTGCTGGCAGGACAATCCCGTGCGTCGGTCCGTTCAGCCCCAGCGCGCGGGACGGAACTCCGCGGCCAGCACGTCGAGCAGGGCGCGCACCAGCGGCGCGGGGGAGCGCCCCGCCGCGTGGACCGCGTGGATGCCCACGGGCCTGGGCATGAAGTCGTCCAGCACGGTGACGAGCCGCCCCGCGCGCAGGTCCTCGTCCACCATGAAGCGCGGCAGCACCGCGAGGCCGATTCCCTCCGCCACCACCTCGCGCAGCAGGGTGCCGTTGGCCACCGTCAGCGGACCGCTCACCGACACGGGGATGCGCCCCCGGGGGCCGTGGAAGCGCCACTCGTCCTCGGCGCGCAGGTGCGCGTAGCGCAGGCACGCATGGTCCGACAGGTCCTCGGGCCTGCGGGGTGTCCCCCTGCGCTTCAGGTAGGCGGGCGCCGCGCAGACACACAGCGCGGTGGTCGCGAGCTTGCGCGCCACGAGGTTCGAATCGCGCAGGCGCGTGATTCGCAAGGCGACATCCACCCGCTCCTCGACCAGGTCCACCAGCCTGTCGCTCAACATCACCTCCACCGAAGCCCCCGGGTGGGCCGCGAGGAAGCGCGCCAGGGGCCGGGCCAGGTACATCTGCGCGAAGCTGATGGGCGCGTTGACGCGCAGGCTCCCCCGTCCCGCATCGGAGGCCCCTCGCGTGGCGGCGCCCGCCTCCTCCAACAGGCGCGCGGCATGCGCGTACACCCCCATCCCCGCGTCCGTGACGGAGAGCTTGCGGGTGGTGCGGATGAGCAGCCGCTCCCCCACCCTGGACTCCAGGCGGGAGATGCGCGCGCTCACCACCGACTTGGACACCCCGAGCACCGCCGCGGCCCGGGTGAACGAGCGGTGCTCCACCACGCGCGCGAAGCACGCGAGGCCCAGCAGGTCATCGAACAGAGGCTCCGTCACGCGCGCAGGCTGCCACGGACATACCTCAAGGACCAGATACACACATCTACACCGTATTTCCAATGCAACCAGGTGACTGTTATGCCGCCGTCACGCGGAGTTGACGTGGAAGACCGCCCGGAGCGTCGGTCCCACTTGTCACAATGCGGGCCTCACCATTCACCACGAGGAACGGATGACACGAGCAACCACAGCGAAGACGTGGCTGGGCCTGGGACTGTGCGGAGCGCTGGCGACGATGGCGGGCGCCACCACGGCGGCAGCCGAGGCGCCGCGTGCCGAGACGCGGGCGGCCTTCACCTCGCCCTGGTCCGCGGCGGCGTCGATGAGCCAGGTGCGCGCGTACCACACGGCGACGCGGCTGCCGACGGGCAACGTGCTCGTCACGGGCGGCAGCGGCTGGGGCAGCGTGACGGCGTCGACGGAGACGTACAACCCGAACACCAACACCTGGGCGGCGACGGCGACGATGAGCCAGACGCGCTCGAACCACACGGCGACGCTCCTGTCCTCGGGCAAGGTGCTCGTGGTGGGCGGCCAGGGCGCCGGCACGCTGGCGAGCGCGGAGCTGTACAACCCCTCGACGAACACGTGGAGCGCCACGGGCAGCCTGGCCACGGCGCGGCGGGGCCACAAGGCGGTGGTGCTGTCGACCGGCAAGGTGCTGGTGTTCGGCGGCTTCGGGGCGACGGCGCTGAAGAGCGCGGAGCTGTATGACCCGGCGACGGGCACGTGGACGGCGACGGGTTCGACGTCCGTGGTGGCGGGCCGCGCCAGCCTCACGCGGCTGCCGTCCGGCAACGTGCTGGCCATCAACGACGACGGCGTCGTCGGCGCGGCCGAGGTCTACAACGTGAGCACGGGCACGTGGAGCACCGCCGCGGCGGCGCCCGCGTTCTACGGGCACGCGGCCATCCTGCTGAACCAGGGCGCGGTGCTGGCCGTGGGACAGGAGCAGGGCCAGTACGCGAGCGGCGCGTGGCTGTTCTGGCCGGAGGACAACGAGTGGGAGTACACGTCCTACGCCACCGAGGAGCGCCGCATGGGCCACTCGCTGACGCTGCTGCCGTCGGGCAAGGTGCTCGTCGCGCGCGGCACGCGCAACCAGATTGGCGGCGTCACGGAGGTCTACGACCCGCAGGCCTTCTGGCAGCTGTCCGTGGTGGGCAATGACCAGCCCACGCAGGGCCACACCGCCACGCGCCTCATCAACGGCAAGGTGCTCGTGGCGGGCGGCACCAGCCAGGAGGAGCCCGAGCTGTACTCCTCCGCGGAGCTGTTCACCGAGTAGCCCGCCGTCTCGGCGCTGCTGCGTCCGCTCCGACGCAACCTCCCTGCCGAGGTCCTCCGCGAGAAGAAGAAGCCCTGAGCCGTCACCTCACGGCTTCACCCACTGCTCGCTGTCCGGGGGCCCACCGAAGTCATCGCCCTTCCTGGGAGGCTGCCGCGAGCGCTTCACCGGCAGCCTCCACCCGCGCCGCACGGAGATGAGCCGCACCAGCGCGCCCACCGCCATGCCCGCCGCCAACGCCAGACGCCTGTGCCCCATGAGCGAGAACGCCAGACACACCACGCTCGCCGCGAGCGCGGCGATGGCGTAGTACCCGGGCTCCGGCCTCATCACCGTGGGCGTGCGCCGGATGAGCACGTCGCGGATGATGCCGCCCCCCGACGCGGTGATGATGCCAATCAACACCGCCGTCCCCGGACTGAGCCCCACCTCCAGCGTGCGCTGCGTGCCCGCCACCGCGAACGAGCCGAGCGTCAGCGCGTCCAGCATCGACAAGAGCTTCACCGTCGGCCCGTGCCGCAGTTCGAAGAGGAACGCGGCGAACGCCCCCGTGAAGGCCGCGACCAGATACGCCGGCTTCACCAACACCAGCGGAGGCCCCACCTGCAACAGCGTGTCGCGAAGGATGCCGCCGCCCACGCCGGACACGAGGCCCAGGACCAGGAAGCCCATCAGGTCCATCTTCCGACGCTCGGCCAGCAGCGCGCCCAGCACCGAGCCGGAGAACACCCCCAGCAGGTCCGCCACCAGCGTCCCCAGCGAGATGACCTGCTCCTGGACATTCGGTTCCGTCAGGTCGAGTGACATGGCATGCGCGAGGCGGCCCGTCAGCGCTCCACCACCCCACTGGCAGCGTGGGGACGCCACGCGCCGCGGGCAACACACGCCGACAGGCCCAGGGACCGTCCGCACGGCGCTCCCACCCCGGCGGGCAACCTCTCGGGCGACGGCGCGACACCTCACGCCCCCGTGGACGGGCTCCGCGCGCGACAACACCTTTTGCTGAAAGCAACCCCCTCCCCCGAGCCCACGCCATGAGCCCCACCCAGCCCGCGGACCGCATCTTCGAGGGTGGCACCCTCCTCACCATGAACGACCAGCAGCCCACCGCCGAGGCCATCGCAGTCCAGGCCGGCCGCATCCTCGCCGTGGGCACCCGCGCCGACATCCTCGCGCTGCGCGGCCCCGACACGGAGGTCGTCTCGCTGCGGGGCGGCACCATGATTCCCGCCATCGTCGATGACCCGACCACCACCGACGCCGCGGCCTCCGGCGACGCCGAACCTCAGGGCACGCTCGAGCCCGGTCAGCGCGCCAACTTCGTCGTGCTCTCCGACAACCCACTCACCATCACGCCCCGCGCCCGCGAGGACCTGCGCGTGCTGCACATCGTCAAGGACGGCGAGAGCCTCTACTTCGACAACGCGCGCGCCGCGAAGGAAGACGACGACACCGTGTTCAGCGAGGCCCTGTTCCTCGACGAGAGCGGCTGGCTCGTCTGAGCCCGCCTGCCTTCATCGCGCGAGAAAATGAAAAGACATGCGACGGAAGCGATGCGTCGTGACGGGGGGAGCGGGGTGAATGGCACCCACGCGCGAGTGGTCTATCGGAAACTTCCTCGCCGTCTACTCCGAGGGTGACTTCCTCCCACTCCGGCCGTTCTGCGATGGTGTGAAGGAACCCCGCACCGGAGAGCCTCCATGCTCCGCCATCTCGGCCCCGCGTTCTTCCTCGGCACCATGCTTCTCGGTGGCGCCTGCAAGAAGTCACAGGACCCCGTCCCCGAGACGCCCGCGGCGCCCAAGCCCGCCCCGGAGCCCGTGCCCGCCTTCTCGCTGTCGCTCCTCCAGGACGCGGCGCCAGCGAGCTGTACGTGGCTGCGTCAGGACACCACGGGCATACGCAAGGCCCTGGCCACCGTGGAGGCGCCCTGCGCGCGGGTCCGCCTGGCGTGGAGCCCGGACGGCAAGCAGGGCGTCCTGGTGGACCGGGGCAACGGCAATGTGCAGCCGCGCGCCTGGAGGGTGGACTTCGACGCCGCCCAGGGTGTCCCGCTGCCGCTGCCCACCGAGGGCCACACGGACACGGTCGGCTTCGACGCCCGGGGGCAGGTGGTGGCGCTCGTCTCCCAGCTCGAGGGGCTGGCGCGCAAGGAGGAGCGCGGCGAGGAGTTCTTCGTCGTCGACGGCCGCAAGCTGATGGTGCCGGAGATGGAGGGCAGCAGCCCGGGCCTGGCCCACGCGTACCGCCGCGAGGGTGAGGCGTGGAAGCGCATCGAGTCGGTCGCCACGGTGTACGAGACCGAGGACGCGCCGGGCACGAGCGCGCTGGCCACCGCGAGCCAGCTGGTGTCCTCCACCGTCGGCACGGACCCGGACGACCCCGTCGCGACGGAGCTCTCCGAGGGCAGCGAGGACGCCGTGCGATTGGACGCGGTGGTGAAGGACAAGGGCCATACGGAGTACGGCGCCTGGGTCTCGCTGGAGACGCATGGCGGGCCGCTGTACGCGTGGCGCGCGGCGACCGAGCTGCCGGTGCTGATGCTGCCGCTGCGGTGGGAGTCGGAGGACCGGCTGGCGGAGCCCGAGTCCCTGTCGCTGTCCCCCACGGAGGTGGTGGCCGTGCGCGTGAGGGGCGCCCTGCTGCTGGTGAGCGCGGAGGCCCACGCCCGCGTCTACGACGCGCGCACGAAGAAGCGCATCGCGTCATTGGACGACGTGCACGACGCGCGCTTCTGGCCCAAGCAGCGCACGGTGACGGCCGCCATCCCGACGGCGGGCGCGTCGGCGACGCAGTAGTCCCCTCAGGTGCATGAGCGCGCCTTCGCGTCGCGGCGACGCGAAGGCAGGACCCCCTCCACGGCATGGAGACGCGAAGCACCGAGCGCGGTCGTCAGAGCTTGAGGGTCCCGGGTGCGAGGATGGCCGTCATGATGGCCACGTAGCTGCCCACGCCGATGCAGCAGGTGAGCGCGGGTATCAGCAGCGCGCCGAACACCGCGGGCCCCCAGCCGACACCGTGCAGGCTCCGGTACGCGGAGACGCGGACGCCGAGGCTCCAGAAGGGCAGCACGTACATGCTGCAGAAGGGCACCAGGCCCGCGAGGTTGACGCCCTGGGACAGGGCATGGCCGCGCAGCGTCGTCCTGAACGTGCCTTGCGCGCCGGCGACCTTGAGCACCAGGTGGTCCAGCCCCGCGACAGCGAGCGTGAGGCCCATGCTCAGCAACGGCAACAGCAGCATGCAGACGACGAAGAGGACCACGACGACGCCGCGGAAGAGCGCGGGGTGGGTCTCGTTGTCGGAGCCGCTGGCGGGGAAGCTCTCGTAGGGGAAGGCGAGCAGGAAGAGGGTGTAGAGGAGCCAGGTGGAGGCGTAGCCCACGAACGCGCTGAGGCCGGCGAAGAGGAGCGAGTCGCCCACCGACGCCTCGCGAGACATCCGCTCGAAGGTGGTGACGGGGCGGAGCATCACCTCGACGCACGTCCTCCAGAACGCCTTGACCCAGCCCAGCTCCGCGCGCTGGTCCCACGGAAGCAGGGCGTGGGGCACGCGGGCGTGGCACGACTCGCAGACCAGCTCCAGCCGAGGACCTCGGCGCAGACACCGGGCGCACGCGAAGGCGCCGCAGCGCTCACAGGCATGAAGGCTCATCCACTGAGGATGGACGGCACACACCGGAGCGCCCGAGTCGGGCGGAGGCGAGACGACAAAGGAGGCGCCGCAGCCACCGCAGCGAAGGGCACCTGCGCCCACGGGGGCCTGACAGAAGGGACACACGAACTCGGACACGCTTCACATCCTCGCACAGTCGCAACGCTCGCAAGGCCCCAGCGGAACGCCTGCGGGAGCGCCTCATGCGCAGCGCCTGCCCGTCTGCCCTCGGTGACTCGACGAGCATGCCACCCGCTCAGAACATGAGACACGGACGCATCAACCCGTGCTCATTCCGGCACCCGCCCGGGTCATGACTCGGAGCGAGGCATCCTCGCAATGCGAGGAACGCGGGCGCATCCGCCGCGCCGCTCCGGCACGTGGCGCCCGCGCCACTCCAGCGCGTGGGCTCGCAACGAGGCGCCCGCGCGAGAGAAGAGCATGGGCGCACGAGCTTCGCGCCGCTCCGGCGCGTGGGCTCGCAACGAGGCGCCCGCGCGAGGCGAGAGGCCCATGCACGCGCCACCGTCTCCACCGCTCCGGCCCGCGACGCGAGCCCCCGCTCAGGGCGACGGACGCGGCCGCACCAGTCCGTGGTCATCCGGCACGGGGCCCGCGCCACGGTCTCCACCGCTCCGGCTCGCGGGGTCCACCGAGGGCTCCGGCCGGGCCTCACGCGCGCGTCGCGCCTGACGCAGCGCCGCCTTCGCCTCGGCCTTGTGCCCCTGCGCCTTCTCCCGCTTCGCCAGCGCCTCCCACAGCTCCGGCGACTCCGGATGCAGCGCCACCGCCGCGCGCAAGAGCCCCAGCCCCACGCGCGGAGACTCCGCCTCCGCCACGCGCTTGAGCAGCGGCGTCGGCGCCAGCGCCAGCATGCCCTGCGGCGTCGCGTGGGCCTCGCGAAGATGCCCCAGCACCTCCTCGTCCCGCTTCGCCACCAGCAGCGCCTGCGCCAACGCCAGCCGGGCGTCCACGCTCCTCGGGTGCAGCTCCACCGCGCGCTCCAGCCAGCGCAGCCGCCCCGCCTGCTGCTTGCGCCACGCGAAGCGCTCCGCGATGCGCAGCATCTCGTCCGAGTAGTCCGGCCGCACGTCCGGCGACAGCCCCGCCGCCTTCTTCACCACCGCCCAGCGCGGCTCCGGGTTCGACTCCTCGTCCAGCCGCTGACGTTGCAGCTCTGGCACCTCCGCGCGCTTCCACCCCGCCACGAACCGCAGCAGGTCCGTGCGCAGCGGCTCCCCGAAGCGCTCCGTGTCCGGCGCTCCCTGCGCCTCACACGCCGCCAGGTAGTCCGCGAAGAACGACAGCGGCCCCTCGGCCGGATACGCCAGCAGCCGCTCCGGGCCCCGCGCCTTCTCCAACGTGCGCGCCATGTGCGCGCCCACGCGGATGAACACCGACCCCAGCCGCGGGTCATGCCCACCGCGGATGCGCTCCAGCGCCGCCTTGCCATCGCGCGCAATCGCCTTGCGGTCCAGCAGCTCCGACACCCGGCTGAATGCGCCCGGCAGGTCCTCGTCCGCCGGCAGCGAGCCCGGCCCGCGCGTGGCCCACAGATGGTACGCGAGCCCGTAGCTCGCGATGCGCCCCAGCCCCTCGTACACCACCGAGTCCACCGGGTCCGTGAAGTGCGCATCCCGCCGCGTGACGCCCTGCTCCAGCACCCCCTCCATCAACCGGATGGACAGCCGGCGCAGGCGCTTCGCCTCGCCCTCGATGTTCGTGGCCAGCGAGATGACCGTGTCCTCCGCGGGGAACATCACCAGCAGCGTCGTCGTCTCCGGCTGCCCTCCCGCGTGCGCCACCAGGTAGTGGCCGCGCAGCGGATAGGTCGCGAAGCCCATGCCGTAGTCCGTCAGCCGCCCATCGCTCGTGGCCATGGACGCCTGCATCTTCCCCATCGTGTCGCGAGACACCAGCCGGTGCGACAGCACCGCCCGACCGAAGCCGAGCATGTCCCCCACCGTCCCCCGCGTCCCACCCCCACCGAAGCGGCTGGACACATCCAGGAAGCGCGAGCGCTGGAGCACCCCGTCCTTCACCCGGTAGCCCACCGCCTGGTGCTCATCGCGCGTCGCGGTGACATCCAGGTCCGCGTGCGCCATACCCGCGGGCTGGAAGACATGCTCGCGCAGGTAGTCGCGATACGACTGCCCGGACGCGGACTCCACCGCCGCGCCCAGCAGGTTGTAGCCCCACGTGCTGTACAGGTAGCGGGAGCGCGGCTCGAACGCGAGCGGCTTGTGCGAGAACACCGCCAGCGCCTCCTCGGTGCTCACCGCCTTCACGTTCTGGGTCGACGCCACGCCGTCATACGTGGGCACGCCGCTCAGGTGTCCCAGCAAATCCTTCACCGTGACGGTCCACTGCTTCTCCGGGTACGTCGGCACCACCGCGTGGATGTCCGCGTCCAGCGACAGCTTGCCCTGCTCCACCAACTGCAGCACCGCCACCGCGGTGAAGGACTTGGTGACGGACGCCATGCGGTACGTGGTGCGCGGCGTCGCGGGCAGCCGCTTCGCCACGTCGCGGTAGCCATAGCCACACACCCACCGCTGCTCCCCGCGGGACACCGCGACGGACAAGCCCGCCACGGGCCCCTGGGACAGCTCCGAGCGGACGATGGCGTCCAGCGCCTTCGTCACCTCCTCGGGCAGCGCGCGCGGCGAGGCGCCGGCCTCGTCCACGTCCACGCTCTCACAGCTGGACGGCAGCTTCGGCGCCGCGACCACCGGCGTCGAGACCCAGAGGACGACGGCCAGCCACCCCGCGCTTCGCATCCTCATGGCACGGCCTCCACCCGCTCGGCCGCCGGAGCCACCTGGGCCACGGGGCCCTGGGCCGGCGGCGTCTCCACCCACGCGCGCAGGAGCGCGTCCGTCACCAGGTGCCCCAGCACATCCAGCCCGCGTCCACGCGGGTGCACCAGGTCGTCATGCATGAAGCCGGACTTGTGGAAGCGCGTCAGCGCGCCCTTGCCGCCCATCGCCTCGTACAGGTTGAAGAACGCGCAGCCCTCCGCGAGCGACACCTCGCGCTCCGCCTCTACCACCGCCTCCAGGAACGGGCGCTGGGTGAAGGCCTTGCCCGAGTCCTTCGAGTCGCGCACCGCGTCCATCGGCCCCACCACCAGGCACGCGCTCGACGGCGCCGCCACGCGGGCCCGCCGCAAGAGCGCCCCCAGGTCCTCGCGCAGCGTCGCCAGGTCCGTGCGCTTCCACTCCAGGCGCTTGGACTCGTTGCCGCCCAGGAAGAACACCAGCAGCTTCGGGTCCCGCTCGGTGAGCTGCGAGCGCAGCGCTCCGTCCTCCAGCCGCGCGTACAGGCTCGCGTCCGCGGACGGGACGCCCAACATGTCCAGGACGATGCCAGGGCGCTCGTGCTGGAGCACCACCCCCTGCACCACCGCGCCCTTGCCCTCCGCCACCACGTCCACCGTCGTCGCGCCGGGCGGCAGCTCGAAGCGCGTGGAGCGCGACGCGCCCGTGCCCTCCGGCGTCGTCCGCGCCAGCACCGTGTCGCCGCTCACCACGCTGAGCGCGCCCCCGCGCGGGACGTCCAGCCACCACAGCGTGCCCCGCGCCTCGCCCTCCAGCTTGAAGCGGCCGCGCGCCTTCGCCTGGGTGGCCACGTGGTACACGCCGGTGATTCCGAACGGCAGCGGCGGCGCGCGCAGCTCGCCCAGCGTGCGCGGCGTCCAACCGCTCGCGCTGTGGCTCGCCCGGCCACGCCCGCCGTAGGGCGCCATCCGGTCCACCAGCAGCACGCCCCGCCCCGCCGCGCCGAAGCTCGCGCCCAGGTCATCCCGCAGGATGTCCACGATGCGATCTCCCGCGATGAGGGAGTTGCCGAACGCCTCGATGACGGTGGGCCGCCTCGCCGTGCCCGACGACAGCGCGTCCAGCGACTCGAAGAAGGGCGCCAGCGCGGTGCGCACGCACCCTTGCGCCACCGACGCCACGCACGGGTCCTCCACCTTCGCGCCCGGAGCACCCAGCTTCACCGCCAGCGCCTGCGTCGAGCGGGTCCGCTCGGTCGGCTCCGGAAAGACCCTGCGGGGCGCCACGGCGGGTGTCACCGGCACCGGGGTCCTCGGTGACGCCACGGCCGGCGTCGCCACCGCCGCGGGGACTGGCGCGGAGGGGGGACGTGCCTCGGAACCGATTTCACAAGCGGTCAGCAGCCCGCCACAGGCCAGGACGCGGAGCACGCGCCCGACGCCCACCCACCCGACTTCCGAATGCGTCATGCGGCATCCAGCGTAGACGAAAGCTTCCGCTCGCGCATTTTCCCGGCCCGCCAGGCCCCCTGCTCTCCGAGGGAGCCCGAAGCTTCCGGGGGCTCGCACCTTGCCCACTGGTTTCGCGCGCGCCTGCGACACACAGGGCCTGCGAGTTGGCGGACAGGCCGATGCCAGGGTCCACACGCCAACAGACTCACTTCACTTGGGCCGCCCCGTCCCCAAATTACCCGCCACTCATATGGAGAAAGCGAAAAACAAGGTAGCGAACTGGACGAGGTTCCATCGCAAGTTCGGCAGCCATGTACGCCAGCTCCGTAATGGCCGCGAGCTCACCCAGGAGGTGCTGGCCGAGCGGTGCGACCTCTCCGTGGATGCCATCCGTCGGATCGAGCGCGGGTCCTTCTCTCCCTCGCTCGACACGCTGGGCAAGCTGTCGGTGGGCCTGGACGTGTCGCTCAAGACGCTCTTCCAGGGCTTCGAGCACGAGCGAACCGGCGACGTGGCGGAAATCTGCGACTTCCTCTCGTGTCGCTCCGACCCGGAGGTGAAGCTCGCCCGGAGGGTGCTCCAGGCGATGTTCGAGGACTCGTAGTCTTCTTCGGACATCTGCCGGTGGAAACCGGCAGATGTTCCCTGTTCCCCACGGCCACGCTGACCTACGCACGCTCGCATATGTCGGGAGTCCCCGAAGGCATCCTCCTCGTCGTGGAGGACGATGCGGACCTGCGCGCCGCCGTCGTCGAAATCATCGCGAGCACGGGACAGCTCGTGTCCATGGCGAAGGACGGCCTGGAGGCGCTCACCTGGTTGGAGGTGCACGGCCGTCCCAGGCTGGTGCTGCTCGACATGGGAATGCCGCGCATGACGGGCCAGGACTTCCTCGGGCGCGTGGCGCGGCACTGGCCGGGCCTCGCCGTCGTGGCGATGACGACGCGGCCCATCCATCACCCCGGCGTGCTCGACACGCTGCTCAAGCCCTTCGACCTGGAGACGCTCCTGGAGCGGCTCCCCGTCTGGCTGCGGCTGGCGCGCGACCTGCCCCGGCCCTGAGGCGCGATTTCATTGCGCACAATGCAGTCCGGGGGCATGGTGGGGAGAGGAGCCGTCATGTCCCCGTCGAACAAGAAGCGCGGCGACGCGCTGCACCTGGACGAGCAGCTGTGCTTCACCCTGTACTCGACGGTGCACCTGCTCAACCGCACGTACCGGCCGCTCCTGGAGAAGCTGGGCCTCACGTATCCCCAGTACCTGGCGATGATGGTGCTGTGGGAGGAGGACGGCGTCACGGTGAAGGCGCTGGGGGAGCGGCTGCTGCTCGACTCGGGCACGCTGACGCCGCTGCTCAAGCGGCTGGAGTCGGCGGGGTTGCTCAAGCGTGAGCGGGACGTGCTCGACGAGCGCCAGGTGCGCATCCGCCTGACGGCGTCCGGTCGCGCGCTGCGCGCCAGGGCGGAGAGCGTGCCTCCGTCCATCCTGGAGGCCTCGGGCTGCTCGTTGGAGGAGCTCCGGGACTTGAAGGCCCGCGTGCTCGCCATCCGGGAGCAACTGGGCGCGCGGCTGGGTGAGGAGTCCTCCGCCGCGGCGCCCCGGGGTCAGCGCAAGAAGTCCGGCTAGCGCGCCGGCGCGGTGCGCGTCGGCCTGCCGCCGATTCCCACCAACTGGCTCACCAGCTCCAGCGCCTGGGTGTAGCGCGTCATCGAGGCCTGGAGCGCGAGCAGCTCCGCGTTGGACAGCCGCTCGCCCGAGGGCGCCGACTGGATGACGCCGACGAGCGCGCGCTGTCCCTGCTCCAGCTCCTGCATGAAGCGGGAGATGCCGTCGAGCCGCTCCGTGCGCTCACCCACGGGCACGGCGCGCGGCGCGCCCGCGTCACCGGGGTCCGCCACCTTCACGTTCGAGACCGCGACACTCACGGAAGACCGATTCACCGAAGAAGGACGAGGGAGTGCTGCGGTCAGCGGACGCGACATGAAGCGGACTCCTGCGGGGACGGAGTGAGGGGGAGGCGCGAGTATCCGCCCGTGGACTGACAGTCGCCAGTCGGGTGGGGACGGCGGCCTCCTCTCCAGGCACTCGATTGCGTCATACGCGGTGAATCCGTGTTCCCCACTCCTGGAGGCGGCTCACGACGTAGGCCGCGTCGAGCACACCCTCGGGTGAGTACAAGCCGGGCTTCACGGGCGCCCCACCCGTGAGGCCCAGCAGCCGCTCCACGGCGAGCGCGGCGCCCTTTCCGCTGAGACCGGAATGGACGTCCGCGTCGACCAGCGCGTGACGCACGAGTGACGGCGTTCCGTCCGCCTTCACGCCCTCCAACTCGATGATGACCTCGTGGCCCGGACCCTGTCCCGGCGCGCGGCGCGACGCGGGGCGCAGCGCGAAGTCCAGGCGGATGTCGCTCGCGTCCGTGACCGCCGCGAGCGAGGCCACGTCGAGCAGCGGATACGCGCGGCCCTGCCACTGCGTGCCGTCGACGCCCTGGAAGGTGCGCGTGAGGTCGGCCTCGCGGGTGGCCCAGAGGAACCGGCCCTCCTTGCGGATGAGCGGACTGGGCACGCCCTTCGCCACGCGGTCCATGTCGCCGAGCGCGGCGGGTCCGCCCACGTCTTCCTCGTCGAACACGGCGCAGATGCGGATGGCGTGGACCTTCGCCAGCTCGCGCGCGAAGTGGAGCGTGGCCAGGGCGACGGTGCCGCCCAGGAAGTGCCCGAGCAGCAGCGTGGGCGCGGCGGTGGGCCGCTGGACGTGGAGCGCGACCTCCGGGCCGATGTCGAAGACGAAGTCGGAGAAGGACACGTAGGGCACCCCCTGGTCCTGCGCGTAGCGCAGGGTCCGGAGCGAGTCGTCCTTGAGCAGCACGACGATGGCGCTGAACGTGGAGCCCGGAGGCAGGCCCAGGTCATCGCGCTCCAGGTCGATGCGCACGGCGTCGGCGTGGCCCACTTCACGCGCGAGCGCGGACGCCTTCGTCACATCGCGCGCGCCGATGCGGAGGGGGAGGTGCGGCTGGAGGTCGCGGAGGGCCTTCACGGCGCGACGACCGACGACGCCGGAGCCACCGATGAAGAGGACGGGGTTGAGCTTCGATGCGTTGTTCATGACGGGATTCCTTTCGAGCAAGGGGATGCGAATCAGGAGAGGCGGCGCGTACGGACACCGGCCTCCTCGAGCCGTCGCATCAGATAGGCGGGCTCGATGAGGACGTTCGGCAGGTAGAGCCCCGGCGCGACGGGAGCGCCGCCCGCGAGCCCCAGCAGTCGCTCCACGCTCACGGCCACGCCCACCGCCGTGACAGGCGCCTGCCCCTGCGCGTGGCTCATCTCGTAGCGCACGAGTGCCCGCGTGCCGTCCTGCAGCGTGCCCTCGAGCTCGAAGAGCGTCTCGACGGAGCAGGCCCCACCCTTGCGACGCCCGGCGGACAGGCCCACCACCGCGTCGAGCCGGATGGCGCGCGCCTTCGTCTCGGCCGCCAGGCTCACCGGGTCCGTCAGCGAGTACGCCTGCCCCACGTGCTCGTTCCCGTCGCCATCACGGAAGCGACGCTCCCCCGCCGCGCCGCCCACCCAGCGCCACTTGCCGTCCTCGAGGATGAGCGCGTTGGGCGCGGCGCTCGCGGCGCGCTCCAGGTCCGCGGACGCGGCGGGCCCCCCCACGTCCTGCTCGTCCAGCACGGCCCCCATCGCGATGGAGTCCAGCGTCTTGAACTCCCGCGCGAAGTGGAGCGCGGGCAGCGTCGCCGCGCCCACCAGCCAGCTGGTGCCCAGCAGCACCGCCGAGCGCTGGGGCGCGTTCATGTAGTACGTCACCTCGGGCGCCACCTCGAACAGGGCCGTGGAGATGCCCAGGTGCGGGATGCCCCGGGCCTGGGCGAAGCGCAGCGCGTTGAGCGTGTGGTCCTTCACGAACAGGACCACGGCGCTGTACCCGCGCCCCTCGGGCAATCCCAAATCCCCGCGCGACAAGTCCACGCGCACCGCGTCCGCGTGCCCCAGCTTCTGGGCCACTGCCTCCGCGCGGGCCACATCCCTCCCGCCAATCGTGATGGGCAGCTCGGGATGGAAACGACGAAGCGTCTGGGCGGCCATCGAGCCGACGACGCCCGAGCCTCCGATGATGAGGACGGGCTTCTGCGTGGGTGAAGACATGACGGGTGCGCTCCCCTGCCAGCGAAGGCAGTGGTCGAGAGGGCCGGAGGACCGGCGCGGACGGGAATTCCGACGACCCTACAGGAAGTAAGTTACTAAAAGTAGGTCCGCAACCATTTCGACCAGGACCCCGTCGGTTGCGCGCCAGGGGCGAGGCGACTAAGCCCTCAAGAGCCGTGGTGACGCGCATGAGTGAGACCTCTTCCAAGAAGCTGCCCAAGGCCCAGCGACGCGAGCAGCTGCTCGACGTGGCGGTGGCGGTGGTGCGTGAGGAGGGCACGGACGCGCTGACGCTCGGGCACCTGGCCGAGCGCGCGGGGGTGAGCAAGCCCATCACCTACGAGCATTTCCAGACGCGCGCCGGGCTGTTGATGGCGCTGTACGAGCGCACCGACGCGCGGCAGGTGGCCCAGCTTCAGGAGGCGCTCGAGCGCACGCGGCGCAAGCTGGAGGACGTGGCCCGGGTGATGAGCGCCGCGTACATGAGCTGCTACACCACGTCCGGCCCCGAGCACTTCGCCATCGCCGCCGCGCTCAAGGGGGACGGGCAGATGGAGGCCTTCCACCAGGGCCTGTTGGACCAGTACGTGGACTTCTACCAGCGCACGCTCGCGCCCTTCTGCGATTTGCCCCGGGAGGCCCTGCGCCAGCGCTGCGTGGCCATCATCGGCGCGGCGGAGGCCCTGTCGCGCGACGTGCTGCGCGGGGCCGTGGCGGAGGGCACCGCGGCCAACACGCTCGCGTCGCTCATCGTCTCCTGGTTGACCTCGCGCAAGTAGCACCGCCCGCGTCGATGTGATGCAGTCGCGCGGTGCTCGACAGCGTCACCATCGACCAGCTCCGGACGCTCCGCGCGGTGGCCGAGGAGGGCAGCTTCTCCGCGGCGGCGCGCAAGCTGGGCCTGGGCCAGCCCGCCGTCAGTCAGGCCATCCAGCGGCTGGAGAAGCAGCTGGGCCTGCGCCTCTTCGACCGCAGCAGCCGCGTCCCCCGGCTCACGGCCAAGGGCGAGGCCGTGGTCGCCGCCGCGCGCCGTCTCCATGAAGACCTGGCCACCTTCCAGTCGGTGGTGGGCCGCATCAAGAGTGGCGAGGAGACGAAGCTCGCGCTCGTCGTCGACGCGATGTTCCCCACTCCCGCGCTGCTCTCCTTCGTGCGTGAGCTGGCCCAGACACATCCGGGCGTGGAGCTGACGCTGGAGGTGGAGCTGCTCTCCGCGGTGACGGAGCGCCTGCGCGAGCGCAAGGCGACGCTCGGCATCGCCGGCGCGGACCTGGACCTCACCGGCCTGGAGCAGCGGCCCATCGCGTTGTTGAGCATGTTGCCCGTCGCCGCGCCCTCGCATCCGCTGGCCCATGTGAAGGGTGTCATCACCGAGGAGCACCTCGCCTCCGCCACGCAGCTGGTGCTGAGCGAGCGGCTGCCCACGGGCAAGGCGGGCACGACGGACCGGGGCGTGCTGTCGCCGAAGCAGTGGCGCGTCGCGGACCTGATGACGAAACATGCCCTCATCCTCGGGGGACTCGGCTGGGGCCACGAGCCCGAGCACCTGGTGCGCGAGGACCTGAATGCCGGCAGGCTCGTGCAGCTGCGGCTCGCCGCGTGGGAGGGAGGCCCTCCGCCCCGGCGCCCGCTCGCCCTGGTGCGCCGCAAGGGCGTGCCGCTGGGCCCGGTGGCCACGTGGGCCTCGAACCGGCTCACGGACCTGTGTCAGCTCGCGCTGTCCGCGGACCATCACACGACGTGATGCCAAGCATCATGGGCAGCGGCGATTTACACGTCGACTCCCAGCCTTACTGTTTGGGTCATGAGCACCACGACCCAGACACTTCCTCCCCCCACCGTTCCCCATGCGCCTCCCCGCGCGCGGACGCTCGAGAGCGTCCACGGCGGCGGGCCCCTGCACTGGGTCGGTGACGGCTTCCGCGTCAAGACGCTCGTCCCCAGTGGCGGCCTCACCCAGGAGCGCGTCAGCCCCTTCCTGCTCTTGGACCACCATCCTCCGTACGAGTACCCGGCCCTCGCCAAGGGGCAGCGCGGCGTCGGCTGGCACCCGCACCGGGGCTTCGAGACCGTCTCGCTCGCCTTCCAGGGCGTCGTCGCGCACCGTGACAACGCGGGCCACTCGGGCGTCATCGGCCCGGGCGACGTGCAGTGGATGACGGCCGCGTCCGGCATCCTCCACGAGGAGTACCAGGAGCAGTCCTTCTCCCGGCGGGGCGGCATCTTCGAGTTCCTGCAGATCTGGGTGAACCTCCCTCGCGCCGACAAGCGGGCCGCCCCGGGCTACCAGCCCATCACCGCGGCCCAGATTCCGACCGTCCCCATCGAGGGCGGCATGGTGCGCGTCATCGCGGGCGACTTCGCCGACACCCGAGGCCCCGCGCGGACCTTCACACCCATCACCCTGCTCGACGTCAACGTGCGCGCGGGGACGAAGCTCGAAGTCCCCCTGCCCCGTTGCTACAACGCCATGGTGCTCGTCGCCTCCGGCCGCGTGTCGTCCGGCGGTGAGCGGGCCACCGAGGGGGAGCTGGCCGTGTTCGCCAACGACGGCGAGCACCTGACGCTCCTCGCCGAGGAGGACACGCACCTGGTGGTCCTCGCGGGCGAGCCCATCCGCGAGCCCATCTTCCACATGGGCCCGTTCGTCATGAACAGCCAGCGCGAGCTGTTCCAGGCGATTCATGACTTCGAGATGGGCCGCTTCGGCGACATCCCCGAGGATTCGCCCGGCGCCACCCCGTAGATTCAGCGCGCCGCCCGTCGGACCCTTGTGTTCCGACGGGCGCTCAGCGTCCCCGGGCCCGACGCGCGGCGGCCTGTGGCTTCACGCGGGGCTCCGCCGCCCGCGTCATTGACGGCTCCTTCAGCACCTCCACCATCAACTGCCGGAAGTAGCGCGCGCCGGGGTCCGTGTGCGTGCGCTCATGCCATATCAGCGACATGGTCATGGGCGGCGTGCTGATGGCCAGGCGCAGCCGCTTGACGGGCAGCATCGCGCACAGCGCGTCCGCGGTGCGCCCCGGCATCCCCGCCACGTAGTCCGTGCGCGTGACGGCCATGCCCGCGGCGATGAAGTGCGAGACGGACAGCGCGGGGTTGAACTCCAGGCCGTGCTCCTTGCAGAACTCCTGGAAGTAGCGGTGGCCGATGCCCGGACGCCCCTGCGCGATGACCATGCCGATGTGCCGGGAGGCGTTGAACTCCTCCTTCGTCAACGTCGACCCGCGCAGGCGCGGATGCTCCTTGCGCACCAGGAAGGCCACCTCCTCCAGGTAGAGGTCCTCGCAGAAGTAGCCATCCCGCGTCGCCACCATCTGGGGCGCCAGCGCCGCGTCCACCTCCCCCGTGGTCAGCCCGTCCGAGGCCATCAGGAAGTCGATGCTCACCACGCGCAGCCGCGCGCGGGGCAGCTTCCGGGCGAAGGCCTCCACCACCCGGGGCACGTCGCAGACATCCTGGTTGTCGCCACACGACAGCGTGAAGGTGCGCGTGCTCTCCGCGGGCACGAAGCGCTGTCCATCCACCGCCACCTGCAGCTGCGCCACCGCGTTGACCACGAGCGGCCGCAGCTCCTCGCAGCGAGGCGTGGGCACCAGGCCTCGACCGCTGCGCACGAAGAGCGGGTCCCCCAACATCTCCCGCAGCCGGGCGAGCGCGTTGCTCACCGCGGACTGCGTGACGTGGAGCTGCTTGGCCGCGTCCGTGGCGCTCCCCGTCTCCAGCACCGCGTGCAGGACGAGGAACAGGTTCAGGTCGATGGCGGACAGGTTCATGACGGCACGGGCATAGCGCACGCACCGTCCTGAAGGCACCCTCAGGAGCGCTGCGCGCCCGACAACATCGCCGCCACCTGGGGGTCCAGGCGGAAGGACTCGAAGAACGCCTCCGCGTCGGCGGGCGGCTGGCCCTCCGGGTGGAGCAGGAGCTGCTGATAGAGCCGGGGCCCCACCAGGTAGAAGCGGCCCTTGAGCCGGCGCGGCCCGGAGATGCCCTCCACCTCCCAGCCCGGGAAGCCCTCCAGCGTCAGCGGCCGCGAGGACACGCCCGTGGCCCCCAGCGCCTCCAGCGCGCCCATGCTCGCGCGAGACACCACGTCGCCCGGCTTCGCCTGCGACACGGCCGACGCGGGGAAGTCCGTGTACGAGACGTAGTACGCCGTGGATGACTCCTTGCGCTCGGCGATGAACGTATGGAGTGTCACCTCGCCCACATCCGTCAGCTGCGAGCGGCGCTCCTCGCTCACCGGCCCCGGCAGCGCGACGGAGAAGCCTCCCTCCGTGGACTGGACGACAGAAGCCCTGGCGGCGGCCGACGGGGCCACCGGGGTCTCGGGCGCCGTCTGGCGGGAGGCACACGCCCCCAATCCTCCCACGGACAGCAGGATGGCGAGCGACGCGACCCGGCGCGAATTCTTCATAATCCCTGCGACTCCTGGCATGTGGCCCGGAAGGTACGTCCGACGAGCGTCCGGCGCACCCAGCCTCCACGACACGAGCGTCGCGCGCAACGCTTTGCGTCTAGTGCAGGGCGTCCGGGCCCCCGCCCCGGGCCTCCGCGGCAGGCCCCTCGGCGCCGTGCGCCTTCTCGCCGCTCACCCGCGCCAGCCGGACACAGAAGGAGGACCCCGCCCCGGGAGCGCTCTGCACCTCGATGTCGCCGCCGTGCGCCTCCACGATTCGCCGGGCCACGGACAGCCCCAGCCCCACCCCTGGAGCGCGCTTGCCGCGCGGGCTGCCCAGCCGCTGGAAGGGCGCGAAGAGGATGGCCATGTCCTCCTCGGAGATGCCGATGCCCTGGTCCTTCACCACCAGGAGCACGTGCTCCGCCTCCCCTCGCACCGCCACCTCCACGCGGCTTCCCGCCGGGGAGTACTTCAGCGCGTTGCTCACCAGGTTGGCCATCACCTGCTCCAGCCGGTCCGGGTCCGCGCGCACGAAGAGCGGCGCGTCCGGCACGTCCAGTTGGAGCACGTGTCCGCTGTCGCTCGAGCGGTACAGCTCCACCACGCCGCGCGCCAGCTCGCGCGCGTCCCGCACCTCCGGGCGCAGCTCCAGCTTGCCCGCCTCGATGCGCGTGGCGTCGAGCAGGTCCCCCACCATGCGGTCCAGCCGCTCCACCTGACGTCCCACCAGCGCCAGGGTGCGCTGCATGCGCTCCGGGGTGAGCTGGGCCTGGCTGCGCTCGGACAGCGCGGTGGACAGCTTCAGCGCGGACAGGGGGTTTCGCAGCTCGTGGGCCACGCCGGCGAGGAAGGCGAGCTGCTGCTCCTGCTGGTGCGTGAGGCCGTTGGCCATCTCGTTGAAGGTGCTGGCCATGTCCCGCAGCTCCGTGGGCCCGGCCACCGGGGCGCGCGTGCGCTTGCGGCCCACGCCGAAGCGGCGCATGGCCTGGCTGATGTCCTTCAGCGGCTGGAGCGCGATGCGCTGCAACAGGAGCGAGCCCACGACGAAGGCCATCAGGAGCAGGCCGCACAGCGACAGGCCCACGGTGTTGCCCAGGCGGCTGAGGTCCGCCGAGGCCTCCCGCGCCACGCGGGCCTCCTCCACGTTGAGCTGCACCAGTCGCTCGAGCGAATCGAGCGCCGCGTCCATCGCGGGCACCACGGGGGCCAGCCGCGTGCGCGCGGGCAGGCGTGCGGCCTCGCGCTGGGCCTGCAGGTAGCGCTCGAAGTCCTCCTCCACCTCCTGGATGAGGGTCCGCTCGGCGTCGCTGACGGCGTTGCGCTCCAGCCCGTCGAGCAGGAGGGGGAACGAGGCCTCGATGCTCTCCACGGAGCGCCCGCGGATGAGCTGGGAGCGGGTGTCCTGCGGCCCGGCGCCACCGCTGAGGCGGAAGTGGTTGAGCAGGTCGATCTCCAGCTCCTCCGCCATGTGCAGCCCATCCACGGAGTTGCCGAGCGTGTTGGCCGAGTGGGTCTGCGCGTTCGTGAGGACGATGAGCGCGATGGCGGCGATGAGGGTGAGGAGGGCCAGTCCGCCCATGGTGGCGGCCAGCCAGGCACGCAGGCTCATGGTGTCTCCTGGAGAGTGGCGAGGGCGGGACGGGTCACGGTTCAAGCCCTCCTGGACTGGGGACGGGTGAGACGGCGGTGCCCCCTACCTGACTGGAGGAACAAGCCCAGGAGGTGGGGGATTCACCGAGTGGACAACGGCGCGGCGCGGGGGTGGGTTCCCCGCACGGTGTCAGCGCTGGCGGCGGGCAATCGTGCTAGGGAGGTTTCAGCGAGGCGGGCGGGCGAGAGCCTGCTGGCCGCGCGTGAGGTCACCACCATGGACATGCTCCCCCAGCCGAGTCGTACCCTGAAGTTCGATGGTTTCTGGCGCTGGCTCCAGGAACACACGCAGTGCATCCTCCGGTGCGGCTCGGTCGACGCGATGCTGTATGACCACGACGACTTCCACTGGGTGGTGCTCGAGGAGGACCGCCAGCACATCATCCAGGTGCTCAAGGGCAAGGTGCTCGTGGGCGAGCTGGTGATGGCGGGCCGCGAGGTCACCGAGGTGAACGTGGCGCCGGACCCGGACTCGGGCACCCAGGGCCACTTCCTGGTGGAGCTGATGGGCGGTCCGAAGGAGGACCCGCAGGTGCTCTACCACTTCATCATGGCGCACGGCATCGACCCCGCGCCGGGCCACAAGGACCTCAAGCACTGAGCGCCGTTGCGCCGTGTGCTCCGTTCATCGCGGAGCACGGCGCCGGGGTTCGAGATGTTTCGCCACGGACACCGAGGCTCAGGCACCCCGAGCACCAAGCAGGACGCGCTCGATGAGCGCCACCGCGTCCCGAGCACCGTTCGCGTAGCTCGGAGGGTCGCGCCTGGGGCGCGAGTCCACCAACTCCACCGCGCGCTCCACCAGCTCCTCGGGCGTGCGCGCCAGCTCCTCGGGGCGCAGCCGCACCGCCTGTCGGTCGTAGCGCCGCGCCCGTGCGAGAGCCACCAACGGGGTGCCCGTCACCCGGGCCTCCTGCACGGTGTTGTAGCCACCCGCGCCGACGAGCACGTCCACACCGGACATCACCGCCAGCGCGGGCCACACGCGCAACGGACGCGGCGCGCCGTCTCGCACCACGTTCTTCTTCCGGGGCGCCTTCTCGGAGAGCCAAGGCCCCGGAGGCGCGAGCCACCGCACCGGCGCCTTCGCACCGAGCCGCTCCTGAAGCCGCGCGGCGATGAGCCCCGCCTCCTCCACCTCCAGCGCGTTGCCACTCCCCATCACCGCGACCAGGGGACGCGTGTCATCGGGCGCAACGCCCAGCCGCTCACGAGCCTCCTCACGCCCGAGCCACTCCTCGCGGCCGAGCAGCAACCAAGGCTCCGTGCGCACCGCGCGCGGATGCCCCGCGAAGGGCGCGTCCTCACCCGGGACGAGCAACAGGTGGAAGTCCTCCACCGCGGCGGCGATGTCGAAGCGCGCGACGTACGTGGGGTTCAAGTCGCGATGCACCAGCACCTTGCCCATGCGCAGCGAGGGCAACAGCGGCGCCAGCTCTCCCACCAGCCCGCGAGGGAACGTGTCCACCACGAGCAGGTCCGGGCGCACGCCCTCGAGCAGACAGTCCACCGTCTCGCGCATCGCGGCCTTGCCCAGCTCCGGGCTCAACCGGTGCACATGCACCTCCGGACCGAGCACCGCCTCCAGCGGGACATCGGGCGCGAAGGGGCTGTTCGTCACCAGCGTGACGTGATGACCCTTCCGAGCCGCGTTGCGCGCGAGCCCCGAGGCACGGGTGAAGTGCCCCATGCCGCCGCCCAGGGCGTAGATGAGCCAGCGCGCGGGAGTCATCAGCTTCCGCCCAGGTCCTCCTCGAAGGAGGCATCTTCCTCGTGGCGCAGGCTCTCGCCATCCGCCTCGGTGAAGTCATGCGGGTCCCTCGAGGAGCCGCCCCCCCACGACGCGCCCCGGCCGTAGTAGCCGTAGTCGTCGTAGTAGGTGCTCGCCTCGTCCGACTCTCCGGAGAGCACGCCCGCGCACCCCGTGCAGACCGTCTGGTCCTCTTGCGACGTCAGGTGCATCTCACAAGCAAGCTTGCCGCACAGCTCGCACGGGATGCTCGCGGGCGCCCCACACTCGTGGGGCAGCAGGAAGCCCAGCCGCACCTGACAGCCAGGATTCGCGGAAGCGGGGCTCATGGCGTGGGTCCGGAAGGCGGCTGCTGGAGCTGGTGGAGCAGCGCCACGCGCAAGGGCAAGGACACCGCCTCGAAGGCGAGGCACGCCGCCGCGTCCGCGCGCACGAGCGCATGCGTGGAGAGCGTCGTCTTGCCCTGGGCATCGCGCAGGGACACCTTGCCCTCGCGAACCTTCACGCGCGCAATCTCCGCGCCCGGCGCGTCATAGACACGGGCACCGTCATCCTCCGGGAGCACGGTGTAGAGCAACGCGCCCTTCGAGTCGGTGAGGCGCCAGCCTGGCCCCTGGATGGCGAGGGTGTAGAGCACCTGGCGCTGCTCGCCGTCGCGCACGATGATGGCGCCACCGGACGAGCCGAGCACGTACCCCAGCGCCACGTCATCGGGACCGGAGACCTTGAGGGAGGCGCCCTTCCACTTGAGGCGCGCCAGCTCGCGCTCGTCACCATCGACGAGCTTGGCGCCATCGTCCTTGGGCTTGAGGGAGAAGCGCTCGCGGCCGTCGCCGTCCTTGAACTTGAGCTTGCCCGGCAGGGGCACGTCCTCCGCGGAGGCGGCGGTGGTCGTGGGGGCCTGGGGAGGCTCGGAGCCGGAGGGGCGCGAGCAGCCCCAGGCGAGCAACAGGCACAGGAGAAGTGGGAGGCGACTCATGAAGCCCTCGAGGTGAGGTGCTTGCCGCGCGCCGAGGAGGCGTGGAGCACCTGGAAGAGGCTCAACAGCATCATCAGGCAGGCCCGCGTCGCGTCCGGCTCCACCTTCCATTCGGAGTCCATGTGGGCGCGCATCGCGAGCTTGTCCTCCGTCACGTCGAGCCGGGACAGCTTCACCTGGGGCGGCAGCTTCACGGCCTGCTGGGCCTGCGCGCGCATCTGGGCGAGGCCGGGGTGGCGCTCGGGCTTCACGCGCAGCTGGGCCTGGAGGAAGGTGGCGCTCTTGCGCTTGTGCTTCGTCTTGAACTTGCCGCGGGGGTTTCGCCGGCTGCGCGTACGCTTCTGGAGCCACTCGGTGAGGGAGAGGCGCAGGTGGGTGCCATCACGCAGGCGGGCCTGGAGCGACATCCACGCATCCTCGAACTCGTTGGTCTCCCAGCCAGTGGCCGTCCTGCCCTGGCGGACGAACTTCGAGGAGTGGTCGATGGGCTGGAAGTCCAGCTCCAGTGTGACGCGCTCCTGGGGATCGATGTCCCGCAGCAGCGGGCGCAGCAGTCGGGCGGGGAGCTGGTAGCGGCGGTCCTCCAGGTCACACCCCGCGTAGCCGGAAGCCTTGAGGTGCAGGCCAACCGCGCCCACGAGCGACAGCCAGCCGAGCCACCACGCCCACCCGCCGAGCCAGGAGACCTCCGTGAAGCCGCGAAGGATGAAGGACAGGCCGACGAGGCCCGCGAAGCCCCTCAGGGCCCATCCGCGGCGACGACGCCAGAGGCGGGCCTGTTCGGCCATGTGCTCGTCGAGGTGCCCGAGTCGATTCAGGTCCTCCATCAACACGGACACAGGCGCGGTGTTGCGGTAGCACTTCTCCACGCGGAAGCGGTCGACGTCGAAGGACACGATGGGAGCTCCCCCTCGGAGCCACGGTACGGAGGCGCTGAGTGTATGGGTCGGCAGGGGGCGGGGCAAACGAGGAGGTTGGCCGGGATGGCCAGGCGCGATAGCACGCATGACGTGGCCTCCGCGTCCGGCATCGTCTACGCATCGTTCGACCGTTTCCCGGCCCCCAAGGGAGCAGCCGTGCACATCCGGGCCTTCGTGGAGGCGCTGGGGGCGGCTTTCGGAGGGGTGGACCTGCTGGCGCTCCGGGACGGCCCCACGGCCAGCGCGGAGCCGAGGCCCCTGGTCGAGGGTGTGACGTACCACCCCCTGGAGGCGAGAGGGCGGGACCTGGTGGCGCAGGCGCTGTCGTTCCGCACGCACCTGGCGGCGTGGTGGAGGAACCGGCCGAGGGCGCGGGTGGTCCACGTGCGCTCCATCTTCGAGGGCTATCCGGTGGCGACGCGGAAGGCCGCGCTGACGGACGCGCTGGTGTTCGAGGTGAACGGGCTGCCGTCCATCGAGCTGAAGTACCACCACCCGGACGTGGCGGACGACGCGGAGCTGATGCTCAAGCTCGTCGCGCAGGAGGACGCGTGTATCGCGAGCGCGGACCTGCTCGTGACGCCCAGCGAGGTGACGGCGGAGTACCTGGTGAAGCGCGGCGCGCGGGCGTCGAAGGTGCAGGTGATTCCGAATGGTGTCGAGCTGGAGGTGTTCCGCCACGCGCCGCCGAGGATTCGAGTACCGGGGCAGCCGGTGCGGCTGCTGTACAGCGGGACGATGACGTCGTGGCAGGGAGTGCATCACGCCATCGAGGCGCTGCGGCTCCTGCGCGAGCAGATGCCCGCGGTGCTGACGTTGGTGGGGCCGCTGCGCAAGCACCAGCGCAAGGTGATGATGGACCGGTGTGGGGACCTGCTCCTGGAGGGGGCGGTGGAGCTGCGGGAGCCCCTGCCCCAGGCGGAGCTGGCGGCGTTGCATCATGCCTGTGACGCGGTGCTGGTGCCGTTGCCGGTGAATGACCGCAACTGCGTGCAGGGGTGTTGTCCGCTGAAGTTGCTGGAGGCGATGGCCTCGGGGACCCCGGTCATCGCGTCGAACCTGCCGGTGGTGAGGACGCTGGCGGGGCCGGACGAGGTGCTGCTCGTGAGGCCGGGCTCGCCGAAGGCCATCGTGGAGGCGGTGAAGGACCTGTGCGCGAACGCGGAGCTGGGTCCGTCACTGAGCCACAGGGCGAGGGCCCGCGTGGAGCGCGACTTCAGCTGGGCGAAGGCCCGTGAGGCGCTGGTGAGCGCGTACGAGACAGGGCTCGGGATGACGCGCAAGGCCCCGGACGTCACCCCACGCGAGGAACAGCGCGAGTGAGGACCCGGCGCAGCACCTCCGCCTCGGCCTCGGACTGGAAGCGCTCGAGGATGCGACGGCGCGCGGCGGCACCGATGGCGGCGCGGTGCTCCGAGGACAGCGACAGCACGTCGAGACAAGCCTGCCCGAGGTGATTGAGCAGGGCCTTGGAGACGATGAAACCGTTGCGCTGATGGTCCACGGCCTCGGGGATGCCGCCCGCGTCACTGGCGATGACAGGCAGGCCGCAGGACATCGCCTCCAGCAGCGCGTTCGGCATTCCTTCCCACAGGGACGGCTGGAGATACACGTCGCACAGGCGAAGGTGCGCGGCGATGGACTCAGGCGTCTCGAGCGCGCCGGAGACGAGGATGCGAGCCCCGTCCTCGGGGTGCTCGGCGCGGAAGGCGACCAGGTGCTCGGCATCCCGAGGCCGCACCTCACCAATGACGAGCAGACACGCGGGCCGGGTGCGCCGCACCTCCGAGAGCGCGGCGAGCAGGAACGGCAGCCCCTTCTTGTGACGCAGCTCACCGGAGAAACCGAGCACCGCTTCATCCGGAGCGATGCCAAGCCGCGCGCGCAGCGAGACCTCCGCGGGGCCGGGTGAGAACATCTCGGTGTCGACGGCGTTGGGGATGACCTCCACGCGGCCGTCCTTGCCCAGCAGCATGCTCATCTTCCGGCCCAGGTCGGCGGAGGCCGCGGTGAGCACATCCGCGCGCTGGAGCGTCCACAGCAGGCGAGCGAAGTCCCCGGGCGGGAACATGTGCTGGTCCACGTCATTGCCGCGAGCGCTCACGGTGGAGGCGATGCCGACAGACGCGGCGAACACCACGGCGAGGAACCCTGGAGGGGACAGGTAGTGCCCCCAGACCAGGTCATAGCGTCGACGCGAGTGCAGATACCCGAGCACGTCCAGCGTGTGTTGCATGGACAGGTCGCTGCTGCCGAAGAGCCCCAGCCGATGCAACGTGACACCGCGAGCCAACGGCGTCACCTCGCCCGCATCGTCCAGTGTGCTCAACGCGCCGGGGGCCGCCGTGCGGGTCCAGGCGAGCACCTCCACCCGAGCCCCGAGTCGAGCCAGGGCTCCCGCGGTGCGGGCACCGCTGCGAGCAAGACCACCGATATCAGGCGGGAAGCGTTCAGCGAGGAGAAGGACACGAGGTGAGCCAGCCATGGGGATGAATCTACCCGGCTGGGGCTGCTTCACCCTCGTGGAATCTCACGAGCCCCGGTCGAGCCATCACTCACCACACAACAACCGGTCATCACGACGCACAAAGCCAGACGAATTGATTGGACACCCCTGGCGAATCACTCACACCATGACTTCGCCCTCACTCCCCCCGGCTCGCGGTCCGTGACTCAATCCCAGCCGGGTTGGGACGCGCTCCCTCACCGCAACCGGGTGTCATCACCGCCCCACATCCTTCGACGGGAGTTCGTCCCCACTCCTCCGCGCACGAGAGGCCGGTCGCCGGAGAAAATCCTTGGAGCGCAGCTTGAGACACCCCTGTCAGCCGAGGTCATTCGTACCTCGCATCCACTCCGTGATTCCCCTCCTCCTGGCCCTGCTGTCCTGCGGCGAGCCGGAGCCCATGTCTGACAATGGGTCGGAGACGACCACGACCCAGAAGAAGCTGTCCGCCCAGGTGAAGGTGGACCGGGCCGTGGCGGCCGGTGCCTACCACTCCCTGTTCCTGCAGAAGAACGGCGAGGTCTTCGCCTGGGGACAGAACTCCGTCGGACAGCTGGGGACGGGCAACACCAGCACCACGCCGGTGGCGAGCCCCACGAAGCCCGTGGGTCTGCCTCCCAGCAAGGCCATCGCCGCGGGACAGACGCACTCGCTCGCGCTCGATGTGGATGGGAATGTCTGGGCCTGGGGCAAGAACGACTTCGGCCAGGTGGGCCTCGGCACCACGGGTGGATTGGTGAACGCCGCCACGCGCGTGAGTGGGCTGTCGGGTATCCAGGCCATCTCGGCGAACGGGAATTTCTCCCTCGCGCTGGGGCAGGACGGCCGCGTCTGGGCCTGGGGACAGAACGCCTCCGGGCAGGTGGGCAAGGGCGCGGTCAGCACCGCGGAGTCCACGCCCCGCCAGGTGAACAGCCTGCCCACCATCCGCGCCATCGCGGCGGGTCACAACCACGCGCTCGCGCTGGATGCGGACGGCAAGGTGTGGGCGTGGGGCAAGAACGACTTCGGGCAGCTCGGCACGGGGAGCACCTCGCCCGCCATGGTGCTCGTGCCCACGGTGGTGACGACGCTGCCTCGGGCCAAGGCCATCGCGGCGGGAGCAGCGCACTCGCTCGCCATCGATGAGCAGTTCGGCAACGTCTGGGCCTGGGGGCAGAACTCCTCCGGGCAGGTCGGCACCGGGACGACGAGCACCACACCGGTGCTCGCGCCCACGGCCGTCCCGGGCGTGTTCGCCGCGACGCACGTGCGCGCGGGTCTTGCCTTCTCGATGATCATCATGGGCAATGGCGTGGTGAAGGCGTGGGGTCTCAACGCCTCCGGCCAGCTCGGGCATGGCGCCCCGGGAGGTACGAGCGGAGCTCCCGTGGATGCCGTGGGACTCACGGACGTCACGGCCATCGCCGCGGGCTACCACCATGCGTTGGCGGTGCGTCCGGGCTGCCCGGTGTGGACGTGGGGCAACAACAGCCAGGGGCAGCTCGGCACGGGTGCGTACACGACCACGGCGACCTCCGCGCCCGTGACGACGCTCATCCTCAACACCTACTACTACGACAGCGACATGGACGGCTTCGGCGACGAGTATGTGTCCATGGAGGCCTGTGCCCCGGTGGATGGCTTCGTGGAGGACATCGACTGTGACGACTTCACGTCGACCACGTACCCAGGCGCGCCGGAGACGTGCAACAGCATCGACGACAACTGCGACAGTGAGGTCGACGAGGGCAACCCGAGTGGCGGCGACGAGTGCGCCACGGGCGCGCTCGGTGTCTGCGCGAAGGGCACCACGGCCTGCACGCAGGGCCTCGTGGTGTGCGAGCAGAACCAGGCCGCATCGGACGAGCAGTGCGACGGCCTGGACAACGACTGTGACGGAGAGGTGGACGACGGCAACCCGGGCGGACTCGTCGCGTGCGAGACGGGCGGCGTCGGCGTGTGCGGCGAGGGCGTCAGGTACTGCACCCACGGCGCCCTGGAGTGCGTGCAGAAGTACGCCCCGTCCGCGGAGACCTGCGACAACCGCGACAACGACTGCAACGGCCAGACGGACGACGGGCTGACGTTCGCGACGTGGTACCTGGACCAGGACCACGACGACTACGGTGTCGCCTCGCAGTCGATGCAGGCCTGTGCGCGCCCGGTGAACCACGCGGCCCAGGCGGGTGACTGCGACGACACGCGGGCTGCTTTCAACCCCGGCGCGCCCGAGTCCTGCGACGGCGTGGACAACAACTGTGATGGCCAGGTGGACGAGGGCCTGACGCGACAGACGTGGTACCGCGATGCGGACGGTGACGGCTTCGGCGTCGCGAGCGACACGGTGAGCGACTGCCGGCAGCCCGCGGGCTATGCGGCCGTGGCGGGCGACTGCAACGACGGCAACGCCTCCATCAAGCCTGGAGCCGCGGAGGTCTGCGACGGCGCGGACAACGACTGCGACTCCCTGACGGATGAAGGCGTGCTGGGCACGTACTACCGGGACGCGGATGGCGATGGCTACGGCAGCGCGAGCCAGTCGACGCAGGCGTGCGCGGCGCCCACGGGCTACGTCACGAACGCCTCGGACTGCCTGGACACGGATGCGTCCATCCACCCGGGAGCTGCGGAAGTCTGCGACGGTGTCGACAACAACTGCGCGGGAGGCGCCGACGAGGGAGTCCCCACGCAGGAGTGGTTCCTGGACGGAGACGGGGATGGATATGGTCGGTCGACCCTGTCGACGCGGAGCTGCCGTCAGCCCACGGGCTACGTGGCGAGCGCTTCGGACTGCGATGACTCCAACCCGACGACGCACCCGGGCGCCACCGAGATCTGCGACGGCGTGGACAACAACTGCGCGGGAGGAGTCGACGAGGGCCTCACGACCCAGACCTGGTACCGGGACGCGGACGCCGATGGGTTCGGCGACGCGAACAACGCCACGCAGTACTGCCGACAGCCGTCGGGGTACGTGAGCAACGCCTCGGACTGCCAGGACGCGAACCCCAACATCCGTCCCGGCGCCTCCGAGACGTGTGATGGCGTGGACAACAACTGCAATGGCTCCGTCGACGAAGGGGTCCAATCAACCTGGTACCGAGACGCGGACGGCGACGGGTACGGGAACGCGTCGAGCTCCACCCAGGCGTGCTCGAAGCCCTCCGGCTACGTGGCGAACGCCACCGACTGCAACGACGGCAGCGGGTCCATCCATCCAGGCGCTTCCGAGGTCTGCGACGGCGTGGACAACAACTGCGCAGGTGGCGCCGACGAGGGCCTCACGACGCAGACCTGGTACCGCGACGCGGATGGCGACAGCTACGGCAACGCGAGCGCCTCCACGCAGAACTGCCGGCAGCCCTCGGGCTATGTGAGCAACGCCTCCGACTGCAATGACGGCAGCTCCGGCATCCGCCCGGGTGCCGCGGAGTTCTGCGACGGTGTGGACAACAACTGCAATGGCTCCGTGGACGAAGGCGTTACCTCCACCTTCTATCGGGACGTGGATGGAGACGGCTACGGCAACGCGTCAAGCAGCACCCAGGCCTGCTCGCGGCCCTCCGGCTATGTGACGAACGCCAGCGACTGCAACGACAGCGATGCGAGCGTCAGCCCTGGGGCATCCGAGGCCTGTGACGGCGCGGACAACAACTGCAACGGCTCCGTGGATGAGGGAGTGACAGTGCCCATCTGGTACCGAGACGCGGACGGCGATGGATACGGTAACGCAGGTGTGTCCACGCAGAGCTGTGGCAATCCTGCCGGCTATGTATCGAACGCCACGGACTGCAACGACACCAACGGGCTCGTCAACCCAGGCAAACCGGAGATCTGCTGGGATGGCATCGACAACAACTGCTCCGGCACTCAAAACGAACACTGCGTCGGCCCTTGCGGGCCTGTCATTGAGGACCTCGTCGAGTCCGGCGATGCCTCACTGCTCCCTCAATGCGACGGTCCTAAACTGCGCTGAGTCGACACCAACGCCTGGGTAGAACGTCCACAGGCATATGAGCGTCGGGGAGGTTTAGAAAAAGCCTCCCTGACGCCTTCGTGCATCAGTCCAGGCGGACAGGCGTCGCACTGCGGGAGTGAGCCTGACAGCCATGGGACGAAGGCGGAAACACGTCGAAGGGACAAGAGATGTGGCCGGTGCTCACCCCTGGCTGGAGGCAGGACAAACGCCAGTGCGAGGTGAGCCTGTCCTGGGCCGGAATCTACCCAGTCAGGGTCAATCCAGCCTCTCAAAACCTCGCGATGCTTGAGTTGCAGAATGGCTCGCCACTCGTCATCCAGCGGCCACGACGCACAGAGCCAGATGAACGGATTTGACACACCTGTCGAACCATTCACACCATGGTCTCGCCTCGCTCCCCTGATCTCGGTCCACGACTCAATTCCTACCGGATTGAGACTCGGGATCTCACCGCGTCCGGCGCCATCACCGCCCCACATCTTCGACGGGAGCTCGTCCCCCACTCCTCCGCGCTCGAGAGGCCGGTCGCCGGAGGAATCCTTGGAGCGCAGCTTGAGATACCCCTGTCAGCCGAGGTCAGCCGCACCTCGCACGCACTACGTGATTCCCCTCCTCCTGGCCCTGCTCTCCTGCGGCGAGCCGGAGCCCATCTCTGACGACGGGTTGGAGACGACCACGACCCAGAAGAAGCTGTCCGCCCAGGTAAAGGTGAACCGGGCCGTGGCGGCAGGTGCCTACCACTCATTGTTCCTGCAGAAGAACGGCGAGGTCTTCGCCTGGGGACAGAACCTCGTCGGACAGCTCGGCACCGGCAGCATCAACTCCACGCCGGTGGCGAGCCCCACGAAGCCCGTGGGTCTGCCTCCCATCAAGGCCATCGCCGCGGGACAGACGCACTCGCTCGCGCTCGATGTGGATGGGAATGTCTGGACCTGGGGCAAGAACGACTTCGGCCAGGTGGGCCTCGGCACCACGGGCGGACTGGTGAACACCCCCGCTCGCGTAAGCGGGCTGTCCAGCATCCAGGCCATCTCGGCGAACGGGAACTTCTCGCTCGCGCTGGGCCAGGACGGCCGCGTCTGGGCCTGGGGGCAGAATGCCTCCGGACAGGTGGGCACGGGCGCGCTCAGCACCGCGGAGGCCACGCCTCGACAGGTGAACAGCCTTCCCACCATCCGGGCCATCGCCGCGGGTCACAACCACGCGCTCGCGCTGGATGCGGATGGCAAGGTGTGGGGCTGGGGACGGAACGACTTCGGGCAGGTCGGCACCGGTACGGCCGGAGGCACCGTCCTGACTCCCGCGATGATGGCCACCCTGTCTGGCATCACGGCCATCGCGGCGGGCGCGGCGCACTCGCTCGCCATCGACGAGCAGTTCGGCAACGTCTGGGGCTGGGGCCAGAACTCCTCGGGCCAGGTCGGCACCGGGACGACGAGCACCACGCCGGTGCTGCAGCCCTCCGCCGTCTCGGGCGTGTTCGCCGCGACGCATATCAGCGCGGGTCACGCCTTCTCCCTGGTCATCATGGGGAATGGCCACGTGAAGGCGTGGGGCCTCAACGCCTCGGGACAGCTCGGGCACGGTGCCCCGGGTGGCACGAGTGGAGCACCTGTCGACGTACTCGGACTCCAGGACGTGATGGCCATCTCCACGGGCTACCACCATGCGGTGGCGGTGCGCCCGGGCTGCCCGGTGTGGACCTGGGGCAACAATGGTCAGGGACAACTCGGCACGGGCACCTACGTCACGACACCGACGTCCTCACCCGTGACGACGTTGGTCCTCAACACCTACTACTTCGACGGCGACATGGACGGCTTCGGCGACGAGTTCTTCAGCGCCGAGGCCTGTGAGGCTCCCTACGGCTATGTCGAGGACACCGACTGCGACGACTTCAATCCGACCACGTACCCGGGCGCGCTTGAGGCATGCAACGGCGTCGACGACAACTGCGACACAGTGGCTGACGAGGGAGACCCGGGCGGCGGCGACGAGTGCGTCACGGGCCTGCTTGGCGTCTGCGCAAAAGGGACGACATCTTGCACGCAGGGCAGCCTGGTGTGCACGCAGAACCAGACCGCGTCCACGGAGCAGTGCGACAGCCTGGACAACGACTGTGACGGAGAGGTGGACGAAGGCAACCCGGGTGGGCTCCAGGCGTGCGCCACGGGTGGCGTGGGGGTCTGCGGTGAAGGCGTGACCTACTGCACGCACGGCCTCGTCGAGTGCGTGCAGAAGTACGGCCCCACCGCCGAGGTCTGCGACGGCCGCGACAACGACTGCAACGGCCAGCCGGATGACGGCCTGACGTTCTCGACCTGGTACCAGGACCTGGACCACGACAACTACGGAGTGGCCTCGCAATCCGTGCAGGCCTGCGTGCGTCCGGCGAGCCACGCGGCCCAGGCAGGTGACTGCGACGACACGCGAGCCACCTTCAACCCCGCGGCCCCCGAGGTCTGCGACGGCCTGGACAACGACTGCGATGGCCAGGTGGACGAGAGCCTGACGCGGCAGACGTGGTACCGGGACGCGGACGGTGACGGCTTCGGCGTCGCGAGCGACACGGTGAGCGATTGCCGGCAGCCCGCGGGCTACGTCGCGGTGTCGGGTGACTGCAACGACGGCAGCGCATCCATCAAGCCCGGCGCAGCCGAGGTCTGTGACGGCGTGGACAACAACTGCAACGCGCTGACGGACGAGGGGCTGCTGGGCACGTACCACCGGGACGCGGATGGCGACGGCTACGGGAGCGCGAGCCAGTCGACCCAGGCCTGCGCGGCGCCCTCGGGCTACGTGGGGAACTCGACGGACTGCAACGATGGCAGCGCGGCCATTCACCCGGGTGCCACCGAGGTCTGCGACGGCATCGACAACAACTGCGCGGGCGGCGCCGATGAGGGCCTCGCGACGCAGACCTGGTACCGCGACGCGGACGGCGACAGCTACGGCAACGCCAGCGTCTCCACGCAGAACTGCCGCCAGCCCTCGGGCTACGTGAGCAACGCCTCCGACTGCAGCGACAGCAACTCCGGCATCCGCCCTGGCGCCACGGAGACCTGCGACAGCGTGGACAACAACTGCAACGGCTCCGTGGACGAAGGTGTTACCTCCACCTTCTATCGGGACGTGGATGGAGACGGCTACGGCAACGCGTCAAGCAGCACCCAGGCCTGCTCGCGGCCCTCCGGCTACGCGACGAACGCCACCGACTGCAACGACGGCAGCGCGGCCATCCACCCGGGCGCCACCGAGGTCTGCGACGGTGTGGACAACAACTGCGCGGGCGGTGTCGACGAAGGCCTCACGACGTACACCTGGTACCGCGACGCGGATGCAGATGGATACGGCAACTCCAGCGTGTCCACGTCGAGCTGTCGGCAGCCCTCGGGCTACGTGGGCAACGCCACGGACTGCAACGATGGTGCGTCCAACGTCCGTCCTGGAGCCACCGAGTCTTGCGATGGCCTGGACAACAACTGCAATGGCTCGGTGGACGAGGGCGCGATGCGCACCTGGTACCGGGACACGGATGGCGACGGCTACGGGTACCCGACGAGCACCACCCAGGCCTGCTCCCCCCCTGCCGGCTACGTGGCCAATGGCACCGACTGCCATGATGGCTTCGCGACCATCCATCCGGGAGCCACGGAGGTCTGCGACTACATGGACAACAACTGCAATGGCTCCGTCGACGAAGGTCTGACGGTGCCCACGCTGTACCGCGATGCGGACGGCGATGGTTACGGCAACCCGAGCGTGTCCACGAAGAGCTGCGGCCCATTCGCCGGCTACGTCGCGAACGCCACGGACTGCAACGACAACAACTCAGCCATCCATCCGGGACGGATGGAGATCTGCTGGGACGGCATCGACAACAACTGCTCTGGACAGGTCAACGAGAACTGCGGCTCCCCTTGCCCAGAGCCACCGGAGTTCTCCTCGGCCCATGGAGTCTCGACGATGGTCAAGTGCGACCCCTTCATGCCGAGTGAGTACGTGAGCGAAGAAGTCCAGTAGGCCCCACGACCACACGGAACGGCGTCAGGAGGACGCACCCTCCTGACGCCGTTGCGTGAATAATTCCCGCGAGCCCCCGTCCAGGGGCACGGAGGATCCACCCCTACCCCAGGGCCGGACCCCTACAGGCTCCTCCGGAGGCATTCCACACATGCACGCGCGCCCGTGGTGGGCAATCGCGCTCGCGGGGACACTCGCGGGCTGCATCGTCGAGTCCGGGCTGGACGACCCGCCCGACTGGGACGACGACCCCAGCGAGCCCAGGCCCGACCCCAGCAACCCCAGGCCCCAGCCGAGCGCCCCCGACTTCCGGGTGGAGCTCGTCTCAGGCCCCTCCGCCCTGGGGACGGGTGAGCAGCGCGTCCAGGCGCGCCTGTGCAACGACGGCGCGGGCTCCGGCATGACGGACGCGGCCTTCTTCCTCACCGCCTCCTCCGCCCCTGGCGCCTCCGAGTTCCACCTGGGCGCAAGCCCCCGCTTCTCCCTGCGCGCCGGCGAATGTCGCGAGGTCTCCGCGTCCGTCAGCGCCCGCGCCATCCCCGAAGGCGACTACTTCCTCAGCGCCCGCGTGGACCCGGATGGCCTGGTCACCGAGGACAGCGAGGGCAACAACATGCGCCTCGGCAACGCGGTGTTCGTGGACCGCACGCCGCCGCCCACCCCCGCGCCCACCTGGGCCCAGGCGGGCACCGGCTCCACCCGCGCCCTCACCCTCCACACCGAGGCCGGCGCCACGGTCCGCGTGTACCAGGGCCCCGGCTGCACCGGGGCCGAGGTCGGCTCCACCGTGGCCAACGCGGGCAACTACTGCGAGGTCCCCGTCTCCGTCCCCAACGGCCCGGGCGCCCGCTACTCCGCGCGCGCCTACGACGCCGTCGGCAACGGCTCCCAGTGCAGCCCCGCCGTCGACTACCCCTACGGCCCGGGCACGCCCCGGATGGCGCCGGTGCTGCTGAGCACCTCGCCCACGTCCCCGGGCGGGAGCCTGCAGCCCGTCTTCCACGGTCGCGCCGAGCCGCGCGTCACGGTGGAGGTCTTCCGCACCGCCAACTGTCAGGGCCCGGTGGAGAAGACGGTGACGACTGACGACATCGGCCTGTTCTACGCCCAGGTGAGCGTGGCGAAGAACGCGAAGGTGACGGTGTCCGCCCGGGCGACAGCCGCGGGTGGCTACGACTCCGCGTCCACCTGCTCCAACCCGCTCGAGTACCAGCATGACGGAGAGCCGCCCGAGCCGCCGCGCGTGACGGACGTGAAGTGGCAGTACCTGAACGATGGCCAGCAGCTCGTCATCACGGGCACCGCGGAGCCGCACGCCACGGTGGGCATCTTCGTCGACGTGGCCTGCACGGGCACGCCCACGCGCACGGTGCAGGCGGACGCGCAGGGGCGCTTCAGCACGGTGGCCCCGTTCGGTCCCGGTGGCAGCCACCGCGTGTTCCTGGCGGCGAAGGACGCGTGCGGCAACGTGTCCACGTGCGCCGAGGGTCCCGCGTACGAGCTGCGCTGCCCGCCCGGCACGGCGGACTGTGACGGCCGCTCGTCCAACGGCTGCGAGGTGGACCTCACGGCGAACCCCAATCACTGCGGCACGTGCGGCAACTCGTGCCAGGACGGTCCCTACGCGGACGGCGTCTGCGTGGCGGCGACGTGCGGACAGACCTGCGTGCCGGGCTACTACGACTGTGACGGCAAGGCGTCCAACGGCTGCGAGTCGCGCACGGTGTGCCAGCCCACCAACACGTGCACCATCGACAAACCGAGCGAGCTGATGATCACCCACCTGTCCGTGGTGGAGGACCCGGTGCGCACGGCGCCGGGAGGCGCGTGGCACTTCGGCACGGTGATGCGCGAGCTGAACGGCGGACAGGACCCGTCCGAGCTGGTGCGCGCGTGGCTGAAGACGTGGCTGGAGAAGCAGCACGTGAACGGGCTGACGATTCCGCCGCGTCCGGAGATGCAGACGAAGGTGCTGGGGCCGTGGGAGACGCGCAGCGGCGGGCCGTCGAAGCCGCTGGACTTCAACTCGGCGCCGTTCCGGCTGCTGGCCATCGTCAACCGCATCGACCTGCGCGAGCAGGGGGTGACGGCGGGCGAGGGGCGCTTCATCTACGGCGTGGTGGCGCCCAACGGCGAGCCGCTCGAGTTCACCGTCATCCTGGAGTACGCGCTGCCGGGCACCACGCCCGAGGCCATCCAGCGCTGGGCCTCGGACTGGCATGCGCTGGGCGCGGTGAAGGTGGGCAACGCGGGCTACAACGCGAAGCTGCAGGCGCTCACGGACCGCTTCGTGAAGGCGGGGGTGATGACGGGTCGGCACCAGGGCAGCGCGCTGAACCAGATTCGCACCAACGAAATCGAGCTGGAGGAGCCGTGGGAGCTGCGCGAGTTCGTGCTGTCACCCCTGGGGCTGATGCCGACGACGATGAAGCTCACGCCGGCGAACCACTTCGAGAACACGCAGATGCTGGCCAGCTACCTGACGGAGAACTCGGCGGCGGTGCTGGAGGAGCGGCACACGGTGCCCGACAGCATGGGGGGCATCCCGTTCCTGGGGGCGCACTCGCTGGTGCCGCTGGACTTCTTCTGGCGCGCGCCGAACGTGTCGAACGAGGTGCGGCACAAGTTCTCGCTCAACACGTGCAGCGGGTGTCACGCGGGTGAGACGCAGACGGAGTTCGTCCACGTGTCCGCGCGGGCCTCGGGCAGGACGTCCACGCTGTCACCTTATCTGCGAGGCACCACGGTGACGGACCCGGTGACGAAGTCGATTCGCACGTTCGACGACCTCACGCGCCGCGCCGAGGACCTGAAGGCGCTGGTGTGCGCGCCCACCACGGGCCTCAAGTCGGTGGGCCTGGCGCCCTCCAACCTGCCGCGCGCCCGCGTGCACTGAAGCACGAGGACCCGAGCCGTCCGGAGCGCGACTTCGCCCCCGGGCGGCTCATGTCGAGGTGGAGCCAGGCGTCGCCTCGGCACGCCATCGCTCCAACAAGCGACGCCGATGGGCGGGCGAGATCTCCGCGCCGTAGGTCCGGTCGAGGAGCCCGAGCTTCCACTCGGCGGAACCCATCGTCAGCCCCTGCTCCCGTAGCGAGGCTGAGACCAGCGCACGCGCGGCGGAGAACATGTCGGCCCCCATCACGAGACGCTCTTCCCCTGACTTGCGCAGGAGCAGCGAGCGAACGAGAGCCTCGGCACGAGGCAGGGTGTCCTTCATGGCTTCACCGTCTCCAACAAGGACTCGATTCCCAGGTCCCGAGCCCAGTGCATCAGATAGGCCCAGTCCATCGAGGACGTAGCATCCACGATGTTCCGCACATCTCCCATCTGCATCTCGGACAGACTGTCCCGCGCCCAGTAAAGCTTCGAGAGTACCAGGTCCTCAGGCGAGACAATCCAGATGCGCTGTCCCTGGAGCTCGACTGTTCGCCGCCTGCGAAACTCCTCCTGTCGATACGCCGACCTCTTACGGATGACACAGTCGACCTTCACGACCGTTTCGAAGTGGATGAGGTTGAAGAGCGACTGGTGTGACAGCGCCTCGCGAATCTCCTCTTCATCGATGGAGAAGTCGGCCTGGAACAGCGAGAGAAGGACTGGAACCTTCGGAGCCTCCAGTTCGACGACGATGTCCACATCGCGAGTCATGCGAGGACGCGCGTAGAAGTTCATGGCCGTGGAGCCACTCAGCATGTACGGGATGCCTGCCTGCTCCAGCCTGCTCCCCACCAGGAGGAGGACCTTGAGGTAATCGTCCACGCGCGGAAGATAGCGCGTTCAGTCGCCGTCGGCCCGTCTTGACCCGCCAGCCCGCAGGGCTGGCAGGCCCCACCTCCACTCCAAGCCTCACCGCCCGAAGCCACCCAGGGCCGTGCGGCTGAAGCTCGCGCCGCCCTGGCTCACCTTCACCGCGGACTGGCTGAACACCTGGAAGGCCGAGCGAATCTCCCGCTCGGACTGGCCCGGCGTGAGAATCCACGCGTCCTCGATGCCCATCTGCTGGAACACGCGCCGGAAGTTCGTGCTCCCGTCGTCGATGCCCATCGCCGCGACGATGTGGTTCTCCGCCCGCCGCAGGTCCTTCACCACCGCCGCCACGTCCTTCGCCTGCGCGCGGCTCGAGTGCATGTCCGCGCCGTCCGTAATCAACAGCGTCACCGTGCGCACCGGCACGCCGTTCGCGCTGAACTCCTGGGACTTCGCCAGCACCGTCCCCAGCAACACCACCGCCTGGTCATACAGCGGCGTCCCCTGGTCCGCGCGGTAGTTGCCCGAGTGCATCCGCACCACGTCCTCCAGCGGCCGGTAGGGATTGAGCACCTGGCCGTTCAGGTAGCGCGTGTGGAAGAGCACGCCGTCCTTCTGCTTGCTCGCCAGGAGCGAGTCGAGCACCAGGTTGTGCCCGTCACACACCGTCTTCGTGTGCCCCGACGTGGAGATGCTCCCCGAGTCGTCCGGCATCACCGTCACCAGCACCACCTCGCTGGCCTGCACGTCCTCCACCCGCACGCCCAGGCCCGCCTGGATTTGCGCGCCCAGGTCCACCACCGTCAGCGCCTGCAGTCCCGCGGGGCTCAGCACCCCTTCGGCGTGCGCATCCTCGAAGAGCTGCGTGGCCGTCCGGGGGCCTCCACTCGTCGTCCTGCTCATGTCCTGCTCTCTCTTTCTCCCTCATCGCGAGGGCATGGCTCCGCCGCCCCGCCCCACCTGAGACAGGCGCGGTCATCGAACTCACGACACCACCGCGGCTCAGCCGATGCGCAGGTCCGGCCAGCTCGCCAGCGGGTCCGTGGACCGCACCAGGTGCATGCCCGCGTCCGCGAAGCGCTTGAGCGCCGCATCCGCCTGCGGCGTGAAGTCCGCCGCGAAACCACCCTTCCCGTCCGGCACCGTCACCGCCGACATGCAGTCCGTCAGCAGGTACACCTTGCGAGCCAGCGCCGCGTCCTGCGCCACGATTTCGCCGAGCAGGTCGTCGATGGAGCTCTTCACGCAGTGGCTCGCGGCCTGTCCGCCAATCACCACCGCGTCCGCCGTCAGCAGCGTCTTGAGGAACTGGGTGTTGCGCTGCGCCAGCGGCTGTCCGTCATGCCGGCTCATCACCTCCGGACGCAGCACCGAGTAGTTCTCCGTCAGCGGATTGCCGCCCTTCACCTCCGCCCAGGACTGCATGCCGCGCACGTACGAGTGGAACAGCCGCGCCTCCTGCACCACCCCCGCCAGCGCGTGCCCGTCCCCACCGAGCAGGCAGTGCGGCGGCCACAGGTACAGCGTGTACTTGCCCGCGCGCTCCAGCTCCTCGCAGTAGTACTTCACCTGCTTGAGCAGCCACGGGTAGTTGCCACCGCACAGCCACTTCGCCATCGCCGGGTTCGGCTTCGCCTGTCCTCGCTCAATCTGCTCGCGAGTCACCTCGCGGTACGGCGTCAGCGGCTGGTCATCCTGGTCCACCCAGAAGGACGGGAAGAAGATCTGGTACGCGAAGTGGGTGTCGAGCGTCGCCGTCACGTTCGTGAGCGTGCCCAGGTTCTTGTAGATGAACTCGGCGATGCGGCGGCTGTCCTCCACGGCGCCGCGCCCGCTGCGCCCCGCGACGTAGAGCGAGCCCTCCGGGAAGCAGAAGTCCTTCTGCACGTCGATGAGCAGCAGGTGCAGGTTGAATCCATCCGACGCGGCCGCGGTGACACCGTTCGCGCTGCGCCAGGTGCCCGCCTCCATCTGCAGCTTCCCCGCGTCCGGCCCGTAGCTGTACCTCCCCGCGTGCTCCGCCCGATAGAACCCAGGTACCGGCAGCTCCTTCACTTGCTTCCTCATCGCACGACCCCCTGTCATGTAAAGACATCCACCCGGCTCAAGCCATCCGCAGCGCGGTGAGTTCCTGTCGCCCCACCACGACCAATCCCTGACGCGTCAGCAGGAGCCGGGCTCCCGCGTCCACGAAGGGCTCCGCGTCGGGAAAGTCCCGCACGGCCTCCAGGCGCCCCTGTCGCAGCTCCACACGGGTCAGCCCTGCGTCCGTGGCGCAGAACAGCGCCTCGCCCACCGCGCACCGTCCCGTCCCGAGCGCGCCGCCCAGCCACGAGCCATCATTCGCCTCGGCCACCGCCTGCGCCCGCACCGCGCCATCCGAGCCGAGCACCACGCAGTGATGCACCGTGCGCCCCTGCGTCTGCTCGGCGAGGAACAACCACGCCAGCGACCCGTCGAAGAGACAGTCCGCGTCCACGAGCTGCCCCGACGGCCACGGCAGCGTCAGCCCGTCGCGCAGTCCCAGACGCTCGGCGTCGAAGACGAACGCGCCTCGGAGTCCACCCGCGCGATGGAACCCCAGCCCGAAGCGAGGTCCCACGAACAACCGCGTCTGCCCTTCCAGCACATCGCCGATGCGCTCCGGCCCGTGCACGCCGTCCCGCCACAGTCCGCCCCCCACCGCCCAGTAGCGATGTCTCGCGTTGGCCGCGAAGGCCGGGCGTCCCTCGGGAGCGTCCACCCCCAACCGCTCCCGCTCGCCCAGCGGCCCCATCACCGCCACCACGCCGTCCCGCCCCACCAGCGTCACGTCCCCCTGGAGCGCCCAGTGCAGCGAGGGGTCCAGCGGTCCTCGCATCACCACACGGCCGTCCCCTCGGCGATAGGCGCCATCCGCGTGGTAGAGCCAGCGCGGGACACCGTCCTCCACGCTCGCGTGCACCAGGACTCCGCGCGTGGCGAACAGGCGCGTGGCCGTCACCTGACCTCGCGCCGAGGTGACGGACGTGGTCTGCGCCACCGCGTTCGGCTGACACGTGGGACAGGCGCGCCGGGCGTGCTCGACACCACACGACGCGCACTGCGTGAAGCGCAGCCCCTCCAGCAGCGGCAGCGGGAAGGCGCCGCGCAGGTCCTCCACGAAGACGCGGTGGAGGTGGTGGAGCACGTCATCCGGGAGCGTCCGCATCGGCAGCGCGGGCTTCGGGTACTGCACCTCCTGATGGAAGACGGTGATGCGCTGGAGCAGCCGCCCCGCGGTCGTCGTGCGCGCGGACGGGGACTTCGGTCGGTGCACGCCGCCATGCGGCCCCACGCACAAGAGTGACTGCATCGCCGCCACGGTGAAGCCGTACCAATCACTCTCACTCGACGCCGGGCGCGTGGGCACCAGGCTCTTCCCGTTCAACCGCACCGGGTCCACGAAGCGCTCGGTGAACAGCGCGCACAGGAACCCTCCGAACTGGAAGCTGTCCGCGTCGATGAGGTGCGCGTCCGCCGCGCCCGTGACGAGCACGTTGAGGTCGTTGAAGTCCCCCACCACCACGCCCGCCGCGTGGACTCCAGCGAGCGTGTGGTGCAGCGAGCGCAGCACCTCCACCGCGCGCGCCGAGGTGGCGCCCGCGCGACGGAACGAGGGCTCACCGAAGCGCCGCAGCGACTCCACGCCGTCCAGCTTGCGCATGGCGTACCCCAGCACCGTGCGCTCCTTCTTGTCCGTGGCCAGCGCCTGCGGCACCACCACGCGCCCGGGCAGCCCCGTGGGGAACACGCGCAGCTTGCGCTGGTGCTCGTCGATGCGGGCCCGCGCGGCCTCCTGCTCCACCGCGAGCCCCGTGTAGTCCGGGTGCTCGGGCGGCTTGAAGACCTTGAGCGCGCGGCCGTCCCCCAGGTCGAACACGTCCGCCTCGCCGCCCTTGCCAATCGCCCTGGCGGGGTCCAACCGCACCTTCTTCCCCTCGAGCCAGACGTCCATGGCCTCACGCCCTCCCCATGCGACGGCGCAGCACCACCAGCGTCGTGTCGTCCGGGAGCAACCCCGGCGTGCGCACGAGCCGGCGTGCATCGAAGTCCGCGCGGACCGACTCGCGGTTGAGCATCGCGAGCCTGCGCCGGAGCGCATCCGGGTTCTCGAAGTAGCGCGCCTCCGTCCACAGGCGCGACAGCGGCCCCACCCGCTCGTCCCCCGAAGGCATCACCACGTCCGCGAGCTTCGCCAGGTCCGCCACGCCGTCCGTGCCGAGCAGGAGCGCGTGCACGTCCTCCGTGGGCACCAGCGCCTGACGCACGAGCGGCGTGTCCTCCTCGCCGCGCGACAAGGCATACGCCAGATACGGCGGCGCGTTGTTCTGGAAGGGCCCCAGCGCATGCACCTCGCCGTTGAGGGCCCACACCCCATCCCCCGCGGAGAAGACGAGCGTGTGAGAGGGCGTCATCACCGCGCCCACCACCGTGAAGAGGAAGTCCCCCAGTGTGTCGCGACCGAGCTCCCCCCGAAGCTCGCTGAGCAGACACAACACGTCCTCTCGCAGGCCGGGCAGGAACCCGGATTCATCCACACGCTCGTCCTCCGCCAACCGCGTCAGCGCCGCCTGTGCCACCCGGCGCACCCCCAGCTGCGCCCCCAGCTCGCTGCACGGCTGACTGCCACACCCGTCCGCCACCACCGCCACCAGCCCGTGCTCGCTCGTCCGCACACACCACGCATCCTGGTTGTTGCGGCCCGCCCGAGCATGCTCCCGGCCGAGCACCGAGCCCGCGGCGACTTCGAAGGGCAACGAGGACATGGCTCTCCCCTGGCCCGCGACGCGGGCAATGGCAGACACGGACGTGGACTCGCGGAGCCTCATGGCCCCTGTTCGTGTATCTACGACACCAACATAGTGTCGAAACTACACGATGTCAACGCGAGCGCGTCTCGCCCTCCGGGGAGGGGCCGTCCAGGGGGCTCAGAGCTCGAAGTTGAAGCCGGCCTTCTCCAGCTGCCGGTACTTCTTGTGGTCGAACCGGTAGAGGCGAGCGGCGCGGTGGGAGACGTCCTGCTCCACCTCGTCCAGCTCCTCGAGCAGGTCCATGGCGAGTATCTTCTTGCGGAAGTTGCGCTTGTCGAGCTCGCGCTCCAGGACGATTTCGTACAGGCGCTGGAGCTGGGTGAGGGTGAACTTGGGCGGCAACAGCTCGAAGCCGATGGGCTGGTAGCGCACCTTGCCCTTGAGGCGCTGGAGCGCGGTGTTGAGGATGTCCGCGTGGTCGAACGCCAGCTTGGGCGTGTCCCAGACGGAGAACCACGCCGCCTCGCGCGCATCCGTGGCCGCGCGCAGGGTGTGCGCGCTGAGCTTCACCAGGGCGAAGTACGCCACCGTGACGACGCGACCCCGAGGGTCCCGCTCCGGCGCGCCGAACGTGAAGAGCTGCTCCAGGTGCCCGGGGCGGATGCCGGACTCCTCCTCGAGCTCTCGCCGGGCCGCCTCGTCCAGCGACTCGTCCATGCGCACGAAGCCGCCGGGCAGGGCCCAGCGTCCCTGGAAGGGCTCCACGCCGCGCTGGATGAGCAGCACCTTCAGGTCGTCGTCATCCAGGCCGAAGACGACACAGTCCACCGTCAACGCCGGTCTCGGGTACTCGTAGGTGTGGCTCACGGACACCGGGCATAGTGTCCGGAGCACACCCGAGTCAACGCGCCGCCGGCGGGAGGCTCAGGCCTTCACCATGCGCGACAGCTTGTGCCAGTCGACCAGCTGCACGCTCTCCTCGGCCAGGTCGAACTCCACCGAGCGCCGCAGACCGATGACGTCGCCGCCCATCTGGAAGGGCACCTCGCGGTCGAAGTCCATGCGCAGCTTCTGCACGAACCAGTCGTTCATGTGCGGCAGCGGGTGCTCGCCGCGCCACAGCTTGAACATGTTGCGCGTGGCCTCCAGCACGCCCGCGCCGTACACGCGCACGGAGAGCCGGTGCGGCACCTTCTGGGCGAAGGGGAAGGCCTTGAAGCCGAAGCCCCACTCGGGCGTCGTGGCGGCGCCGGCCACGCCCGCCGGGCCCTCGTACAGGAGCGCGCCCTTCTCGCTGTTGGGCACGGGGACCACGTGGCCCTTCGCGTCCACGGTGAGCGCCGCGTCGCCCATGTTGTAGACGGACACGCGGGGGTTGCCGCCGCCGAACATGTGCCGGGGCACCGTCCGGGTGAACATCGCGGTGAGGTAGCCGCGCAGACCCGCCTGCTGGCTGCGCAGGGGGCCGGAGGCCGCGAGCTGATCCTTGAAGTCCTGAATCATCTCCGCGTCCCAGCCGGTGCCCGCGAACGGAGCCACCTTGCCGTCCACGCGGACCAGCGAGAAGGGCCGCAAGGGCGGCAGGTCGTTCTTCATCGCGGCGATCTGCTTGAGCGCCACGGAGGGCTTCGGGGCGCCGGTGACCCGGGCCCAGGCGTTGCCGGTGCCCATGGGCAGCACGCCGATGGCGGGCAGCGCCACGCCCGCCGCGCGCAGCTCGTTGAGCAGCCCGGTGATGGTGCCATCGCCGCCGCCGGCCAGGAGGAGCGAGGGCGGGTTGGGCCGGAGCTGGTCGGAAATCCAGTGACGGGCCTCGTCGAGCGAGCGGGTGAGCGCCACGCGGGCACGGGGGAGGAAGCGCTGCACCAGGCCGCCGACTCCCTCGGAGCCACGGCGTGCGCGCAAGTTGACGAGGACGGCGATGTCGGTCATGGCGGCCGGACTTTCCCCGGGCCGTGTCATGGCCCGGTCACGGGACGCGAGGGACTCGCCCCGTGACGACAATGTGTGTCTCACACGCCCAGTGCGTGGGCGACACGTGCGCCGAGCCGCCCTCGGGCTTCCCTCCTCCCCAGCCAGGCGGCCGTGGCGACCACGCCCCCCGCGAAGAGGAGGCGGCGCAGGGCTTGCTTGCCCTTCGAGTGGTAGCCGCCGGACGCCGCGGTGCCCTCGGGCATGGGGCGGAAGAGGCTGCCGGCGGTGGCGCCCTGGCGCTCGTCCTCGAAGTGATGGGCCTCGGTGGCGCCGTTCATGGTGCGCTCGAAGGTGCGAGGCATCAGGCCGTGCATGGCGGCGAAGGCGCGGGCGGCGGGGCCGACGAGGACCTCGGCGCGAGGCTTTCGCAAGACGAGGAGGATGCTCCGGGCGACGCGCTCGGGGGTGTAGACGGGCTCGACGGGGCGCACGCGCCAGCCGGTGTAGTTGGCGGTGTGGTGCCACAGGGGCGTGTCGATGGCGGCGGGCATGACGGTGCAGACGTGGATGCCGGTGTCGAGCAGTTCCTGGCGGACGGAGGCGGTGAAGCCGCGCACGGCGTGCTTGGAGGCGACGTAGGCGCTGACGTAGGGGGCGGTGACGGCGCCGAAGGACGAGGAGACGTTGACGAGGGTGCCGTAGCCCTGGCGGCGGAACTGGGTGACGGCGGCGCGGGTGCCGCTGACGGTGCCGAAGAAGTTGGTCTCCATGAGCTGGCGGAAGGCGTCGTCGGGGGTCTCCTCCAGGCTGCCCATGAGGTAGACGCCGGCGTTGTTGATCCACGCGTCGAAGCGGCCGAAGGCTCGCACGGCCTCCTGGGCGAGGGCCTGGACGGAGGTGGCGTCGGAGACGTCGGTGGGGACGGCGACGGCGCGGACGCCCCGGGCTTCGCACTCATGGGCGAGGTCCTCGAGCGGGTCTTCGCGGCGGGCGGCGAGGACCAGGTGGGCGCCCTTCTTGGCGAGGGCGAGGGCGGTGGCGCGGCCGATGCCACTGGACGCTCCGGTGATGACGACGACGCGGTTCTTCCAGGCACGCTTCATGGGTGCGAAGTCTCCCGTGGGTGAGTGGTCGCGGCCGTGGCGACGGACCCCTTGGACCAAGATGGGGATGGAGGCGGGCGGCGCCCCGTGCCCCGTGGGGCTCCCCAGGAGGGCGGGCGGCGGAGCGGTTTCCTCGTCCGGACCGGGGGTCCCGGCGCGGGACGGGTCCGTGTGGATTCCACCCGGGGCACAGGTGGAGGGAGTCGAGGGTAAGCAGTTGAAAGCAGGGGGTTTGAAGGGGGTGAGGCAGGGCTGCTATGTGCGGAGGACTGTCCTGTGGGCAACGGAATGGGGCCTGCACCGACGTCTCGTGATGCGCACTCCAAGACCTGTCCTGCTGCCCTGGGTGGCTGCTGTCCTTCTGTCCTCGCCGGCCTGTATCGAGGTGCCGGCAATCACTCCCGTGAACAGTGAGGTGCGCATCGTCGCGCCTGCGGGAGTGGCCCATACGAATGGCGTCCTGGAGGTCCGGCTGGAGGTCGCGGGGAATGTCCCGGACCGGCTGGAGCTGCTCCGGGACGGAGAGGTGCTCGCGGTGCTGGAGCCTCCGTACGTGTATGCGTGGGACACCACGGTGGAGGCGGAGGGGGAGCACACGCTGCGGACCCGGACGGTGTTCGGGGAGACGGTGTTCGAGGGGGAGTCGCGGGAAGTGGTGGTGGACCGGACGCCGCCGAGGCTGGTGACGCGGACACCGGAGCCAGGCGCACAGATGGTCTGGGTGAAGGCGCCCATCCAGGCGGAGTTCTCGGAGCCGATGAGGGTGGACACGGTGACGAGCACCACGATCCGGCTCACGGTGGGTGACTCGGAAGTGTCCCGGACCGTGGGTCTGTCGGGGGATGGGAAGACGCTGACGGTGTCCCCGGGCGAGGGTTATGCGCCGTCGAATCCGGTTCGACTGGTGCTCACGGAGTCCGTGGTGGACCTCGCGGGGAACAGTCTGGTGCCCGAGTCACGTGGCTGGGATTGGGTGGTTCCGTTCTGGATTCCGTGGGGGACTGGGGATGGGGCGCGCACGTCTTTCTCCAGCGCCGAAACAATGGGGAGCTACGCCTTCGACTCCACCGGCAACCTGATTGCAACATGGCACGACACAAGATCTTCATACAGCTATCTTCGTGTCAGGCGTTTTGCGAATGGCGAGTGGATAGACTATGGCTCATCAGGAGTGGCTTCCTCAACCATCTCAGGCATTTCCAAGGCCTCACTCATTCTCAATTCAGAGGGCCATCCGATAGTTGCCTGGATGCAGGAGCACAACCAAAGCCCATACAGCGCGCGCATCCACGCTTCCCAATGGACCGGGACAAATTGGAGCCCGATGGGGATATCAAGTATCGAAGAGGACGACGCCAAGATCTACAAGACCGCACCATACCTCACATGGACTGCGTCGGGTCGTCCAGCCATCACCTGGGCAGAACGAGATGCCTCCGGAAACTCAACCATCTGCGCTGCCGAGTGGAGTGCAGGCAATTGGTACATCCAAGGTGCCTGCTTCAACATTCAAGAGCAAACGAAGGAGGCTTACTATCCCCCCATCCTCAAATATGCGAGCAACAACATCCCCACGATGGCCTGGATCGCAAAAAACCCATTCAACATCTACGCCGTCCATGCAGGCCAGTTGCACAACGACGTATGGGAGCCTCTTTTTCAAGAGGATCTCGAGATACTCAACCAAGATCCGTATGTCTCTCTGGCCATTGGCCCCTCAGATACTCCCATTCTCTCGTGGCTCTACACTGCAGGCGATGGTCACGAAGCAGTGACCACCTCCAGATGGCATGACTCCGCCTGGACGCTCCTGGGGCCCGCGACAATGCCTCTGTCAGGGGATCTGACCATGATGGCCCCGGCACTCCAAACAGATGCATCTGGAACCCCATTTATCGCCTGGACCGGCCACAGTTCCCCGAAGCACCGATTGCACGCAGCCCGTTGGACCGGACAGCAGTGGGAGTCCCTCGACGACAGCTCTTTGGCGAATGACGGCGCGCCCCTCACCAGTTTCCATTCGCTTCAAAGCATGAAGCTTGGCGAAATCATCCTCTCCTGGCAGGAAAGCACTGGAACGGGAACCCGGATGCGCGTGCGTCGCTTCAATCGATAGTTTTCAAAACTCGTCATCGCGTTCGGCACAAATCCTGGCAGCCACCCGGTACCACTCCACGGACCTTCCCGATGTCAGCCCTCCGACTCCTCATCTTTCTCATCACGGCACTTCCTGTACTCGGACTCGCGGCACCGCGGCGCATGGTCGTCGCGAGTGGCGACTGCAAGGACGCAGAGCTGGGAAGCCAGGCCAATGCATTCCTGGGCGCCCTCGTGTCCCGCCCCGAGCAGGACGTCCTGAGCGCGGAGGGCTTCAGCGAGCGGCTCTTCCCTCAACCCAGCAAGAGCTACGAGGACCTCCAACGCCAGCTCGACTCGGCGCAGGACCACTTCTACGAGAACCGCAACGCCAAGGCGGCACAACTGGTCGACGAGGCGCTCCAGCAGATCAACCGGCTCCCCGTTGGAGAGGCACGCCGGAAGCTCTTCGTGAGCGCCCAGCTCCTGCACGGAATCAACTACCGAGCCATGTCTCGGCAGAAGGAGAGCGACGCCGCGTTCCGCAATGTACTGCGGCTTCAGCCCACGTACACGCTCGACCCCGACTACTTCGCCCCCTCCGTGAGGCAGGGCTTCGAGAAGCTGCGGCGGGAGATGAATCAGGCTCGCAAGGTGAGGCTCTCGATTCGGTCCACGCTGCCGACCTCGGACGTCTATCTGGATGGCCTCAAGGTGGGCCAGTCGCCGATGACGCTCGATGTGCCGGCGGGCACGTATGACCTGACCGTGATGAAGGGCGACGCCATCAGCTTCCCCCGGCAGATCCAGGCGCAAGGCGCGGACACACCGCTGCTCGTCGACCTCGCCTACGAGGGTTCCATCATCGCCACGCCGTTCCCCTGTCTCACCACGACGGACGGCAGTGACGAGCGGACCCTGAGCCACGCGGTCCGACTGGGAGGCACGCTCGGCGTCGAGGAGGTCATCGTCGTGCGCCTGGAGCGCCCCAGCAGCGGACCCAAGTGGTTCGCGGCCACCGTGCTCAATGTCGAAGGCGGCCAGAAGCTGCGTGAAGGCGGCTTCAAGACCCAGGGCCTCGACGCTCCCGCCGAAGCACTCTCCGCGCTCGTCGACTTCGTGACCACGGGGCGCTCCCCTTCCAACCTCGTGGTGATGAACTCCAATGGCCGCGCGCCTTGGGAGCAGCCCAGCACCACGGACAAAAACGGAACTCCACCGGCAAGCGGCCTGGATGTCAGCGCGCCGGACCGCCTGACGGAGGGCGTCACAGGCACTGCATCCCAGTCCACTCCCGGCCTGCGGGTGGCGTCCTACGTCCTGCTCGGTACGGGCGTGGCCGCGCTGGGTGGCGCGGGCGTGGTGCGACTGCTGGCTCAGAAGGACGTGAACGACTTGGAGAAGCGGCTCGAGAACGGTCGTATCCGCTCCACGGACCAGGAGTCCCTGCGCCTGCGAGATTCCCTCGTGCAGAAGAACAACCTCCTCACGGGGCTGCTGGTCGGAGGCGGTGCCGCGGCCGTGACGGGCGCAGTGCTCTTCCTGCTCTCGCCCTCACCCGAGGCGTCCCCGTCTGTCTCCGTGGGTGTCGCCACGGATGGTGACGGTTTCTCCGCGAGCCTCTCCGGAACCTTCTGACTTTCGCGCCTTCATGACCTGGCGACGGCCCACTCTCGCTTGGAGTGGGCCTGCCGTGCCTCTCTGCGTCAGGAAGGCCGCGCTTTCGCGCACGTGGCGCGCCAGCCTCGCATCCGCGGCGTAGAGTGCCGCGCATGACGCGAGCCCTACTTGCCCTCCTGCTGCTGTTCACGAGCGCTTCCGCCGCGGCCCCTCGCACCCTCCGGGTGGATTACTTCCACACCGGCAACGCCACCGAGGAGCGCTTCAGCCTCGACAAGGTCGTCATCGAGCCGCTGCCCTGGCCGGGACATCCCCAGCGCACCATCGATGACACCAACCTCGGCAAGTACCTCTACGAGGTCCGGGACCGTGAAACGAACCAACTCCTCTTCTCCCGCGGCTTCGCCTCCATCTATGGCGAGTGGGAGCTGACCACCGACGCGAAGAGCGAGAACCGCACCTTCCACGAGTCCCTGCGCTTCCCCACGCCTGAGCGCCCCGTGCAGGTGCTCGTCAAGAAGCGCGACGCGCAGAATGCCTTCCGCGAGGTGTGGTCGCTCGTCGTCGACCCCAAGGGCATGTTCGTGGACCCGTCCTCGCCTCCCGCGCCGGGCCCGCTCCTGAAGCTCCTGGAGAACGGGCCGCCGGAGCAGAAGGTGGACCTGCTCATCCTCGGTGACGGCTACACCCAGGCCGAGCGCGGTAAGTTCGAGAAGGACGCCAGGCGGATGGTGGACATCCTCTTCACCTTCTCGCCCTTCAAGGAGCGCAAGGCGGACTTCAACGTCTGGGGGCTCGTCCCCGCCGCCACGCAGTCCGGCATCTCCCGGCCTTCCACCGGCGTCCACAAGCGCTCGCCCGTGGGCACCACGTATGACGCGTTCGGCAGCGAGCGCTACGTGCTCACCTTCGACAACAAGGCGTTCCGCGAGCTGTCCGCCTTCGCGCCCTACGAGTTCGTGGAAATCCTCTCCAACGGCAACACCTACGGAGGCGGAGGCATCTTCGGCCTCTATGGCACGGTGGCATCCGACAGTCTGTGGGCCCCCTACGTCTTCGTCCACGAGTTCGGCCACCACTTCGCGGGGCTCGCGGACGAGTACTACACCTCCGAGTCCGTCTACGTCCCCAGCGAGGACCGCCTGGAGCCGTGGGAGAAGAACGTCACCGCGCTCAAGGACCCCGAGCAGCTCAAGTGGAAGCACCTGGTGACGACTGGGACACCCTTGCCCACCCCGTGGGGCAAGGAGGCCTACGAGAACCACTCCAACGACATCCAGAAGCGCCGCCGCCAGGTCCGCGCCCAGCGCAAGCCGGAGTCGGAGATGGACTCGCTGTTCATCGCCCAGCGCGACTGGGAGGAGAAGTTCCTCTCCTCCCAGAAGTACTCGGGCAAGGTGGGCGCCTTCGAGGGCGCGAACTATGAAGCGCGTGGGTATTACCGACCCCAGCTCGACTGCGTCATGTTCACGCGGGACCGGGTGCCCTTCTGCGCGGTGTGTCAGAGCGCGATTTCACAGGTCATCGACTTGTACGCGGGTCAACGCGGCCAGACACCCCGCAAGACTCCGTGAAAGCCTGACTTTTCAAGGGAATCCCGCGTGACATGGCGGTGTCATGCGGGCCCCGCAATGGACCCTCTCCGGGTTCGGGTGTAAGGGGGCGGGGCTACTACCTGCCGCATCCCAATGGAGGGGACCGCATGCTGAAGCGAAATTGGCTTCCAGCTCTCATGACCGCCGTGTTCGTCACGCTGGGCACGGGCTGTGGAGACGAGTGCGTCGACCAGTTTGACTGTCGCGCCGACAACGGCCAGCCGAGCGCTGGCAATGAGTGGGTCTGTGACGATGGCACCTGCAAGCAGGAGCCCATCACGCAGCCGCCGGCGCCGGATGCGGGCACGCCGGACTCCGGTACGCCGGACTCGGGCACGCCGGACTCCGGTACCCCCGACTCGGGCACGCCGGACGCGGGCGTGACGTGCAGCCCGGCTTGCGCCACGGGTGAGATTTGCGATGTGAGCTCCGGCACGGGCGTGTGCAAGACCTGCCGTGACACGGCGACGGCCGCGGGCACCGACGAGGGCTGCTCCGCCACGACGCCCATCTGCGACCCGACGGGCGCGAGCGGCAAGGGCGTGTGCACGGCGTGCCGTGACACGGCCACGGGCAGCGGCCAGGACAACGGCTGCTCCGCCGAGACGCCGGTTTGCGACACCGCCGGCAACAACGGCGTGGGCGTCTGCAAGGCGTGCACGGACTCCGCGACGGGCAACGGCCAGGACAACGGCTGCTCGGCCACGGCGCCCATCTGCGACGCGACGGCCAACAACGGCGCGGGCGCGTGCAAGGTCTGCGTGGACTCGGCGACGAGCCCCGACCTGGGCTGCTCCTCGCCCACCAACATCTGCGACACGGCGGCCAACAACGGCGCGGGCGAGTGCAAGGTGTGCAACGCCACCGAGGGTTGCCAGGGTGAGCAGACGTGCAACGCCACGGGCACGGCCTGCGAGGGCTGCGCGGACAACGCCTCGTGCGACCCGTCGACCCCGGTCTGCCGCACGGACACCACGCCGACGGCGTGCGTCGAGTGCACCGCGGACCAGACCGCGCACTGCGATGCGACCAAGCCAGCCTGCAACGCGAACTACCTGTGCGGCTGCACGACGAACGAGCAGTGCGCCGGCGTGCCGGACAGCGCCCGTGACTTCTGCGACACGACGGGCAACAACGGCCGTGGCCAGTGCGAGGTCTGCGTCACCGACGCGCAGTGCGCGGGTGTGGACCCGACGAAGCCGGTCTGCAACAACCGCACGGCGTGCGTGCAGTGTCTGACGAACGCGAACTGCTCGGCGGGTCAGGTCTGCAACACGACGACCAACGCGTGCGAGACGGCTCCGGGCCCGACGGCGGCGGAGACCAGCGCCCAGATTACGGCGTTCCTGACTGCGGAGCCCGCGGGCATCAACCAGGCGGTCAACGGCGCGTATGTCACGTTCATCAAGCCCACCGTGCAGGGGCAGGCGGCCACGGAGCAGGTGGGCTTCTTCCTCCAGGCGGAGCCCAATGGTCCCGCGATGTTGGTCACCGATGCTGCGGCCCTGAGCCAAGTCTCTGTGGGAGACCGCGTCAGCCTGACCGTCACCGAGAAGGTGGTCACCAGCGAGATCAAGGAGGCCAAGACCGTCACGAACTTCGCCCGTCTCAGCCAAGGCCACAGCGTGAGCTCACTCGTCGTCAACCGCTCCAGCGCGACCGACCTCATCAGTGCACTCGACACCTACGCGTACGAGCTCATCTCGCTGTCGGGAACCATCACTGATACCGGGAATGGCCAGGGAACTGGCTTCACCGGCTATCGGTTCACCACGGAAGGTGTCACCACGGCTGCCGATGGCCTCCGATTGCGTTTGCCTACGAGCCTCGTACCGGCGCTGGAAGTCGTGCAGGGATGCCAGTTCACCCTCGTGGGTCCCATGTGGCGGTTCGGCGCCACGGCGCAGCCCTCGGCCTTCTCCGCTTCGGACATCACGCTCAACTGCCCGGCACCGAAGCTGCTCACGGCCACTGGCGTGTCCGCCACGGAGGTCCGGCTCACCTTCGACCGTAAGATTGATGCTGCGTCGGTGCAGGCGGCGGACTTCACCATCGCCAACCTGACGGTCTCGGGTGCCTCGGTCGAGGGAGCGCTCGTGACTCTCACCACCAACGAGCAGACGCCGGCGACGGCCTACACGGCGACTGTCACGGGCGAGGTCACCGACCTCAGCGGCAAGCCGGTCAACCCCGCGAACAACAGCGCGAACTTCACCGGCTTCACGCCTCCGCCCGAGGGCGCCTCTCTCGTCATCAACGAGATTGACTACGACAACGTCGGCACGGACAACGCGGAGTTCATCGAAATCTACAACCGCGGTAACGCGGCCGCCGACCTGAGTGACCTTCGCCTGCTCCTGGTCAATGGCGATGCGCCTGCCACCGCGCCGCGCCGCCCGTACAAGGAGTTCCTGCTGAGCACCGTGACCGATGCCAGTGGCGCTACGGTGACGTCGCTGCCTGCTGGGGGCTACCTGGTCGCCGCGTCCGCGAACTACTTCGCGGCCAACCCGCTCCCGGGTGTTCTCCGCTTGATCATCGTGTCTGCCTCGAACCAGCAGACGGACATCATCCAGAACGGCTCTGGCGACGGCGTGGGTCTCCTCAAGTTCTCCACGGGAGAAATCATCGACACCGTCTTCTATGAGCCTGGCAATCAGAACCCCGTGTTCAACATCGAAACGGGCGTGGGAGCCGTGGACCGAAGCTTCGTCGAAGGCACCCGAACCACTGCTGCGGATTCGACCTCGGCGGCTGGCTCACTCCAGCGCGTTCCCAACGGTGGAGACACCAACAACAATGACGCCGACTTCGCGTTCCTGCCCATCTCGCCGGGCGGTCCGACGCCGTAGTCGTCTGATTCTCTGTTCTTGAGACACCGGGCCGCGGTCCCTTCGGGGGCCGCGGCCTTTTTCTTGGCGGGGACCCGGCGGCCTTGAATCCATGTCATTCCAGGTGACTACAGTGTCGACTGCACCACGGAGCACAACCTCCTGCTCCGACGGACCGGAGTCTCCATGCGGTCAAGCCGCGCCCTTTCGCTGCTGCTCATTGTCTCTCTCGCAGCCTGCTCCAGCTCCCCGCCACCGAAGCTCCCGGACACGCCCGACTCGGGCCCCGGCCCTTCCGATGGCGGCGGCAATCCGCTCTCCATCCAGTCCACCGCGCTCCCCGACGCATACCTCGGTGAGTCGTACGCCTCGCCCCTCGTCGCCTCCGGCGGCACCGCCCCCCTCGTCTGGAGCCTCGCCAGCGGTGAGCTGCCCTCGGGCCTGAGCCTCTCCAACCAGGGCCTCGTGTCCGGAACCCCCACCGCCGTCGGCTCCTTCTCCGCCACCCTCCAGGTCGAGGACAGCGCCGGCACCCGCGTCTCCAAGCAGTTCGAGCTCACCGTCCTCACCCCGCCGACACTCGCCAACACCAACCTGCCTCTCGGCGTCGTCGGCGCGCCCTACATATTCAACTTCACGGCCTCGGGCGGCCGCCCTCCCCTCTCCCTCCATCTCGCCTCGGGCACCCTGCCCGCGGGTCTCCGCCTCGACGCCCTGTCCCTCGTCGGTACCCCCACCACCTCGGGCACGTCGACCTTCACCCTCGAGGTCCGGGATGCCAACAACCGCTCGGCCTCCGCCGCCTTCCAGCTCACCGTCCGCGACGGCCTCACCATCACCGCCACCCACCTCCCCGATGCCTATACGGACAGAACCTACGCCCAGGTCCTCACCGCGCTCGGCGGCACGGCGCCGTACACGTGGGCGCTCGTCAGCGGGACGCTGCCTCCCGGACTGAGCCTCCGTGACTCGGGCCACCTCGACGGGACGCCCACCACGTCGGGCGACTTCACCCTCGTCCTCCGCGTCACGGACTCCGCCGGCGCCACGGACTCGCGTGAGGTCTCTGTCTCGACCTATCTGCCTCCCGCGTTCGCCGCCGTTCCCGCGCTGAGCTTCTACGTCCGCGACAACGTCACCCGCCCCCTCGAGGCCTCCCAGGGCAAGCCCCCGTACCTGTTCACCACGACGGGGCCCCTCCCTCCCGGAATCACCCTCGCTCGCGAGGGGCTCCTCCACGGCCAGCCCACCCAGAGCGGCGACTTCACCTTCAATGTCGTCGCCAGTGACGCCAACAGCCGCACCGTCTCGCGCTCCGTCTCCGTCTCCATCTCCACGCTGCCCACCATCACCACGCAGACCCTCCCCGAGGCGACTCGCGGCATCGCCTACCAACACACCCTCGGCGCCACGGGTGGCCAGGGCACCCTTTCCTGGACGCTCGCCTCCGGTGCGCTCCCCCCGGGCATCTCCCTGTCGACCCAAGGCGCGCTGAGCGGCACGCCCTCGACCACGGGCTCCCACGCGGTCACCCTGCGCGTCTCCGACGCGAATGGCCGCACCGACAGCCGCGCACTCGCGCTCATCGTCGAGGCTCCGCTCTCCCTGAGCGGCACCCTCGCGGATGGCTACGCGGGCACCTCGTACTCCAGCTCCGTCACCGCGGCGGGCGGGCGCGCGCCCTTCTCCTGGAGCATCGCCTCGGGCACGCTGCCCTCGGGCCTCAGCCTCTCACCGGACAACGGGCTCGTGTCCGGTACCCTCGGCCCCACCGCCGCCTCCTCCACCGTCACCCTTCGCGTCACCGACGTCGCCAGCCGCGCCGCCACGCTTCAGGTCACGGTCTCCGTCTACGCGCTCCCCAGCGTCACCACGGACCTGCTGCCGCCCGCCACGCTCGGACAGCCGTACTCGACCCAGCTCGCCGCCTCCGGTGGCAAGGCGCCCATCACCTGGAGCATCGCCTCGGGCACGCTGCCCTCGGGACTGAGCCTCTCCACGTCCGGCCTCATCAGCGGCACCACGAACGCGAGCGCCACCACCTTCACCGCGCGCGCCACCGACACCAACGGCCGCTTCGCGGACAAGAGCCTCTCGTTCACCATCATCGAGCCACCTCCCGCGGTGACGACCACGACCCTCCCCGACGCCACCGTGGGCCAGCCCTACTCCGTCACCCTCACCGCGTCCGGTGGCAGGGCGCCCCTGAGGTGGAGCACCTCGAGCACGCTGCCCGCGGGGCTCTCGCTCTCCACGACGGGGACGCTCTCCGGCACCCCCTCCACGGCGGGAACCCCGCGCATCACGTTCGTGGTGACCGACGACCGGAACTCCTTCGCCTCACGCGAGCTGCCGCTCAACATCCTCCCAGCGGGCGTCGAAATCACCGTGGGCCACTGGAACCTCGAGTGGTTCGGCTCGGACACCCTGGGCCCTCCGAACTCCACCTCTCCCGGTGGCGCACCCGATGACCTGCAGATCGCCCACACCCGCGACATCCTCCGCGACACCGGCGCCAACATCTGGGGGCTCGTCGAGGTCGTGGACAATCAGGACTTCGAGACCGTGCTCGCGCAGCTCCCCAACCACCAGGGCTTCGTCGCCACTGACTGGAGCCGCGTCCCCAACACCGGCGGCTACTACTCCACGAACGAGCAGAAGCCGGCCATCCTCTACGACGACAGCGTCACGTTCCAGAGCGCCGAGCTCATCCTCGTGGAGAGCGAATCCCTCTTCGCCGGACGCCCTCCCCTGCGTGTCGACTTCACCCTGCGAGGGACGACCACGCCCCTGACCGTCATCGTCCTGCACATGAAGGCGTTCGCCGATGAGTCCTCATACGGGCGGCGACGGGAAGCGAGCCTCGGGCTCAAGTCCTATCTCGACAACCAGGCGCTCCAGAACGTGTTCGTCATCGGAGACTGGAATGACGACGTGGACGTGTCCATCACCACCGTCGCCGGGGTCCCGCTGGCCACGCCCTTCGAGAACTTTACCAGCGACTCGAACTACACCTTCATCACCGGGGCCCTGTCGAGTCGCCCGGAGAGCACCACCACCAGCCACTCCGACACCATCGACCACACGCTCGTCAACGCGAGCGTCGCCGGGACCTTCGTCCCGGGCTCGCTGACGGTCATCCGACCCACGGGGATTCCCAACTACGGCAGCGTCGTCAGCGACCATTACCCGGTCGTCAGCCGTTATGCCTTTGGCGGAGCACCGCCAGCTGCGCCGAGGGTCATCATCAACGAGGTCCTCGCCAACGAGCCCTCCACCCCGAACGGCGACGGCACCTCCACGCCGGACCCCGATTACGAGTTCATCGAGCTGGTCAACCTGGGAACGGCCCCCGCCGACGTGTCCGGGTGGACCTTGTCGGACTCCGTCAGCGTCCGTCATGTCTTCGCCAACGGGACCATCGTCCCCGCGGGCAAGGCGTACGTCGTGTTCGGTGGGAATCGTGGCTACTCGCCCGGTACACCGAACACCGTGTCCGCCTCGTCCGGGGCGCTCGGGCTCAACAACAGCAGCGACTCCGTGTTCCTGCGGGCGCTGGACTCCGCCCTCGTGGATGACTTGAGCTACACTGCCACCGAGGACGACACCTCCATCAATCGCTCGCCCGACGCCCAGGCCGGCGCGCCCTTCGTCCGCCATCCCCAGCTCAACCCCACGCTCCGCGCGTCCCCCGGACGGCGCGCGAGTGGTTCGGCGTTCTGAGCGGACGTTGCGGCCCCTGGGTGAGCGTCTTCAGCGAGACGGCGTGGAGGAGCCGCCTCCACGCTGCTCGCCCGATGCTCGTCCTCGGCGGCCCTCGCGCTCGGTGGAGATGTCCCGAGGTGGGCTCACCTCCACGTCCACCTCGCGCGCGACCCAGCCGCCAGGGCCGTCGTCGTAGGTCACCTTGACGGTGTCGCCTTCACGCATCGACGCCAGGCCCACGGCGTTCCCGTTCAGCCTCAACCGTGTATCGGGGACGACCTCGATGTCCTGCTCCACGCCCGCGCCGTCGCGCACGAGCAGCTCGTTGTCCCCCACCCACGTCACCCGGCCGTGCAGGATGCCCGAGGGCTCGGCGCGCCCCGAGCCTCCCACGCCCTGCGCATCCGGGCCTTTCAGTGCCTCGGGGTCCGGCGCCTTCTCACGCGAGGCCATGAGGTCCCGCCAGAACGCCGAGCGCAGCTCACGGTTCTTCGCGGAGGGGAGGCCCTCGCCGCCGCCTCCTCCCGTGTCCTCGTGAGGCTCGCAGCTCACGCCCCAGACGCCCAGCAGGAGCCCCAGCGCCCACCTCCTGACCCGGCGTTTGCGGTTCATCGTCCCGGCCTCCCCATGCGTGTCGTTCCAGAGCCGGAACCACACACCCGACGCATCCGCTGCTTCCGCGTCAACATGTGAACGCTCCAGGCAGCCGAGAACCCCGAGTCCCCACGCCCCGGCCTCACAGGTCCAGGGGCAGGCAGGCGTCCCCCCGCGCGAATGCCTCCCCCGCGGGGACTTCGCGCCTCAGAACTTCCACTCCGTATCCTTGCCGAGCGCCACGCGCGTCGCCGCCACCTCCCGCAGCGCCTTGAAAGGCGAGGCGTCGGCCAGCTTCACGACCGACTCCAGGACCGCGGCCGCCATCCCCACGTTGTCGCTGGCGATGGCGCCGTCCAGACGCTCGAAGAGCTGGCGGAAGTTCTCCCGTCGCTCGTCGAAGCTGCGGTCCAGGTAGTCCATGAGCACGTCGCGCATCGCGTGGATGTGCTCGACATCCACCCGGGATTGCTCACGCAGCCGGGTCTGCTCCGTGCGCTCCTTCTGGATGTCGCGCACGCAGTCGGCCACCACCTGGATGCCCGTCAGCACGTCCTTCAGGGACAGCTCTGTCTTCAGCGTCATGACGTCTCCCTTTGGAGCAGGCCACGCGACTGCTCCAGCAAGGTCTCCAGTTGGGTGTTCAGGTCTCCGCCGGCGGCGAAGAGGGGCATCCGCATCAGCTCGCTCTGGGCCTTCACCAGCTGCATCGCGGTGGCGAACCGGGCCAGATGGACATCATCCTCCGCGTCGAACCGGCCTCCCAGCGCCCACAGCGCGTCGAGGGCTCGACCCGCGCGTTCATCGAGCGCGCCGAGCACCCCGCTCAGCTCCTCCACGCGCGTGCACGCCCGTGCCAGCAGCGCGATGGCCGCGTCGATGGACGCGACCTGGGCGTCGAGCTGCTGTTGCAGCACCTCGCGAGCACCGTCCAACCGCTGAACCGCGTCCCGATGTCGCGCCTCGGCCTCTTCGCCAAGGTCCTTGGCGTCCTTCATGCTGTCGATTCCGTCGTACGCCTTCTTGGCGCCGTAACCCATGAGACCCGCGAGGAGGAACGCGGCGGGAATGAGCGGCAGTGGCATCACACACCTCGGCAATGAAACCCAACCATGAGCGAGGCGTCGCAATCCGCGACACGCTTCAGACCCACGCTGGGTCATGACCGCCCCGAGGGAAATACCACTCCGGGGTGAGACTCCGGGGAGCCCTTTCCCTCACGCTCGCGACTGTATCCCGTTACCATTCACTTCACGGGTAGAGACAGACGTGAGCGGTCGCCTTCCTTTGGCGCCGGGCGGGGAGCAACTCAATGGCGGTATGGATTCGGGCGCTGCCGACCCTCGTGGTCGCTGCTCAGTCAGATGGAGCCAGTGGCGCCCTGTGCTGCGTGGTCGTCCTCGGGCTGGGTGCATGGGGTGGCATCGTCTGGCTCAACAAGGTCAATGCGCGGATGAAGGCCGCGCAGCAGGCGCGGGCTGGCGTCGGACTCGCGGCTGTCACGTCCCCGACCTCGCACGACTCGTCCACCATCGCCCTGCGCTTCGAGAACGTGAGCGCGCCCCGGCTCTCACAAGGGCTCAGGGTCCGTATCGCGGATGAGCCACGGGCCATTGCGAAGAGCGCCGCCGAGCCGCTCGCACAGGCCGCCTCCACGCCGACCGCTTCACGTGTCGAGCCCGCGCAATCGGCGCGCGCCGTCATCGCTCCGCCGACCCCGAGCGAGAAGCCCGTCGAGCCCGCACCGCGCACGCCTTCCTCTCCCACTCCGACCCCGAAGCCTGTCGAGCCCACGCCGCTCGAACTCAGCGTGCTGTCGACTCCCGCGCCACCCCCGAAGCCCGTCGAGACCGTGCAGCGCGTCGCACCTGCACAACCCCTCGAACCCGCGTCCGCGCCACTCGCCGAGGCCGTGCAGCGCATCGCACCCGCGCGGTCCGTTGAGCCTGCGTCCGCGCCTGATTCCGAGCCGTCGACTCCCGCTTCGCAGAAGACGGCCTGGATTGCTCCGGGTCAGTCCATCGAGGTCGCCGGTTACACGCTCAAGGATGGAATGGTCTACGTGGGCTCGCGGCTGCGCGCGGTGAAGCCCCCCAATACCGAGCCGGCCCTCATCAACCCCAGGCTCGAGGTCGCCGCTCGCCCCAATCGCGGTGGACAGGGCTTGCGATACTGGCCCTCGTACTCGGACCTCTCACCCGCCTCCCGTGCGGGCTATCTCGCGTGGCTCGCGGGTGGACGGCGTCAGCCTGGAATCGATATCGGCTTCGTCTTCCTGTTCTTCTACGGGCTGGAACGGCGCGTGCTCCACGACCTGGGCACCGAGCCCGCCGCGCTCGCCGAGGCCCGTTTCATCGAAGACGAAGTCCAAGGTCTCCTCGACGTCCACGGCGAGAACAGCTCCTTCGCCAGCTACGCCTCGGCCTTCCTCGACGTCCTGCGCGTGCACCGCGCTGGCGAGGATGGACTGTTGAAGGAGTCCCCCGAGTTCTGGCTGCGCAGCGCCGGCTCCGCCTCGTTCGACGTGCGCATGGCCGCGGGCACCGCCGCCACTCGCGCGCTTCCGCTCCCCGCGGACTGGGCCCTTGTCTGGGCCGTGGAGACCCATGTCACCCGGCTGCGAACTCCCGCCACGCGTTGTCCCGAGGAGTTCCAGGCCCTCTTTCGTGCACGCTATCTGCGAGACCACGGCGCGGGCATCATCCCTCGCGCCCTGAAGGCGAAGGTGGAGGCCCGCTACAACCCCGCGAGCGCATCCTTCGGTGGCTCGGTGAGGCTGTCTTCAGCCTCCATCAACGAGGCCTCCGAGACCTCCCTCAAGCCCGTGCGCGCGCTCATCGAGGAGTGCTGCGAGTCGCTCGAGTCCTACAGCCGCTGGGTGGGCAAGAACCCCGACGCGCGCAACAGCATGAGCGCCCTGGCCCTGCTTCCTCCCGAGCTCGCGGCGTCCATCGACGGAGGCTCGGACGTGCAGGCTCTCCGCGCCCTCTTGCGCCAATTCCTCGGGGACACCCCCTCCGCTCCCGTGCCCGCGACGGAACTCCTGCGGCACTGGCCCACCGCGACCCTCGGCAAGCTCAGCAAGGCGGAGGCCGTGGGGCTCGCCCAGGCCCTCGAGAAGCTGGGCCACGGCATGGAGCCCGACCCTCGCATGGGCGGCGCCGTGCTCTCCCCCGACGAGTCCGCGTGGCTCTTCCCCCTGCCCCCCGATTCACCCAGCGCCCCTTCCGCGAGCTACCTGTCCGCGCTCGCGATGCTGCACCTCGCCGCCGCGGTGGCGACCGCCGATGGCACCGTCTCCACGGATGAAATCCACCGCATGGAGGCCCTCGTCGAAGCCGCGCAGGGACTGCTCGACTCGGAGAAGGTCCGGCTCCGCGCCCACGTGTCCTGGCTGCTCGCGCGCCCCACCTCCAGCGCGGGCCACAAGAAGCGCGTGGAGGCGCTGACGCCCGAGGCCCGCACGTCGCTCGGCAACCTCCTGGTCGAGGTCGCCGTCGCCGACGGCGACGTGTCACCCCAGGAGCTCAAGACGCTGTCGAAGCTCTACGCCATGCTGGGGCTCGACGAGGACACCGTCTACTCGCGCGTCCACGCCGCCACCGCGTCACGACCCGCGACCGAGCCCGTCTCCATGCGACTGGCCGGCGCCCCCGAGCAGGGCTTCGCCATCCCCGCGCCACCTCCAGGGAAGGGCGAGCGGGTGGCGCTCGACATGCGCAGCGTCCAGGCGAAGCTCGCGGAGACCGCCGCGGTCTCCAGCCTCCTGGGGAGCATCTTCGCCGACGAAGAACCCGTCCCTCCCGCGCCCCAGCCAGCGCAGCCAGGGGTCGCGGGGCTCGATGCGCTTCACACGTCGCTGCTGCGCGCGCTCGTCGCGAAGCCCGAGTGGCCTCGCGCGGAGGTGGAGAAGCTGGCCAGCGGACTCGGCCTGCTCCCGGACGGCGCGCTGGATGTCATCAACGACGCGGCCTTCGAGGTGTGCGGCGAGCCCATCCTCGAGGGCGACGAAACCCTTCAGCTCAATGAACAAGCGGTCAAGGAGATGATGTCATGACGGACGCGACGCCCCAGGGACGCATCAGGCCGAAGGACCGGGACACCATCGTCCAGTCGCTGCGCGCGGGCGTCGTGCCTCGCGTGGGACAGCAGCACATCCAGGTGGGTCGGGCCGAGGAGGTCCGCGCCCTGGTCCGCGACGTGGAGCGCATCGCCGAGGGCGGCAGCGCCATCCGCTTCGTCATCGGCGAGTACGGCTCCGGCAAGACGTTCTTCCTCAACCTCATCCGCTCCATCGCGCTGGAGAAGCGGCTGGTCACCCTGCACGCGGACCTCAACCCCGACCGGCGCCTGCACGCGACGGACGGCAAGGCCCGCAGCCTCTACGCGGAGCTGATGCGCAACCTGTCCACCCGGGCCCGTCCCGAGGGCGGCGCGCTCGCCAGCGTCGTGGAGCGCTTCGTCTCCAGCGCCCTCACCGACGCCAAGAGCCGTGAGCTGAACCCCGAGGTGGTCATCCGCGAGAAGCTCGCCGCGCTGTCGGAGCTGGTGGGAGGCTACGACTTCGCGGAGGTCATCGCCGCCTACTGGCGCGGCCATGACACGGGCAACGAGGTGCTCAAGGCCGACGCCGTGAAGTGGCTGCGCGGCGAGTTCTCCACGCGCACCGATGCCCGCAAGGCGCTCGGCGTGCGCACCATCATCGACGACGCGGAGGTCTACGACCAGTTGAAGCTCCTCGCCCGCTTCGTCCGCCTGTCCGGCTACGACGGGTTGATGGTGTGTCTGGATGAGCTGGTCAACCTCTACAAGATGGCCAACACCAAGGCCCGCGCGTCCAACTACGAGCAGATCCTCCGCATCCTCAATGACTGTCTCCAGGGCAGCGCCGAGGGCCTGGGCTTCATCCTGGGGGGAACGCCCGAGTTCCTCATGGACACCCGGCGCGGTCTCTACAGCTACGAGGCCCTCCAGTCGCGCCTCGCCCAGAACACCTTCGCCGTGGGCCACCTGGTCGACTACAGCTCCCCGGTCCTCCGGCTGGCGAACCTCACCCCCGAGGACCTCTACGTCCTGCTCACCAAGCTGCGGCACGTCTACTCCGCGGGAGATGCGTCCGCGCAGCGCCTGCCCGATGAGGGGCTCCACGGCTTCATGACCCACTGCTCGGAGCGCATCGGAGAGGCGTACTTCCGCACGCCCCGCAGCACCGTGACGGCGTTCATCAACCTGCTGGCCGTGCTCGAACAGAACCCGGGCGCGGATTGGAAGGAGCTGCTCGGCGGCGTGGAGCTCGCCGCGGACGTCAATCCCGACCTCGCGCCCCTGGGCGAGACGGAGGCGGGAGCCCCCGCGGCCGGAGCGGATGATGAGCTCGCATCCTTCAAGCTCTGACCCGGGCGGCGCCGCGTCGAGCGCCTTCCTCCGGCTGCACCCCCAGGTGCGGCGCTGGGTGTGGACCCAGGGGTGGAAGGAGCTGCGCGGCATCCAGGAGGCCGCCATCGTCCCCATCCTCGAGGGGACCCAGGACGTCATCCTCTCCGCGTCGACGGCCAGCGGGAAGACGGAGGCCGCCTTCCTGCCCATCTGCAGCCGACTGGCGGAGGACGCCGGCGGCAGCGTGCGCGCCATCTACGTGGGCCCGCTCAAGGCGCTCATCAACGACCAGTTCGAGCGGCTCGACGGGCTCTGCGACGGACTCCACATCCCCGTGCACCGGTGGCACGGCGATGTGTCCCAGGGCCACAAGGCCCGGCTGCTCCAGTCCCCCGCGGGCATCCTCCTCATCACCCCGGAGTCACTCGAGGCGCTCTTCATCCGGCAGGGCTCCGCGCTCGCCGGGCTGTTCTCCGGGCTGGAGCACATCGTCATCGACGAGCTGCATGCCTTCATCGGCACCGAGCGGGGCTGCCAGCTCCAGTCGCTCCTGCACCGTGTCGAGCTGAGCCTGCGTCGCACCGTGCCCCGCGTGGGCCTCAGCGCCACCCTGGGCGACATGTCGCTGGCCGCGGAGTTCCTCCGTCCCGGCGCGGGCACGAAGGTGCGGCTGTGCAACTCCGACTCGGGCGGCGGCGAGCTGCTCCTACAGCTCCGGGGCTATCGCAAGCGCGCGCCCGATGCGCGCACTCCGGAAGAAGACGAGGAGCCCACAGACGGCCCGCCCGAGGACGAGCACGACGTGGGAGCGCACCTCTTCAAGACGCTGCGCGGGACGCACAACCTGGTGTTCGCCAACAGCCGCGCGAACGTCGAGCTGTACGCGGACCTCCTGCGTCGCAGGTGTGAAGACGCGCGGCTGCCCAACGAGTTCTTCCCGCACCACGGCAACCTGTCCAAGGAGCTGCGCGAGGAGGCGGAGGCCGCGCTCAAGGCGAAGCAGCGGCCCGTGAGCCTGGTGTGCACGACGACACTGGAGATGGGCATCGACGTGGGCTCCGTGCAGAGCATCGCGCAGGTGGGCGTGCCTCCCTCGGTGTCCAGCCTCCGTCAGCGATTGGGACGCAGCGGGCGCAAGGGCGGCCCCTCCGTGCTCCGGCTGTATCTTCAAGAAGCGGAGCTGACGAGCACCAGTCCCCTGCCGGACCAGCTCCGGGTGCGGCTGGTCCAGTCGGTGGCGATGCTGGAGCTGCTGCTGACGAACTGGTTCGAGCCCCCCGCCTCGGGCGCCTTCCACTTCTCCACGCTGGTGCAGCAGTTGCTCTCGCTCATCGCGCAGCACGGCGGCGTCAAGGCGGGCGAGGCCTTCCTGGCGCTGTGCCACGAAGGTCCCTTCGCGCGGGTGTCACGCGAGGACTTCGTGCGCTTCCTGCGCGGGCTGGGGCAGCGCGAGCTGCTCTCACAGTCCTCGGATGGGACGCTGCTGTTGGGCCGCGTGGGTGAGCGGCTCGTCAACCACTACAGCTTCTATGCGGCCTTCGCCTCGGTGGAGGAGTTCCGGCTGGTGGCCGGGGGTCGCACGCTGGGCACGATGCCCTTCGACCAGCCGCTCTTCGTCGGCGCGTACCTCATCTTCGGTGGACGGCGGTGGCGCGTGCTCGCCGTGCAGGGCGACGAGAAGGTCGTGGAGCTGGAGCCCGCGCCCGCCGGACGCGTGCCCGTGTTCGAGCCCACCGGTGTCGGCCGCGTGCATGACCGCGTCCGGGAGCAGATGCGCGCCATCTATGCCGGTGAGGGGCTGCCTCGCTACCTGGATGCGCGGGCGCTGGAGCTGCTCGCGGAGGCTCGGGCGACGTTCCAGCGATGGCGGCTCGGCGAGCGCTCCATCGTGGCCTCGGGGATGGAGGTCCATGTCTTCCCGTGGGCTGGTGACGCGGTGGTGCACACGCTGGCGCTCGCGCTCCAGGCCCGTGGGTTGTCGGTGCAGACGCTGGGGCCCGTGTTGAGCGTGGCGGGACCGCAGGCCGACGTGGAGGGCGCCCTGCGCGCGCTCGTGGCGGAGGGGCCACCTCGGGCCGAGTCCCTCACGCGCCACGTGGAGAACATGGCGCTCGAGAAACATGACGGCTTCGTGCCGGAGGACCTGCTCGCTCGCGACTACGCCGCCCGGTACCTGGACGTCGAGGGTGCGTGGCGTGTCGCCCGGCAGGTGTTGCAGTGATGCGTCTTCTGACGAGGCCTTGTCTCCCATGAGCCTTCCATCCCAGGAACCCCAGGCTGTCGACCCGATGCCTCCCGCGGACGCGGAGGCCCTCCAGAAGGCCGCCGTCCAGGCCTTCGTCGAGTGGACCCGGCGACTGCCCGTGCCGCCTCCGAATCCGCAAGAGTTCATCCGCTCCGTGGAGCCGAAGGCGCGCGGAGCCGCACGTATCTACTCCACCATCACGGAGCGGAGGGTCGTGTGGAAGGAAGGTCCGACTCACGGCTCTCCCCCCGTTACAGGATTGAGGCGACAAGCCAGCAGCGTCGACCTCTGGGCGGAAACGTCCGAGAGCCTTCGTAACAGCAGCCTCTCCGTTCTCGCCTGTTCCCCATGCGGAGGCGTGGGCTCGACCCCCTGCCCCAAGTGCAAGGGGAGAGGGAACGTCCAATGCTGGAACTGTCGAGGCACGCGGAAGGCCTACGGCTACGCCAAGGACAATTCTCGACGACTCATGAACTGCCGGCAGTGCGGTGCGAGTGGGAGGGTCTCCTGTAGTGGCTGCAACTCAGGGAGCGTGTCCTGTGCACCCTGTCTGGGACACGGTCGCGAACAGCGCTGGCTCGAATTGGTCGACTCAGTCCGCACCGACGTCCTCGTGATGTCCGAGGACGAGCACCTGCGCCGACTGGTGTGGACGAATGAGGACATGGAGCAGGACGCAAAGCTCGTGGGGGAGATCAGCGCGAATGGAGTGCTCCCCCAGGAGAAGGTCGCGCAGCACCTCCCAGGAGACTGGGTCAAGGAGCATTGGGGAAAGACCCGCGTCCCCGTGAAGGTGAACGAGCGCATCACCCGCCAGCGCTTCCAGGTGTTCGAGGTGCCCGCCGCGCGCGTGTCCTACGGCATCATGAACGCGCCCTCAACCACGGTTCAATTCGAGGGAAGGCGAATGCTCGCGCCACCGGTCGAGGAGGACCGGCAGCTCACCGCTCGGGGGCGAAAGGTCCTTGCGGTACGGTTGCCCCTCATCGCCGTGGCCTTGGGAATCCCACTTCTTTACATCCTCCGCGGCTCCTTCTTCTGGAACGGCTGGTTGGCGGCACTGCTGTTCTCCCTCGGTGGTTTCGCGGTCGTCACTGACCGCCTGGTCCAGGACTGGACCCTGGGCAGGAGACAGAAGATTCGCCAGTGGCGATTTGGCATGTCTGTGTATGCGCTCATCGCCATTGTCGTTGCGCTATTCGCCGAACCCTGGCTGTTCGAAGCACGGCGAGACATTTCGGAGGGCCGCCTCGATGACGCACAGACGGAGCTGCAGGCACTGGGTGAGCCCGAATCACATGAGCTCCAGCAGGCCTGGGCGGACCTCCACCTGGCCCATGCGCTCCGTGAGCAGAACGTGGACGAGGTCGCCAAGGATGCCCTCGCGATGGCGCCGAACGCACCCGAGCGGGCGAAGGTCGAACAACACCTCCTGTCCCTCACACGTCAGCAGGTCCTCGCGTCGCTCGAGCGCAAGAATGTGTCCTCCGCCTCGGAGGTACTCGCCTCCGCCCAGCCCGTGCTCGCCCAGGCGTTCCCGAAGGACCTCAACGAGCTGACCGCGCGCCTCTACGAGGCGGAGCACGCGGCCTGCACAACGGCCTCCTGCCGCTGGAAGACGCTCTCCCTCGCGCTTCGCGCCGAGCTCACACCGAGCCGGGAGCAGCGACTCGGACAGGCCCGCGCGATGCTCGTGGAGCAACTGACGCCCAGGCCGCGTCCCAAGGCCGTCACCCTGGACTGGGTCCTCCACCTCCACAAGACGACCGCGCTCGCCGCCGAGCTGGCGGATACGCCGCACGACCCACCGGTGTCGGTCCTCGCGAAACAGGCCGCCACGTGGGCCCGCGAGGAACGGGAGCGGATTCCGCTCATCGGCGCGGAGCGCGAGGTGGCCATCTCCCTGCTCCAACTGAAGGCCACCAGCCACCCGAACATCCTGTCGAAGACCACGGAGTCAGTCGCCCTCTCGTGCGAGCTGCGGGACGGCCGCTGCGTGGGCGCGTACCTGGCCGGCGCGGACAAGGAGTCCCGCGTGCTCAACAATCTGAAGCGCACGCCCGTGACGAAGGAGCTGCTCTCCCGTGTCCTCGGACATCCGGTCGAGCTGCCCGCGCCGCCCCAGCCTCGCGGAGGCAAGCCCCCCACGCAGACGACCTGGAAGGATGGCCGCGTGACGCTCGTGGCGAGATGGAACGGCATCTACCTGATGGAGCTGCGCATCGGTGAGGTGAAGCCATGAACCCGAAACCTCCCCGGCTGCTCTCCGTCAGCGCGGCGCTCATGGGACTGCTCGGAGGCGCGGCCCCATCAGGGCTGCTCGTGCCCGGCATCGAGCTCCAGGTCGCCCAACCCACGTGGCGGCGACGCAACGAAGAGGACTCGCGCGACGAGCTGCTTCTCGTCGTCCCTCCCACCAACGGACAGATACTGCTCGCGGGTCATCGCTCGCACCGCTCCCACTCCTCGCACCGCAGCCACTACTCCGGCAGCAGGAGCCGCAGCTACGGCGGCGGCTACTCCGCTCCCGACGAAGCGCCCGAGCCGCCCCCCAAGCCCGCGACGGTGTCCTTCGTCGCCTTCCCCGGCGGACGCATCTTCGTCGACGACAAGCCCGCGGGTCAGGACGTGACGGCCCTCATGCGGCTGGCGGCGGGCAAGCACACCGTCCGCATCGAGAACCGCTTCCTCGGCACCACCACCGTCGAGGTGGACCTGGTCGCCGGCCAGACGGGCGACGTCACCATCGAGTGGTGAGGAGCAGACACGTGACCATGGACACCGACCCCACCTTCCGCGACGGCGCCGTGCAGGCCGTCCTCGACCTGCGCGTCTATCGACTCGCGGCGATACAGAAGTCCGCGTACCGCTTCGCCGACCGGTGCACCGCGGTGCTCGGCTCGCCCGACGCGGACCGGCTTCCCATCCGCTTCCTCTTCGCCCCCACCGTCACCGAGCGCGACGCGCTGGAGACGGTGCGCCTGTTCTTCCAGGAGCTGTTGGACCAGGAGCTGCGAGAGCAGGTGGGCGACGAGACCCGGGCCCTGCGCGCATTGATTGTCGCGCAGGCCTTCTCACGCACCGGCCTGATTCGCCAGGACTGAGGTCGACGCACACCATGTTCCATGACCGCGCCAGGTACCAGTCCACGAAGGGCTACCAGCTCGCGCCCCTGCGCTTCAGCCGGCTGGACGACGCCCGCTACGTCGTGACGAACGACGTGGGCGAATACGTCGTGCTCCCCCGACACGAGCTGGTCGACTTCGTCCGTCACGCGCTGCCCCCGCACCGCGAGGCCTACAAGACGCTCAAGTCGAAGCACTTCCTGTTCGACGAGCACTCCCGCGTGGCGCTGGAGCTGCTCGCGCTGAAGTACCGCACCCGCGCCGAGCAGCTCGCGAACTTCACCGGGCTGCACATCTTCGTGGTCACCCTGCGCTGCGACCACTCCTGCGCGTACTGTCAGGTGTCCCGTCAGGCAGAGGGTGCCCGCGAGTTCGACATGTCACAGGAGCACGCGGACCGGGCGCTCGACTTCATGTTCCGCAGTCCCTCGCCCACGCTCAAGGTCGAGTTCCAGGGCGGAGAGCCGCTGCTCCACTTCGAGCGCATCCGGTACATCGTCGAGCGCGCCAAGGCCCTCAACCAGGTGCACCGCCGCGACCTCCAGTTCGTCATCGCGAGCAACCTCTCCCGCCTCACCGACGAGGTGCTCGACTTCTGCCGCGAACACGGCGTGCTGCTCTCGACCTCCCTGGACGGCCCCGAGGACCTGCACAACACCCAGCGCCCCGTGCGCGGCGGGGACAGCCACCGACGCACGCTCCAGGCGATTCACCGGGCGCGACAGGCGCTCGGACCGGACTCCGTCTCCGCGTTGATGACGACGACGCAGGCGAGCCTCACGCGCGTCGAGGACATCATCGACGAGTACGTGCGCCAGGGCTTCCACGGCATCTTCCTCAGGAACATCAGCCCCTACGGGTTCGCCGTCCGCCAGCGCGCCTCTCGCCAGTACGACGTCGGGGCGTGGGTGGAGTTCTACCGGCGCGGGCTCGCGCACATCCTCCGCATCAACGAGCAGGGCTATCCGCTCCAGGAGGAGTACACCGCCATCCTGTTGCAGAAGCTCTTCTCGCCCCGGGGCTCGACGTACGTCGACCTCCAGTCGCCCGCGGGCATCGGCATCGGCGCGCTCGTCTACAACTACGACGGCGCGGTGTACGCCTCCGACGAGGGGCGGATGCTCGCGGAGATGGGTGACTTCTCCTTCCGGCTCGGGCACCTCTCCCACGACTCCTACGAGTCCATCATGACGTCCGACACGCTCCTCGCCCACCTGAGCGACACCATGCCGGAGGGCGTGCCCATGTGCGGCGACTGCGCCTTCCTCCCCTACTGTGGCGCCGACCCCGTCTTCCACCAGGCGACGATGAAGGACGCCGTCGGACACAAGGCGTTCAGCGCCTTCTGCCAGAAGCAGATGCGCGTGCTGCGCCACCTCATCGGCCTGCTCGCGGATGACGCCCGCGCGCGTGACATCCTCATGGGGTGGCGCTGAGCCATGCCCGCCCTGGACCTCTCCTCGGCCGGCCTGAAGGCGCTCTCCACGCGCTCCATTGAGCCGTTCATCGCCCGCCTCCGCGAGCACCTGGACGACGCGCCCCTCGCCCATGAGCGGGAGGTGCTCCTCGTCCGGCGTCCCACGCATTCACTGCCCCCGGGCTTCCGGGGGTACCTCCTGTGGGACGAGGGCCTCGTGAGCAGCAGCCCGGCCCCAGGGGACACCTACGTCCTGCCTCCGAACCTGCGCTACCTCGCGGACGGGGACGTGGTGCGCATCCACCCCGAGCGCGACGCCCTGTCGACGCTGTACCGCCGCGCCTCTCCGTCGAACACGTTCCTGGTGACGGAGCGCTGCGACAACCACTGCCTGATGTGCTCCCAGCCACCCCGCAAGCAGGATGACTCCTGGCTCGTGGACGAGCTGATGCAGGCGCTCCCGCTCATCTCCCCGGAGACGCGCGAGCTCGGCATCACCGGCGGCGAGCCGAGCCTGCTCAAGGGCCGCCTCATCGCGCTGCTCGCGCAGATGAAGCACCACCTGCCAACAACCGCCGTCCACCTCCTGACCAACGGGCGCGGCTTCGCGAACCCCGAGCTGGCGCGCGCGGTGGCGGACGTCCAGCACCCCGACCTGATGCTGGGCATCCCGCTCTACTCGGACCTGCCCGAGGAGCATGACTACGTCGTCCAGGCCCTGGGCGCCTTCGATGAAACCGTCCGAGGCATCCTCCACCTCAAGCGCGCCCGGGTGCGCGTGGAGCTGCGCTGCGTGGTCCACGCGCAGACGTACGCGCGCCTGCCCCAGCTGGCGGAGTTCATCGCGCGCAACCTGGCCTTCGTCGACCACGTCGCGCTGATGGGGCTGGAGCTGATGGGGTTCGCCAAGGCGAACCTCGGCCTGCTCTGGATGGACCCGCTCGACTACCGGCCCCAGCTCACCGCCGCGGTCCGCACGCTGAGCCGCGCGGGGCTGGAGACGTCCCTCTACAACCACCCGCTCTGCACCCTGCCCGGCGAGCTGCACCCCTTCGCGCGCAAGAGCATCTCCGACTGGAAGAACCTCTACGCCGAGGACTGCGAGCGCTGCACCCGCCGGGAGGACTGCGGCGGGCTCTTCGCCTCCGGCCTCGCGAAGCGAAGCCGGGGCATCCAGCCCTTCCTGGACTGAGCAGGGCGGCTACGCGACGGACGCCGTCCGCCCGGTGAACGGACACACCGCGCCCTCGGCCGCCAGCGGGGCGCCCACCGGCGTCAGCTTCGTCCCCTCCGGCGAGTTGTCGATGTCCACGCCGAACTCGTCCCGGAACACGTCCAGCAGGTACGGCAGCACGCCGACGGTGCCCGCGCGCATGCGGTGGTGGAGCGACAGGTCCTTGTTGGTGAACCGCCGCTCCGGATGAGGCCGCCGCAGGAGCGCGTTGGTCTCCCGCTGCACGTTCTCCAGGGCCAGGAGCGCCGAGCGCTCCAGCGTCAGGTACTCCGCCACCGCGTCCGCGATGGCGTCCGCCTGCGTCCCGAACGCGTCGCCCACCTTCGCGCGCACCACCATGCGCAGCCGCTTGCGCGTCGCCTCGAACACCGCGTCGTGCACGGGCGTGAAGATGTCCTTGAGGTGGACCAGCGACTCCTCCTTGAAGGTGCTCATGCCCCGCTGCGCGCGGTCGAACATCTCGATGTAGCGCGCCTCCGCCCAGTCGCGCTGGGTGGCAGTGTGCAGGCGCGTGGGCCGCATCATCTCGAAGTCCTTCTTCAGCCGCGCCCGCAGGCCGCTCCAGAAGTCGCCCTCCGTCGGCGTGACGGACTCGGCCACCGCGCGGACCTGCTCGTACGCGCGGCACATGTAGCTCCACAGGTTGAACTGGAGCGAGTAGAGCTGCAGCCCCAGCTGCCCGTAGTCCACGCCCGGGACGATGTCCTTCTCCCATGCGAAGGACATGGGCTCCTCGTTCGCCACCGGCCGCCCGTCCATCAGCGTCTGGAAGTACTCGTCCACCAGGTTCGGCGGCCCCGCGCACACGCCTCGGTTGGACAGGTAGTGGTTGTCGCGGTCCGTCACGTACAACAGCTCCGCGGACGAGATGGGCGAGTCGTAGGTGAGCGGCTCCTCCGGCAGGAAGAGCATGTACGCGGCCACCATCCGCACGCCGTCCGTCACGCGGTAGATGTTGGAGAGCACCGGGTCCAGCTGCCCGTTGGGCACCGGGTCGTTGGCGCGCATCAGCATGTACGAGGGCACCGCGAGCACCGCGCACGCCGCCGCGTGCAGGTCCCCCATCCGCCAGCGCCCGTCCGGGAGCACCGTGTCGGGGCGCAGGAACGCCTGCCGCACCGCGCGCACCGCGTGCATCATCGGCTTCCAGTGCCGCATCATCGACTTGAGCGCCGTCACGTTCATGGGCGCGTTGTTCCGATAGCGGCTGCCGGCGAAGTGGCAGGCCTTGAACTCGGTGTCCATCTTCATGCGCATCTGCTCGGGGAAGGTGTTGCTCTCCCCGATGTGCCGCCCCTCGGTGTCGAGCGCGGGGTGCGCGATGCGGTACACCGGCAGCACCGCCTCCAGGAACCCCAGCTCCAGGGGCCGGCCCGTCAGCCTGCGCATCACCTCCGGGGCGTCCGGGTTCCACCACAGGGGCTCGGTGGGCGCGACGCGCCTGGCCTCCATCGCCAGGTACTTGCGGTGGGACTCGCTCTCGAAGGCGAGCGTCGGGGCCTCGCGCGTGACGACGCCCTCCTCCAGCAGCGCCTCCAGCAGCTCCTTCACCCGCTCCCAGGGATACGGCTCACCGGTCGTCCACTTCGTGGCGTTGCCCGCCATGAAGGAGTCCTCCAGGCACAGCTGCTCTCCGAAGGAGTGCAGGTCCTGCTCCTCGATGGAGATCTCCCGGGTGCCGTAATAGATGTGCAGCTCGCGCACGCCCTCGGGCGAGGTCAGGTACTCCTTGATGAAGCGACGCCTCAGCGGCACGTACAGCGTCTCGTGAGGGTCCACCGACACCGGCACCGAGTCCTGGCTCACGCGAATGCTCCTGACGGGTCCTGGAAGAAAAACAGCCGCCAGCGACCCGTGCACGGGCCACCAGCGACTGGCTCAGCTCAACGCCACCACCTCAGAACGTGTCGAGGGGCGCGGCGATGATGACGCCACCACCACAGCCACGACCACCGGACTGCGGCCCAGCACGAACGCGCGTCTTGATCTTCATGGACTGCTCCTCGTGTGAGTGAGACGTGATTTCCGCTTCACGCGAAGCACAAACCTCGCGGACCCGGAGTCGCAATCAGAACCAATCCGAATCTTGAGGTCAAGTTGCACCAGCCATCCAGGCACCGGTTGCGGACACGCGTGACGCGATGCCCCGCAATCACTGTCCTGCGTGCTGGAATTCCAGCCACAAAGACATCAATACTTGAATATCAAGAATTAACAGATGCCCCGAAATCACCTCGGGACCTGGGTGTCCGAGACGGGCCGTGCCCTGGGGGCCGGAAAGACAACGACCGCCGACGGACCGTGCACGGTCCGCCGACGGCCGAGTCGCTACGACGGGAAGCCGCTCAGATGTCGAGGGGCGTGGCGATGATGATGCCGCCGCCACAGCCGCGACCTCCGCCGCCGCCGATACCGTCATCAGCCGACATGGGGCCCGCACGAACGCGCGTCTTGATCTTCATGGGTTGCTCCTGTGTGAGTGATACGGACAACCGGTTCACGCCACGAGAAGAACTGGCGGACCCGGAGTAATCATTGAAACGAGATAAAGTCTGTCAGTCAAGCCGCAACCTCATGACGCCATGCATCGTCAGCCGACGAACACACAGGCCCAATCCCAACCTGGTTGGATGGGATTCCATCCCCCTGGTCGTGGAATGCATCGGATTGAGCCCGTGGCGACCGGTGGCTTCAGCCTGGGCCAGGCGGCCGGGCGGGCCGGGCCTTTCGAGCGCGCGCACGGGTGCGCTCGGGCGCTGGGATGAAGAGTGAGGGGACCTTGGCCTCGGGGTGAAGCCCTCGACGGACCCGCCGGGTCCTGCCTAACTTGGGTGGACAAGCGCCCCCGCGCACCACCGACGTCCCCCGCCCTTGAACAAGCCCCCGGGTCTTCCTCCAGCCTCGAAGGAGCGCGCTTCGCGCACGGCGCCATCCGCCCGCGTGTGGCTGGTCGAGGACAGTCCGCTCCAGCGCGCGCGGGCCCGGGAGCTGCTGGCCAGGCACCACGCGGTGGAGACGTTCGAGGACGCCGAGCAGGCGCTCGAGCGGCTCTCCTCGGGGCCACCTCCCGACGTGCTCCTCTTGGACTGGCGGTTGCCGGGCGTGTCGGGGCTGGACGCGTGCCGCTACGTCCGCGAGCGCTACGATGAAGTCACCCTCCCCATCCTGATGCTCTCCGCGCGGGGAGCCCACGAGGACTTCACGGAGGGCCTGCAGGCGGGCGCCAACGACTACGTCGCCAAGCCCTTCGACGACGCGGAGATGCTCGCCCGGGTGGCCAGCCTCCTGCGCGTGCGGGCCCAGGGGGAGCGGCTGAGGGAGCGCGAGGCCCACCTGTCCACGACGCTCGCCTCCATCAGCGACGCGGTCATCACCACGGACCCGGTCGGACGCGTCCTCTTCCTCAACCCGGTGGCCGAGCGGCTCACCGGCTGGAGCACGTCCGAGGCGTGGCAGCTTCCGGTCGCGGAGGTCTTCCGCGTCGTCGACGCCGTCACCCGGGAGCCGTTGGAGAACCCCGTCGAGCGGGCGCTCGGCTCCGAGTCGGTCCAGCGCCTCACGGGGCCCGCGCTGCTGCTGCGCAAGGATGGGACGCACGTCCCCATCGAGGACAGCGCCGCGCCGATTCGCACGGGACCGAGCGCTCCCTCCGGGGCCGTGCTCATCTTCCGCGACGTCACCGAGAAGATGCAGGTGAGCCAGCGCAACGAGGCGCTCACGGAGCAGCTGCGCGCGAGCGAGGCGGAGCAGTCCCTGCTGCTCGACGCGATTCCCGTCCTGGTCTCGTACGTCAACGCGGACGAGCGCTACGGCCGCGTCAACAAGGCGTACGAGGAGTGGTTCGGGATTTCGCGCGACCAGATGCGCAACCGCAAGGTCCGGGAGGTCATCGGGGAGGCGGCCTACGCGGTGCTGGGCCCGTACGTGCGGCGGGGCCTGGCGGGCGAGAGCTTCTCCTTCGAGCAGCATGACGTGCCCTACCGGTTGGGCGGCAAGCGGGACGTGCGGGTGTCCTTCATCGCGCACCACTCGCCGGGCGGCTCCGTGGACGGCTATGTCGCGCTCCTGCAGGACATCACGATGCAGCGCAAGCTGGAGCAGGAGCGGGAGCAGCACGCGCGACAGCTCCAGCAGCAGGCGGAGTTCGAGCAGCTGCTCATCGGCATCGTGAGCCATGATTTGCGCAACCCCCTGGGCGCCATCCTCATGGGAACCGAGCGGCTCAAGCGCCTGGAGTCCCTGCCGCCGGAGGCCCACAGGCCGGTGGAGCGCATCCAGGCGTCGGCCACCCGCGCGGTGAAGCTGGTGAAGGAGTTGCTCGACTTCACCCAGGCCCGGCTGGGCGGCGGCATCCGGCTGGAGCGCGCGCCCGCGGACCTCCACCAGGTCTGTCAGGCGGCCGTGGAGGAGGTGGAGGCGGCTCACCCCACCGCGGACGTGCGGGTGGCGGCGAGCGGCGACGGGCACGGCGCGTGGGACGAGGAGCGGCTGGCGCAGGTCGTCCAGAACCTGCTGATGAACGCGCTGAAGCACGGGCGCCCCGGAGCGCCCGTCCAGGTGGAGACGCGAGGAGAGGGCGCGTGGGTGACGCTGCGGGTGCACAACGAGGGCCCGCCCATCCCCGCCTCACGAATCCCGGACCTCTTCCAGCCCCTCCAGCGCGGCACCGACGCGGTGGACCTGGCGAGCCGCAGCGTGGGGCTGGGGCTCTTCATCGTGAAGGCCATCGTCGACGCGCATCAGGGACACGTCGAGGTGGAGTCCACGGCGGAGCGGGGCACCACCTTCACCGTGAGCCTGCCGCGCTAGCGGGCGCGGAAGGCCCGATGACGTGGATGAGCGTCACCTTGGCCAAGGCACCAGGAGACGCCTTTCTGGAGGGGCACGGGTCGACTCGCGGGGCGACCCGCTCCGTTCAGGCATCGCCGTCAGGAAGAGGTGTCACTCCAGAACGGACGATGTTCAGCCCATCGAGACGACGACCTTGCCCTTGGCGTGGCCCTTCTCGAGATGGTCGAACGCGTCGGCGATGTTGGAGAAGGCGAAGACCTGGTCGATGACGACTTCGAGCTTCTTCGCGTCGATGAGGGCAGCGAGCGCTTCAAGGTCCTTTCCGCTCGGATGCATGAACAGGTAGCGGTAGGTGACGCCCGAGCGCCAGGCGCGAAATCGAACCCCAGCGCTCGCGATCCAGAAGAGCATCGCGAGTCCAGGGCCGCGGCCAATGTCCTGGGTCGCGGTCAGGGGCTCGGGGATGCCCGCGATGCTGACGACCTTGGCGCCACGGCGAACGGTCGAGAAGGTCTGCGTGAGGGTGTCGCCGCCGACGAGGTCCAGCGCGGCATCGTACTCGCGCAGCTCGGTGGTGATGTCCTGGGTGGTGTAATCGACGACGACATCCGCACCGAGGCGCTCGACGAGTCTCCTGCCCCGCGCGGACGCCGTCGTCGCGACGGTCGCGCCAAGGTGCTTGGCGAGCTGGATGGCAAAAGTCCCAACACCCCCTGCGCCACCTGGAATGAAGACGCGCATGCCCGGCGCGACGGCGAGCTCGTCGCGCAGCGCTTGAAGCGCGGTGAGCGCCGCGAGCGGCACCGCGGCGGCCTGAACGAAATCGAGTGACGCCGGCTTCTTCGCGACGAGCTCTTCGCCCACGCACGCTGTCTCAGCGAAGGCGCCGAGCCGATGCCTGGCCACGCGAGCGAAGACCTCGTCACCTGGGCGGAACCGCGTCACGCCTTCACCGACCGACGTGACAACGCCGGACAATTCGCAGCCGAACACGACCGGAAGCGCGTAGGAGTCGATGACCCGGAGTTTGCCTTCGCGTGTCTTGAAGTCGACGGGATTCAGGCCTGCCGCCTTCACGTCGATGCGCACCTCGCCAGGCCCCGGCTCGGGCGGTGGCATGTCGCGAAGCTCGGCGGCCTGGGGGCCGCCATACCGGGTGAGGACGAATGCACGCATGAGGTCTCTTGCCTTCACTGAGGACCAGGGCACGATCCGGGGCTCGGGCGACGGGGTGCTCTGCCTCGGGGCCTTGTCGCGAGCCGGACCGAAGTTTACGGTGCATACATAGGCGAGGGTGTTAACGGTGTCAACATCAGGAAAGGACAGCTACCATCACGGAGATCTCCGCGCGGCGCTGCTGAAGGCCGCGCTGGAGCTGCTCGAGACAGGTAGCGAGCTTTCCCTGCGAGAGGTCGCCCGGCGTGCCGGAGTGTCGTCCGCCGCGCCCTATCGTCACTTCGCCGACAAGCGTGCGCTGGAGTCCGCGCTGGCCGCGGAGGGCTTCCGCGAGTTGGGACGCGAGCTTTCCCAGGCGGGCGTCATCCCGCGGACGGTGTCCGATATCGCCGAGCTGGGCGTCAGGTACGTGGAGTTCGCGCTGAAGCGGCCCGCCCTCTTCTGTCTCATGTTCGGCAACGCGTGTGACGACTCGAACGATGAGCGGGTTCGAGCAGCGGCTGAGGTCCGAGGCCTCGTGTCCACGGCCTTGGCGAGCGTCTTCCCGGGAGCCGACGCGAGCGCGCTGTCGACGGCGGGCTGGTCCCTTGTCCACGGGCTTGCCTTCCTTCACCTCGACGGGAAGCTCGGCACGGGGACAAGGCAGGAGGTGGCCACTCGCGTGCGCTCCTCGATTGAGGCGATTTTTTCCGGTGGGAGCACCGCTGTCGGTCGAGGGGAACCCAAGAGCACGCGCACCCGGTGATTCAGGACACCGCGTCGCCTGCCGGCGCCTGGAGCCCGTCCAGCGAGCGCGCCCAGCCCTCTTGAGAGAGCAACTCCGCGACGCGCGTCCGCACCTCCTCGCGAATCTCACGCACACGGTCCAGGGGCTGGCCCTTGGGGTCCTCCAAGGGCCAGTCCATCCGCTTCAAGCCAGGCACGAAGGGGCACGCCTCCCCGCAGCCCATGGTGATGAGCCACTGGGCGCCCTGGGCGAGCTCGTCCGTGAGGTGCTGGGGCCTGGCTCCCGACAGGTCGACCCCGACTTCGGCCATCACGGCCTGGACCTCGGGATGGACATGGGTGCCCGGCTGCGTGCCAGCGGACACGGCCCGCGCCCGCGCTGGGTCAGCCAGGGCATTGAAGAACGCAGCCGCCATCTGGGAGCGGCCCGCGTTGTGCACACAGGCGAAGATGACCTTCTTCATCGGGGGGACTCCTCGAACGGGCTCTCACTGAAACGGCGAGGAAGGACCGCGCTCGTCGCCGTGGGGAACAGCCGACGTCGCAGCCACAACGAGAGGTAGACCAGGGCGATGAGGGCGGGCACCTCGATGAGCGGCCCCACCACTCCGGCCAGCGCTTCTCCAGAAGACACGCCGAAGACTCCCACGGCGACGGCGATGGCCAATTCGAAGTTGTTGCCCGCCGCCGTGAAGGAAAGTGACGCGGTCTCCTCGTAGTCGAAGCCCAGCTTGCGCGAGAGGAAGAAGGCACTGGCGAACATGACGACGAAGTAGACCAGCAGCGGAATGCTGATGCGCACCACATCCAACGGCAGGCGGGTGATCTTCTCGCCCTGCATCGCGAACATGAGCACGATGGTGTAGAGCAGGCCCAGCAGCGCGGTAGGCCCCAGCCGCGGCAAGAAGCGCTGCTCGTACCAGGCCTCTCCCTTCAGGCGGGTCAGCCCCACGCGTGTCAGCGCGCCCGCCACCAGCGGCACGCCCAGGAAGATGAGCACGCTCCGGGCGATGCTCCACATCGACACGTCGAACGCCGCGACCTCCGCTCCGAGCCACCCCGGAACGACGGTGAGCAAGAGCCAGCCGAGCACCGAATAGAAGAAGATCTGGAAGAGGGAGTTGAGGGCCACGAGCACGGCGGCGACCTCGGTGCTGCCACACGCCAGCATGTTCCAGATGAGGACCATGGCGATGCAGCGGGCAAGGCCGATGAGCACCAGGCCATTGCGGTAGTGCGGCAGGTCCGGAAGGAAGAGCCACGCCAGCGCGAACATGAGCAGCGGCCCCACCACCCAGTTGAGAAACAGGGACGTGGTGAAGAGCTTCCCTCGCGTGCGCAGGCGCCCCAGCTCGCCGTAACGCACCTTCGCGAGCACGGGATACATCATCCACAAAAGGCCCAACGCGATGGGCAGCGAGACCGTGTCCAGCTTCACCGTGTCCAACCGACTCCCGAGGTCCGGGAAGGCGCGCCCCAGGCCGATGCCCAGGCCCATGGCGGCGAAGATCCACACCGGCAGGAAACGGTCGATGAGGGAGAGCTTCTTGACGATGTTTTCGGAGGCACGCGGCGAGGACATGGACGGAAGCAACCCAGGAAAGAGGAAGGCGCTACTTGCAGGCCTCAGGGCCGCAGGACTTCAGGACGCGCGCCACTTCGCGTTGGAGCGTCGCGCGCGTCGCGAAGGCAGAGACAAGGGCCTGCACCTGGGAAGCGCACAGCGCATCCGTCTGCGGCGCCAGCCGGTAGTAGACCCAGCTGCCCTCCCGACGTGCCTCCACGAGCCCAGCCGCCTTGAGGACGGACAGGTGCCGGGAGGTGTTGGACTGAGGAATGGCGAGGGCGCTCTCCAGATGGCAGACGCACAACTCCGAGTGCGAAAGCAGGGACACGATGCGCAGGCGCGTCTCGTCGCCCAGGGCCTTGAGCACCCGGGTCAGCGGGCGCACGTCGAGGGAGGGGCCAGAAGACATATCGACATGAACATATCCGCATGTCCTCATCCCGACAACCCCCGTCGCGAGGCTCGCTCCGGGGGCAAGGGGTCGATTCGGCGAGAACCCGGGGACCGGGGGCAGGCCCCCGCGAGGGGCACACTGGGGGGCGCCTGCCCGAATCACCGGCATGGCGCACCCCAGCAAGCCCTTGCCGCCGCTGGACGACGGACTAGCGCGCGGACTCGATGACGTAGATGAGCGTCACCTTGGCCTGCACCGTCTGCTCCTCCGGCTGGATGGGCGTGGCGACGCGCGCGTCGGACGCCATCTCCGCCATGGCGAAGCGGGCCGGGTAGAGCTGCGGCGGCTCCGTCACGGTGCTCGCGTCCACCACCGCGCCCAGCTTCACGTTGAGGGCTGCGGCCAGCACCTCGGCCGACTTGCGGGCCCGCGCCACCGCCTGCCGCAGCGCCTCACCCTGCACCGCGTCCTGGCGCGCCAGGCCGAAGCGCACCTGGTCCACCCGGTTGGCGCCCGCCGCCAGCGCCTGGTCCAGCACGCTGCCCACGCGCGACAGCTCCGTCAGGTGCACGCTCACCACGTTGCTGACGCGGTAGCCGCGCAGCTTGGGCTCCGTCTCGTTGGGCGCCGGCGGCCCGTAGTCCGGGTACACCGAGTAGTTGCGCGTCTGGATTTCCTTGCGGGGGATGCCCGCGGACGTCAGCGCGGCGATGACCTTCTCCATCTTCTTCGCGTTCTGCTCGCCCGCGGCCTTCGCCGTCTTCTCCAGCGTCTCCACGGCCAGGTCGATGAAGGCCTCGTCGGGCTGCGCCTTCACCTCGCCGGTGCCCTCGACGCGCAGGGTGCGCGTGGAAGGGTCCACCGCGGGGCGGGCCTGGGACACGGGCTGGGGCTGGGCGGAAGCGCCCATCGTGGCGAGCAGGACAGCGGTGAGCAGCCAGGAACGAACGGGACGGGCGTGAAGCATGGCGCCTCCTTGGGGCGGATGGGCGGTACGGCGGGGTCGTGTTGCCGCTGCCTTACTCCCTGGGACGGCCCCTCCACGAGGACATTCACGCCCACGAGAAAGGGCCCGGCCCACCATACGGAGAGCCGGGCCCGCTCACTCGGGGAGCACGCGCTCACGGACTGGCGGACTCGCCGGCCTCGTACTCGGGGGCAGAGGGAGCGCGCGACTTCGGGCCGCGCCCCGTCACCTCGCGCACCTTGGTCGTGGCCTTGCGACGCGCGGCCCGGAGCGCGTCCCGGCCGATGTCCATCACCGCCGACACGGCGCCCGCGACCAGGTTGCCCGGCGGCGTGTCCGGCGCCATCGGATGCGGGCGCGTGGGGGCCGCCTGCTTCGCCGCCTCCAGCACCTGGCCCAGCTCCCGCAGCTCGTTCGGACGGAACGCCTTCTTCACCTCGGGGAAGAGCGTGGTCTCCTCCTCGAGCACGTGCGCGCGCACGTTCTCCATCAGCACGGAGACCTTCGCGTCGAAGCGCTCGGCCTCCGAGGGTAGCCCGTCCAGCTCCGACAACACCCACTTCACCACGTGGTGCTCCTCCAGCGAGCGGAGCACCTCGTCGCGCAAGGACGCCGAGCGCTGGCGCACCGCCGGGTAGAAGACCTGCTCCTCGATGGAGGAGTGCACGGACAGCTCGAGCACCATCTGCTCCACCAGCTTGCGCTTGAGCTTGTGGGCATTGGGGCCCGCCTTCTCGAACCGGCGGAACAGCTGCTCCACCGTCTTGTGGTCCGCCTTCAGCAACGCGATGGCATCCATGTCGTTTGCCTCCCTGGGGCTCCGGGGGCCGCGCATCCCCTCCGTGGCGTGCACGGTCCATGACGCGGCATGTCCTGGATGGTGGGGATGACCTGCGCGCGATGCCGGAGCGACGCGCGGATGGCCTGCTCTCCCGTGTGCTCGGCGACCGGGCGACGCGCTTGCCATGTCGGGCGCTCCCAGGCCTCAAGCGCGGCACACCCGCGCTCATCCACGTGGAGCGGGCACCCCGGGAGGGAAGCGTCGTTCCCATGTCGGGCAACGCGGGCGCCGGGGTGTCCACCCGTCGTCACGAAGAGCGTGGAGGAGGCGACGCGCCGACCGCCCCCGGGGGCAATCCCACGCTGGACCACCTCTGCTCAATGTCGTGTCCGTCGGAACGGAGGGTTGGGCCCGCGTCGTCCGCGGGAAGGGAGAGGGGAAGTTGGTGAACACCGTGATGAATGAAGCGCTGCGCGTGCGCGTCGCCCGCATCGCCCGCGAAGCCGAGGACATCCTGTCGTACGAGCTGGTCGCGGAAGACGGCGGCACGCTCGCGGCCTTCGAGGCCGGAGCCCACCTGGACGTGCGCATCCCCGGCAAGGAGTCCACGCTGCGCTCGTACTCGCTCTGCAACGACCCGGAGGAGACGCACCGCTACGTCATCGCCGTGCAGCGGGACGCGAGGGGCCGCGGCGGCTCGCGCGCCATGCACGAGCGCGTGCACGAGGGGGACGTGCTGGTGGTGAGCCCTCCGCGCAACGACTTCCCGCTGCTGTTCGCGCGCGGCTATGTGCTGGTGGCCGGCGGCATCGGCGTCACGCCGCTGCTGTCCATGGCGCGGCAGCTCCAGCGGACCGGGCTGCCCTACACGATGTACTACTGCGCGCGCGCCCCGGAGCGCGCGGCGTTCCGTGAGCTGCTGTCCATGCCGCCCTTCGCGGACCACGTTCGCTTCCACTTCGATGGGGGTGACCCGGACAAGGGCCTGGATGTGTCCGGGCTGTTGTCCACGCGCGCGCCAGGCACGCGGCTGTACTGCTGTGGCCCCGCGGGGCTGATGAAGGCGGTGCGCGACGCGTCCGCGAGGCACCGCTGGCCGTGGGAGAAGGTCCACTTCGAGTCGTTCGGCGCCGACGGCGTGGGCGCGCTCGCCACCCGGGAGGACACCGACTTCGAGGTGACCATCCGCAGCACGGGGCAGGTGCTCAGCGTGCCCAAGGGCCAGTCGGTGCTCAACGTGCTGCGCCGCAACGGGCTGCGCGTGACGAGCGACTGCGAGGCGGGCTCCTGCGGGACGTGCGTCACCCGCGTCTGCGAGGGAGAGCCCGAGCACCGCGACACCTTCTTCCAGCAGGAGCCCGCGGGCAATCAGCGCATGCTCATCTGCGTGTCGCGGGCCCGCTCGAAGCGGCTGGTGCTGGACCTGTAGACGGACGGCTCAGGCGGCCCGGCCCGCGGCCTCGCGTCGCGCCCGGGCCACCTCCGAGCGGACCAGCGCGCGCAGGGACTCCGGGTCGAACGGCTTCTCCACGCGCGGGTTCTCCACCCGCTCCAGGAAGGTGCGCGCGGTGGGCGTGAAGGCGCCGCCGGTGATGAACACCATCCGCTCCGCGACGGCCGGCGCCGCGCGCCCCAGCGCCTCGTGGAGGTCCATCCCCGTCATCTCCGGCATCATCAGGTCACACAGCACCACGTCGTAGTGGCGGGGCTCCGGTCCGCTGAGCCGCTCCAGCGCCTGCCGGGCGCTCACCACCACGTCCACGTCGTTCTCGCGCGAGAGCGTGCGGCGGATGGCCCCGCTCACCAGCGCGTCGTCGTCCACGACCAGCACACGGCCTCGGGCCTGAGGCACGACGGGCTCGGACTCGGCGGGCCGCGCGCCCGGAGGGGCGTCCTGGGTGGGGCCTGGAGGCGGGCTCGACATGGACACCTCGGTGCCGCCTGGGGCGGGGCGTGAAGAGGAGGAGTCCATGGCGCTGGCGGAGGCCACCGGTGTGGTGGGTGGAGACGCGGGGCCCACCGCGCTGGAGGCCAGCGTGGAGGACGGGCTCACGACAGGTGACGCGGGCTCGGCCGACGTGCGCGCCGCAGACGGGCTCGCCTCCACGAGCGGACCTGAACCCGAGGAGGGCTTCGCGGGCGACGTGGGCTCCACCGACGCGCGGGTTGGGGACGAGCTCGCCTCCGCGAGCGGACTCGAGCCCGAGACGGACCTCGAGGGTGACGCGGGCTCCGACGCGGACCGCATGCCCGAGGAGGGCTCGACGGCCGGGAGGTGTCCCGTCACGAACGTGCGTCCCGTCGTCGCGCCCGCGACCTCCGAGGCACGGTGCGCGATGGCGCTGACGTCCGACGGCGCGAAGGAGCGCTCCGTCGATGGCCGGAGGCCTGGCGCCGAGGACGGAGCGAGGCCCGACACGGCGACACGGTCCTCCGTGGAGGATTCGCGAACCGGCGCCGGCGTGTGCCCCGTGCTGGCCCTGTCGCCCGGGGACGACTCGGAGAACCTCGGCGCGGGCGTGTGCCCCGTGCTGGCCCTGTCGTCCGGGGACGACTCGGAGAACCTCGGCGCGGGCGTGTGCCCCGTGCTGGCCCTGTCGCCCGGAGACGACTCGGAGAACCTCGGCGCGGACGCACGCTCGGAGACGGCCCTCGCGTCCACGAAGGTGTGATTGGCCATGCTGGCCGGCGGGTCCCCCGCGGGCTTCGACACCTCGTGCGCCACCGTCGAGGCCGGAGGCTCCGTCGTGGACCGCCGCGAGTCGGTCACCGTCGGATAGCCCGTGGGCGACGACGCGCGCTCACCCGGCCCACGCGCGGACCAGCCGCCGCCCCGCCGCGCATCCACGGCCACGCCCGCGCCCGGGGCCCTCGCGCGCCGCAGGGACACGCGGAACACCGAGCCCTTGCCCAGCTCGCTCTCCACGGAGATGGTGCCGCCCATCGCCGTCACGTACGCGTGGCACAACGACAGCCCCAGCCCCGTGCCCACGCCCACCGGCTTCGTCGTGTAGAACGGGTCGAAGATGCGCCCGAGCGACTCCGGCGAAATCCCGCTCCCCGTGTCGCGCACCTCCGCCACCACCCAGCCGTCCGCGCCCCCGCGCGTCACCAGGCGCACCTCGTTCTGCTCCGCGCGGCCCTCCGGCAGCGCCTGCGCCGCGTTGATGAGCAGGTTGAGGAACACCTGCGCCAGGCGCGCCTCGTTCCCCTCCACCCACGTGACGTCCCCGTAGTCGCGCACCAGCTTCGCGCGCGGCCGCAGCTCGCCCATGGCGATCTTCACCGCCGAGTCGAGCACCGCCCCCAGCTCCACCGGCCCCTGCTTCTCGTCGTCCGGCCGGGAGAAGGTCTTCAAGTCACGCACGATGCGCCGCACCCGGTCCGCGCCGTGCAGGGCCTCGCGCAGGGCCTGCCCCACCTCGCGCAGCCGCGTCCCCGCCGCGCGCGTCTCGCCGAGCTCGCGGGCGAGCATGTCCGACTCCTCGCTCGCGTGCTCCAGGTTGGACACGATGTACGCCAGCGGGTTGTTGATTTCGTGCCCCACGCCCGCCGCGAGCTGGCCCACCGCCGCCATCCTCCCCGCCTGGACCAGCTGCGCCTGCGTCTGCCGCAGCGTGCGCACGTTGGCCTCCAGCTCCTCGTTCGCGCGCGCCAGCTCCCGCGTGCGCTCCTGCACGCGCGCCTCCAGCCACCGCTCGCGCGCCTTCAACTGCCCCACGCGCAGCAGATACACGCTGACGCCCAGCATCCCCAGGCCCAGCACGAACAGCGCCCAGAACTCCGTGCGCTGCCACAGGCTCGGCTCCAGCACCACGTCCAGCGACACGGGCTCCGTCCACCCGCCGTCGCGCAGCTCCGCCTGCACCTGGAACAGGTAGCGCCCGGGGCGCAGGCCCGTGTACGTGGCCCGGCGAATCTCCGCGCGCACCCAGCCGTCGTCATGGCCCACCAGCCGGTAGCGGAAGGGCACGCGCACCGCGTCCCCCGGCGTGAAGGCCGTGAAGCGGATGTCCAGCCGCGAGTCGTCCGGCCGCAGCTCCACCGGGCCTGGCGCCGACACCAGCTTCCCGTTGACCCGCACCTCCTCGATGCGCACCTCGGGAGGCTGCCGCGTCGCGCGCACGCGCACCGGGTCCACCACGATGGCGCCCTGGATGGTGGTGAACCACAGCCGCCCGTCCCGGCCCCGCCACCCCGACGGCTGCGTGTTCCCGTTGCACTCCGCGGTGCGCATGCCGTCCGTCTGGTCGAACCCCATCACCGCCAGCCGCGTGCGCTTGCCCTCCGCCACATCCTCCAGCTCGCGCCGCGACACCCGGGACACGCCCTTGTTGCTGCTCATCCACAGGTGCTCGTCCCCATCCGAGACGATGCTGAACACCGCGTCGTCGTAGAGGCCGTGCTGCGACACCGTGTAGCGGAACCACGTGCCGTCCCTCCACCGGCCCAGCCCCGTCTCCGTCCCCACCCACACCGTGCCGTCGGGGTCCGCCAGGAGCGCCAGCACCACCTCGCCCGGCGCGCCGTCCTTCGCCGTGAAGCGGCGCAGGCCCTTGCCCTCCTCGTAGCGCCACAGCCCGCTGTCCGCGCCCAGCCACAGCGCCCCGGACGCGTCCTCGGCCATGACGATGATGGGCGAGGAGAGCCCCTGCTTCGGACCGAACACCGTCACGTCGCCGCCGCGCACCCGCGCCAGGCCCTTGCGCGTGCCGAACCACTGCGTGCCCCGCGAGTCCACCAGGATGGACGTCACCACGTCGTCCGGCAGCCCCTGCACCCGCGAGGACTTCGCGAAGCGGTGCCCGTCGTACCGGAACGCGCCCGCCTTCGAGCCCGCCCACAGCGTCCCGTCCGGCGCCTCGTGCAGCGCGGTGATGACCGGGTCCGTGCCGCCCTCGAAGTCGTCCATGCGGTGGATGCGCCCGTCGCGCAGGAAGAACAGGCCGCCGCCCACCGTGCCCAGCCACACCGTGCCGTGCTTGTCCTCCAGCACCGTGCTCACCGTCTCGTTGCTCAGGCCCTCCGGCGCGCCGAACGTCGCGAACGGGCCGTCGCGCAGGCGGAACAGGCCCGAATAGGTGCCCACCCACAGCGAGCCGTCCCGGTCCTCGAGCAGCGACAGCACCTCCGCGTCCACCAGCCCCGCGCCATGCAGCGGCGCGCTGAAGCCCGCGGCCTCGCGCCGCAGCAGTCCGCCCCGCCGCGTGCCCACCCAGAGGTTGCCCTGGCTGTCCGCGAGCAGCGCGGTGACGACGGCCGGCAGCCCGTCCGACGTGCTGAAGCGCCGGGCCAGCGTGCCGTTCCACGACACCAGCCCCGCCTCGGTGCCCATCCACAGCGTGCCGGTGACGTCCTGGAAGAGCGACGTCACCTCCGAGCGCACGTCCCCGCCGGGTATCGGGAAGGGCAGGCCCCGCACCTGGCCGCCCTCCAGCAGCGCCAGGCCCGTCTTGGTGCCCACCCACAGCCGGTTGTCCCCGCCGCCCCGCGCCAGCGCGGTGATGGACATGCCCGGCATGCCATCGGCTTCCGTGTACTGCCGCGCCACGCCCTCGCCCAGCGGCACCTGCCACAGCCCGCCCGAGGTGCCCGCCCACAGGGAGCCCTCGCCCACGATGAGGTGCTCCACGCGGAAGCCCTCCAGCGGGGCCGAGGCGCCCGGGGCCCGCTCGAAGCGGCCGTCCACGTATGAGACGAGGCCCTGGTCCGTGCCCACCCACAGCACGCCGGACGCGTCCTCCGCGAGCGCCTTGATGGTGTGGTTGCGCAGCTCCGGCGTGTTGCGCTTGTCGAAGACGACGAAGCGCGAGCCGTCGAAGCGCACCAGGCCTTCCCACGTGCCCAGCCACACGTAGCCGTCACGCGTCTGCGCCATCGACAGCAGGCTGTTCTGCGGCAGCCCGTCGTCGCTGCGCCACGAGTCCTGGCTGTACTGGGAGACCCAGCGCTGCGGGTCCAAGGCAAGGCCCGGCCACGCCAGGACGAGCCCAGCCAGCAAGACGAACCCCCCGAGCCCGCGCGACGCCGCGCGGAGCCGATGCCCTGGAATGCCCATGACGGGCCACAGTGTCCGGCAGAATCGCCCCCGAGGCCAAACCTCGGGCGTTCACCCGGAGTGGAACGTTGGCCGCCAACGGCCTCGGCGACAGCGGCGGGGGACCACCTGCCCCCCCACGACTCCCAAACTTCCCCCCGCCGCTGTCGCCTCGTACGCCACCACCTGTCGGCACCTGAGGAGCCACGCGCCCCGGAGGACCGGGGACGTGGCGTCCGCGCCGCGCATCGAGGCCCCGGTGGTGGCGGGGGCCTCGCCGCATCGCGCTGAACCCAAGATGGGAGCCAGGGGCCCGGGGCGCCACTGCGGGAAACAGACAGGAGTCACGTCCCCCGGTCGCCCCAGGGCGGCCCGTGGGCGCCCGCTCTCCCGCCCGGCGTCACGCACGCGGACGACTGTTTCCGGACGGGGACCCGCGCGAGGAAGGCAGGCGCGTCAGTCCCCCGCGGGGCCGGGCGAAGGTCTATGCTCGGCGCCCCGAGGAGCGTGGGCGGATGAGCGACGGGGCGTTGTTCTCGACGGACAAGGTGACCACCGAGGCGCGGTACCAGTGGCACCTGTGGGTGGCGGACGTGCTGGACCTGGCGACGGCGGCCCTGGTGGGCTGGGCCGCGCTGCGGGCGCTGGAGCACGAGCGGACCCCGGTGGCGATGCTCGTCGCCATCCTGCTGGCCTGGCTGGCGGTGTCGGCGGTGGGCGGAATCTGGGGCAGGACGCTGTGGCGGCAGCTGCTCGGGGTGCGGCTGGTGCACATGGGCCGCGCGCCCGGGGTGCCGCGCGCCCTGGCCCGGGCGCTCACCACGCCGGTGGACCTGCTCATCACCCCGGTGCTGCAACGCCGTCCCCTGGACACCTGGCTCGGCGTGCACGCGGAGCCGGTGACGGCGGGCGCCTCGGCGCGGCTCAAGGGGCTGGGCGCGCAGCTGCCCTGGCTGGGGCTCATCGCGGGCGCGGTGTGGCTGCTCGTCACGCCCACGCGGGCGGAGATGCTCAAGTACCTGGGGCGGACGCTGACGGGCTGGCACTGCTGCCACGGCACGCGGGACGTGACGTGGGAGTGCAAGACGTCGCTGAGCCGGGCCGTGCGCGAGGCGCGCGGAGGGCGCGAGGACGTGCGCGAGGTGGTGGCGGACTGTCCGGTGGCCGCGGAGCGTTCGGGCGGGCCGTAGCGCCCGGAAGGCGTCACTTCACCGTCGAGAAGAGCGTCCCCTCCTTGCAGTACACGCCCGCCTTGCCCGCGGGGGGCACCTGCTGCGTCTGGGGCTTGCTGAAGCGCTTCACCTCTCGCTTCGAGTAGGCGGGCACCTCTCCCAGGGTCGCGCGCTGGCGCGTCTCGATGACGAGGACGCAGTCGGTCCACTCGAACTCGTCGGCGTTGTTCACCGTGTAGGAGGTGGCGCCAATCAGGGGGTCGCGCTTCGAGATGTGTCCCGTCAACGCGCCGGACTTCGGGGGCGGGGCGGTGGCGGACGCGGGCTCCACGCCCCGCTCGGTGGGTTCTCCGAAGTAGGGGTCCTCCGCGGGGACGGCGGCGTAGAGCTTCGGGGCGGACTTGACGTCCTTGGCCAGCTTCAGGCGCGCCTGCCGCCTGTCGGTGGCGACGACCCGGGCGGTGCCGAGCACGGGACGCTGTCCGTCGGACGTCGCGTCGCCCACCACCTTCACGTCCATGCCCGTCTGGAAGGCCCTGGCGCGGGCCCCCTTCACCAGGAAGGTACCGTCATCGGCGGTCAGCGGCAGCACCTGCGCGAAGTAGCCGAAGGCGGGGGTGTTGGCGGCCACGACGGGCTCCACCGGCGGCGCCTTGTCCGGCTCCGGAACCGGCTTGGGCGCAGGGGTGGGGCGCTTGGGCGGCGCCGTGACGACCTTGTCCGGCTTGGGCGTCGGCTTCTTGGGGACGGGCGTCGGCTCGGGCTGGGCCGGCGCCTGGGCGGTGGCGGGCGGTGGCGTCTGCTCGATGACCGGGGCCGTGGTGGGCGGCGGCTCCCGGGGAGGGGGCTGCCCCGGCGGCGGGGGCCTTGCGTCCCTCCCGGCCAGCCCCCCCGGAGGAGGCGGCGGCGGGGCGTCCACGGGCGGCGGGCCCTGGGGCCGCATGAAGTGCGCCGTGGTCACCGCGGTGCCCACCATCAGCAGCACGACCAGGCCGGCGACCAACGCGAACAGGCCCTTGCGACCACGCCCTTCGTCGCTGCGCGCGGGCACGGGCGCGTGCTCCCGTGACGAAGACACCGGGCGCGCCGGGGCCTGCTCCCGCGGAGCCGCGGCGCGGGGCCCCGAGCCCGAGGCACTCTCGGCCTGGGGCGGGAGCACCGAGGTGTTGCCCGAGAAGCGGGGGCCGGAGCCGGACGCCTTCTCGGCCCGGGGACCAGAGGCCGACGCCTCGGCGCCGGCAGGGCGCGGCGTGCTCCCCGTCGCCCCGTCGAAGACGGCCGTCCTCGCCGTGGCGGCGCCGGGGTCCGAGCCGGAGCGCAGGGTGGTGGCGTCGGTGGCCATCGACTCGCCGTGACCGGGCACGTCCGGGCGGGCCATGCCGGCCACCTGCTTCTCCCCCGACGGCGCGTCCTGCTTGCGCATCAGGGTCGGCTCGAAGCCCGCGGGCTCCACCTCCTGAGGCCCCGTGCCGTACGCGCCCGTGCCGCCGGCGACCAGGGGGATGGGCGCGGGGGTTCGGCGGTGGCTGGAGGACGAGGTCACCTTGGAGATGAGCTGCCGCTGCGCCGCGAAGGCCTCCGGGCACAGCGCGCGGACGAAGTGGCCCACCTCCTCCGCGCCCACCGCCGCGCCGGAGCGCACCAGCTCGCCGTTGAGCGCGCGCGCCAGCTCGTCCGAGCGCGAGTAGCGCTCATCCGGCTTCGTCGCCAGCGCGCGGCGCACCACCGCGTCCAGCGCCTCGTCCACGTCCCCGCGCAGCCCCGTCAGCGGCGGCACCGTGGGATGGGACATGGCCGCCATCATCTCCCCCACCGTCCCGTGGGGGATGAGCGAGCGGCCGGCGAGCATCTCCCAGAGCACCACGCCGCAGGAGTAGATGTCGCTGCGGTGGTCCAGCGCCTCGGCGCGCACCTGCTCCGGCGACATGTAGCCCAGCTTGCCCATCACCGTGGCGGGCAGCGTGTACTTGCTGCGCGCGGCGGACTTGGCCAGGCCGAAGTCGATGACCTTGACCTCGCCCTCGTACGACACCATGACGTTGTGGGGCGACACGTCGCGGTGGACGATGCCCAGCGGCACCCCGTCCGGCCCCACCTTGCGGTGCGCGTAGCCCAGGCCCTCCGCCATGCGCTGCCCCAGGAACAGCGCCACCGGCACGGGCACCTGCGCGCCCTGCACCCGCGCCTGCTCCAGGAGGTACGCCAGGTCCACGCCGGCCACGTACTCCAGCGCCATGTAGTACGTCCCGTCCGTCTCCCCCATGTCGTAGACCTGGGCGATGGACGAGTGCACCAGGTGCACCAGCACCTTGGCCTCATGGTGGAAGCGGTCCAGGAACTGCCGGTCCTTCAGCAGCGCCGGGAGGATGGTCTTCACGATGCACGGCTTCTCGAAGCCCGCCGCGCCGCTGATCTTCGCCAGGAACACCTCGCCCATGCCGCCCTGGCCCAGGGGGTGGACGAGCTCGTAGCGCCCGAGGAAACGGGAGGACTCTGTAGGTTCGGTGCTCATGGCTTCTCGTGGCAGCGAAGCACCCGGACACACACGGAAGCAAGCTCCGGGGGCTCCCTCGCCTCTGTCGGACACCGCACGGGCCCGAAACAGAAAGCCGGCCGCTCCCCCTCCGGGTGTCAGACCGGTGGGGCAGAAAGGAGCGTGACGGCGCCCTCTGCCCCCGCCCCGCCCCGGAGCTCGCGTCCGCCCGGCGCCACGGGGGTCCTCCCCTCCGCGTGGAGGTGGGCAAGGAGGGCGGGTTTCGGGACAGCCGCTCCCAGGGGCGGTCGGGGTCGGACGCCAGTTTGAGACACGCGGCGCGGTCCGGATGTGAACCCACGCACCTCCCGTCGGCGGCGGGCTTCGAGCGCCGTTGCCGCCCGGGGGAGGGATGCACTCCCTGGGGGCTGGTGGGGTCGTCCGGCTGGAAGCCCTCCGGCCGGGCCCCGCGAGGTCGCCTGGGATGGCGACGGAAGGAAGTGGCTCATGAAGCGCTGGGGATTCATCGGGCTGATGGTGCTGGCGGGGTGCATGCCGGACGACTCGGAGCAGCGGGACGCCCTGCGCAATGTCTGCCCCGGCATCAATGCCGGAGCGCTGCCCCAGGAGCCCCGGACGACCCAGAAGGTCGCCTCGGAGGACGACGGGCGGGAGCCGGTCATCATCCGCTACCGCCAGGCCCGGAGCGTGACGGCGGCGCGGGTGCACCAGTTGGGAGGCCGGGTGACGGCGAGCTTCCGCCACGCGCCCGCGCTGGCCGCGCGCGTGACGCCCGAGGAGCGGCTGGCGCTGGCTTTGGACCCGTCGGTGGAGAGCATCGAGCCGGACGCGGAGCTGCGCGCGACGGGGCTCGGCGCGCTGCCGCTGGGGGCGTTGACGCGCGTCGGGCTCGGCGCGAGCGGCACCGGCGACTACACCGGGAAGCTGCAGCGGGTGCAGGCGCTCGAGGTGTGGGACCGGGACGGGGACGGGGTACCGGACCCGGGCGCGGTGACGGGCGCGGGCGTGCGCGTGTGCGTCATCGACAGCGGCATGGACATGAACCACCCGGAGCTGCGCGACGCGGTGGTGGCGGCGCGGGACTTCCTGGACGGTGACGACGACGCGACGGACGGCGAGGAGGCCCGCTGGGGCACCGGCCACGGCACGCACGTGGCGGGCATCATCGCGGCCCGGGCGGGCATGGGGGGCCAGGGTGGACCGGTGCTCACCGAGAGCGGGCTGATGGGCGTGGCGCCGGGGGCCCAGCTGCTCGTGGCGCGGGTGCTGGACCTGAACGGCCGCACGAACATGAGCGTGGTGCTCGAGGCCGTCGAGTGGTGCATGAGCCAGGGCGCCCGGGTCGCCTCGCTGTCGCTGGCCGGAGGCCTGGCCACCTTCACGTCCGAGGACATCTTCAAGGCCGCGCTCGACGGCGGGATGCTGGTGGTGGCGGCGGCGGGCAACGAGGGCCAGTTCCTGGTGTCCTATCCGGCGTCGGACCCGTCCGTGCTCGCGGTGGGCGCGGTGGATGACCTGGACCGGCGCGTGTACTTCTCCTCCCATGGCGAGCGGCTGGCGCTGATGGCGCCGGGCGTGGACGTGCTGTCCACCTTCCCCCGGGGCCTGGGCTCGTTCGCGCAGCTGGAGCTGGGACGGGCCCGGCCCGCGTCGCGCTCCCTCTTGTACGCACCCACCGGGAACACCTGGGGCGCGCTGGTGGACTGCGGGCACGGCGGGACGCTGGACTCGTGCGGCGAGGACAGCAGCTGTGACGGCTTCATCGCCTATTTGCACCCGCACCCCTACGTGAGGCCGGAGCGGGCCATGGTCAACGTGATGAAGCAGGGCGCGCGCGCGGTCATCTTCGCCAGCGAGCTGGCGGAGGGCGGGGCGGAGATACTCTCCGTCCCGCAGCACGGCGCGTGGGTGCCCGCCGTCACCATCACCCAGGCGGCGAGCACGGTGATGGGCCGGCAGCTGGGCGCCACCACGCGGCTGACGCTGCGCCCGGTGGACTACGCGTACATGTCCGGCACCTCCATGGCCACGCCGTACGTCAGCGGCATCGCCGCGCTGCTGTTCAGCGCCCGCCCCGGCGCGACGCCCGCCCAGGTGCGCGCCGCGCTCCAGTCCAGCGCGAAGGACCTGGGCGCGCCGGGGTATGACACGGAGCACGGCCACGGCCTGGTGCAGGCGCGCGGCGCGATGGAGGCGCTCATCGGCGCCATGCCCTGAGGCGACGAGCCCGCCCGCCCCGCCCGCCCGGGTGGGACGCGGGGACGGCCGACGCGCCCGCCCTCCGCCCGCGCCTCCCCACGGGACCATGCCGGGGAGGAATGAGGACGTCACGTTGCCTTCCGGACGCTTGGAAAGGAGTCCGACATGAAGACCTTCGTGCGTATCGCGGGATGTGTGGGGGCGCTGTGGGGATGCGCCGTGGCGGCCCAGGAGGACTTCCGCCCCAGCGCGGAGCGGGCCCAGGGCTATGTGGAGCCTTCGCGGGAGGACGAGCCGCGCCGGCAGAAGGAGTCCCGGCGCGCCGACACCGGGCTGTACGCGCAGCTGGGCGGCGGCGCGGAGGGCTACACCGGGCAGCTGGCGCCCCGCATGGAGGCGGGGTTCGCCTACGGGGCCGCGGTGGGCTACCGGCCCATTCCCTTCATGGCGGTGGAGCTCGGCTACAACGGCAGCGTCAATGACGTGGACATCGACGGCAACGGCCGCGGCGGCAGCCTGGGCAGCGGCCCGGACGTGGTGCGCAGCGGAGGCCAGGCGCTCGTCGTCGGCAACTTCACCGAAACCCGGCTGCAGCCCTACGCGGTGACGGGCCTGGGCATCGACGACTACAACATCCGCCACGACGCACAGGGCCGCCTCTTCGGCTTCGAGGACGACACCAGCGGCTACGTGCCCGCGGGCCTGGGCCTGCGCTACCAGGTCAACAAGCTCATCACCGCCGACGCGCGCGTCAGCTACAACTTCCTCTTCGACCAGGGCTTCGCCCCCACCTCCGCGACGCCCAACGCCCTGGACGGCCGCTACATGGGGACGCTGCAGATTGGCGGCACCTATTAGGGGACGCGCGCGAGGCGTCCGGGCCGCGAGGGTCCGGACGCCTCGGGGGAGCGCGAGCCCCGCCCCGTCAGCCCTCGCTCACGAGGGCCGGTCGATGCCCAGCTTCGCCGCGGCCCACGTGCCCTGGAGCCACCGGGGGAGCTGGCCCTCGACCTTGCCCGCCTCCTGCTCGGTGAGCTGGGCCCGCAGCGCCGCGAAGACGCCGTGCAGCACCAGCCTCACGTTCTCCGGCTCGGCGTTCAGGTGGTTGGCCACCTGCAGGTAGAAGTCATCCCGGTCCACCTTGCCGCCCTCCCGCGCATGACGCGGGCACGCATCCAGCATTCCCCGCACGTCCTCCGGGAGCTGCTCGCGCAGCTGCCGCATCAGCCCGTCGGACAAGAGCTCCGACAGGCCACAGAACACCGCCTCCGCCGCGCGCTCGGCCTCGAAGTCCGGCAGCTGCGCGGACACCGCCGCCAGGAAGGACTTCCGGTCCGTCCCCACGCCCAGCCCCGACCACGACTGCGTCGTCTCCTGCTTCTGCATCGACATGCGCGTCTCCTCTCTCGCGCCTTCACCGTGGGGGCGCGAGCGCTGTCCGGCAGCAGACAAAGGGACTGCGTCCCGGCCGCACGCTCCGCGCGGGGCACGAGCGTTCGTGCATTCCCAAACATGGGAATCCTGTCCGCTCCTGGGACGTCCAACCACCCCAGGGACGGGCACCATGTCTGTCTTTGATTCGAGCGATGAAGAAGACTCATCGAACCGCACGCCCGGTCGCACCGCCCGTCGACGCCGCGTCCAGAACCGCACGGACTTCCGCGCGATTTGGAGAAAACCCGGCACCTCGCGTGCGAGCGAAATGGATGGAATGAAATGTCGTCGCAATTGTAATGGGCGCGCGACGTAGGTCGTCTGTGCGGCGACCGAGCCGCCTTCTCCTTCCCCCATGAATTGAGGAAAAAATGTATCGCATCGCCGTTGCCGCCTTGATGCTCGCCGCCACTGGTTGTGCCACCACGGGAGGCGGCGGGAGCCGCGAGGGCAACGCCAACGTCGCCGGGGTCATCAAGCTGCCGGAGACCGGGCTGGCCCAGGCGGGCAACCCGTGTGACCAGCTGCGCGTGGTGGTCGCTCACGCGAGCACGCCCACCGACGGCCTGGGTCACGGCATGGTGAAGTCCAGCCGCGGAAACCGCTGCTCCTTCACGGTGTCCGGCATCCCCAGCAACACCGAGCTGCAGATCAGCGCGGTGGCCGAGTCGGGCCTGAAGTGCGACAACGGCTCCGCGCCCAGCATCTCCCCGGAGCCGTCCGGGCTGAAGCTGAGCAACTACGCCACCGGCACGCGCGACTTCACCGTGAGCTGCGGCTCCTGAGCTCACCGTCGTTCGCCGTCCCCTGCCCTCTCCGCCCCGGTGTCGGGAGCGGAGCGGGCAGGTAGGCTCCAGGTCGTCCAGGAATTCCGGATTGATTCGCGCACCGAGGGGCGCGAAGCTTCCGGCAGACCGCCCGTGGAGCGGCGCGAGGTACCGGACCAGGCCGGGCCGCGACGGATGGTGAAGAAGGACGACCCGGTGATGATTTCGAGAAGCTGGCGCACCGCCCTGCTCGCCCTGAGCCTGGGTGGGATGGGGCTGGCGTGTGAGTCCGAGGAACCCTTCCCCACGCTGGACGAGCTGGACCAGCTGCGCAGCCTGCACTCGCTGTCGAGCCACCCGCGCCTGGACGCCACCAACCGCGTGGACGGGCTGGAGGCGGCGCGCACGCTGGGCAACGAGCTGTTCCGGGACCCGGGGCTGTCGCGCTGCGGCTCGGTGTCGTGCGAGAGCTGTCACACCGGCGAGGGCCGCACGGTGGAGACGCCGACGGCGGAGGGCTGCGGCGGCCAGCGCACGGAGCGAAACCCGCCCACCGTGCTGAACGTGCGGCACAACCGCTGGTTCATGTGGGACGGCCGGGCGGACTCGCTCTGGTCGCAGGCGATTCTGCCGCTGACGAACCCGGTGGAGATGGACTCGGACGCGGAGGTGGTGCGCGCCCGGCTGCAGGCCCAGGACTCGTACCGCTCGCGCTACGTGGAGCTGTTCGGCGCGGACCCGGGCGCGGAGCCCGGCCCGGAGCTGCTGGCCAACGTGGGCAAGGTGCTGGCGGCGTACGAGCGGGACCTGATGCGGGTGGAGGCGCCCTTCGACGTGGACGTGCGGCGCTTCCTGGCGGCGGTGGACGCGGGCACGGCGCAGAGCGACCCGGCGTACCTGGGCCTGAAGACCTTCGTGCGCAAGGGCCAGTGCATCGTGTGCCACAAGGGCCCGTCACTGACGGACGAGCTGTTCCACAACGTGGGCCTTCAGGACAAGGGGCCGGGCGCGGGGGGACAGTGGGCGGTGCTGCAGTCGCTGCTGGACTGGGAGTTCAACGCGGCGGGGCGCTACAGCGATGACCGCAGCGGCGCGGACGCGCGGCGGCTCACCACGCTGCGCACGCAGGCGAAGCAGGAGGAGCTGGAGGGCGCGTTCCGCACGCCGTCGCTGCGCAACGTGGCGCTGACGGCGCCGTACATGCACACCGGCGCGCAGGCCACGCTGGAGGAGGTCGTCGACTTCTACAACGAGGGCGGCGACCCGGACGGCACCTTCACGGGCAAGCGCACGGTGTCCATCGTCGCGCTGGACCTGACGGACGCGGAGAAGCGCGCGCTGGTGGAGCTGCTCAAGTCGCTGACCGGCACGCCGCGCTGAAGAAGCCAGGGCTCTCGCGCGCGCGGTTCGCACGAGAGCCCGCCGCGGGTGACGCGGGCCTTCAGCGCACCAGGTGGAAGTCCGTCTGACGCTTCCAGGCCCAGTGCACGCGGCCCTCGGCGTCGATGGTGATGTCCTCTTCCTGGGCGGAGCGCACGCGCTGGCCGTTCCACTCGGGGACGGCGCTCGTGGCCTGCAGCTCGATGGAGTACCACATGTTCGGCATGACCTTGTGGTCACCGTTGCCGGGCACGCCCTCCTGACGGTCCCACAGGCCCACCATCGCGCCGGCGCCGTGGCCGTGCAGACCGATGGGGTGCGAGTAGATGGTGCCGTCGATGCCCTCGCTCGTCATGCGCTGCCGGGCGCGCTGGAGGACCTCGTTGCCGGTGCGACCGGGGACCAGCTCCTCGAAGACGATGTCCTGCAGGCGGTTGGACGTCTTGAGCGCGGCCTTGAGGCCCTGGGGCACGTCCGTCTCGCCCTCGCGCAGCACGTAGCCCATGTGCTGGGTGTCGGTGTTGAGGCGCAGGGCGGTGACGCCGTAGTCACAGTGGAGCACGTCGCCGCGCTGGATGACGGGGTCGTCGCCCAACTGCTCGTCGGTGACGCCCTGGCGCTGCACGTCCACGGAGGGCTGGAACCAGGTCTCCAGGCCCAGGTCGGCCAGGCGCTGGCGCATCCACCACTCCACGTCCTTCACGCGGGTGGTGCCGGGGGTGATGACCTGGTTGGAGAAGGCGGTCTCGATGATGTTCCAGGCGAGCTTCGTCTGGTCCTCGTAGAAGCGCGCCTCGTCGGGGATGCGCCATGCGAGCAGGTCCACGGGCAGGCCGCCGGCGGGCTTGAAGCGCTGGACCCAGTCGGGGCCGAGCGCCTCGGCCATGCCCTCGTACTCGCCATGGGAGAGGCCGTCCGCGAAGGCGAAGGTGCGCGAGATGTCGAGCGCGATGCTCTTGGGTTGCCGCTCCTCGAGCACCTGCTTGAGGACGAGCCACTGGTCGGGGCCCCACAGCTCCGCCTGGCGCAGGCCCTGGCCGCCGTGGCTGACCTGCTGCTGCGCGCGGCGCGGCACGTAGACACCGCCCTGGGGTCCACCGCCGAGCGCCAGGCGCTCCACGCCCTTCTCGGGGCCGCGGTCATGGAACACGTAGATGGTGCGGCGGCGGGCGGCGAACGTCGTGGGGGACACGAGCGCCTTGAAGACGGGGTCCTCGTTGTACTCGCGCATGGGGACGACCCACATCTCGACGCCGTACTTGCGCATGAGCTGGGGCAGGGCCGTGTCCATGCGCTCGCGCAGCCAGGCCTGTTGCCGCTCGGCCTGCTCGCGCAGCGTGCCGAAGGGGCGCTCGGGCGTGGAGGGCTTCACCGTCGCGGCGGGGGCATCCGGGGACTGAGAGGAGACGGAGGCGCATGCGGTGGAGAGCATGAGCGGTGCGAGGAGGCGGAGGCGGGTTCGCATGGGCGCGCAGTGTGGCACGCACGGCAGGGGCCGTCTCGCGTCGGTGCGTCCGGGGCTTCGTGGGTTGCGAGGCTTTCCGTGCGGGAGTGCTCACGCAGTCGCACGTGGGCACGGCTCAGGGTGTGAGCGATGGCGCACCGAGGCAGGCTTGACGCTCGGCGCCACAGGCCGCGTCGATGCGCGCGGCGTCGGGCGGGCGCTGACAGTCGCTGTCGAGCGCGGCGGTGAGCTCCTCGGTGCGGATGCGCATGCACTGGACGCAGCCGGACCTGGCGCCCTCGGCGCCCTCCAGCGTGGGCTCCACTTGCTGGTAGCTGTCGAGGACCTGGGCGACACAGGGCTCCTGCTCCAGCGTGGAGCCCGCGCAGGTGCGCGCGTGGGAGCACTGCGCGGTGGCCGAACGTTCGGCCCACTCGTCGTAGGTGAGCGTGGGGACGCCGTCACCACCGCAGCCGAGCAGTCCCAGTCCCACGACGATTCCGACGAGCCACCCGCGCATGCGGCGCATTCCAGTCAGAATCGTCCACGGCTGTCATCTGCGCTCGCCCCGTGAGCACGCGGGACACGTCCGTGCCACCGTCCGTCACCGCCGCGTGAGGCCCTCCGCGTGACACGGAGGCGCGTCACAGCGGTCCACGAAGCAAGGCGCGCACTGCAGCTCCCCACCGCAGCCATCCGGCACCGCGCCACACGCGCCCACGCGCGCCTCACACGTCACCGGCACGCAGCCCCCGGGCAGATATCGCTCGCCCGAGCCGAGCATGCCCGTCATCTCGTTCGCGCCCCCCACGAGCAACACGGCGCCGTCCGACAGCAGCAGCGCGTGCGAGAACCTCCGAGGCTCATCGAGCGCCGGCGCCGAGGACCACTGGCCCGTCATCGGGTTGAAGCGCTCCACGGACGTGAGCGCGCCCGTGGTGAAGTGCTCGCCGCCGAGCACCAGCACCATCCCCTCCTTCGTCACCACCGCCGCGTGGTGCTCGCGAGGCACGGACGGCGCGGCCACCAGCGTCCACAGGCCCGTCATCGGGTCATACAGCTCCGCCGTGCTCGAGGCGCGCGCCGTGGCGCCGCCGACCACGAGCACCCGTCCATCCGGCAGCGCCGTCACGGAGTGCCCCACGCGATGGGTCCCCGCCGCGCCTCCCGTCAGGCCCGCCTTCTCCCAGCGCCCCGTGGCCACGTCGTAGAGCTCCGCCTGGAGCCCGCTCGCGAAGAGCACCTTGCCCTGCCCGAGCACCACCGCCGTCCCCGCGCCTCCTCGCACGAAGCCCGGGGGCGTCGCGGGCACCCACGTGCCCGTCTCCGGCTGGAACAACTCCGCCGAGCGCAGCGGCCGACGGTCCGCGTCCGTGCCGCCCGCGACCAGCACGCGGCCATCCGGCAGCAGCACCACGGTCGGGTCATTGCGCGGCTCGGACATCGGCGCCACCACCGTCCACTGTCCCGTGGTCGGCTCGTACACCTCCGCGTCCGCCAGCGCGCTCGGCGCGGCGACCTGGGCACCGCCCACCACCAGCACCCGACCATCCAACAGGCGCACCGCCGCGTGGTTGCGACGCGACCTGTTCAGCGCGCCCGTCGCGCGCCACAGCCCCGTCTCCGGCTCGAACACCTCGCAGCTCGCGAGCGTGCGCTGACCATCATGCCCACCCGCGGCCAGCACGCGGCCATCCGCCAGCGTGACGAACGGCAACAGCTTGCGCGGCGTCAGCAGACGCAGCGGCACGGCGACGGCGTCCCGAGCGCCCTCGTCCGGACGCGGAGCGGCGCCGCACGAGAACACCAGCGCGCACAGCGCCACGCCCAGGAAGGATGTCGGAACACGTCGCATGGAGCCCACTCGCCTCGCAGGTCGAAGAGAGCCCGTGTAGCCTGACGGTCTGACATTCCAGGGATGTCCAACCTGAGTGATTCCGGACGCTTGACCCGCCTGAAGGGTCGGGCGTCAGACCATCGCGGAGGAGGTCCCGCGAGCCGCTCAGTGGCGCACGGAGTCGTCGTCCCCGAGGGCTGGCGTGTTCACCGGCTCGGCGTCCATGCCGCGGGAGCTTCGGGGTGGGAGCGCGCCGCCGTCGTCATCCACCTCGAGCTTCAACAGCGGATGGTCCGCGTTGGCGAGGTACACGTCGTCGGCGCTGACGTAGTCCACGTCGCGGAACTCCACGAGGTAGTCGCGGCGAGGCACGGGCACCAGGCCCTGCTCGAGCTCGAAGTGGATGTCACCGACCGCGGCGACGCGCCCCAGCTTGCGCCCATCCGCGGTCCTCACCGTCATTCCCTCACGCACTTCGCCGGACTGAATCATCGGACCTCCTCGCGGCCACACCGTGCCCTCGTCAGGGAGAACCTGCGGGCACCGGGTGGCCGATGACAGTCCGAGGGAGCAGGCGAGGAGGCGCTCGCGCCAGGGCTCACGGACCGAGGAGCGGCGAGGCGCCCCACGTCAGCCCAGGGCCTCGGGCTGCTTCGAGCACGGAAGGGCGAGCGCGCGCCTCGGACATTTCAAGGGGCGGCCAGGAGCGCAGGAGCCCCTCCCCGCGGTCTGCCCTGCCCGGGGTCATGTCGGGAGGAAGGACAGCGGCCGAGAGGTCGCCGGGGTCCGCGGCGGGCGGGCGGGCCCTGCCCGCATGAAGCGCAGGTGCCTACTTTCCGTCACGGGAGGTGCGGCATGTTACTGGAGCTCTCCGAGGTAGAGGGACGCGAGCTGAAGCAGGCATTGGACACGGCGTTGCGTGAGCTGCTCGACGAGATTTCCCGGACGGACCAGCGGGCCTACCGCGACATGCTGCGCGAGCGGCATGACCGGCTGGAGCAGTTGAACCGTCGGTTGGAGATGTCGTTGGAGGGCAATCCCGTCTACGCCTGAGCGAGTGGAGCGCCAGGGCGGCGGCTCGCGGGCCATGCGCGCGAGTGACAGCGATTGGTCGTCGTGCGCGGAGGGGCGCACCTTCCTTGGGAAGGACCGAGGGAGGCCGCGCCATGATTCCGCAGAACATCCTCCAGTACCTGGAGCGTCACCAGATTCCCTTCGAGCGAAGACCGCACCTGCGAGCCATCACCGCGCAGGCGCTCGCACAGTCGCTGCACGTCAGCGGCTTCCAGGTGGCCAAGTCGGTCATCCTCCGCTCGGAGGACTCGTTCTGGATTTGTGTCGTGGGAGCACCGGACACGGTGGACGTGGACCGCGTCGCGGAGGTGACGGGCGCGAAGGGCTTGCGGCTCGCGGACGAGTCGGAGTTCGCCCACCTCTTCCCCGACTGCGAGGTGGGCGCGGAGCCACCGTTCGGCAGGCGGTATGGGTTGCCGGTGGTGGTGGACGGGCACCTGGGCGAGGCGGAGACGCTGCTGTTCCGCGCGGGCTCGCACGATGAAGCGCTGGAGCTGCGCTTCGCGGACTTCGTGGGCGTGGAGGCGCCGTACCTCGGCGCCATCGTCCATGACCGCCCGGGAGAGGCTCGGAGGCTCCCGTTCGACAGAGAAGCGCTCCAGCCCGACTATTGAGCGAGCGCGCGGCCCGTGCGCGCATCGAAGCGGCGCAGCCTGGACGCATCGAAGCGCAGCGCGACCTCCGCGCCTGACGCCGCGCGGAAGTCACCGGGTGCACGGGCCACCAGGTGCGCACCGCCCACGTCCACGGTCACCCAGCTCTCGGCGCCCATGGGTTCCACCAGGTACACGCGGCCCGTCAGCGCGCTGTCCGTCGATGGGGACGCCATCACTTCCAGGTGTTCCGGGCGCAGGCCCAGCACCACCTCCTCCTCTCCGGCGAGTCCCAGGGTCCGGGGCTTGAGCTGGTTGATGCGAGGCGAGCCGAAGAAGCCCGCGACGAAGAGGTTCGCGGGGGCGTCATACAGCTCGCGCGGTGGAGCCACCTGCTGCACCTCGCCCTGGCTCATCACGACGACGCGGTCGGAGAGCGTCATGGCCTCGGCCTGGTCATGGGTGACGTAGATGAAGGTGGCCTGGAGTCGCTCGTGCAGCTTCTTGATTTCGCCGCGCATCTGGGTGCGCAGGGCGGCGTCGAGGTTGGAGAGGGGCTCGTCGAACAGGAACACCTTGGGGCGGCGCACGAGGGCGCGACCCAGGGCCACGCGTTGGCGCTGTCCACCGGACAGCTCCTTCGGGCGACGCGAGAGCAGGGCCTCCAGGCCGAGCACCGAGGCGACCTCGCGCACGCGAGCATCGATGTCCGAGCGAGGAAGGCCGGCGACCTCCAGCGGGAAGGCGAGGTTCCGGGCCACATCCAGGTGGGGATAGAGGGCGTAGCTCTGGAAGACCATGGCGATGTCCCGCTCCTTGGGGGACATGCCGTTCACGACAGTGCCATCGATGCGCAGCGTTCCGGAGGACAGCTCCTCCAGCCCGGCGATGAGGTTGAGGGTGGTGGACTTTCCGCAGCCGGACGGGCCGACGAGTGACACGAACTCGCCGTCGGCGATGTGGAGCGTCACACCCTTCACGGCGGCGACGCCGCCCCGGTACACCTTGCGCACATCCTCCAGGGACACCGTCGCCACGCGGCTAGGCCTCCCCGAGGCCCGGAGCCCGGCCCCATGTCGTCCAAGTCGAAGCTGTCGTCCGAGGGTGCATGGCCCCGGAGCATCGCCACGACACCCCGCACGGCAAGCGCGATGTCACGGCGCCGTGCACCTGCTGACAGCCCGCCTCCACCCGCCCACCCCATCCCACACTCCCAGTCAAAGCCTCTCCCGCCAGGGACAGGCCCCCGTGCTAGCGTCCGGGAACATCTGACGCGAGGCCCGTTCCATGGGCCCGCACGTCCTGACGCTTGGGGGAAACAGGCATGTCATCCGACACCATCACACTCATCAAGGGCCAGGGGCCCCTCGTGCTCCCGCAGAAGCCGCACCTGCGCCTGGCCAGCGGCAACTTCTGGCCCGAGGAAGTGGACGGCCGCGAGAAGCAGCTCACCGCGGGCCTCTTCATCATCGACACCCGCACCTCCCCCTCCAAACAGGACCACGTGCGCGTCCACGCCTCCCAGGTCGTCGAGGTCGACGGAGCGAAGCTGGAGATCCTCGAGGTCCGTGGCGAGAACGGCCAGGAAGCCGCCATCCACCTCAAGGTCCGCTAGCACCCCGCACCGCAAGTGCGGGCCCCACGCAACTCGGGGCAGTGCCGTTGAGATAATCCAGACATCCACCACCGTCCTTGGGGGACGGCGGTCCCAAGTTCAAAGTCAGTCGCATCGAGGGGGAGTACGTTCATGAGCTTCAAGATTGGGAATGAAGGGTCCCGCGTCACCCAGACCACCCGCAAGGAAACCGAGGCGGTGCGTCCGGAGGTGAAGAAGCAGGAGGTCCGCGAGACGAAGCCCGAGTGGGCCAGCGGACGCAGCCAGGACGGGATGCTGCCTCCCAGCCGCCGCGAGCAGTTCGCCGCCGCGCTCGGACAGACCTTCCAGGCCAGCGGCGCCGAGACGCCGAAGACCAAGGACCCCAAGGCGCTCGACACGAACGTCACCTACGGTCAGGTCAAGAACGGCAGCGTCTTCGAGGCCGGCACCGACGGCACCAAGGCCCACTGGAACGACGTGCAGCAGGGCCAGATTGGCGACTGCTACCTGATGACCTCCATGGGCGCCATCGCCCGCGCCAACCCGGCCCTCATCGAGAACATGGTCAAGGGCCCGGACGCGTCCGGCAACTACACCGTCACCTTCCAGGACAAGGGCAAGCCGGTGAACATCACCGTCACCCCCGACCTGCCCCTCAACGCCAGCGGTGACCCGGCCTACGCCGGCACCCCGCAGGAGAACGGCAAGGCGGAGCTGTGGCCGGCCCTGGTCGAGAAGGCCTATGCCCAGTGGAAGGGCGGCTATCCCGAAATCGTCCACGGCAACAGCGCCAAGGCGATGGAGGCCATCACCGGCAAGAAGAGCAGCAGCCTGGACGTCGACAGCACCACGCTGGCCGACCTGGACGCGCGCCTCAAGGCCGGCGAGGCCCTCACCGCGGGCACGCACGACGACATCAAGTTCCTCGGCATCGACCTGCCGGACGGCACCGACGGCGCGCGCTACAAGGACGGCACGCTGGTGGCGGACCACGAGTACTTCATCACCGGCGTGGACACCAAGGCCGGCACCGTCACGCTGCGCAACCCCTGGGGCGCCGGCACGCCGGACATCGTGCTGACCGAGAAGGAGTTCCAGGAGTCCTTCCAGTACGCCAACAGCAACCCCACCAAGTGAGTCCCCGGGCGTCGCGCGGCTACACCGGTCTGGCGCTGGCCCTCGGGCTGGTGCTGACCGGGTGCGCCCGCGAGACGCCCGCCGTGGCGCCGTCCTCCGAGGCGGCGCCCGGCGTCATCACCCTGACGAAGAACCACGGGCCCCTCCAGGTCACGCCCCGCCTGAGCCTGGCCACGGGCAACTTCTGGCCCGAGGACAGCGACGCGGGCACCCGCGAGCCCACCGCCGCGCTGTTCATCTTCGACGCGAACCTCCAGCCCCCCTCGCAGCAGCACGTGCGCGTGCGCGCGGGGCAGACGGTGGAGGCCGCGGGCTCGGTGCTGGAAATCTCCGAGGTCATCGACCGGGGAGACGACCAGCGCCTGCGGCTCAAGCTCCGCGCGCCCTGAGTCTTCCGGAGACAGCGTGAATAACCCGGGGGCCCGCGCGTCGGACGCCCACCTTCATTCCCCCGTGGAGCCCTCATGCGTCTGGTCCTCGCCCCGCTCGCCCTCGCTGGTCTGCTGCTGCCCCTGCACGCGGACGCCGCCACGCTGCGCTGTGGCAACAACCTCATCTCCGATGGGGCCACCACCACCGACGCCGTCATCAAGTGCGGCGAGCCCCTGTCCAAGCAGCGCCGCACCGAGTCCACCTCCACCAAGGAGCGGGTGCGCGAGGGCAAGGAGGAGTCCTCGACCTCGAAGACCGTCACGGTCGAGGTCGAGGAGTGGACCTACAACTTCGGCCCCAACCGCCTCATGCAGGTGGTGACCTTCACCGACGGCAAGCTGACCGACGTGCGCAGCACGGTCTACGGTAAGTAGCAGACCCTCGCGCTACACCGTCGCCGCCAGCGCCCTGCCCGCCGCGCGTCCCGAGAAGATGCACCCGCCCAGGAAGGTGCCCTCGAGCGCGCGGTAGCCGTGCACGCCGCCGCCGCCGAACCCGGCCACCTCGCCCGCCGCGTAGAGACCGGGGACCAGCTTGCCCTCGGCGCCGAACACGCGGCTGGACAGGTCCGTCTCGAAGCCGCCCAGCGTCTTGCGCGTGAGGATGTTCAGCTTCACGCCGATGAGCGGCGCGGCCTTCGGGTCCAGGAGTCGGTGCAGCTTCGCGGTGCGCACCAGCTGGTCTCCCCGGTAGTTGCGCGCCTGGCGAATCGCGGCGATCTGCAGGTCCTTGCCGAACGGATTGTCCAGCTGCCTGTCCCTCGCGAGCACCTCGCGCTCCACCGTGGCGAAGTCGAGCAGCTTCGTGTCGGTCTTCTCGTTCATCTTCGCCACCAGCGTGCGCAGGTCCTCGGCGACGACGAAGTCCGCGCCGTGCTCCTTGAACGCCTCCACCGGGCCCATGGCCTTCTTGCCCACGGCGCGGTTGAGCACGCCCTTCCAGTCCTTGCCCGTGAGGTCCGGGTTCTGCTCGGAGCCGGAGAGCGCGAACTCCTTCTTCAAGATGGACTGGTTCAGCACGAACCACGAGTAGTCGTGCCCCGTCTTCAGGATGTGCTCCAGCGTCCCCAGCGTGTCGAAGCCCGGGTACAGCGGCGGCGGCAGGCGCTTGCCCGTGGCGTCCAGCCACAGCGAGCTGGGCCCCGGCAGGATGCGGATGCCGTGGCGCGGCCAGATGGGGTTCCAGTTGCGCAAGCCCTCCGTGTAGTGCCACATGCGGTCGCGGTTGATGACCCGGCCGCCCGCGGACTCGGTGATGGCAATCATCCGTCCGTCCACATGGTCGGGCACGCCCTGCACCATGAACGCGGGCGCGGGGCCCAGGCGCGACGGCCAGCTCTTGCGCACCAGCTCGTGGTTGCCGCCGATGCCGCCCGAGGTGACGACGACGGCCGACGCGCGCACCTCGAAGTCGCCCACCGTGTCGCGCGAGCTCTTCACGCCGCGCTCCACGTCCGAGGGCACCAACGTCATGCCCCGCACGCCGACGACGGCGCCGCCTTCGGTGAGCAGCTCGTCCACGCGGTGGCGGAACAGGAACGTGAGCGTCCCCTTCTTGCGCGCCTCCTCGGCGCGCCGCACGAAGGGCGCGAGCACGCCGGGCCCGGTGCCCCACGTGACGTGGAAGCGCGGCACGGAGTTGCCGTGGCCCACGGCGCCGTAGCCACCGCGCTCGGCCCAGCCGACGACGGGGAACCAGCGCAGACCCTGGTTGTAGAGCCACGGGCGCATCTCGCCGGCGGCGAAGTCGACGAAGGCCTCGGCCCACTTGCGGGGCCAGTGGTCCTCCTCGCGGTCGAAGCCCGCGGTGCCCAGCCAGTCCTCGAGCGCGAGCGCGTGCGAGTCATGGATGCCCATGCGCCGCTGCTCGGGCGAGTCCACCAGGAACAGACCGCCGAAGGACCAGAACGCCTGTCCTCCCAGGTTCTGCTCGCCCTCCTGGTCCACGACGATGACGCGCTTGCCCGCGTCGGCGAGCTCCGTCGCGGCGACGAGCCCCGCCAGCCCCGCGCCCACGACGATGACGTCCGCTTGCTGTCCCATCCGGAGCCTCCAACCCACGAGGAAGGCCCCGGATGATAGGGGAAGCGCGGGCGTCCGTCCGCGTCGACGTCAGGACTCAGCCGTCGAATCGCACCTGGACGTGCGCGGACGGCTCGAAGTGCAGCACCACACAGTCGCCCTCGCTCCCGTCTTCCCACGCCAGCATGGCCAGCTCCGCGGGCGCATCGAGCGCGACGATGGGGTGATGCCACACGCCCCGGTGATAGTTCACACCCGCACCGGCGCCGCAGATGAACGCCTCCAGGCGCTCCAGGTCCGGCCCCCCCGAGGACGCCGTCGGCGCGACGCACACCAGGTAGCGCTCGCAGCGCATGGGCAGGAACACCTGGCTCGAGTACGGATGGTGCTCCAGCAGCTTCACGGTGAACGGCAGGGAGCGCGCCACCGAGCGGAACACCGCGAGGTTCGGTTTCGCGGACTCGCGAGCGTTCTCCAGTCGCGCGGACCAGTCGAAGCGCACCGCGGTGCCCTGGTTCGCGAGCGCGCCGGGTCCGAGCCCCGCGCTGACCACGTCACCGTAGGGAGCGAAGCCCTCGGGGGTCAGCGGCCGCGCGACCAGGACCCGGGGCACGTCTGGATGCTCACGCATGGAATGAGCATACAGGCCGCGTCGCACGCATTGCCATGGAACGGTCATGGTCAACGGGCGCCGCCCGATGCATCACGTTGTCTGTCGCACCGAGGAGCACTTCCGGCTGCCTCGACCTCGCCATGACATGGTCTCTTCACCTCGTGAGCCATCATCCCGATGACTCCGACCACACCCCCATGCGAATCCTCCTCACCGCACTGGTCCTGCTGAGCACGCCCGCTCTCGCCCAGCCTCCCCCCGCGTCGGCGCCGAAGACGGACAGCTTCATCCGCCAGCTCGTGGAGACGCGCTACTTCAACAGCGGCCGGCCCACGGCCACGAGCTTCACGCCGGACGAGCAGACGCTCCTCTTCCTGCGCACCGCGGAGGGCTCGCGAGCCACCGCGCTCCACGCCTTCGACACCGACACGGGACAGACGCGGGAGTACCTCACCGCGGAGAGCCTCCTCCAGCGCGCGCGGGAGAGCCTCACCGCCCAGGCGAAGGCGAAGCTGGAGCCCGTGCGCGCCTCACCGCGAGGCCTGGGCTCCTATGCGCTGTCCGAGGACGGCGAGAAGCTGCTCGTGGGGATGTCGGGCAAGCAGTACGTCGTCGCGCGCGCCTCCGGGAAGGTGACGGAGCTGAAGCTGGGTGCGGGCGCGATGGACGTGCGCTTCTCGCCGGATGCGACGCAGGTGGCCTACGTGCGGGGCCACGACGTGTATCGCCTGGACCTCGCGACCAACACCGAGCGGGCGGTGACGAAGGGAGGCACGGAGGACAAGAGCCACGGGACGCCGGAGTTCATCGCCACCGCGGAGATGATGCGCTTCTCCGGCTACTGGTGGAGCCCGGACGGCAAGTCCCTGGCCTATACGGAGTCCGACTCGAGCGGGGTGGAGAAGCTCGTCGTCCCGGACGCGCTGAATCCCGAGCGGGAGGGACAGCGGCTCGCCTATCCACGCGCGGGCAAGCCCAACGCGCGGGTGCGGCTGGGCATCCTCCCCGTCACGGGTGGCAAGACGACGTGGGTGCAGTGGGATGACCAGAAGTATCCCTATCTCGCCACGGTGCGCTGGCCGGCGAAGGGGGAGCTGACGGTGCTGGTGCAGAACCGCGCGCAGACGGAGGAGCTGCTGCTCGCGGTGGACCCGAGGACGGGGAGCACGCGCACGCTGCTGGTGGAGAAGGACGACGCCTGGCTCACGTTGCATCAGACGTTCCCCCACTGGCTCGCGGATGGGAGCGGGTTTCTCTGGTACACCGAGCGCAACGGGGCGGGTGAGCTGGAGCTGCGCGATGTCACGGGCAAGCTCGTGCGCTCGCTCGTGCCGCCCGACGCGGGCTTCTACGACCTGGTGGGCTACGTGGAGCAGGACGGCACGGTGTACTTCTCCGGCGGCACCGCGTCGGAGGAGCGCTACGTGTGGCGGCTGAGCCCGGGAGGCAAGCCGACGCGGGTCACGAGCGAGCGCCCCGCGCTGGAGCAGGCGAAGCTCTCCAAGCGGGGCGGGTTCCTGGCATTGAGCGCCGAGGGGCCGCGGCGGATGAAGAACACCACGGTGCTGAAGGCGGATGGCACGCGGGTGGGAGAGCTGCCCTCGCTGGCGAAGGTGCCGGCGCTGCAGCCGCGCATCGAGGTGCGGCACGTGGGCAAGGAGCGCTATCCCACGTCGCTGGTGCGGCCTCGCGACGCGAAGCCCGGGGTGAAGCTGCCGGTCATCGTGGACATCTACGGCGGGCCCGGCATGGCGATGGTGTACCAGAGCATGATGCAGCACCTCACGGACCAGTGGCTGGCGGACCAGGGGTTCATCGTGGTGAAGCTCGACGGGCGCGGCGTGGCGCCCACGGCGGACGCGAAGCTGCGAAAGCCGAAGTACGACTGGCCTCGCCTGGTGCTCGACGAGCAGGTGGCCGCGCTGCGCGCGCTCGCGGCCGAGGTGCCGGAGATGGACCTGGGTCGCGTGGGAATCACGGGCGCGAGCAACGGCGGCTACATGTCCGCGCTGGCGGTGCTCACGCGCCCGGATGTCTTCAAGGCCGCGGTGGCCGTGTCCTCGGTGACGGACTGGCGCGACTACGACTCACATTTGACGGAGCGCTTCTTCGGCCTGCCCGACGAGCAGCCGCAGGCCTACGAGCAGGCCTCGCTGCTCACGCACGTGAAGGCGGACAAGCCCATGGGCAAGCTGCTGGTGGTCCACGGCACGGCGGACGACAACGTCCTCTTCTTCCAGGCGCTCAAGCTGTCGGACGCGCTGTTCCGCGCGGGCCAGCCCCATGAACTGCTGCCCCTGAGCGGCATGGGGCACATGGTGTTCGACCCCGTGCTCGCCGAACGCCTGTGGGAGGAGACGGCGCGCTACTTCCACCAGCACCTGTAGCCGTCGGGACTGCTGGCATACTCCACGAGCAGCCAGCTTCTCCCCCACGGCGCACCACATCGACCAGAACGAAACCATGCGACTCCGCGCTTGCGCCGCACTCCTGCTCTTCAGCTCCGCCTGTGCCACGTCGACACCAAACCCAGGAGCGCGTACGTCCCGGAGCCAGCAACTGGCCAACCTCCAACGGGCCGCGACGCTACCGTGGACTGACGGAGGACGGTGCGTCGTTCGCGAGGCCGCCCACCCCTGGCCCGTGCTCGCGGAGCGGTGCTTCGCGGTGCTCGACCATGACCGGGTCCGGCTGAATGACCGGACGGGACGATGTGCTGTCGCTTCTACGGCTGCGGCGGCGCTGGGCGTCGGCCTCTGCGTCCTCGCTGCGCCCGAAATCGTCGTGGGCGCGGTGATCGTCCTGGGCGCAGTGGTGGTGGGTGTCGCCATCAAGGAAGCGTTGGATGCGTATGCGCTGAGCGGGAATCGTCCGAACGAGGACGAGGCCACTCCCCGAACGAAGTCGGCTCCGCGAGACACCTCGGCGAATCGAAAGCCCACTCCAGACCCATCGGCACAGGACGCGTTTCCTCCTGTGCCAACAGGGCCTCGCGAACACGAGCGCCGCCCGGAGTGCAGACCCATCCCGGTTCCTCACGCAGGAGAGGACGCGCCGCACAATGCGTGCGCCGACAGGTTTCCACCCAACCGGTATCCAGGCATGGACGTCCTCGTGAACGGGGTTCGCTTCGATGCGCTGCAAGTTGGCGCGCGAGTGCTCTGGGAGATCAAGACCCACCGCTTCGATACCTATAACGGCTTCATCCAGAGTCAGGAGATAGAGAAGGAGATGGAGCAACTCGGCAGGGAGCGCAGAGCAGCCACGGCCTGCGGCTATGGCTTCGTCATCGGAGTGAGCACCACGGCCCATCGGGACATGCTGGAAGCACAGGACCCCACGCTCGATATCGTCGTCACGGGGTGCTCACGATGAACAAGAGCAGAACCCTCATCGTCATCGCCTACGCCCCAGCGCTCGCGAGGCACGATGACCGCGCGCTCGCCATCGTCCATGGCATGGAACAGTCGCTCCCTGGCTTGCGCCTGCAATGGAAGCTCGCCGGGGGCGGCCGCCCCATCGCATTGCCCGACCGTGATGCGTGGCTCACGGAGAACACCTTGGACGGGGCCTTCCCCCTCCTGTGCAACGGCGACGAGAGCTACCCCATCACGGTTTCGGGGAGGGACCGGTCCGGGCTCTTCAGCCCAGGCGGTCAGGACCAGGTCGAAGTCCATGCGCGACTGCCACTGGATGAAGGCGGAATCACCGCGGCGTCGGCCCTGCTCGAGGGCATGGCAGAGGGCGCGCGCGCGTTCTGGGGCCATGCGTCCCCGGACAGCTACGGCGCAGAGGTTGCGCGACAGTTTCGCCGCTCCCCCCAGGCCCCCGAGCGCTCTCCTCGCGGGCTTCCCATGCTCGACCTCCCGGAGAAACTCTCCGCGCCAGAGACACCCTGCTTCCTCGGGTGGCTGAACCACTGGTCCAGCGCCGCCGCCAAGCTCATCGGCTTCCCTGCCCCTACCCACGACACCGGACTGCTCTCACGAGCACGGCGCACGGCCTCGGGCGGGTGGGTTGTGCAGCTCACGGACGCGCCGCTCGACTACGACAACCCCTCCCACCTGGACGCGCTTCAGCGAGCCTATGAGCGCCTTCCCGCGATAGGTCGGCGCACGGCGTGAGTCGCGCCGGTCGGCAATTCCGGAAGCGGAAGACCCACGATGGCCTTCCGCCCCCGGGCGCTTCAAATCAGCGCAGCTTCGGCGGCAGCACCTTCAGCTGCGGCTTGACCACCTTCATGTCGCCGACGATGACGATGGTCATCGCGTCCTGCGCGAGCACCTTCGCCGCCACGGCGCGCACCTGGTCCGGCGTCACCGCCATCACCCGGCTCACGTAGTCCTTCAGGTACGTCTCCGGCAGGCCGTGCAGGTCCACGTAGCGCAGCTTGTAGATGAGCCCCGTGCGCGACGAGTTCTCCAGCAGGAACGCCCCCGCCAGGTAGTTCTGCACGTCGCGCAGCTCCTCCGCGGGCGGCGGCGTCTTCCTCAGCGTGTCCACCTCCTTGAGGATCTCCTTCAGCGAATCCCCCGTGTTCGCCGTCGTCACGTCCGCGTTCTGCACCCAGTACGCGTCCTCCACGTGCTCGGAGACCGCGCTGTACGGCGAGTACGCATAGCCCTTCTTCTCACGGATGTTCGACGTGACGCGCGAGCTGAAGTACCCACCCAGCATCGTGTTCAGCACATCCTGCGTGATGGCGTCCTCGCTCGTCGGCGGCAACGCCCTCGTCGCCACCCGCACCGTGGACTGCACCGAGCCCGGCCGGTCCAGGAACTGCACCGACTTCGCCACCTGCTGCTTCGGCACGTTCTTCACCCGCGCCGGGCCCGCGCGCCAGCCACCGAACGCCTCGCGCACCACCTTCTCCACCTCCGCGGGCTCGAAGCGCCCCACCACGTACAGCCGCGAGCGCGCCGCGCCCACGTTGGCCTCGTAGTGCTTGACCACCTGCTCCCGCGTGTACCGCTTGAGCTGCGCCTCCGTCGCCAGCCGGCGCCCGTACGGATGGTCCCCGTAGAGGGCCTTCGCCATCACCTCGTTGGCCAGCACCTGCGGCATCGTGCGGAACACCGCCAGCTCGCGAATCAGGCCCCCCTTCAGCCGCTCCACCTCCGACTCGGGGAAGGCCGGGTTCTGGACCACGTCCGCCACCAGCGTCACCGCCTTCGGCGCGAACTCGGAGAGCACCTCGAGGCCCACGTAGGACTGGTCCTGCTCCGTGCCGACGTCCAGCTCCCCGCCCAGCTCGGCCGCCGTCTGGGCCACCTGCGCCGCGGAGCGCGTCGTCGTGCCCTCCTTGAGCAGCTTGCCCGCCAGGTCGAACAGCCAGGTCTCGTCCGCCGTCTCATGGATGTTGCCCGTGTCCACCACCAGCTGGATGGCCACCTTCGGCATGTCGCCATACGGCAACAACGAGACCTCCAGCCCGTTGTCGAGCTTGAAGGACGTGCGCTGGGGCACATCGAAGGGCTTGGGCGCCGCCGGCGCCGGCGGAGCCTCCTTCGCGGCGGGCGCGGCCAGCACCGGCGCCGCCACCAGCCCGAACACCAACAGCGAGGACGCGACGAGACGGTTGCGAATGGAATGGAAGGTCATGTTCGCGTTCCTCAGTCAGCCAGGAGCGTCTGGGGGGAAGCCGACACCGTGAGCACCGTGCGGTTCGTCGGACGCAGGTACTCGCGGGCCGTGCGCTGAATCACCTCGGGCGTCACCTTCATCAGCTCGTCCTCGAGCCGGTTGATGCGCGCCGGGTCGTCGAAGAACAGCGCGGACGAGGCCAGCAGGTCCGCGCGGCCGAAGCCGAGCATGCCCTCCACGTGCGCGTACAACCGGGAGCGCGCCTTCACCCGCGCCCGCGCCAGCGTCTCGGCGTCCACCGGCTTCTCCACCAGCTTCGCCACCACCCCGTCGATCTCCCCGGCAATCGTCTCCGGCGAGATGACCGTGTCGTGGAACAGGTACACGGTCCACAGCATGGGCCCGTTGTAGTTCCACTGGTTGCCCAGCTCGTTCACCCCGCCGCTCAGCTCGCCGGCGATGCCCTTCTTCTGCACCAGCTGCTGGTAGAGCGCGCTGTCGCTGCCCTGCAGCAGGATTTCGTCGATGAGCGCCATCGCGTAGAACTCCGGCGTGCCCACCGCCGGCATGTGATAGCCCGCCGCGAACGCCGGCCGGGTGATGCGCGCGTCCTTCTTGTCGTGCCGCTTCTCCTTCTCCTGGCGGGGCTCGGAGATGTCCGGCAACTGCGGCACCGGCGCCTTGGGCAAGGGACCGAAGTACTGCCGCACCCAGCCCTTCACCTGCTCGGGCTCGAAGTCACCCACCACCACCAGCGCCGCGTTGCTCGGCGCGTAGTACGTCTTGAAGAACGCCCGCACGTCCTCGAGCGTGGCGGCCTCCAGGTCCTTCAGGTCGCCGTAGAAGTTGTGCGCGTTGTACCAGTTGGTGTTCGCCACCTGCGGCAGGTCCAGCCACGGGAAGCCGCCATACGGCCGGTTGAGGACGTTGACCTTCACCTCGTTGGCCACCACGCCCTGCTGGTTCTTGAGGTTCTCCTCCGTCACCTCCAGGCCGCGCATGCGGTCGGCCTCGGCCCACAGCATGGTCTCCAGCGTGTTGGACGGGACGATTTCGAAGTAGTTCGTGAAGTCGAACCGGGTGGAGCCGTTGAACATGCCGCCGTTCTTCTGGATGAGGCGCGCCAGCTCCATCTTCCCCAGGTTCGTCGAGCCCTGGAACATCATGTGCTCGAACAGGTGGGCGAAGCCCGTGCGGTTCCTCGGCTCGATGCGGAAGCCGATGTTGTAATAGACGCCGACCACCGCCTTGGGCACGGTCGTGTCGCGCGAGAGCACCACCCGCAGGCCGTTGTCGAGCTTGTAGTACTCCACCGGCACCTGGAGCTTCGGCGCCTGGGGGGCGGCCTCCACCTTCGCCGCCTCGGGCGTGGGCGGCGGCGGCGTGGGCTGCGCTACTTCTCGTGACGCCGCGCACCCGAGGAACGCGGCGGCGGTAACCGCTCCGAGGACTCTCTTCATCGACCCTCCCTGGAACCTGGCCATCTGTCGAAACGACGAGGCCACTACGAGCCTGCGCGGGACGTGATTGCCCCGGCAGGTGAAACGACCCGCTCAGGCCACCACGAACGGGGACTGACAGTAGGAGCACACCACCTTGTCCCCCGGCAGCACGCCCGTGGCGCCCACGGGCGCGTCGCACGCGGGGCACCTGCGCGCCACGCTCTGCGAGTGGGCGAAGACGCTCCGGTGCACGTACTCGCGCGACTCAGACAGGTAGACCAGATCCACCTCCTGCCGGGCGATGCTCCTCGAGAGCAGCTCCCGCGCCTCGGGCTCCGACACCTTGAGGAGCCCGGCCACGTCGCTTTCGCGGATGCGCATCTGTGCTCGGACGAATCCAAACAGCAGCTCCCTGCGCCGTGCGTCGCGGAACGGCACCATGCCCTTCTTCCACGCGAAGCGCCCCACCCCGACGAACACGCCCGACACCAGCAGCAGCAACACGCCGTCCAAGGCCTTCTTCCCCTCACCCGGAGAAAAAATCCCCGATACCCCCACCACGCCCATCAACAGCCCGAACACGACGAGCGGCGCCCCCACCACCACCCCCACCCCTCCCAGGAGCTTCTTGAGCCCATCGGCGAGGCCCTCGGGACGAGGGTGCACCACCAGGTGGAGCGCAGGTGCGGGGGACGGCGGGGCATCATCGGAACGGCGCGGAGCAGTCATGGCGTCTCGGAGTCCAGCGGAAGACCAGGGCCGCCATCCTAGGGTCCGCGCCGCCTCCCCTGGCGCACGGAAATTCCGCGCCCGCCCAGGCCCCCTCTCCACCCTGCCCGCATTCAATGACAGACGTGCAACCGCGTTGCGCGCGGCGTCACACGCCATGCGCTCGGCCCGCACGGACGGGAAGTATCAATCCGCCCGAGGGTCCACGCCCACCCCGTCATTTTCCGAGCGGATTTCAGCCTCGGAGGGGTGACACATCCAGGAGCCCATGGTAACCGGAACCTCCACCTCGTTGGTGGTCAAAAGGCACGTCTGACCATCGACTCACCTCTCATCCCAGGGCCGTTTCCGCGGAGCCTCGCGGAGGACCCTGTCATGCAAAGCGAGGAACCGCGTGAGCGCTTCATCCAACGCGGTGCGGTCTCTGTCCGTGGGACAGCGGTACCGTGCCTTCACCCACAGGAACCTGGACGAGCTGACCACCCGGGCGGGGCTCTCCGTGGAAGAGCGGCTGGCCGTGCAGGCGGTGGCCCAGGTGCTGCCCTTCCGGGTCAACAGCTACGTCGTCGAGGAGCTCATCGACTGGTCGGCCGCGCCGGACGACCCCCTCTACCGGCTGGTGTTCCCGCAGGCGGACATGCTGCCGGCCGAGGACGTGTCGCGCCTGGTCGACCTGATGCGCGAGGGCACGGGCAGCCTGGAGCTGGCGGCGTACGTGCGCGAGGTGCGCGCGCGGCTCAATCCGCATCCGGCGGGGCAGATGGAGCTGAACGTGCCCCGGCAGGCGAACGAGGAGGCCATCCCGGGGCTCCAGCACAAGTACCAGGAGACGGTGCTGTTCTTCCCGAAGCAAGGGCAGACGTGTCACGCCTACTGCACGTACTGCTTCCGCTGGGCGCAGTTCGTGGGGGACGCGGACCTGAAGTTCGCGTCGAAGGACATCGCGCCCATGGTGGACTACGTGCGCGAGCACGAGGAGGTCACCAACGTGCTCTTCACCGGGGGCGACCCCATGGTGATGGGCGAGGCGGTGCTGTCGCGCTACATCGAGCCGCTCCTGGGCATCGAGCACCTGGAGGCCATCCGCATCGGCACCAAGTCGCTGGCGTACTGGCCGCAGCGCTTCGTGACGGACCCGGACGCGGACGACACGCTGCGCCTGTTCGAGAAGGTGGTGGCCTCCGGCAAGAGCCTGGCCTTCATGGCGCACTTCTCCCATCCGCGGGAGATGGAGCCGGACATCGTCCAGGAGGCGGTGCGCCGCATCCGCTCCACCGGCGCGGTCATCCGCACCCAGGCGCCGCTCATCCGCGGCATCAACGACGACGCGGCCACGTGGGAGCGCATGTGGCGCACGCACCTGCGCCACGGCATGGTGCCGTATTACATGTTCGTCGAGCGGGACACGGGGCCGCAGGACTACTTCGCCGTGCCGCTCGCGTCCGCGTACGACATCTTCCAGCAGGCGTACCGCCGCGTGTCGGGGCTGGCGCGCACGGTGCGCGGGCCCTCCATGTCCGCCACGCCGGGCAAGGTGTGCGTGGACGGCGTGATGGAGCTGGGCGGTGAGAAGGTGTTCCTGCTGCACTTCATCCAGGCGCGCGACGCGGCGCTGGTGGGCAAGCCCTTCTTCGCGCGCTACGACGAGCACGCCACGTGGCTGCATGACTTGAAGCCCGCGCTGGGTGCCTCGCGCTTCCCGTGGGAAGCGGACCTGTCCCTGGGGGAGGCCGCTAACCTCCCAGGATGAGGATGGCCATGCCCAGGATGAGCACGGCAATCATCCCGGACTTCAGCGCGATGTTGGCCTCGCGGAAGAAGAGCGCCGACAGCACGAAGCCGACGATGAGGCTCGTCCTGCGCAGCACGGACAGGTGCGTGACGAGCGCCTGGGGCTCGGAGATGGCGACGAAGTAGATGAGCTCAGCCGCCACCCAAGAGCACCCCACCAGGGGGATGCCCCAGCTCCACGTGAGCCCCAGGCCCCACGCGCCCCGTCGCCACATGTACGGCACGAAGACGAGCGCGGACAGCAGGCAGCGCTGGAACGCGGAGCTGGCCTGCAGCTCCAGCACCGGCAGCGCCAGCCGCGCGACGAGGAACTTGTCGTAGACGGTGGTCGCCGCCGACAGCGCGGTGGCGGCGAGCATCCACCAGAAGGAGCGGCTCTTCGACAGCGCGAGGCCCTCCTTCCGGCCCACGATGGACAGCACGTAGTACGAGCAGACGGTGAGCATCAGCCCGAGGAACTGGAGGGGCGTGAGCAGCTCGCGGAACATCAGGAACCCGCCCGCGAGCGTCCACAGCGGGCCGGACGCTCGCACCGCTCCCGCGATGGAGATGGGCAGCTCGCGCACGGCGTAGTACGCGAGAATCCAAGAGGCCGTCATCGCCACGCCCTTGGGGAGCAGCCACGCCTGCTCGCGCCACGTCAGGCCGAAGGGGTCGATGGGCACGGGCAGCGCGCCCGGAATCAGCGCGGGCACCCAGCACAGCGCGCCGAAGAGGGAGGACCACATGACGACGGGGATGACGCTGTTGCCCGTCATCGCCTTCTTCGTCCAGACGTCATACAGGCCGAGCATCACGCCCGCGCCCAGGCCATACGCAATCCACATGGTGGGGCTTTCCGAGACAAGAGTGGGCCGCCCGGGCGCTCACGTCGCCCGGGTGGGGTGCTGGCCGCGGCCTTCCGGCCGCCAGCGAACAGGGGATGCGCCGTCAGCCCTGGAGCGAGCGGAGGCCAGCGTGGGTCTCGCGAGCGACGCGCGCTGTCGGGTGCGACAGCAGGGAGCCCTTCCGGCGCCCCGCCAGCGCGGTTCGAGCCGCGCCGTCAGCCCTGGAGTGAGCGGAAGACGGCGTGGGTTTCGAGCAGGTGCTTCGCGGACTTGGTGCCCGTGAGCACGTAGCCGGAGAAGCGCTGCCGGAGGATGTGCTGGAGCGACTCCCTCGCGGACCGCGTGGGCTCCCGCCCCTCCTCCTGGACGAGCTGCCCCATGGCGAAGGGACGGTTGACCAGGACCTGCAGCCCGTGGCGCGCGGCCAGCTCGAACGCGGGCGCGAGCGTGGTGTTCAGCGCGTTGAACGGGAACTGGAGGAACGAATACACGCCCACGTCACACGCGGCCTCGGCCGCGGCCACGTCGCTCACGCTGACGCCCACGTGACGCACCCCGAGCGTCCCCGCGTACTCGAGCACGCGCAGCACCTCGGGCGAGCTCACGTTGGCCGCCGTGGCCTTGTGCACCTGGAGCAGGTCGATGCGCCCGAGCAGCCGCACGCTCTCGTCCAGGCTCCTGCGAAGCGCGTCGTACGAGTGGTCCGTGAACGACGCCTGCTTCCCCGCGTCCCAGTGCTCCCCCAGCTTGGTGGCGACGAAGACGGAGCTGCGCTCGGCGCCGAGCCGCGACAGGAAGGCGCCGAAGCGCTGCTCGCTCGACCCATACGCGGGCGCGGTGTCGTAGCAGCGCACCCCCAGCTCGAACGCGGTGTCGAGCAGGTGTTGTCCATCCGCCTCGGTCGGAGGTGGCTCGGAGCGATAGCCCCACGCGCGCCCGAGCGAGAGCAGCCCGAGCCCCAGTCCCACCGCGCTCATGACTTCACCTTCGGGTGATAGAAGGCCTGCGGCTTCACGTCCTCGGCGCGGAACACGCCGTTGCCCAGGATGACCTGCCCCACCTCGAGCACGAGCCCCCGCGCCGTCCCCGAGCCCTTCAGTACCGCCGCGCGCGCGTCCGGGTCCGCGTCACTGAAGGGCGCGCCCGCCGCCAGCTTGCAGCTGTCCACCGTGATGGCCCCGAGCAGCTGTGTGCCAGAGCCGAGCGAGCACTCGCCGAACACCGACGCCCCGCCGAGATAGCGGCCCCCATCGCCGATGCGGATGCACGCGCCGGGACGGTTGGCCTTCGCGGTGAATCCGCCCTCGCCGAACTGGTTCCCATCGCCCACGAGGATGGCGCCCGTCTCCGCGGCCAGCAGCGTGCCGGTGTGCAACACATTGCGATTCCCCAGCCGCAGCTCCGCCGTGGGCGCGCAGGTGAGCGTGACACACGGGTAGAGGACGTTGCCCTCGCCCAGCTTCAGGTGCCGCGAGATGAGGACGGAGAACGGGTCGTAGATGACGTTGCCGGTGTCCGCGAGCGCGAGCACCTCCGTCACCGTCAGCAAGCCCGCCGAGCGCCGGGGCGCGTCCAGGGCCGCGAGCAGCTCAAGCCGCATGGTGGGCCTCCCGCGCGACGGAGGCGAGGCTGGCGTGGAGCACGTCACACGGCCGCTTCGCGATGAGCCCGTCCTCCAGCCGCTCGTAGAGCCGCGCCGTGAGCACGTCGGTGAGGAACGGCGCCTCGGTCATCTTCCCCGGCAGGATGCAGATGTGGCCCGGCACCGGCTCGTGGATGGCGATGTTGAGCGAGCGCGCGGACGTGGCATCCGGCGCGAAGTCCACCTTGGTGCAGGCGACGTCGCTGTACGTGCCCGCGTTCTTCCAGCCCGGCACCAGGCGCTCCAGCGCGCGGTGGAGGTTGTCGGCGCGCTCGGGCACGACGAGGTAGTCGGGGTTCGCGCACAGGAGCGCGTCCTCGTTGAGCCCCACGACGCTGTAGTCCCCGTGATGCATCATCGCCGCCTCGTGCGGGTCCACGTAGAACAGCCCGTGGCCGCCCAGCCGAGGCACCACCACCAGGTGGCTCTTCCAGTAGCGGATGGGCAGCTCCAGCTCGAAGAACTGGCGGAACAAGTCCCGCGCGCCGAAGCCCGTCGAGTAGACGAACAGCCGCGACTCCAGCTGCAGCGTCGAGCCGTCCGCCATGACGACGGTGGCCTCCGAGCCGCGCACGTGCTCCAGCCGGGCGCCGGTGAGCACCTCGGCGCCGCCCTGCTGCGCGGAGGTGAGCAGCTTGCGGTACAGCATCCGCGTGTTGATGCTCACGTCCGCCACCTCGAACACCTCCGAGGCCCGCGTCAGGTCCGCCGACGGGAAGCGCGCGGAGGCCTGCGCCTTCGTCAGCGGCCGATAGGACACGCCCGCTTCGTCCCAACGCGACACCAGCTCCTGGAGCCGGTCCGCGTCCCGCACCAGCACCATCGGCGGACGGTCCGCGTCCTCCACCGCCTCCGGCGCGAACGCGCGAATCTGCTCGTGGCCGTAGATGCAGCGCCGCGCCACCTGCACCGCCGCCTGCCGGTCCTTCACCGAGCCCGCGTGATAGCTGCCCCGGTGCAGCCAGCCCTCGTTGCGCGTGGACGGCCCGCTCGCCAACGTCGGCTGCTTCTCCAACAACAACAACCGCAGGCCGAGCCGCGCCAGCTTGTGGCTCGCCATCAATCCCGTCACCCCGCCCCCCACCAACACCACGTCATATCGCTGCAGGTTTCGCGTCACGGAGGTCTCCCCAAAAGGCTCGCGGCCCCCCGTCAGACAGTGTTCATGACGGAGAGTTTTCATAATCGTGACTTGCACGATTAACTTGATTTGCAACTATTGACGGTTCGCGTCTGACTTCGGAAGGACGCGCCGGGTGCGGCGTCCGGCCTCATGTCAGACATCGTCCGGAGTCGGTGGCGCGAGGCAGCCCGGAGACAACGGGCTGTCACGCTCCGCGCGACGGCGCCGCTGGCATCGCCGCCAGGAGCCCTCCCGAAGCCCCGTGGCGCACGCCCTCCGTGACGGGAGGGGTCCACCCGCGTCCGTGGGAACGCCAAGCAACGGCGCTCGGACATCCGAGGTTCCACGCCCGAGCGGGCGAAGAGGGCCACGCCGCGCCCGAACGACCAGCGCCGCCGCGCTCACGCGGCGCTTGCCCACAAGTCCCCCACACGCCTGACGGGAGCGCGCACGGCGCGACGAGCCCCAGGCGGACCGAAGCAAACACACCGGCTGCGTTCACCTTGAAATCCTTCAGGAGGCGTGAGCGCGTGCGAGGTCTGTTCAAGTGGGCTGGCTGTGCGGCGATGCTGGTGGCGTGTGGCGGTCCGGAGACGGACGAGGCGCTGGAGGCCGGCGACGACCCGGGCACGCGGCTGGCGAGCGTGACGCTCCCCGAGGGCCAGTCCATCTCGTTCCACGAGGTGCCCGACTACGGCATCGTCACCGTGGTGAAGGGCCCGCGCGGCACGCCCATGCCGGACGCGGCGGCGTTCGACGGGATGCCCATCACGGAGGTCTACCGCAAGCTGTCCGGCGGGCAGGAGCCGCCCGCGAAGCTGGTGGAGGCCGCCAGCCGCGCGCCGTCCATGCTGCACCTGACGCCCACCCGCGAGGCCCTGGCGCCCGAGGGGCCGGCCCGCAGCTCCGCCGACGTGGGGCCCGGCGGCGTCAGCCAGCAGGCCCTGCCGGACACCGCGTGGTGGTCAGCCAACTTCTGCCAGGGGCTCAACCAGGAATACGACGCCATCTGGTGCCCGACGAACGTGTACAGCTGGGCGCACTCCGGCTGGGGCCCGGTGCAGAAGTACTACCAGGCCTGCGCCACCACGGGTGAGGCCACGGGCACGCTGTGGCTGGAGCGCTGGGGCAGCGGCGCGTGGCAGCGCCTGCAGACGGCCAGCCTGCCCAGGTGGTGGTGGACGTGCACGTGGGCGGTGGGCGCGGCGCAGTACCGCTCCGGCATCGACGCCACCGCGAACGCGCTCTACGTCGAGCGCTACCGCTACGCCATCCCCAACATCGTCGCCAACCTGTCGGACTTCCCGAGCGACCGCAGCTACACGGGCTTCTCCGACAACCTCCAGGGCCTCACCCACGACGCCCACTACTGGTACCAGACGCGCAACGCGACGAACTTCTGGAAGGACGAGTCCACCGAGGGACTCATCGCCTGGTGGCCGATGGCGGGGCTGAACAACAACCCCGGCGGCACCTACCGCATGCCCTCGCCCTGGTACAACGCGGGCTTCCGGCACTACGGCGACCTGGTGCACGTCAACGGCTACCTCTACATCGCCATGGACGGTCCGGGGCGCAGCGGCGCGGTGGGCGTGTTCAACACGAGCATGCAGTACATCGGCTATGCGTCCCTGCCGCAGTGGGAGGGCGGCGTGGCCTTCATCGCGCACAACCCGCGTGACGGCCTGTTCTACGCGGTGACGAACCACCCGGGCTACACGGTGCTGCGCGGCTATCAAATCACGCTGTCCGGCACGACGGTGTCCATCACGCACAAGCGCACGCTGTCCTTCTCCAGCAACATCCCGCAGGGCACCTGGATTCAAGGCGGCAAGATCTCCGCGCGTGGCAACCTCTACGTGAGCGTGGGCGGCGGAGGCCAGACGTCCGGCATCTACATGGTGGACGTCGTCAACGGGTACGTGCAGGGCTACTACTACGTCCCCTACGGCTCCACCGACGAGTTCGAGGGCCTGGACCTCTGGGATTTGGACGCGGACCCGCGCATGGGCGCGCGCGGCCAGATACACATGCAGAAGATCAACATCGACCTGCCCGGCTTCGACGACGACTACTGGCTGGGCCACTACCGCGTGGACGACCCGAGCCGGCTGTAGGCGCGCAGGGGCCAATCACATCAGCGCCAACACACTCCTGCCGTGGCGCTGGAACAAAGCCTGACATATGGGCCTGGAAGACAATCCAGATTCCGGGCGCCGTCTGTCGATGACATGATTGCGGGCACACCTCGCCGTCCCATCGGAGCCTGCAATGACTCTCCCCGGTCGAGCGCTGTTCCTCGCATGTGCCGCCATCGCCTCGCTGCTCACGGGCTGTTCCGGGCCCGACGAGGCCACCGTCAGCGCTGACCCCGCCTCCGAGGCGACGTCCTCCGAGTCCGCCCTGGCCTCCTGCACCAGCACCACCCAGACGGCGTGCCGGATGGAGGCCGGGTGCTCGTGGAACGCCGGCTGCTGCGGCGGCCTGTGCCTGCCCACCAGCCAGACCTGCCCCATCACCTGCCCGCCGCCCGAGTCCTGAGCGACGCGCGCACCGCCCCAAAAAACAACCGCGCGGTCAGCCGTCACCTCGGGAGGACTCCCGGGAGTGACAGCCGCCGCGCGGTGAAGGACTCGGAACGCCCCCCCTTCCCGCTCAGGAACCCGCTGAGGCTCCCGGAGCGTCCCGAATCACAGGGCCCGACGGGCGAAGGCCACCCCGTCACGTCGAGCCCCCGGGCACCTTCGACGTGCCCGGGTCCTGCAACGACAGTCGCGAGCTAGTTCACGCCGACGGCGGTCCAGCTCTCCTTCACCTTCGCCACCTCGGCCGAGTCCGCGCCGTACAGGTCCGTGGCCGCCTTGATGGTGGCCGTGCGCGCCTGGGCGAACGTGGTGCTGGGCGTCATGTAGTGGGCCAGGGCGCGGTAGTAGATCTTCAGGCCCTTCTCCATCCCGATGCCGTCCTTCACCTCGATCTTGGACGTGCGGTTGGTGCCACCGTTGGCCAGCAGGTAGAACGCGTTGTTCGCGATGCCGCTGGAGCCGTGGACCTCCGTCTGCTTCGGGTAGTCCTTGTAGTTGTCGATGGAGTAGTTGTCCTTCTTCGGGTCGTCCATGTACCGCAGGCCGTCCGTGTCATCGCCGTTGGTCGGCGTCCACGCCGTCTCGCCGATGGTCCAGTTGAACTTCACGGCCGGGTTCTGCGTGGACGCGTACCACTCCACGCCCGCGCCCATGATGTCGCTGAAGGCCTCGTTCAGGCCGCCCGACTCGCCGCGGTAGATGAGGCCGGCGGTGCGCTCCGTCAGGCCGTGGGCGATTTCGTGGCCCGCGATGTCCAGCGCGGTGAGCGGACCGGAGTCCACGCCGTCGCCGTCGCCGTAGCTCATCTTCTCGCCGTCCCAGTACGCGTTGACGAAGTTCTCGCTGACGTGGACGTAGGAGACGAGCTTCTCACCCTTGCCGTCGATGGAGTCGCGGCCGAGGATGTTCTTCAGGAAGTCGTACGTCATCGCCGCGCCGTAGTGCGCGTCGACGGCGGCGCGGTTGCGCTCCGGGTCCGTGGCCTCGCCCCAGACGTTGTTGTCGTCCTTGATCTGCGTCTGGCCGCTGGCCTCTTCCTGGTTGCGCGCGTCGTACGTGGCCACGCCCTTGCCGCGCGTGCCGTCCTCGAGCGTGTACGTGCCGTCCGCCTGCTTCTTCGTCTCCAGGGCCACCTTGCCGCTGTAGATGGACGTGTCGTCCGCGGCGCCAGGGGTCGTGGGGGTGGTCGGGTCCGTGGGCGGCTGCTGCGTCGCCTTGGGGGTGATGGACAGGCCCCACTTGACCAGCTTGCCCTTGTCGCCCGCGGCGTGGTCGCTCACCTTCAGCGTCCACTCGCCCTTGGCGGACTCGCCCGCGAAGGCGCTCAGGTCGAAGTCCTGCTTGATGTTGTCCGCGCTGCCGCCCGTGCGGTTGTGCACGTCGAACGTCTTGCCCGAGGGGCTGGTCAGCGTGACCTTCAGGTCCCCCTTGTACGAGTGGGTGATGTCCAGGGACAGCTTGAGCTTGTCCACCGTGACGTCGTCGGCGACCGTCACCTTGGAGGTGACCGAGCCCTTGTCCTTGATCTGCGCGTTGGGCGTCGTGGAGACCTTCACGTCCGAGGGGGCCGCGGCAGCGCCCTTCGTCCCGGCGGCGCCCTTGGTGGCGGCCGCGTCACCCGTGCCGTGCGTGGCGCAGGGGCAGTTCTTGAAGCCGTCGATGGTGTTGAACTTCTCGTAGACCTTCCCGCTGTTCGCGTCGATGAAGTAGTTCATCTTGCGCGGGTTCTCGGTGGCCGTGGTGTCGGCGACCTCCACGCGGTACGCGGAGCGGTACTCGCCCGAGGGGTCCTTGTAGATGATGCGCTCGGAGTGCGGCTGGCGGTCCGGCGTGCCGTTGAACTCCTTGAGCGCGATGTCCAGCACCTGCGCGTTGGACAGCGCGGGCTTCTGCGTGCCCAGGCCCGAGGGAATCTTGGACTGGTCACCCGTGACGCTGTCGACCTTGCCGTCCTTGGCCAGGTGCGCGACGACCTGCTCGCCGTAGACCTTCACGCCCTCGTGCTGCCGGTCCAGGCGCACGTGCGTCATGCCCAGCTCGTCCCGCTCCACGTTCTTGGGGACGAAGGAGGGGTACTGGATGCCGCCGCGCAGGCCCTGCGAGGGGAGCTTGGTGCCCACGTCCAGGTGCTGCAGCGCGGTCTGGATGGCGCTCTGCGCCTCCTTGCTGTCCAGCGCCAGGCGGCCAACGGGGGGCGGCAGCGGCTTGAGCGTGCTCTCCGCGCGGGCCAGGTCGGACGTCTTCGCGGCCGGGCCGAACCCGTCCTTGATGACGTTCGCGGCCGTCGGGGTCTTCGCCGCGCTCTTGGGCCGAGCCTCGGAGGAGATGGTGGGGAGGACCGTCGGCTTCGAACCTTCAGTGCGGCGAATGCTCATGGGGGTCTCAGGACTCCATACGAGGTGGCTGAAGAGTTATCGCGAGAATGTATCAAGAAGTTGCGCTCATCGCGAAACGAAGGCCCGCACGCACCGGGAGCCGCCGGTGCGCACGAGCCTTCTTGCTTTTCGAGAAGCCGCCTCGGGCGCGCTTCAGCTCACATGAAGTTGAAGGGCGTGGAGACGGAGAGTGTGTGGATGAGCTGGTCCGTCTCGGCGGTGGGGCGGCGGGTGAAGACGTTGAGGTAGCCGACCTCCACGGCGGAGTGGTCGCCCAGCTTCCAGCCGACGCCCACGAAGGCGCGGTTCATGTCGAAGCCCCGGCGGGGGCCGCTGTCCACGGAGTTGAGGTGGACGAAGGCCTCGTCCCAGACGATGAGCGACAGCCGCCCCTCGGCGGCCACGGGCAGCGCGCCGCGCAGCATCACGCGGGCGCGATGGGACACCTCCGTGGTGCCCGGCAGGAACCGCTGCTCCAGGCGCGCCCGCACCACCGTCCGCACCTCGCCCAGCCTCGGAGTGAACAGGAGTTGCTGGTACAGGCGGCTCTCGTTCTGGCGGAGGGCGGGGTCTCCATCCCAGACCCAGACGGGAATCCAGCCGTAGCCCAGCCACAGGGAGAGGTCCTGGGTGACACGGGTGCCGCTGGCGGCGCGGAGGATGGCGCGGGCGTCGTCCTCGCCGAAGCGGGGCTGGGCCTCCAGGTAATAGAGGAACGGCTCGGCGATGGGGCCCTGCGCGCTGACGGTGTACCAGAACTGCGCCTCGGAGCTGATGGGTCGGGCGAGGGCGGCCGGGGAAGCGACGACGCAGAGCAGGAGGACGAGGAGGCGGGGGAGGTGCGAACGCATGGTGTGTGCCTAGAGCATGAACAGCACCCGCTCAATCCGTCCGTGCCAGCGAACGTGGCCCGGACAACGAAGGGCGGACGCGGGGGGTGTCAGGCCTCTCAAAGAGGCCCGGGCCCGGGCGAAAGCAACTCCGTGCGTGTGAGGGGCGGACGCGCGGGGCGCGTGGCTTGACCCGAGGGCGCGGAGGCGTGCGACGCTTCGGGTTGCTCGCGTCGTCCCCCCACGCGCGTCTGGCCCGTCCCCCTCCTGGAGTCCCCCTCATGGCCACGAGTGCTTTCTCAGCCCTCATGAATGTCTCGCAGCTGCTGTTGGAGAAGGGCTTCGAGCCCGGCAACGTCACGTCCGCGCTCGGCCAGGTGGGCGCGGCGTTGGATGTGGACCGGGTCTACATCTTCGAGAACAGCAGCGCGCCCGACGGGAAGCTGTTGTGCAGCCAGCGCTACGAGTGGACCGCGGCGAGCGCCTCCGCGCAGCAGGACAACCCCGAGTTGCAGAACGTGCCCTATGACGCGGTGATGCCGTCGTGGGTGGAGCCCCTGTCCTCGGGGCGGGTGCTCAAGGGCGCGCCGCGCGACTTCCCCTCGCCCGCGAGGGAGCTGTTGGAGAGCCAGGACATCCGCTCGCTGCTCGTCTGTCCCATCGTGCTGGGCGGCGAGTGGTGGGGCTTCGTGGGCTTCGATGACTGTCGCACCGAGCGCACCTGGCCGGGCGAGGAGAGCCACGTGCTCCAGGCCCTGTCCAACGCGCTGGCGGGCTCGCTGCGCCACGCGCGCCTGCGCAACACGCTCCACAGCGTGCAGACGCAGTTGCGCTCCATCATCGAGCGCTGCGCCTCCACCGCGTCCTGAGACGCCGTCAGTCCGTCCGGGCGAGGCCGAGCCCGTCGAAGACCGCCTGCAGCACGAGCAGCACGCCGGCGATGAGCCACGGATAGGGGCCCCTCCGGGCCCCGTCCGGCAGTGAGCCCCGGTACAGCCAGATTCCCGCGAGGATGACGGCGGCCTCGACGGTGAAGTCCAACACGCGGTCGTCATAGAGACGCAAGCCCACGCGAGGGCCTCCGGGCCATAGCCACAGGTGGCTGGTGAGCCAGTCCGTGAGCAGATGGGAGAGCACCAGCGAGGCCAGGACGAGGCCCGCGGTGACACCTCGCCAGCGCCACCCCAGCAGGCCCACGAGCACGGACCACCCGCTCGCCGACAGGAGCGTGTGACTCCAGGCGGTGTGGGTGTTGTCGAGGCCAGCGACGTCGACGAGCACATCCACGACATCGAGGAACACGGCGGCCCCGCATAACGCGGCGAGCGGAGCCCCCGAGGGGACGCGACGCGCGGCGAGCGCGAGCCCCACGTGGCCCAGGTACATCAGCGTCCTCGCCGCGCGAGGAAGTCGAGCAGCACCACCACGCCGATGGGGACGCCGAAGCCGACCAGCAGGAGCCACGAGGCCATTGGTAGATGGGTGGCGCGGTACCGGTCAGCGGCCCGTTTCCACCCGCCTCCTTTCAAACCGTACGTGCGGTTTT
>NZ_JAIQDF010000083.1:0-692 GCF_020037055.1 Myxococcus sp. AS-1-15 | reverse complement strand
CTGGCGCAGCAGCACCACTTCCGCGGGGGTGGGCTGGTGCCCGGTGAGCCGGGCCCACGCTTCGATGTCCTGGAAGCTGATGGGGGCAATGGAAAAGCCCCCTGCCCCGCGAGCGCCGCTCAGCTCGCAGAACCAGCCCCAGACGTTGGAGAGCGCCTCCGGCAGCGCGTACTCACCCACCAGCGCCGGGGGCGCCTTGCCGGTGGCCTTGGCCACCTGCTCGAGGTGGGCGCGCAGCGACATGCCCCCCTCGCCCTCCGGCTTGCTCAGGTGGAACTGGTGTCGGGCGTAGCCGAGGAGCTGCTCGGCGAGGCCTCGAAAAAACGGGCGCGGTCCGCCTGCGCGTCGTCCACCTGGCGGCGCAGCCACGGGTGCTCGGTGTAGAGGCGCTGGGCCGCATCCGGGGAGAAGGACACGGGCTTGCCGTCCTCGACGAGCCCACGCCAGCCCAGGGTGCGCCGCACCAGCAACTCCACCGCGTCGGACTCGATTTCCCGGGCGCCGGCGGCAGCGCTGCGGTTGCCCAACTGGAGGCGCGTCAGCGAGCGCTCCCGCAACTCTCGCTCCGCGGTGCGGCCCACTGCGCTGTCCGCGCTGGCCAGGATGACGACGACGCCGGTGGGGGCGCCGGTGAGGGGGTGGTGAATGGACACCTCCGCGCTGTCGCGGTGGCGGATGGAGGACAAGTCGAA
>NZ_JAIQDF010000082.1:0-715 GCF_020037055.1 Myxococcus sp. AS-1-15 | reverse complement strand
GACACCTTCGAGCGGCGCCACGCCAACTGCCCGTCGTCCAGGGCGTAGCCATGCACCTGCTGGCACAGCTCCGCGTACCGCACCTCCTCCGAGGTGCGCTCGAAGCCCGCGGGCACCGCCAGGCGGTACTCGTCCTGCCAGAACCAGGGGATGAAGATGAGCTCGTACTCGTTCTCCCCCTTCTGCGCCGCGAGGCACAGCCGGTAGAAGAGTCCCTGCGGCCCGTCGCTGGTGGACTCGAGGATGATTTCCGTCCCCGGCACGTTGCCCACGGCCTCCAGCACGCCACGCATGTGGCCGGAGGCGTTGGGCCAGAAGGCGACTTCCGAGCCGTGGAAGTACTGCAGCGTCGAGGAGCGCCCCGTCCCCTTGCTGCCCGCGGTGCCCACCTTGTACCCGGAGGCCAGCTTGTCGAAGAGCAGCTCCTTCGCGTTGGACGCGCTGGTGGACGGCTTCACGGGCGCCGGGCAGTGCTCGTGGTACGTCTTCGCCATCTTGAAGAGGTTGGCGGTGGCCGGGTCCTCGTGCGTGAGGATGTAGGCGCTCACCCCTTTCCGGTGCGACACCCTCCAGTAGAAGCGCGCCTCCACGTACGTGCTGCACCCCTGCTGGCGCCCCTTGAGGATGATGGCGCGCACCCTCCCCGTCTTCCGGAGCTGCGCCTCCAGCCTCTCGTGCAGGTACAGCTGGGCCTTGTTCAGCTTCAGCCGCGGCA
>NZ_JAIQDF010000081.1:0-725 GCF_020037055.1 Myxococcus sp. AS-1-15 | reverse complement strand
CGCGTGAAGTTCTACTGCGGCCTGGCCGTGTTCAGCGACCTGGGGCTGGCGGTGCTCCAGGGCGTGACGAACTGAGCCGCGCGCTTCTCGGCTGGGCCTGCCCGCGGGGACTTCCTGCCCGGGCGGGCCCAGCCCTCAACCTCGCGCCCGGCACGTGCTGGGTGCATTCCCTGTGGAGCAACAGATGGCTGGAAACCGACTGACGGTGGAAGTGGCGCTGGTGGGTCCGCGCGAGGGGGAGACGTGCAGCCTCGCGGGCTTCGACTTCAAGGCCGGTGTGGCGGAGGTGCCGAGACACGCGGCGACGGCCCTCCACATTCTCGGCAAGTACCACAGCGCCTTCCAGGTGGACTCGCGCGAGTACGAGGAGGCGAAGGCGAAGTGGGTGAAGGAGAAGGCGAGCGCGGAGTCCACCGGCGCGGCGGACCCGAAGCTGGTGTCCGCGCTGGAGGACGCGAAGTCGCACATCAACTCGCAGGGCGCCGAGCTGGAGCGCCTCCGGGCCGAGCTGCGCGAGGCGAAGGCGGCGAGCGCCGAGAGCGCGAAGGCCCAGGCGACGACGGAGCTGGCGAAGGCGCCGGCCGAGGAGACGCTGGCGGCGGACACCAAGGCGAAGGGGAAGGGCAAGGGCAAGGAGTAGCCCGCGCTCGAGGAACTCCCGCCCATGCCCATTGAAGCGACTCCCGGAGGCCCGTCCTCCGACTCGTACTGCACCCTGGTGGAGG
>NZ_JAIQDF010000080.1:0-765 GCF_020037055.1 Myxococcus sp. AS-1-15 | reverse complement strand
CATGTCGAGGTAGCGGCGGTCGTCCCAGATACCAGTCACTTCGAGGGCGACGGCGGTGATGAGACGCAGCGCGCTGGCACGGTCCGGGAAGGCGCCCACGGAGCGGATGCGGCGCTTCACTTCGCCGTGCAGACGCTCCAGGCCGTTGGTGCTGCGCAGGCGCTTCCAGTGGGCCTTGGGGAAGGAGAAGAAGCAGGTGGCGGCGGCGAAGCCCTCGCGCAGGCACTCCATGGCCTCGGGGACCTGGCGGCCCAGTCCGGCCTGGAGCGCCTCCAGACGCTTCCTGGCGTCCAGGAGAGAGGGGGCCTCGAAGACGGCCGAGGTCTCCTTGCCGAGGCGTCCTCGCAGGCGCCAGGGAGCCTTGGCGAGGACGTTCCGGGTGAGGTGCACCGTGCAGCGCTGGAGCTGGGCCTCGGGCAGTGCCTGCCGGGCCGCGGCGGCCAGCCCCGCGTGCCCGTCGGCGATAACCAGGCGCACGCCCCTCAACCCTCGCTCGAGCAGTTGGCGCAGCAGCTCCAGCCAGGAGTCCTGCGACTCGCTGCCCCCCAGAGTCACGGCCAACAGGTGCCGGTGCCCATCCTCTCCCACGCCGTAGGCCACCAGGGCCGAGACGTTCTGCACCGTGCGCGCCCACCGGGCGTCCAGGAAGGTGGCATCCAGGTACAGGTAGGGGAAGGCCTGGGTGAGAGGCTGGGTGCGAAGGCCCTCCACCTTCTCTTCGAGGGACTTCGTCACTCGGCTCACCGTCGAACGCGAAACCTCCTC
>NZ_JAIQDF010000079.1:0-777 GCF_020037055.1 Myxococcus sp. AS-1-15 | reverse complement strand
CCGGTGGGGGCGCCGGTGAGGGGGTGGTGAATGGACACCTCCGCGCTGTCGCGGTGGCGGATGGAGGACAAGTCGAACACGGGTGACTCCTGGGACTGCGAGGGATGAGCGCGCACGCGCAGGCCGCGCCGGGGAGGGCTACGGGTTGCTGCGCTGGTAGACGAGGCTGGTGCCAGCCGTCGCGTCGAGGAGCGCGGTGAAGGGCAGCGAGAGGACGACGGGGCCCTCCTTCGGGTTGTCCAAGTCACCGCCCGTGTATTTGATTCGCGGCAGGTACAGCCGGTGGAAGTCCACGCCGTTGACGTCCACCAGCAGCAACTCGAGGGAGGACTCCTCCTCGTTGATGAAGCGGTTGAGGAGGGTGCCGTCCTGGAAGTACGCGGACAGGTTGCCGGACACCGCGAAGCCGCCCTCGTGCACCTCCGTGGGCGAGCGCTGGCCGACGACGCCCTTGGTGCTGCGCCCGTTGCTGACGTCCAGCTCCACACCGGTGACGTTGGCCACGACGACTCCGCCCTCCAGCAGCGTGCCGGTGAAGGCGTCGAAGGGGCTGCCGGTGCCCGCGGGGGTGACGGTGGTGGCATGGGAGGCGGTGGCCTGGACCATGTCCTTGCCCAGCAGCGTAACGCTGCCGGTGACAATTTCGCCGGGCTGGATGGACAGCTTCAGCGCGTTGACGGCACAGCCCCGGTACAGCAGGTACTCGTTGATGTCGGTGAAGGCGCGCTCGAAGGAGTACGTCTTCAACTCCGTGCCGGCCTTCAGCCGCCGGCCCAC
>NZ_JAIQDF010000007.1:0-456920 GCF_020037055.1 Myxococcus sp. AS-1-15 | reverse complement strand
GTGATGCCGGGCGACAACATCGCGATCGAGGTGGAGCTGATCACCCCTGTCGCGATGGAGAAGGAGCTGCGCTTCGCCGTTCGCGAGGGTGGCCGCACGGTGGGCGCCGGCGTCGTGGCGGAAGTGATCGAGTAGCAGACCTCCTCCCGGCTCCCCGGAGCTCCCTTCCGGGGAATTTCCAGGGAGCCGGAGGAAATCCAGTTGCATACACTGGGGCGGGATGGTAATCACCGCGCCCCTTCGTTCTGAAGAAACGGCTCTGTGACAACCAGGGGACGTCGGTCGTAGCGCCTTCCGGGGCGTTGGCACAAAGTTCGTTCTAAGAGGTTCTTGCGAATGGCGACACAGAAGATCCGCATCCGGCTGAAGGCATACGACTCGAAGCTCCTGGACCAGAGCGCGGGTGAGATCGTCGAGACGGCTAAGCGCACTGGCGCGAAGGTGGCCGGTCCGATCCCCCTTCCTACGCGCATCAACAAGTTCACCGTGCTGCGTTCCCCGCACGTGGACAAGAAGAGCCGCGAGCAGTTCGAGATCCGCACCCACAAGCGCCTGCTCGACATTCTCGAGCCTACGCAGCAGACGCTGGATGCGCTCATGAAGCTGGATCTGTCGGCCGGCGTTGACGTCGAGATCAAGTCCTAGGAAGCGGGTGGGCGTCTGAGTGGTTTCACTCCGACCCCCGCGAGGAAAGTGCCATGGCGAAGTTTGACGTTGTCGACCTGGATTTGAAGAAGGTGTCGGAGATCGAGCTCTCCGACGACATCTTCGGCGCTGAGCCGAACACGCACCTCTTTTACGAGGTCGCGAAGATGCAGCAGATCAACCGGCGCCGCGGCACGGTGGGGGTGAAGAACACCTCGCTGGTCAGCGGCGGCGGCAAGAAGCCCTGGAAGCAGAAGGGCACCGGCCGCGCCCGCCAGGGTTCCATCCGCGCTTCCCACTGGGTGGGCGGCGGCAAGGCGATGGCTCCCAAGGCTCGCGACTACTTCTACCGCCCGCCCCGCAAGGTGCGCCGCGGTGCGCTCAAGTCCGCGCTGTCCCTGCGCGCCAAGGAGAAGACGCTCATCATCCTGAGCGGGTTCTCCCTGGACGCCCCCAAGAGCAAGCAGGCCTTCGAGGTGCTGACCAAGCGCCTGAAGCTGCAGAACGCCCTGGTGGTGGACGAGAAGGGCAACACCAACCTGCACCGCAGCGTGCGGAACCTGGCCAAGTTCGACGTGCTTCCTCCCGAGGGTGTCAACCTCGAGATGGTGCTGAAGCACTCGCACCTGGTCCTGACCTCCGCGGCCGCGAAGACCCTCGAGGGGGCGCTGTCATGAAGATCCACGACGTCATCAAGGGCCCGCTCATCACGGAGAAGCTGGACAAGGCCCGCGAGAAGCTGCGTCAGTACTCGTTCATCGTTGACCTCAAGGCCACCAAGCACGACGTGGCCAACGCGGTGTCGACGCTGTTCAAGGTCACCGTCGAGGACGTGAACACCAACATCGTCCGCGGCAAGATCAAGCGCGTGGGTCGGAGCATCGGCAAGCGGCCCAACTTCAAGAAGGCGGTCGTCACCCTCAAGGAAGGCGACTCGATCGAACTCTTCGAGGGAGGGGCGGCCTGACGCTACGGCGTTGAGGTCAGCCTGAGGAACACACCATGGGCATCAAGAAGTACAAGCCGACAAGCGCCGCCCGCCGTCTGATGACGGTGTCCGATTTCGCGGACATCACCAAGGACGCGCCCGAGAAGAAGCTGACCGAGCCGCTGAAGCGCTCGGGTGGCCGCAACGTTCACGGCCACATCACCCGCCGTCACCAGGGTGGTGGTCACAAGCGCCGCTACCGCGTCATCGACTTCAAGCGTCGTGACAAGGACGGCGTGCCGGCCAAGGTCACCGCGGTGGAGTACGACCCGAACCGCACCGCCAACATCGCCCTGCTGACGTACGCGGACGGTGAGAAGCGCTACATCCTGGCCCCCGTGGGCCTGAATGTGGGCGACACGGTGTTCGCCGGCGAGAACGCGGACATCCGTCCGGGCAACTCCCTGCCGCTGCAGAACATCCCGGTGGGTACCGTCATCCACAACGTGGAGCTGAAGCCGGGCCGTGGCGCCCAGGTCATCCGCTCCGCCGGCACGTCCGGACAGCTGATGGCGAAGGAGGGCCGCTACGCGCAGGTGCGCATGCCTTCCGGGACCGTCCGCATGGTCCTCATCGAGTGCCGCGCCACCGTGGGCCAGGTGGGCAACATCGAGCACGAGATCATCCGCGTCGGCAAGGCGGGTAAGAGCCGGTGGCTGGGCATCCGCCCGACGGTTCGTGGTCTCGCGATGAACCCCGTGGACCACCCGCACGGTGGTGGTGAGGGTAAGTCCGGTCAGGGTAACCCGCACCCGGTGTCGCCGTGGGGCAAGAAGACCAAGGGTCTCACCACGCGCACCAACAAGCGTACTGACAAGTTCATCGTGAGCGGCCGCCGCCAGGGCGCGCGCAGCCAGTAAGAGGATTCGCAAGCCATGGCTCGTTCGATCAAGAAGGGTCCGTTCGTCGACGACTTCCTCGTCAAGAAGATCGAGGACATGATCAAGACGAACAAGAAGACTGTCGTGAAGACGTGGTCCCGCCGCTCCACCATTCTGCCGGAGTTCGTGGGTCACACCTTCGCGGTGCACAACGGGAAGAAGTTCATCCCGGTGTTCGTCACGGAGAACATGGTGGGCCACAAGCTCGGCGAGTTCGCCCCGACGCGTACGTTCGGCGGTCACTCGGCGGAGAAGAAGGTCGCCAAGGCCCCGGGCAAGTAGCCTGGCGCATTGCCTGAGAGCCTGAGGAGATGACCATGGAGTCGACTGCACATCTGCGTTTCCTGCGCATGAGCCCCCGCAAGCTGTCCACCGTTGCGGCGCTCGTCCGGGGCAAGCCCGTTGAGGCGGCCCTCAACATCCTGAAGTTCACCCCGCGCGCCGCGGCCCTGCCGGTGGAGAAGCTCATCAAGAGCGCCGTGGCCAACGCGACCGACAAGTCCAAGGGACAGGTCGACGTGGACACGCTCTACGTCAAGACCATCTCGGTGGACCAGGGTCCCACCCAGCGCCGGTTCATGCCGCGCGCCATGGGCCGGGCCACCCCCATCAAGAAGAAGACCGCCCACGTCCACGTGGTGCTGGCCGAGGCCAAGAAGTAGGACCCGTCGGGCCCTGCCCGGACGTTCAAGGAGATTCACGTTGGGACAGAAAGTTCATCCGATCGGGTTCCGGCTTGGCGTCATCAAGACCTGGGACTCCAAGTGGTTCGAGCACAAGAACTACGCGCAGTGGCTCCATGAAGACATCCGCATCCGCGAGTTCGTGAAGAAGTCGCTGAACCACGCGGGCGTGTCCAAGGTGGAGATCGAGCGCGCCGCCAACAAGGTGAAGGTCAACGTCCACACCGCGCGTCCGGGCATCGTCATCGGCAAGCGCGGCGCGGGCATCGAGACGGTGAAGAAGGACCTCCAGCAGTTCACGAAGAACGAGGTCTTCCTCAACATCGTCGAGGTCCGCAAGGCGGAGACCGACGCGCAGCTGGTGGCGGAGAACATCGCCACGCAGCTCGAGCGCCGCATCGCCTTCCGCCGCGCCATGAAGAAGGCGCTGCAGACGGCCATGAAGTTCGGGGCGAAGGGCATCCGCGTGGCCTGCTCGGGTCGCCTGGGTGGCGCCGAGATGGCTCGCTACGAGTGGTACCGCGAGGGCCGCGTGCCCCTGCACACCCTCCGCGCGGACATCGACTACGGCTTCGCCGAGGCCAAGACGACCTACGGCAAGATCGGCTGCAAGGTCTGGGTCTGCAAGGGCGAGGTTCTCCCGGGCAAGGGCGGCCAGGCCCCCATGCCCTCCAACCGGTAATTGCCCTCCCGCGCCGGGTGTCTCCGCGAGGAGGCGCCCGGGGCAGGGTAGGGAAGGACAGCGACGATGCTTCAGCCTGCACGTACGAAGTACCGCAAGATGCACAAGGGCCGCATGCCGGGCGCCGCTCACCGTGGCAGCGACCTGACCTACGGCGAGTTCGGTCTGATGAGCCTTCAGCCGGGCTGGATCACCTCCCGGCAGATCGAGGCGGCCCGTATCGCGATGACCCGCCACGTGAAGCGCGGCGGCAAGATCTGGATCCGAATCTTCCCGGACAAGCCCATCACCAAGAAGCCCGCCGAGACCCGAATGGGTACCGGTAAGGGTGGCGTGGAGTACTACGTCGCGGTGGTGAAGCCCGGCCGCATCCTCTACGAGATGGAGGGCATGACGACCGAGGTGGCCACCGGGGCGCTGAAGCTGGCGCAGGCGAAGCTGCCCGTGCTCACGAAGATCGTGAAGCGCGCGGACCTGAGCCTCTAGGCACCGCGGCGGGAGCCGTCCTCTGGGTGGCTCCCGCACGCATGTGGAGATTGCAATGGCGACTGCGAAGGAACTGAGGGAGCTGTCGGCGGACGACCTGCAGCGGCGGGCGACGGAACTGCGTGAGACGCTGTTCCAGGACCAGCTCAAGCGGCGGACCGGTTCGCTGGACAACCCGGCGGAGCGGACCGGGCACCGGCGTGACCTGGCCCGTGTCCTGGCCGTGCTGACCGAGAAGAAGAAGGCGGCGAAGGCGTAACGCCTTCACCCGCGAATCCTCCAAGCGCGCTCGCCACAGGTCGGGTGCGCAAGGCCATCCGGGACGTGAGAGCGCCCGGGTGCATGAGAGACAGTGAGAGAGAAGATGGCTGAGACGACCGAAGCGCCCAAGGCAGAGACCTCCACCCGCGGCCGTCCCAAGACGCGCGTGGGAATCGTCACCTCCAACAAGATGCAGAAGACGGTGGTGGTCACCGTCCAGCGCCGCGCTCCCCACCCGAAGTACGGGAAGATCATGAGCCTGCGCGAGAAGTACAAGGCCCACGTGGAGGACCACGACTACCCGAAGAAGGTCACCATCAACGAGGGTGACCGGGTCCGGATCGCCGAGACCAAGCCCGCTTCGAAGGACAAGCGTTGGCGCGTGGTCGAGGTGCTGGAGAAGAGCAAGAACGTCTAGCACGCACCTCCACATGCGCGGCCGAGAGGCTGCGCGGTGGAGACACCGGCGATAGGAGATTCCCAGATGATTCAGATGACGAGCGTGCTCGACGTGGCGGACAACTCGGGCGCGAAGAAGGTGTTCTGCATCAAGGTGCTCGGCGGTTCGAAGCGCAAGTACGCGTCCATCGGCGACGTCATCGTCGTGTCGATCCGCGAGGCGCTGCCCAACTCGAAGGTGAAGAAGGGTGACGTGGCCAAGGCCGTCATCGTCCGCACCAAGCGCGAGGTGGGTCGTCCCGACGGCAGCTTCATCAAGTTCGACGGCAACTCCGCGGTCCTCATCAACAAGGACATGGAGCCCATTGGTACGCGTATCTTCGGGCCGGTCGCCCGTGAGCTCCGCGCCCGCAAGTTCATGAAGATCATCTCGCTGGCGCCCGAAGTCCTCTGAAGAGGACCCACCAGGCCGGACGGCGAGCAGCCAGAGAGACGAGGAAGCCATGCAGAAGATGAAGGTGGGAGACACGGTCCAGGTCATGGCCGGGGCCGAGGCCTCCGAGAAGACCCCTGCGACGAAGCGCGGCAAGGTGCTGAAGATCGACCAGGAGGCCGGCCGGGTGACTGTGGAGGGCCTGCGCCTGGTCAAGCGGCACCTGAAGAAGACGCCGCAGAACCCCGAGGGTGGCATTGTCGAGAAGCCCGGCACCATCGCCCTGGCGAATGTCCAGGTCGTTTGCGTGAAGTGCGACAAGCCGACCCGCGTGGGCATCAAGACGGACGGTGAGAAGCGCCAGCGGTTCTGCAAGAACTGCGACGCGCTGATTGACTAGGAGTCCCTGTTGGGGCATGTATGCGCGCCCTTCTGTCCGCCCTGGTAGGCGGGTAGGGGGGCGTGCAGGCAACGAGGGCCTGGGTAGTCCACGGGGCCCTCGCGGTGTTTTCAGTTTCCAGGTGAAGGACTGATCGGACGCGCTGGGTCACGACGGCGCCCGAAGCAGAGGATACGACGATGGCTGACGAGAAGAAGCCGGACCAGAAGGAAAAGAAGGCGAAGCGGGGCAAGAAGGAAGAGGCCAAGAAGGTTGGCTTCGCGGCGAACATCGAGGAAGGCCTCGAGAGCAAGCCGGCCCGCATGAAGGAGCGCTTCCGCAAGGAAGGGGTGCCCGCCCTGATGAAGGAGCTGGGCCTCAAGAACCCGATGGAGGTTCCGCGTCTCCAGAAGATCGTCGTCAACATGGGTCTGGGCGAGGCGCTCGCCAACAACAAGATCCTGGAGTCCGCGGTGGACCAGCTCGCGGCGATCACGGGTCAGAAGCCCATCGTGACGCGCGCCCGCAAGAGCATCGCGAACTTCAAGCTGCGCCAGGGCCAGGCCATCGGTGCCGCCGTCACCCTGCGTGGCGCCCGCATGTACGAGTTCATGGACCGCCTCATCACGGTGGCGCTGCCGCGCGTGCGTGACTTCAAGGGCGTGTCCCCGAAGGCCTTCGACGGGAAGGGCAACTACACGCTCGGCGTGCGCGAGCAGATCATCTTCCCCGAAATCAACTACGACCAGATCGAGAAGGTGAAGGGGCTCAACATCAGCTTCGTCACCACTGCCCGGAACGACGAGCAGGGGTTGGCGCTGATGCGTCACTTCGGCATGCCCTTCCGCCAGTAAGCCCTCGAGCCAAGGACCTCAAAGACAATGGCCAAGCTCTCCAAGATTGCCCAGGCGAAGCGCAAGCCGAAGTTCGCCGTGCGCCAGTACAACCGCTGCCCGCTGTGCGGCCGGCCGCGCGCGTTCCTGCGCAAGTTCAAGATGTGCCGCATCTGCCTGCGCAACCGTGCGCTGCGCGGTGAGATCACCGGCGTGACCAAGTCGTCCTGGTGAGTCGGTAGGGCAGGGTGCCAAAGGGGCCTTGACGGTCCCGTTGGCGCCCTGGACGCGCTTCGGAAGGAGCGTGTCCACGAGCAGTTTCAACCCAGGTAGTTGCGCTCGGCGCGAACCCCCGGGATGGGCCCGGCAGGCGCGACGAACGCGAACACGAAGCACCCGGACAGGGTGCTCGTTCGGAAGGTAGCCCATGCCGGTCAATGATCCCGTTGGCGACATGCTGACCCGCCTGCGCAATGCGTCGCGCGCGCGTCACGACAAGGTCGTCATTCCCCACTCGAAGCTCAAGCTCGAGGTCATCAAGGTCCTCAAGGACGAGGGCTACATCGGGGAGTACGTCGTCCACACGCAGGACGGCTCGCCCCAGAGCGAGATCAGCGTTCAGCTCAAGTACGGGCCGGACCGCGCTCCCGCCATCACCGGCATCCGCCGCGTGTCCAAGCCGGGCCTGCGCCGCTACGTCGGCGTGAACGACATCCCGCAGGTGCTGGGAGGCATGGGTATCTCCATCCTCTCCACGTCCCGCGGCATCCTGGTGGACTCCGAGGCCCGCAAGCAGAAGGCGGGCGGCGAGCTGCTCTGCACCGTCTACTAGCCAGCGGCCTGGTGGCCGCGCCTCGTGAGAGTGCGCGCCCCGGGCATACAGGACCGAGGCAACCATGAGTCGGATTGGAAAACTGGCGATCAAGCTCGGCGACAAGACGAAGGCCGTCGTCGCCGGCCAGCAGGTGAACTTCGAGGGCCCCAAGGGCAAGCTGTCCGTGAAGCTGCCCGGCAAGGTCAAGGTGGAGATCAAGGACGGTCAGGTGACCGTGCAGCGCGCGGATGATTCGCGCGAGGCGCGCAGCCTGCACGGCCTGACGCGCACCATCCTCGCCAACGCCGCGAAGGGCGTGTCCACGGGCTTCGAGAAGAAGCTGGACATCCGCGGCGTCGGTTTCCGCGCCGAGGTGAAGGGCAAGGCCATCCACTTCGCGCTGGGCTACTCCCACCCCGTCGTCTTCGACCTCCCCGAGGGCGTGACGGCGGAAGTGGACAAGACGGCCCGCACCGAGGACAGCCTCCCTACCGTGGGGCTGACGCTGCGTTCGGCGGACAAGGAAGTGCTCGGCGCGACGGCGGTGAACATCCGCTCGCTGCGCCCGCCCGAGCCGTACAAGGGCAAGGGCATCAAGTACTCCGAGGAGCGCATCCGCCGTAAGGAGGGCAAGACCGGAACGACGTAATCGTTCCGTCTGTCCTGAGTGTTCCCAATCCCGCCGGGCCCATGGGGTCTGGCGGCATCATCCGGCGGCGGAAGACCGCATCGCCGCCGGAAGGACAAGGAAGCAGCCATGCCGACGAAGATCGATCCCCGTATCAAGAGGAAGAACCGCATCCGCAAGAAGCTCTCGGGTACCACCGAGCGGCCGCGGCTTACCGTCTACAAGAGCCTCAAGCACATCTACGCGCAGGTGGTGGACGACACCACGGGCAAGACCCTCGCGTACGCCTCGTCGCTGTCCAAGGAGCTGAAGGGCCAGGACGAAGGCGACAAGAAGGCGGACGCGAAGCGGGTGGGTGCCCTCATCGCGCAGCGGTGCAAGGCTGCCAACGTCGAGGCGGTGGTGTTCGACCGCAACGGCTTCCCCTATCACGGGCGCATCGCCGCCGTGGCTGACGCCGCGCGCGAGGCCGGGCTGAAGTTCTAGCTTTCGAAAGGATTTCCAAGTGGCAACTCCGATCAATCCGAACGATCTGGACCTCACCGACCGCGTGGTGAACATCAACCGCGTCGCCAAGGTGGTGAAGGGCGGCCGGCGGTTCTCGTTCGCCGCCCTCGTGGTGGTGGGTGACGGCGCCGGACACGTGGGCGTCGGCCTGGGCAAGGCCAACGAGGTTCCCGAGGCCATCCGCAAGGGTGGCGAGAACGCGAAGAAGAACCTGTTCCGCGTTCCGCTGATGGGTCACACGATTCCGCACGAGGTGCTCGGGCACTTCGGCGCCGGCTGGGTGCTGCTGAAGCCGGCCAGCGAAGGTACGGGCGTCATCGCGGGTGGCGCGGTGCGCGCGGTGCTGGAGGCGGCGGGCATCCGCAACATCCTGACGAAGAGCCAGGGTTCGCGGAATCCGCACAACGTGCTGAAGGCCACGGTCGCGGGTCTGAAGCTGCTGCGCAGCGCGGCGCAGGTGTCGCGCCTCCGCGGCAAGGACGTCGAGTCGGCGAAGCTCGCCGGGGAGCAGAGGGGCTAGTCATGGCGCTCAAGGTGAAGCTGACGAAGAGCTACGCGGGCGCTTCCGAGGACATGCTGGCCACCATCCGTGGCCTGGGTCTGAAGAAGTTCGGTGATGAGCGCCTGCTGAAGGACACGCCGGCCATCCGCGGGATGGTGTTCAAGGTGAAGCACCTGGTCTCCTCGGAGACGGTGTCCACCGAGGCGCCGGCGCCCAAGCGCCGCAAGCCGCGCAAGATCGCCCTGCGGGACCGCGCGCGCGCCTACCAGGCCAAGGCCTGAGCACGAGAGGACCTAAGACAATGAGCACTCTGCACGGTTTGAAGCGCCCCTCGCGCTCGTGGCACCGCAAGAAGCGCGTGGGCCGCGGTCAGGGTTCCGGCCTGGGCAAGACGGCCGGCCGCGGTGGCAAGGGCCAGAAGGCCCGCACCGGTAACATGCGGTTCGAAGGCTTCGAGGGTGGCCAGAGCCCCCTGCAGCGCCGCCTGCCGAAGTTCGGCTTCAACTCCCCCAACCGCACGGTGTACGCGGTGGTGAACCTGTCGGATGTGGACACCCACTTCGACGCCGGTTCCACGGTGGATGAGGCCTCGCTGAAGAAGGCGGGTCTGGTGAAGGGCCGCTACGACGGCGTGAAGCTGCTGGGTCGGGGCGCGCTGACGAAGAAGGTGACCATCCGGGTGCACAAGGCCTCCGAGACCGCCAAGTCGGCGGTCGAGAAGGCGGGTGGCGCGGTGGACGTCCTTCCCCTGATGGCCCACAAGCCCGAGGCGGCCGCCAAGGCGCACGCTGGCAAGGGCGTCAAGGCCCCTCGGCAGCCGAAGGCCTGAGCATGTCCGACGCGCATCACTTGTCGGTGGTGCGCGTCATTTCGCTTGTGTAGGCTTCTGCGCCCCTTTCCCATCCGTGGAACAGGGGCGTTTTGTCGTCCTGGCAGAACCCTCACGAAGAGGATGGCTACCCCGTGGCTCTCAATGCCTTCGCCAACGTCTTCCGCATCGCGGAGCTGCGCAGCCGGCTCGCGTACACGCTAGCCCTGCTGGCCGTCTACCGCATCGGCATCTTCATCAACACGCCCGGCGTGGACCGGGCCGCGATGAACGCCTTCATGGACGCCCAGAAGCAATCGGGCGGTCTGGTCTCGCTGTTCAACCTCTTCTCCGGCGGCGCGCTGGAACAGATGTCCATCTTCGGATTGGGCATCATGCCCTACGTCAGCGCCTCCATCATCATGCAGCTCCTGGCGGTGGTCATCCCCAGCCTGGAGCGCCTGCAGAAGGAGGGGGCGGCGGGCCGGCAGAAGATCAACCAGTACACGCGCTACGGCACCATCGTCCTCTCCGTCATCCAGGGCATCGGCATCTCCCGCTGGCTGGCGTCGCTGGGGCGCTCGGACGCGGGGCAGAGCGGCTTCAACCAGGTGGTGGTGCCGGACGACAGCGTCTGGTTCACCTTCATGACGGTGGTCAGCCTGACGGCGGGCACGGCCTTCATCATGTGGCTGGGTGAGCGCATCACCGAGCGCGGCATCGGCAACGGCATCTCGCTCATCATCTTCGCGGGCATCGTGGCGGGTGTGCTCCCCGGCGCCAGCACGCTGCTGGACCTGACGCGGCAGGAGGTCATCGCGGTCGCCGAGGTCCTGGCGCTGCTGGTGTTCATGCTCCTCATCATCGCGGTGGTGGTCTACGTGGAGCGCGGCATGCGCCGCATCCCCATCCAGTACGCCAAGCGCATGGCGGGGCGGCGGATGTTCGCGGGCCAGGCCACGTACTTCCCGATGAAGGTCAACACGGCCGGCGTCATCCCGCCCATCTTCGCGGGCGCGGTGCTGTCGTTCCCGGCGACGCTGGGCACGTGGTTCCCGTTCCTCCAGGACGTGCAGCGGGCCATCGAAGGCAACCTGTGGATCTACAACGGGCTCTTCGTGCTGATGGTCATCTTCTTCGCCTACTTCTACACGGCGCTGACCTTCCGTCCGGATGACGTGGCGGACAACATCAAGAAGCAGGGCGGCTACATCCCGGGCATCCGCCCGGGCCGGCAGACGGCGGAGTTCATCGAGCGGGTGCTGAACCGGCTCACGTTCGGCGGCGCCATCTACCTGGCGGTCATCTGCGTGATTCCGTCGGTCATCAGCGGTCTGCTCAACGTGCGCTTCACGTTCGGCGGCACGGCGCTGTTGATCGTCGTGGGCGTGGCCCTGGACACGGTGCAGCAGATCGAGGGTCACCTCATCAGCCGCAACTACGAGGGCTTCGCGGGTCCGCGCGGCCCCCGCATCCGCGGCCGGGTGCGCGTGGCGGCCTGAGTCACGGCGACAACGTCACGGGCGCCTCTCCTCGTCGTGGGGAGGGGCGCCTCGTCGTTCCGGGGCGCAGTCATTCGAGTTATTCGGTGGTGCACATGGGGGGCGCGTGAAAGTTTCGTGGCTGACGACTTCCGTGCCTTCCTTGGGAGCTGAGAGGAGCACATGAACCTGATCCTGTTGGGACCGCCGAACGCGGGGAAGGGTACCCAGGCGAAGAAGCTCTTCGCCGACTTCCACATCCCGCAGATCTCCACCGGTGACATCCTCCGCAAGGCTGTGGCGGAGAAGACGGAGCTGGGGAAGGTCGCGGGGCCGCTGATGGCGGCGGGCCAGTACGTGCCGGACGAGGTCGTGATTGGAATCGTCGAGGAGCGCCTGAAGGAGGCGGATGTCGCTCAGGGCTTCGTCCTGGACGGTTTCCCTCGCACTCCGGGCCAGGCGGACGCGCTGGACAGGATGCTGGAGCGGCTGGGCAAGAAGCTCGACGCCGTCGTGTCGCTCGAGGTGCCGCACGAGACGCTGGTGAAGCGTGGCTCGGGACGGCGCGTGTGTCCGAAGGACGGCAGCGTCTACCACGTGGAGACGAGCCCGCCGAAGCGCACGGGCTTCTGCGACAAGTGTGGCGAGGGCCTGGTGCAGCGGCCGGACGACATGCCGGAGGTCATCGAGAAGCGCCTCCAGAAGTACGACGCCGAGACCAAGCCCCTGAAGAACTTCTACGAGAAGAAGGGCGTGCTCAAGAGCGTGGACGGCGTGGGCTCTCCGGAGGGCATCTACGAGGAGATCAAGGCCGCCGCGGGTCGGAGCAAGGCCTGATGGACGGACGGGCTGGCGAGCGGAGCTCGGGGGCTTGCGGTGCCTCGAGTCGCTGGCCACCCGTGTCCCGTGCAGGTGAGGTTGGCGCGGGACTCCGATGAGCCAGGTGGAGATCAAATCCCGGGAGGAGATTGCGCTCATGCGCGAGGCCGGCCGCATCGTGGCCGACGTCCTGGATGCGCTCGAGCAGGCCGTGGCGCCGGGCATCACCACCTGGGAGCTGGACGCGCTCGCGGAGAAGATGACCGCGGAGCGGGGCGCCAGGCCGGCCTTCAAGGGCTACCTCGGCTTCCCGTGTGTGCTCTGCGCCTCCATCAATGACGAGGTGGTGCACGGCATCCCCAGCCGGAAGCGGAAGCTGGTCGAAGGCGACCTGATGAAGCTCGACTTCGGGGTGTCGTACCGGGGGTGGTTCGGGGACTCGGCGCGGACGGTGCCGGTGGGGAAGGTGTCCCCGGAGGCGCGGTCCCTGGTGGAGACCACCCGGGAATCGCTCCAGAAGGCCATCCAGGCCATGAAGCCGGGCAACCGGCTGGGGGGGACATTGGCCATGCCGTCCAGCGGCACGTGGAGGCGCGGGGGTTCTCCGTGGTCCGGGATTTCACGGGCCACGGGATTGGCCGCAAGCTCCACGAGCACCCACACGTGCCCAACTACGGGCAGGCAGGGGCGGGGATGAAGCTGCGCGCGGGCATGGTGCTCGCGGTGGAGCCGATGGTGAACGCCGGGACCTCGGACATCGAGATCCTGGAAGACGACTGGACGGCGGTGACGGCGGACCGGAAGTTGTCCGCCCACTTCGAGCACACCATCCTCATCACGGATGGGGGGCCCGAGGTGCTCACCCGAGGGCGTTGAGGACGGCCGGGACTGCGGGTGAAATAGGTCCTTGTTACGGTGGGTTGGTAGGAATCCGAGTTTTGCTGCGCGGGACGCTTGCCACTTGCGGACCAAAGTGCTACTCCGCCGCGCTTCCAAGAGGTTCGTGGTCCGGGAAGAGGTTTGACGCTTGCCGAAGGATGATTCCATCGAAGTTGAGGGGACGGTGATGGAGCCCCTCCCCAACGCGATGTTCCGTGTGGAGCTGGACAACGGCCACAGGGTGCTCGCGCACATCTCGGGCAAGATGAGGATGCACTTCATCCGAATCCTTCCCGGTGACAAGGTGAAGGTCGAGCTGTCTCCGTACGACCTGACGCGTGGACGGATCACGTACCGGGCGAAGTAACGAAAAGGGCGGCCCGCCGATGTAGGGGTGGGTGGCCCGCTGGCTTTTCTCTGTTCGAAGGAAGGAAGTTCGCTCCATGAAGGTTCGGGCGTCCGTCAAGAAGATCTGCGACAAGTGCAAGGTTGTCCGCCGCAAGGGTATCGTGCGCGTGATTTGCGCCTCCAACCCCCGGCACAAGCAGCGCCAGGGCCGATAGCCGCAAGGCTGTTGGCTTCAGACCAACTCCACTCCAGAAGGAAGACCGAAGATGGCTCGTATCGCCGGCATCGACCTGCCGCCCAACAAGCGCGCCGTGATCTCGCTCCAGTACATCTACGGGATCGGCAACAAGTCCGCGCAAGACATCATCGCGGCGGCGGGTATCGACCCCACCACCCGGACCAAGGACCTCACCGAGGACCAGGCTCGAAAGATCCGCGAGATCATCGAGGCCAGCTACAAGGTCGAGGGTGACCTCCGGCGTGAAGTGACGATGAACATCAAGCGCCTGATGGACCTGGGCTGCTACCGGGGCCTGCGTCACCGCAAGGGTCTGCCCGTCCGCGGCCAGCGCACCCACACCAACGCGCGCACCCGCAAGGGTCCGAAGCGTGGCATCGTCCGGGCGAAGCCGGCGGCTCCGGCTCGGTAAACCGCAGCGCCGGCGCCATGAGGCGCTGGCGTCGATCACCTCTCAGGAGCAGCAACTCACATGGCTGACGAGACCAATACTTCGGCTGCGGCGCCCACGGGTGCCGAGGGCGAGGCCCCGGCCGCGAAGAAGTCCAAGCGCAAGGGCAAGAAGAGCATCCTCAACGGCGTGGTCCACATCCAGTCCACGTTCAACAACACCATCATCACGATCACGGACGTGTCCGGGAACGTGATCTCCTGGTCCTCGGCCGGGGCGCGTGGCTTCAAGGGAAGCCGCAAGTCCACCCCGTTCGCCGCCCAGGTGGCCGCCGGCGACGCCGCCGCGAAGGCGATGGAGCACGGTCTGAAGAACGTGTCCGTGTTCGTGAAGGGGCCGGGCGCGGGTCGTGAGTCGGCGCTGCGCGCGCTGGCCGCCGCTGGCCTGAAGATCAACCTCATCCGCGACGTGACGCCCATCCCGCACAACGGGTGCCGTCAGCCCAAGCGTCGTCGCGTCTAAACCCTTCGTCCGGGTCGCCCCGCGTGCTCACGCGCGCCGGGGCGGCTCCAGATCATCTCCAAGGACAAGACCATGGCCCGTTATACCGCGAGCGCTTGCCGTATCTGCCGGCGCGAAAACCTCAAGATGTACCTGAAGGGCGACCGCTGCTACACGGACAAGTGTGCCATCGAGCGCCGCCCGTATCCCCCCGGTCAGCACGGCCAGGGCCGCGTGAAGTTCTCTGGTTACGGCGTGCAGCTGCGCGAGAAGCAGAAGGTCAAGCGCATGTACGGCCTGCTGGAGAACCAGTTCCGCGGCTACTACCACCGCGCGTCCGCCGCCAAGGGCAAGACGGGTGAGAACCTCCTGCAGCAGCTGGAGCTCCGCCTGGACAACGTGGTGTTCCGCATGGGCTTCGCGGACACGCGCAACGAGGCGCGCCAGCTGGTGCGTCACGGTCACTTCCAGGTGAACGGCCGTAAGGTCAACATCCCCTCGTTCTCCATCAAGCCGGGCACGGCCGTCGAGGTGGTGGAGAAGAGCCGCAAGGTGCTCCGCATCTCCGAGGCGCTGGAGACGGTGGACCGCCGTGGCGTTCCGCAGTGGATCGACCTGGACAAGAAGGCGTTCAAGGGCACGGTTCGCACGGTCCCCAACCGCGAGGACCTGACCATGCCCATCCAGGAGCAGCTCATCGTCGAGCTGTACTCGAAGTAATCGTCCACGCCAGGCGCAATCTGGCGCCTGGAAGTGGAACCCAGCGCCCTGGCCGACGAGGCCGGGGCGTCGTGCTTTATCGCAGTCCCCTACGTGTCCATCCTCCCGCCGTGCTGGTGGGTAAGTCGGTGGTGGCGCACGTCTTCAGGAGCCGTACACCATGGCAGATACGTTCGTTGCGAAGAACTGGCGTGACCTCATCAAGCCGCGCCGGATGGAAGTGGACCAGGACAGCCTGACGCCCACCTACGGCAAGTTCGTCGCGGAGCCGCTCGAGCGCGGCTTTGGCACGACGCTGGGCAACTCGCTGCGCCGGGTGCTCCTGTCGTCGCTGCAGGGCGCGGCGATCACGTCCGTGAAGATCGAGGGCGTGGACCACGAGTTCACCACCATCCCCGAGGTGTCGGAGGACGTCACGGACGTCGTGCTGAACCTGAAGGAAGTCCTCCTTCGGATGCACACGAACGAGACGAAGACGCTGCGCATCGAGGCGGAGGGCCCCAAGGAGGTCAAGGCGGGTGACATCATCGCCGACGCCGACGTGGAGATCCTCAACCCGGGCCACCACATCTGCACCATCTCCGAGGGTGGCAAGCTCCGCATGGAGCTGACGTGCCGCCGGGGCCGTGGCTACGTGCCGGCCAACTCGAACAAGGTGGCGGGCTCGCCCATCGGCACCATCCCCATCGACTCGCTGTTCTCGCCCACGCGCAAGGTGAACTACCAGGTCACCAACGCCCGCGTCGGTCAGGTCACCGACTTCGACAAGCTGTCGCTCGAGGTCTGGACGGACGGCTCGGTGTCGCCGCAGGACGCGGTGGCGTACGCGGCGAAGATCATCAAGGAGCAGCTGACCGTCTTCGTGAACTTCGATGAGACCGAGGAGCCGGTCATCGCCGAGGCGCCGAAGGAGGAGGCGAAGCTCAACGAGAACCTGTTCCGCTCGGTGGACGAGCTGGAGCTGTCGGTTCGCTCGGCCAACTGCCTGCAGCAGGCGAACATCAAGACCATCGGCGACCTGGTGCAGCGCACCGAGGCCGAGATGCTCAAGACGAAGAACTTCGGCCGCAAGTCGCTCAAGGAGATCAAGGAGATCCTGGCGGAGATGGGCCTGTCGCTGGGCATGAAGCTGGAGAACTGGCCGCCGAAGCAGGCCCCGGCTCCCGCGGCGCCCAAGGCCTAGGTCTTTCGCGGTACGTGGTACTTTCCCCGCGCGCCCGCGACATGGCGGCAGGCGGCGCGCGGCGGGAAGGAGCCCGGTGAAGTCCTCCGGGTTCGACGAGCAGTGGTGGGCCTCGTGTCGGGTCCACCCTTCCCACCCGGTACCTGATACGGCCGGAGTGGTGGGTCCCCACGGGGGCCCGGAGCACGACGATGCGTCACAGGGTAGGACAGAGGAAGCTGCACCGCACCACGAGCCACCGGCTCGCGATGCTGAACAACATGGTCACCTCGCTGCTCGAGCACCAGGCCATCCGCACCACGCTTCCCAAGGCCAAGGAGGCCCGGAAGCTGGCGGAGCGCATCATCACGCTGGGTAAGCGTGGTGGGCTCTCCAACGTGCGCCTGGCGGCCCGGACCGTGAAGGACCGTGACGTGCTGAAGAAGGTCTTCAGCGAGTACAAGGACCGTTACGCCAACCGCCCCGGCGGCTACACCCGCATCGTTCGTCTCGGCTTCCGCCGGGGTGACGCCGCGGAGATGGCCCTGCTGGAGCTGGTGGATCGGCCCGAGAAGAAGGCCGCGCCCGCCGCCGAGGCTCCTGCGTCCACCGAGGAGACCAAGGCCGAGTAACGGCCGCCAGCCGCGCCCCTTCGCGAGGAGGGGCCGGTGGCAACGCGAGGGCGCTCTTCCCGCTGGGGAGGGCGCCCTTCGCTTTTGCGGGGCTACTTCTTGGGGCTCAGCAGGCGCTTCCACTCGTTGCGCAGGTCCTCGGTGAGGTTCGCGCTGTCGTCGTGGCTGCGCATCTCCAGCGTCTCGAAGCGCAGGTCCGCGGGGGCCGCGCCGCTGGTGCCCATGAGCTGCTTGGGGGTGATTGTCATGAACTCCCCCGCGCCCACGGACGCCACCGCCGCGCGGTACTGGCCGTTGACGATGAGGGTGACGTCCTTCCACTCCTCCTTGCTCTCGTTCCAGATGGTGATGGACGGGCGGTCCAGCTTGTCGCTGAGCACCAGGCGCGCGTCCATGTCACCCGTCTGCACGGAGCTGCCAGGGCAGGCGATGGCGAAGCTCGCCGCCGTCATCACCAGCCACCCGGCGACGATGGAGGCCTTGTACTTGAAGAACCTGTCGCGGTTGCTGAAGTCCGCCGCGAACTCCTTGAGGACGGAGAGCGCGTTGAGGGCCTGATTGGAGGCCTCGCCCGCGAGCCGCTTGCCCAACGGCCCATCCTGCTTCGACTTCTCCAGCGGCGCGGTGCGCGCGGCGGACATCACACGCATGCCGGGGCTCGTCGGCGTGCGCGGCATGCCCGGATTCGTCGGAGTGCGCGGCTGGGAGCCCGTGGGGGCGGCCGTGCTCGGAGACTTGCGACCTTCGCTCATCGGAACTCGAAGTGTAGAGGGCCGGGCCCGTCGGTGGCTACTGGCCCTTGAGGCTTTGCAGCGCGCGCGAAGCCATCGCGTTCTCCGGCTGCGCTTCCAGCACCTTGGAGAGCCAGCGCTCCGCCTCCTCGGCCGCCGCCTTGCGCACCTGCGGGCGCGTGGACTTCAGCGTCTGCTCGGTGAAGAGCAGCCCCAATCGCAGCGTGAACTCGACGTTCTCCGGGTCCTTTTCGACCACGTGGCGCAGCTCGCGCTCGGCGGCGGGGTAGTCCCCCTCGAGCTGGTACACGAGGGCGAGCTTGCCGCGCGCGGGGAGGGAGTCGGGCGTGAGCGACACCGCGACGGTGAACGCCTCGCGCGCCGCGGGCAAATCCCGCCGCTCCAGGTGCAGGTCTCCCAGGCGGAACCACGCCGCGTCCAGGAGAGGGTGCAGCGCGACGGCCTTCTCGAACGAGCCGCGCGCCGCGTCGGGGCGCTGGCGGGCCGCGTAGAGCTCGCCCAGGTACAGGTGGTTCTTCCCGTCGCGCGGGGCGCGCTCGATGGCCTGCTTGAACTCGTCCACCGCGCGGCCCGCGTCGTCCAGGCGCTGATAGGCCAGGCCCAGCAGCGAGTGGAGCACCGCCAGGTCCGGGTAGTCGTGCAGCACCTCCTCGAAGGCGAGGATGGCGTGCTGCGGGGCGTCCAGGTCGTTGAGGTAGCGCAGGCCCTCTTCCAGCTTGGCCTCGGCGGCCTTGGGGATGCCTCCGAAGGGGTCGCTGATCTGCTCCATCAGCGCGCGCGCCGTGGCCACGTCCGCGGCCGAGGGGCGGCCTCGCACCACGACGCCGAGCGCCTCCACCGCGCCCGGGGAGTCCCCGGTGCGATGCAGCGCCTTGGCCAGCGGCAGGCGCCACGCGGTGCGCTCCGGCGCGAGCAGGGCCGCGCGGCGCAGCGGCTCCACGGCGGCGGGGTACTGCTCGGACTCGAGGCGGGCGACGCCCAGGCGGTAGTGGTACTCGGCCGTGTCCGGGGCGAGGGCGATGGCGCGCTCGAAGGCGGCCACGGCGGGGGCGCCGGCGTCCCTCGCGCGGGAGAACAGGGCCAGGCCCAGCATGTACTGGTCCACGGCGCGCTCACCCGTGGCGATGCGCCCCTGCAGCTCCTGGATCCACGCGTCCGCGCGGCCCGCCTTCACCTGGGCTTCCGTCAACGTGCGCGCGACATCCAGGTCCTCGGGGGAGCGGGCATGCAGGTCCGCGAGAATCCCGAGGGCCTTCTGGGGCTGGTTCTCCTCCAGGTAGGCCCGCGCGCGGGAGCGCTCGTCGGTGGGGGCCTCGGCGCCCGTCTTCGTGGCGGAGGTGTGGCCGCAGCCAGCGGCGAGCAGTCCCAGACCCAGCACGGCGGCGCGAGCCCAGGGGCGGAAGCGGAAGGCGGGAGTCATCGTCACGGAGCGTGTCTCAGGGAATGAGGGAGGCGTGGGCGGAGCCGACGCCCTCGTGGCCGGCGGAGGCGATGGCGTCCTCGCGGTCGCCGCCCTTGCCGCCCATCGCCAGGTTGTCCGCGATGATGGCCTCGCGCACGGCCCGGGCCAGGCCCTCGCGATCATTCTCCGCGAAGCCCGTGGTGTCGATGGGCTTGCCCACCCTCACGCGGATGGGGCCGGGGGTGATGTTCCAGCTGTCCTTGGGCATGAGGTCCCCGGAGCCCTCGATGGTGACGGGGCAGATGGGGACGCGGGCCTTGAGCGCGAGCGCGAAGGGGCCCTTCTTGAAGGGCAGCACGCGGCCATCCGAGGAGCGGGTGCCCTCCGGGTACAGGAAGATGCTGGTGCCGCCGCGAATCTTCGCCGCGGCCGCCTCCAGGGAGCTGATGGCCTTGGCGCGGTTGGAGCGGTTGATGAAGACGTGGCCGCCCAGCGCCAGGTACCAGCCGATGAGCGGCACCCACTTGAGCTGATCCTTGGCCACGAAGCGGAAGGGCACCGGCACCGCCATGAAGTGGGCCGGGATGTCGATGGTGGACTGGTGGTTGCCCACGTAGATGGTGGGGCGCTTGGGGTCCACGTTCTCCTGGCCGGAGACCTCCAGCCTCGCGCCACCGGCCCACAGGAGCACCGGGGACCACAGCTCGCGGACGACCCACAGCGCGCTCGAGGAGCGCAGCGTGACGAGCATCGCGACGAGGGTCAGGGGAAAGCAGACGAGCGTCCAGACTCCAGCGGTCAACATGCAGAAAAGCTTGCGCATCCCTCGGCCCCCTCCTCGGGGCCGGCTCGACGCCCAGGCAGAGGCCTGGACCCGAGGGCAGTCCCGCCGCGAGATGTCCTGTCCCGAACGTCCAGACGGGCGGCCGCACCCTGGGTGGTGGCGGCTCCCGGGACGTGGCGGGACGGTGAGGGCGGGGGCATGCACTTCTTCTACCACGAGCCTTCCGTACCTTGTTGCTGGTGTGCTCCGCTCGCCGGGGTTACAAGCAGGGGTGGCTTGGCCAGGAAAAAGTTCATCGCCATCGCGGGCAACATCGGCGCCGGGAAGACGGAGCTCACGTCCTTCTTGTGCCGGAAGTACGGGCTGACTCCGTCCTTCGAGCCCAATGACCAGAACCCCTATCTCGCGGACTTCTACAAGGACATGAAGACGTGGGCGTTCCGCTCACAGCTCTTCTTCCTCACGCACAAGTTCCGCCTCCACCGGGAGTTGGAGCGCACCTCCGGTACCGTGTTGCAGGACCGCACCCTCTACGAGGACGCGGAGATCTTCGCGAAGAACCTCCACCGCCAGCGGCTCATCGACAAGCGGGACTGGAAGACGTACTGCGAGCTGTACGAGACCATCTCCGAGTCGCTGCGGCCCCCCGACTTGATGATCTACCTGCGCTGCCCGGTCCCGACGCTCAAGGCGCGCATCCGCCTGCGCGGCAGGTCCATGGAGAAGGACATCCCCACCCGCTACCTCCAGCGCCTCAATGCCCTGTATGAGGAATGGTTCGGTGCCTACCGGTTGTCTCCAGTGCTGGTGCTGGCCACCGACAAGCTCGACTACCTGACCAACCTGGTGGACCGCGTGGACCTCTTTCAGCAAATCGAGAAGCACCTGTGATGGAGGTCTACCTCCTGGCGACCGAGCAGGAAGGGCCCGTGCCGTTGGATGCCCTGCGGGCCTCGTTCGCGACCGATGAGGTGGAGTTCACCCCGGACGAGGATGCGCAGGGGTTCGTGCTCCGGGCGGACAGCTCGGAGGTGCGGGTCCGGCTGACCGTGGGCCCCCAGGAGCTGCCGAAGTTCAACAAGGCGGCCTACAGCGGCAGTCCGGAGGCCTTCGCCAGGCTGGGCAAGGCGCGCGCGTACTACCACCTGTCCCTGGAGCCCGGTGGGGCGCAGCCCACGCTGCCGGTGTTCGAGGCGCTCTGGGCGGTGCGCACGCTGCTGGAGCACGTGCCCGGCGTCCTGGTGGACCTGGCGGCCTACAAGCTGCACGAGCCCGAGGACGTGGTGGAGATCACCGAGCTGGACTTCGACATCCGGGACCACGTCCACCTGCACGCGGTGGAGGTGACCGAGGGTGACACCCCGCTGTGGGTGCACTCGCACGGGATGGAGAAGTTCGGGGCGAGGGATTTGGAGATCTTCCACCTGGCGGAGCAGGACCTGCTGCCGGCGGAGAGCTTCCTGCACGAGCTGTGCACGGACCTGGCCTTCGGGCAGGGGCCGGCCTTGCGCTCGCAGGTGGGCACCAGCGAGGGCCAGGCTTTCATGGTGGTGCCGTCGGAGGAGGCCCGGGCGAACCTGCTCGGCGTGCCGCTGGAGACCTTCGAGGGGCATGAGGGGCTGTTCCTCACGGTGGTGTCACCCCTGGGGCGGCACAACACGTCCCAGCTGTTGGCACCCTACCGGGAGCGCTTCTCGCAGGAGCCGGAGGAGCAGACGGAGTCCATGCGCCGCGAGGCCCAGGCGCTGCTGCCGGCGTTCCTGGCGCGCTTCCAGCGCCGGGGGCTGATGGAGCCGCTCACCTTCCTCGTGCGGGCGCCGTTCGACACCCACCCGGATGGGAACAAGGTGGTGGAGAACCTGTGGCTGGAGCTGATGGCCCGGGACGACGGCAGCCTCGTGGGCAAGCTGGTGGATGGCGCGGTGCACACCACGGAGTGGCGCAAGGGCGCCCACGTGGAGGTCGAAGAGACCCAGGTCAACGCGCTGGCGCTCAGCCGCGAGGGCCGGGCCCTGGACGAGTCCGAGATCCGGGCCCTGCTCAACGCGGAACGACCGATGTAGTGCGACGCGGCTCCGCTTGCCCGCGTCGTCCAGGGCGCTAGGCTCGCGCGCCGCATGCCCGCACTCCTGCTGCTCACCGGCCCGTCCGCGGGGCGCCATTACGAGGTGCTCTCGGACATGGCCATCGGCCGCAGCCCGTCCTGTGAAATCCCCCTGCGGGATGACCAGGTGTCGCGCAAGCATGCCCAGCTCACCGTGCACGAGGGGCAGGTCCGGCTGACGGACCTGGACTCGCGCAACGGGACACTCGTCAACGGCGCTCGCATCAGCGGGCAGGTGGTGCTGCAGCCGGGAGACCGCGTCCGCGTGGGCTCCACGATGGCCGTCTTCGAGCCGGCGCCGGTGACGCTGGTGGAGGGCGGGCCGACGTCACCAGGGCATGTGCCCATCGAGGAGGTGCTGCCTCACGTCGGCGCGGCGGCGGCGCTGTACTCGGCGGGCACCGCGCTCCTGGGCGCCACCAGCGAGGCCATGGTGCTGCGCAGGCTGGCGGACGAGACGGCGCGCGCGCTCAGCGCGGACCGGGCGGCGGCGCTGCTCGGGAGCAACACGGGCCTGCTCACCGCGGCGGTGTCGGGCGCGGACGCGGTGGCGGTGCCCCGCTCGCTCGCGCAGGTGGCGCTGGACCGCAAGGAGCTGGTGCAGGCGGAGACGGAGATGTGCGCGCCGCTGGTGGCCTCGGGGGGCATGCCGTTCGGCGTGCTCTATGCGACGCGGGCGGACTCGTCGTTCACCGGTGGAGAGGGACAGCTGCTCGCCGCGCTGGGGCGGTTGGGGGGCGAGGCGTATACGGCGGTGCGCTCGCGGGTGGAGGCGGAGGCGCCGGTGCCCTTGCTGCTTGGCACGTCCAGGCCGCTGCGCGCGCTCGCGGATGCGGCGCGACGGGCCGCCAACAGCGCAGCGCCAGTGGTGCTGCATGGCGAGCCGGGCACGGGCAAGACGCTGCTGGCTCAAGTCATCCATGCCCGCTCTCCGCGCGCGCTGGAGCCCCTGGTGACGGTGGACTGTCGTCTTCCACAGGCCGCCGTGGAGGAGGCCCTGTTCGGCCGCGCCAGCGCGCCGGGACAGCCTCCGGTGGCGTCCGCGTTGCTGCGCGCGGACCGGGGCTCGCTGCTGCTCCAGCACGTCGAGGCGCTGCCTCGCGCCACGGCGGAGCGACTGGTGCGGCTGCTGGCCCGGAGGACGGCCCCCGCGCGGCAGGGCGGCGAGGAGCCCGTGGACGTGCGGCTGCTCGTCACGTCGTTGGCGCCGGTGGCGGCGCTGGGCTCCAAGGGCGAGGTGGACGCGGCCCTGGCCCGGGCGCTGATGGGCTTCGAGCTGGAGGTGCCGGCGCTGCGGGAGCGGCGCGCGGATGTGATGGCGCTGCTCGAGGGGTTCCTCGCGCGGGCCTCGCGTCGGGTGCGCCGTGAGCCGCCGACGCTGGGGCCCGATGCCCGCCGGCTGCTGACGGACTACCCCTGGCCCCACAACGTGCGGGAGCTGGAGCTCGTGGGCGAGCGGCTGGGGTTGCTGTACGCCGGTGCTCGCGTGGGCGCGCTGCACCTGCCGCCCGAGGTGCAGCAGGGCGCGGCGGCGAGTGATGCGCAGACGCTCCAGGCCCGTGTCGGGAGGCTCGAGCGCGACGCCATCGCGGAGGCGCTGCGTGAGGCGGGCGGCAAGAAGGTGAAGGCCGCGGCGCTGCTCGGCATCAGCCGGCCCACGCTGGACAAGAAGATCGAGGAGTACGGCCTGTCGGTGGAGCGCGGACGGCGAGGCGAGGACGGGCGCTGACGGCCGGCGCGGCTTGGTTTCCGGCCCCGCGCTGTCAATCCTCGACGCGAACCAAGGCGAAGGGCCTCAAGCGGGCCGCGAGCCGAGGACGGACGCGGTGCTGCCTCGAGGTGGAGGGGCGCTCAACGACTCACGGGTATCGCGATGTGGCTGGGGCCGAGGCTCCGCGGCTCACTCTAGCAGGCGCCCTTGCTGCCTCGGGACTCTCTCGGTCGCGCCGAGGGAACGGGAGATGCGTCGAGGGGCGTGATGGTCGTCCGCTCACTTCCTGCGGCTGAGCAGCACGCCCCCGAGGATGAGCACCGCGCCCAGGGCCTGGAGCCACGTGGGCCGCTCGCCGCGCACGCCCCACGCCGTGAGCGCCGCCACCACGGGCACGCCCGTGTTGTAGAGCGACGCGCGGGCGCTGCCGACCTGCTGCACGGTACGGCCCCAGATGAAGTAGCTGAGCACCAGCGGCACCAGCGCCGAGTACACCACGCCGGCCCACGCCCCGAAGCCGATGCTCCCGACGTCCAGCGCGAGCACCTCCGGCACTCCCGCGAGCACCACGCCCGGCGCCCCCGTCAGCATGGTGATGGCGGTGATGCGCAGCGCCGACACCTCGTTGCCCACCGAGCGGATGCCCACCGTGTAGAGCGCCCAGCACGCGCACGCCCCCAGGATGAGTCCGTCGCCCAGTCGCGTCCCCGTTCCCAGCGACGGGCCTCGCGCGGCGACCACCAGCACCATCCCCACCACCGCCAGCGACATGCCCATCACCAGCGGACGGCCTGGACGCTCCACGCCCAGCACCGCGCCCAACGCCGCCACCAGCACCGGCGTCACCGCCGTCAGCAGCCCGCTGTTCGCCGCCGTGGTGTTCGCCAGGCCCAGGATGAAGCACAGCTGGTACAGCGTGTTTCCCACCAGCCCCAGCGCCGCGAGCTTGAGGAACACCGGCCGGCTCAGCGGCTTCCAGCCCTCCACCACGAGCAGCAGCGCGGCCATGGCCACCGAGGCGATGGCGAAGCGCACCGCCATGAAGGCGAGCGGCGGAATCGTTCCCAGCGCCTCCTTCACCACCGTGTAGTTGGTGCCCCAGACAACGACGACACACAGGATGGCCACGTCGTTCGCGGAGAAGGTGCGAGGCGGCGCGGCGGGAGCGCTGGCGACAGTCGTGGACACGGCGCGCGAGGGAATAAGGCCCGGCACTCCCGCGTGCAAGCCGACGTTTCCGCGCGCGCCTGGCTTGTGCCCCAACGACAGCCATGGCTTAACCGCGCGTCATGGAACTACGCTTTTCGGACGAGGTGCGTCGCGCCCTCGACTCGCGCCAGCCTGTGGTCGCGCTCGAGACGAGTGTGGTGGCTCAGGGGCTTCCCTATCCGGACAACCTCGCCGCCGCTCGCGCCTGTGAAGAGGCCATCCGCCGCGCGGGCGCCGTGCCCGCCGCGACCGCCGTGGTCGATGGTCAGGTGTGCATCGGCCTGGAGGACGCGCAGCTGCGTCGGCTCGCAGAGGGCAAGGAGAAGCTGCTGAAGCTCGGCTCTCGTGACCTGGCCATCGCCGTGGCCACGCGCGCCACGGGCGGCACCACCGTCAGCGCCACGTGCGAGCTGGCCGCCGCGGCCGGCATCCGCGTCTTCTCCACGGGCGGCATCGGCGGCGTCCATCGGGGCGCCTCCGAGCACTGGGACATCTCGCAGGACATCGCCGCGCTGGCGCGCTTCCCCGTGGCCGTGGTGTGCGCGGGCGCCAAGTCCGTGCTGGACCTGCCCAAGACGATGGAGTTGCTGGAGACCGCGGGTGTGCCCGTCATCGGCGTGGGAACGCGCGAGCTCCCGTCCTTCCACAGCCGCGAGTCCGGCATCCAGCTGGAGCACAGCGTGGGGGACGTGGCGACGGCCGCGCGCATCGCTCGCGCTCGCTTCGAGACGCTGGGGCAGGGAGGGGTGCTCTACACCGTGCCGCCGCCGGAGGAGACGGCGCTGCCCAAGCACGAGGTGGAGCTGCAGATCGCCTCCACGCTCGCGGAGGCGGAGCGTCAGGGCATCCGTGGCAAGGACGTGACGCCGTTCCTGCTGCGCGAGCTGGGCAATCGCACGGGAGGCAAGACGCTCAAGGCCAACCTCGCGCTGCTCGCCAACAACGCCCGCTTCGCCGGACAGCTCGCCGTGGCCTACGCGCGCGGGGACTGAGCCCGCGCGCCCGGGCCCGCGTCGTCTACTCCTGGAACCAGCGCATCATCGTCTCGAGCTCGCGGCGGTCCACCTCGTCGAAGGTGGACTTGCTCGCGGAGTCGATGTCCAGCACGGCGATGAGCTCGCGGTTCTTCCCGTACACGGGCACGACGATCTCCGACGCGGAGCGCGCGTCACAGGCGATGTGCCCCGGGAAGGCGTGCACGTCCGCCACCACCTGCGTCTCACCCTTCTCCGCGGCCGTGCCACACACGCCCTTGCCGAACTTGATCTCCAGGCACCCCAGCGTGCCCTGGTAGGGGCCCACGCGCAGCAGCTTGCCCGGCGTCACCACCCGGTAGAAGCCCGTCCACAGGTGGCCGAAGGCGTGGTGGATGAGGCAGCTCATCGTCGCCATGCCGGCGATGGGGTCGTCGATACCCGCGAGCGCGGCCTTCACATGCTGCTGAAGCTCCTCGTACGCCTGCGCCTTGGGAACCGCGGTCAGGTTCAGCGTGATTTCCGCCATGATGGGCTCCTCGAGCCAAGGGCTTGCGCACCCACGAGTCAGCCCCGGGGGCGGTCAACGTCCCGCTTCATAACCTGAATCCCATGTCGTGCAGGAGGCTCCATGGAAACGCTCCTTCTTGATTCCAATACCTGGCTGCTCGTCCTCACCGGCGCCGGCGTCTCCGCCGAGAGCGGAGTGCCCACCTTCCGAGGAATGAACGGCTTGTGGGAGGACCAGCCCGTGACGGAGGTGGCCTCGCCGCGGGGCTTCGCCAAGGACCCGATGCGGGTGTGGCGCTTCTACTCACAGCGCCGGGCTGGAGCAGCCGACGTCTCGCCGAACCCGGGCCACGAGGCCCTGGTCGCCTGGGAGCGCCACCTGGGAGACCGCTTCCTCCTGGCCACGCAGAACGTGGACGGCCTGCACCGCCGCGCCGGCAGCCAGCGCGTGGTGGAGATGCACGGCAACCTCTTCACCTCCCGCTGCAGCAACCCCGACTGCACGCGCCCCCCGTTCCCGGATACCACCGTGTACGCGTCCGGCACCGTGCCCGGCTGCAAGGAGTGTGGAGCCCTGCTGCGGCCCCACATCGTCTGGTTCGGGGAGCAGTTGGACCCCGACGACCTCACCCGCATCGAGTCCTTCGCGGTGAAGGCGATGCGCTCGGGCGGGCGCCTCGTCTTCCTCGCGGCCGGCACGTCCGGCGCCGTGTATCCCGCGGCGGGCATGGTGGACAACGTGCGGGCCGCGGGCGGAGAGACGTGGCTCGTGAACCTGGATGCGTCGGAGAACGCCTCCAGCTTCGAGCACTTCGTCCAGGGCAAGAGCGGTGAGGTGCTGCCGAAGCTGGGCCGGCTCGTCTGAAGCCCCCGTCGTGCGGCGCGGCTCCCCGTGAGGTGACGGGGAGCCCGGGCCACGACTCACTCGAAGACGTTGATCTCCTGCCCGGAGTTGGTCGGCCGGGTGGGGCGCGGCTTGGGCGGCGTGGCGGCGCGGATGGGCTCCAGCGACACGTCCACCGTCTGGCTGTCTCCCGCGACGCGGCTGAAGTTGAGCGAGCGCTCCTCCGACTTGTGGTTCGCCAGCCGGAAGGTGAGCTGGTGCGACTTGTCGCGCGGGAGCATCAGCTCGATGGGGGTGGTGCCGATCTGCTCCTCACCCTCGAAGATGGCGGCGCCCGCCGGCGACGAGTTGAACTTCACCCGGATGGACTGCGCCGCGGCCTGCGTGGGCGGCGTGTTCGCCGTCGTCGGCGGAGGGCTCGTGGGACGATCTCTCGGGACCTCGACGACCTGCGTGGGGGGCGTCTTGGAGCCGCCCTGGCCTCCGATGACCACCGCGGCGGCGATGCCGATCAGCAGCAGCGGCACCACCACGAGAGCCGCCTTCTTGCCCGTGGACATGCCCTCCGGCGCGGGGGGCTCGGGAGGCGGGGCCTGGACCGGCGCGGGGCGAGGCGGGCCCTGGCGGACGCGGCTGGGAGATGAGCCGCTGCCTCCAGGCACTCCCGCCTGGCTGCGGGCCACGACGACGTTGGACGGCGTGGAGCCCCGGCCCGGTGCGCCGCCGGCGCGAGACCGCACGCCACTGCCGCTGCCCGCGGAGGGACGTCCGGCGCGGCTGCTGGCCCGGCTGCCGCTGCCGCGCTCGTTGACGCCGGAGGAGGAGCCGCCGCTGGGCATCGCGTCGAACTGCTCGGGCGTCGCGTCCGCGACCGAGTCCATCATCGCGTCGATGAACTCCTGCGCGTTCTGGTAGCGGTCGTCCTTCTCGGGCGCGAGCGCCTTGCGGAAGAACGCGTCCAGCGCGGGCGGGACGGGGGCGCCCTGGCGCTTGGTGTTGACCGCGGGCACCTGCTGCGTGAGCGACGCGGTGAGCGCCTTGCGCACGGTGTTCGCGCCGAACGGCGAGCTGCCCGTGAGGCAGAAGTAGAGCACGCCCGCCATCGAGTACAGGTCCGAGCGCTGGTCCACGGACTCACCGCCGGCCTGCTCCGGCGGCATGTACTGGGGCGTGCCCAGCACCTGGCCGGTGGAGGTGAGCTGCTCCTCCTCCTCGGCCTCGAGCGCCTTGACCAGACCGAAGTCCAGCACCTTGACGAAGTCCCGCCCGCCCAGGTCCTGCACCATGATGTTGTGGGGCTTCAGGTCGCGGTGGACGCAGCCCTCGGCGTGCGCGTGCGCGAGACCCTGGGTGGCCTGCTCCAGGAGGCTCGTCGCGCGGCGCAGGGACATGGGCCCCTCTCGCTTGACGACCTCCTTGAGGCTCTCGCCCTGGAGCAGCTCCATCACGTAGTAGCAGGTGCCGTCGGGGGCGCGGCCGAAGTCGAAGATGGTGATGACGTTCGGGTGGCGCAGGCGGCTGGCGATCTCCGCCTCGCGGCGGAAGCGCTCGAAGAACTGGGGCGCGGCGGCGAGCGACGGGTTGAGCGTCTTGACGGCGACGGGGCGCTGCACCGACGTCTGGGTGGCGCGGAACACCATGCCCATGCCGCCCTGGCCGAGCACGCTCTCAATCTTGTAGCGGCCATCGAGCACCTGTCCGATGAGCTGGAGGCTCTGGCCTGCGCAGAGGTGGTCGACGCCGTCGGTGCTTCCGCAATGGGGACAGGGGGCAGCCATGTGGGGCCGGAGTATAGGCAGGCCCCGGGCGGGTCCGGAAAGGGGGCGTTGGGCCGCAGGGCCTCCGGGCAGGCATCTGCGCCATTTCCCGAGGCGCCGGAGGCTGTTACATCCCCGCCCGCCATGAGCCTCGTCATCGCCCAGGACCTCAGCCTCTCCTATGGGAAGAAGGTCCTCTTCGACAGCGACAACTTCACCCTCGGCCCCAAGGACCGTGTAGGCCTCGTGGGGGCCAACGGGACGGGGAAGAGCACCCTGATGAAGATTCTCGCGGGGGTGCTCCAGCCGGACTCGGGGACCTTGACGTACCGGCGCCGCGCGCGGTGGGGGTATCTGCCCCAGGAGATCGCCGGCCTGCCGGAGGGCACGGTGGTGGAGGCGGTGATGAGCACCGTCCCCGGGCGCGACTCGCTGGAGGTGCGCCTGAAGGACACCGAGGAGGCGCTCGCGGCGGCCACCGACGAGGAGGAGCAGCTCGAGCTGGCCCAGTCCCTGGCCGACCTGCACGCGGAGCTGGACGACTTCGAGAACCGCTTCGGGAAGCACCACGCCGAGCGCATCCTCAAGGGCCTGGGCTTCAGGGACCTGGACCTGGCCAAGCCCACGTCGGCGCTGTCGGGCGGCTGGCGGATGCGCGCGGCGCTGGCGGGCCTGCTCCTCCAGGACCCGGACCTGTTGCTGCTCGACGAGCCCACCAACCACCTGGACGTGCCCACGCTGGCCTGGTTCGACGGCTTCTTGCGCCGCTCGAACAAGGCGCTGGTGCTCATCTCCCACGACCGCGACTTCCTCAACCGGCAGATCGACCGGGTGGTGTCGCTGGAGCTGGAGGGCGTGCGCGAGTACGCGGGCAACTACGACGACTACAAGCGCCTGCGCGCGGAGGAGAAGGAGCTCCTGAAGGCGCGCGCCGAGAAGGTCGAGGCGCGGCGCGCGGAGCTGCAGGGCTTCATCGACCGCTTCGGCGCCAAGGCCACCAAGGCGAAGCAGGCGCAGAGCCGCGCGAAGATGCTGGAGAAGCTGGAGAAGGTGCACGTCCTGGAGGAGCGCTCGACGATGCGCTTCCGCTTCCCGGAGGTGGATCGGAGCGGCCGGGACGTGGTGACGCTGGAGCGCATCACCAAGAAGTACGGCGCGCAGACGGTGTACGACGGCCTCACGGGCCGGGTGGAGCGCGGGCAGCGCATCGCCGTGGTGGGCGCCAACGGCGCGGGCAAGACGACGCTCCTGAAGATGGTGGCGGGGGAGCTGGCGCCGGACACGGGCACGGTGACGCTCGGGCACAACGTGGTGGTGGGCTATTACGCGCAGCACCACGCGGACAAGCTCGACCGGCAGAACACCATCATCGAGGAGGTGCGGCCCCTGGCGGCGGACAAGCCGGAGAGCTACGTGCGCGGCGTGCTGGGCGCGTTCCTCTTCAGCGGTGACGACGTGGACAAGCCCATCGGCGTGCTCAGCGGTGGTGAGCGCGCACGCGTGGCGCTGGCCAAGCTGCTGCTGGTCCCCTCCAACTTCCTCTTGATGGACGAGCCCACCAACCACCTGGACCTGGACTCGTCCGAGATGCTGATTGAAGCGCTCAAGGGCTACGGCGGCACGCTGCTGTTCGTCAGCCACAACCGCAGCTTCATCAACGGGCTGTCGTCGCACGTCTGGGAGGTGGCGGAGGGCAAGCTGACCCCGCACCCGGGCAACCTGGACGACTACCTGTACCACCAGGAGCAGCAGCGACTGGAGGCGGAGGCCGCGGCGGCTGGCGCGTCACGCGGAGGGGAGAAGGTGTCCTCCGGGCCCGTTTCGGAGAAGGACCGCAAGCGACTGGAGGCCGAGGCGCGCCAGCGTCGCAGCGTGGTCGAGGGGCCGCTCAAGAAGGAGATCGCGAAGCTCGAAGAGCAGATCGCCAAGGTGGAGGCGGAGCAGAAGGAGCGCGAGGCGCAGCTCGCGGACCCCGTGCTCTACAACGACTTCGCGCGCGCCAAGCCGCTGATGGATGCGCACCGCGCGGGCAAGGAGTCGCTGGAGGACCTCTACGCGCGCTGGGAGGCGGCGCAGGAGAAGCTGGCGGAGGCGACGGCGTCGTTGGGCTGAGCCGTCCGTGAAACGCGGGTCCGCGCGCGGGCCGCGTCACCCCGTGACGTGAGCCTCAGCCCGCCTTGCGCTTCCGCTCGCGCTTGCTGGCGCGCGGGGCGGGGGAGGGCGGCTTGGGGGGCTCGCGCAGCTCCTCGGGCACGGGAATCGACTGGGAGATGCGCGTGGCCGGAGGCGGCGTTCCCGTTCCTTCCGGCAGCGCCTCCACGGGCTTCTCCACCGGCAGCGCGGGCATGCGGATGATGAACGTGGTGCCTTCGCCCGCCTTGCTCTGCACGGAGATGCTGCCTCCGTGGTTCTTCACGATGCGCTGACAGATGGCGAGCCCCAGCCCCGTGCCCTTCTGCTTCGTCGTGAAGAACGGCACGAAGATGTGCGGCTGCTGGTCCAAGGGGATGCCCGGGCCGGTGTCGGAGACCCGCACCTCCAACAGCTCGCCGCCCGCGTTGCGGAACTCACCGAAGCGCTCCGGCCGCTCCGTGCGCACCGTGATTCGCCCCTCGCGCGTGTCCAGCGCCTGCACCGCGTTCTGGACCAGGTTGATGAGCACCTGCTTGAGCTGCTCCGCGTCTCCGTCCACTCGCGGGAGCTGCAGGTCCAGCTCCACCGCCAGCGCGACGCTCGACGGCACGTCGTTCTGGATGAGGCGCATGGTGCGCGTCACCACCTCGTTCAGGTCCGTGGGCCCGAAGCTCTGCTTCATCGGCCGCGCGTAGTCGAGGAACGCCGTCACCACGCCGTTGAGCCGGTTGACCTCCTCGACGATGACCTCCAGGAACTCGCCGTCCTCGCCCGGCAGCCGCCTGGGGTCCAGGCACTGCGCCGCGCCCTTGATGGCCCCCAGCGGATTGCGGATCTCGTGCGCCAGACCCGCCGCCATCTCTCCCAGCGCCGCCAGGCGATCCCGCTCCCGGATCTTCTCGTAGAGCTTCGAGTTCTCCAGCACCGTCGCCAGCTTCTCCGCCACCTCCAGGATGAGGGCGATCTCGTCGGACGCGTACGCCTCCGGCACCCGCTCGTCCCACAGGTTCAGGAAGCCGATGACCCTGTCGTTGCCCACCAGCGGCACGCTGATGCCCGCGCGCATCTGCACCAGCGCCGCGCGCGTGTCGTTCAACCGCTTGAGCTCGTCGCGATACCGGCGCCCCTCCACCGACTGGAGCCGCATCGTCGCGCCCCGGCGCTCCACGTTCTCCAGCAGCACCGCCTTCTGCCCGCTCGCCACCGCGAACAACAGGCCCCGCGCCGCCGCCGTGTCGAGGAACGCCACCGGCAACGGCCCGCGTGAGTCGAGCAGCCGGTAGCCGGGCCGGTCCTCCGCGAGCAGGTACACCGAAGAGTGCGTCACGCGCCCCGTCTCGTGCAGCGTGTCCAGCACCAGCGTGGCCAGCTCGGAGATGTCGATGACGTTCGCCATCCGCGCGCGCAAGGTCCCCAGCGCGTCCAGCAGCGCGAAGCGCTCGCGGAAGAAGATGCGCACCACCATCTCCTCCACCTTTGTTCGCAGCGGGTCCAACAGGATGAGGATGACGAAGGCCGCCACCACCGTGTTGAACAGGAACAGGCCCGTGTCCTCGTCCACCCACGCCGTCAACACCGTGAAGACGGCCGCGAGGATCACCGCCAGCACCGTCTGCGACGCAATCTTCCCCAGCAGCTCGTGCAGGTCCATCAGCCGCAGCCGCAGCAGCGTCTGCGCGAGGAAGAACAGGTACAGCGTGGTGAAGACCGGCCCCAGCGTCGGCAACGGCACCGAGCTGCCGATGAAGTCCAGCGCGGAGAACAGGATGCCCGCCGCCGCGCCGATGGCCAGGTACATCAGCCGCAGCTGCTCGATGCGCGACTCGTTGCTGCGGACCCGGTGGAGCAGCAACGACACCGAAGCGAGCAGGGAGCCGTGCACCCAGACGCCCATGGCCACCCGGGCCCACAGCTTGTCGGCCAGGGGGGTGACCGCCACGGCCAGGCCCAGGAAGACCGACAGGAGGGCGAGCCGGCGGCCCACCAGGTGTGTTCCCTTGCTGACATCCAAGAACTCGAGGAAGAACCCCACGGCGGCGCCCGGGATGAGCGAGGCGACCAGGACGGTGATGCCCAGGGTGATGCGGTGCGCCCAGGGGTACGTCACCTCGGGGAAGAGGCTGTGGAAGAAGAACGAGAGGTAGTACCCGGCCACCGTCAGGGCGAAGACGGAGTACAGGGTGAGCACCTTGGGCCTGGCCGGGCGCAACAACATGGACACGCCAAGGGCGAGGCCGATGATGGATGCCAGCAGCGCGCTCTGAGTCCGGATGTCCATGGGCGGGCGGACAGTCTAACCTGTGACAGCCTCCGGAAATTTTCCATGCACCCCCGGTTGTCCTGGGGCGAGCCCGCGCCCACCTCCCAGGCTCCCCAGCCCCGCGTATGAAGCCCTTCCTGCCCAAGCTCGCCGTCATCGCCTCCGCGCTCATGCTGTCCGCGCAGGCTCCCTCGTCCCCGGCCCCCTCCGGGACGGAGGCCTCCGAGGCCCCCACGACCCACACCGAGAACGCGCCTCCGGAGGCGCAGCTCTCACCGCCGCCGGACGCCGAGAAGTCGCCGCTGCCGCCTGGCTTCGTGGAGGTGTTCAACCCGGCCTTCCCCAACGCCGCGCCGCCCGCACCCGTCGTCCACCGGGGCCGCCGCTACGCGCTGGAGGACCTGTCGCCGTACTTCGGCGAGGGCAAGAAGAAGGAGGCCCGCGCGGCCTTCGACAAGGGGCACTTCGCCCGCGCCCGCGAGCTCTTGAAGGACGAGGGTGACAGCCCGCCGGTGCGCTACCTGCGCGCGCTGGCCGCGCTGCGCTCGGGGGACGAGGAGACCGCCGCGAAGGAGCTGGCCGCCCTGGCGCCGGACTACCCCGCGCTGAGGGACCGGTGCCTGACCCACTCGGGCGTGGCGCTGGAGGGGCTGCGCCGCTACGACGAGGCCGCGGTGCAGCTGGCCCAGGTGCCGCCCGAGTCCCGGCTGTACGTGGACGCGCGGCTGGCGCTGTCCCGGGTGCTGCGCAAGAAGAAGGACGCGGAAGGGGCCATGGCGGCGCTGGAGCCGCTCACCTCGCGCGCGGCGCCCAGTTGGGGGCGCAACGTGGGTGCCGAGGCGCTGATGGCCATCGCCGACATCGCCGCGGAGAAGAAGGACAAGGCCGCCGAGCGCGCCGCGCTGTGGCGCCTGTGGGGCGCGCATCCGTTGTCACCGCTGGCGGTCCAGGCCGACAAGCGGCTCAAGGGGCAGACGGCGCCGGTGGAGGCCCGGGTGGCTCGCGGCGAGGCGCTGGTGGAGCTGCACCGCAACAAGCAGGGCCTGGCGCAGCTGGAGCCGCTGCTCACGCAGCTGAAGCTCCCGGACGCGCTGGCGTGCCGCGCGCACTTCTCCTACGGCAAGGGCCTGCGCAAGGAGCGCGAGCACACGCGCGCCATCCAGATGCTGTCGCCCGTGGTGGAGAAGTGCACGGACAGAGACCTGCTGGCACGGGCGCTGTACGTGCTCGGCTCGTCGCGCTCCATCGTCGACTCGTCGCGCGGCACGGAGACGTACGAGCGGCTGGCGCGCGAGTTCCCGGACCACAGCTTCGCGGACGACGCGCTCTTCTACGCGGCGGACCTGTACGTGAAGACGGGCCGCCCCAAGGAGGCGATGGCGCGGCTGGACGAGCTGTCGCGGCTGTATCCCCAGGGGGACTTCCTGGGCGAGGCGCTCTTCAAGGCGTACTGGATCGCGCGCACGAGCAAGGTGGAGGACGCGGGCCTGTCGTTCCTGGACCGCATCGAGCAGCGCTTCGCGCAGGCGGACGAGAGCTACGACGTGGAGCGCGCGCGGTACTGGCGGGCCCGCACGTTCCAGGACCAGGGCAACATCCAGGGCGCGGCGGAGCTGTTCGAGAAGATCTCCGTGGAGCACCCGGCGACGTACTACGGGCTGATGGCGCGCTCGCAGCTGGCCGCGTTGGATCCGCAGCGACTGGAGCGGATCTCCCCGGAGATCTTCGCGGTGCCGGAGGCGGCCAGTCCCTGGCCGCTGTTCGCGGGCCCGGTGGGTGAGGACCCGCACTTCCGCGCGGGCGTGGAGCTGTTGCGCCTGGGCTTCCCGGAGGCGGTGTCGTCGGAGCTGCTCGCGGTGAGCCGGACGAACCAGCCCGCGGAGGCCATCCGCTTGTTGGTGCTGGTGCTGCACGAGGCGGGCGATGAGCGCGCCGCGCACGCGGTGGCCCGGTTGGCGCTGCGCAAGGACTTGAGCGGACGCATCACGAGCGAGACGCGCGTGGTGTGGGAGGTGGCGTATCCCAACGCGTTCCGCGACCTCATCGAGAAGCACACGGCGGTGTCGGGTGTGGAGGCGGACCTGCTCCAGGCGCTGATGCGCGAGGAGAGCGCGTTGGACCCGAAGGCGCTGTCGTGGGCCGGCGCGCTGGGGCTCACGCAGCTCATGCCGTCCACCGCGAAGGGCGTGGCGCGCGAGCTGAAGCTCAAGCGCTTCACGGTGGACCAGCTGCTCCAGCCGGACCTCAACATCCGCTTCGGCGCGCACTACCTGGGCGGGCTGCTCAAGAAGTTCGGCGGGCACACGCCGTACGCGGTGGGCAGCTACAACGCGGGGCCGGGCGCGGTGAATCGCTGGCGCGCGGACAAGCCGGACCTGCCGCTGGACGCGTGGGTGGAGGAGATCCCCATCTCCGAGACGCGCGGCTACATCAAGCGCGTGCTGCGCTCGTACAACACCTACCAGCTGCTCTATGGTCGGGCGCCCAAGCTGCCCGTCATCAAGACCGCGAACCGGGAGTGAGGGCACAGCGGCTCGCTCACGCTGCAGGGCCGTGAGCGAGCATGGCGCGCCGCCAGGGGCGCGAGGGCACGTGGGGCGCATCCGTCGATCGCGTTGCTCGCAATCCGGTACGTGCTCCGGCGCAAGTGTGACTCCGCCATGGGCATCGGCCTGTCTGTCCGCGCAGTCGAAGCGGAGGCTGCCTGTGCGTGGCTGCGCCCCTCCGGCATCGGGTCACGACGCATCCAGGCCGGACGTCGCCGCGCCGACCTCCTCCTCATCCCAGGACCGTCGTCAACGCGCCCCCACGCCGGACCATCGCGAGGGCCCGAGGCCGATACTCAGTCGAGTCGCTTCAGGGCGCGCCCGATGGACGTGCCCTTGCTTCGACGCGCGAGCCGCGCCAGCACGAAGCACTCGAAGAGGACGGATTCAGCCGGGTCGCTTCAGGACGCGCCCGATGGACGTGTCCTTGTTCCGACGCGCGAGCAGCGTCAGCGCGAAGCACGCGAAGAGGACGGGGACGGAAGACGTGCCCGGTGACGCCGAGCAGCCACCGGATGACGGAGTCCTGGGCGGAGCCGGGGGCGCCTGCACTTCGATGCGCACCCGTCCCATGACGGTCTCGAGCCCGTCGGACGCCGTGTACGTGAACGACGCCTCACCCGCGAACGAAGAGCTGGCGCGATAGGTCAGCGTCGGCGCCTCCCCCGTGAGCGTGCCCGACGCGGGCGCCTGGGTGATGGCATACGTCAATGCATCGCCGTCCGGGTCCTCCGCATCCAGCACGATGTCGATGGACTCGCCCTGCGGGACGACGAAGGTCTGCTCCCGGATGACAGGGGCCTGGTTCCTCCGCTGGGTGACCTCAATCGTCACCATCGCCGTCGCGCCGAGCGAGCCATCGCTGACGGAGAACTCGAACGAATCCTCCCCCGGCTCCGTTTCATCCGCGCGATAGACGAGGCGAGGCGGTGTGCCCGAGAGCGCTCCCCTCATGGGCTGCCGGGTCACGCGGTACGCCAGCGTATCGCCATCGATGTCGCTGCCCTCCAACGTCACCTCGACGCTCCCCGCCGCGGACACCGTGAAGCGGCCGGCCCGGGCGATGGGGGCGTCATTGACGGGTGTCACCGTGAGCGACGCGGCGACGGGCGTCGAAGCCTGCCTGCCATCGTTCGCGACGAACTCGAAGGCATCCACGCCATGGAAGTCCGCGTGTGGCGTGTACGTGAGCCTCGGCGGTGTGCCCGTCAGCGTGCCGTGCGCGGGTTGCGCCGTGACGGTGAACATCAGCGGGTCTCCATCTCCATCCGAACCGTCGAGCACGAGCTGCGCCGCCGTGTCCTCCTGGAGTGAGAGCGTGAGCGCCTTCGCGACGGGGACATCCTCCTTCGATGTCACCGTCAGCGACACGGTGGTCTCATCCGAGGGCGCGCCACGGTCCCTGACGAGGAACCGGAACTGGTCCGTCCCATGGAAGTTCTCGTCCGGCGTGTAGACGACCTGCGGCGGCGTGCCCGTCAGCGTGCCGTGCGCGGGAGGCTCCGTGATGACGAATCCGAGCGCATCGCCCTCCGGGTCCGTGCCCGTGAGCGTGATGGGCCGAGGCGTGTCCTCATCCAGCACGGCGTGTCCCGATTCGGCCTCGGGGCCCGCGTTGTAGGCGACCTCCCGCGTGTGGACCCTCGGTGCGGCGTGGGGCTCGCCCCTGAGTCGCGAGGAGACCAGCATGAAGTGCCCCGGGCCCACCGAGGCGATGCTCGAGCCTTGAGGCGCGTGTGGGTCCTGGTCCGGCGCCACCTCCATCAGGTCTCCGAAGGCTTCGCCCGAGGGCAACACGCGCCGGGCCCAGACCCGCCAGGGGTGGTGCCACGGTTCCCCGGACAGCCTGCTCACGATGCTGACGAGGAACCCCTCTCCATCGAATGCAAGGTTCGGCGTGCTCGGAGCCTCGAGCCCGGAGGCGAGCACCCGCGGCTCCAGGTCGAGGAGGGTCCCGGACCTGCTCACGCGCCGGCTCCACACCGTCGTCTGCTCGCCCCAGACCATGAGGTGGTTCTGCCCGTCGAACGCCAGCCCGGGCCGGCTCACCAGGTCCTTGTTCGGCTCCCCGAGCACGAATCGCCCCGGTTCCAGGAGGAGTCCATCCTTGTCGACGCGAACTCCCTCCAGTTGATGGACCCCGTCTCCGAGGAGGTAGCGGTTCCAGATCACCATGAAGTCCGCTCCGTCGAATGAGACGGAGGGCGCGGCCATGACGTTCCACACGTCCGGCGTCAGGACGATGGGCTGAGGATCCAGGACCACGCCCGCCGCGCTCACGCGCGCCGCGAGGATCTGGTAGCCGCTCCCCCAGGTCACCAGGCATGCGCCACCGCCGCAGGCGACCTGCTGGTCCATGTTGTACTCGTACTCCGTCGAGATGGGGAACTCGGCTCCGAGCGCTCCGTGGCCGGGCGGCGGAATCCTCCGACCGTAAAGCTTGGGCTTCTGGGGCGTGGCGCGCTCGTCCTGCCAGACCACCAGGTACTGCGTCCCATCGAACGCGACGGTGGGGAACCGCTGGACTCCCACGGCGTCGCTGATGACGAAGCCTCCAGGCGTCAGCTCCGTGCCCGCCGCGCTCAGGAAGGTTCCATGGATGTCCTCGAACCGGGGCGTCCGGGTTCGGTTCGTCCAGACGACCAGGTACCCATGGCCATCCGTGGCGATGGCGGGGAAGGTCTGCGTATTCGTGGAGCTGCTGAGCCGCTGCTCTGATTTCAGGACGGTTCCCGACAGGCTCATCACCGAGGCCCACGTGTCCTGCTCATCACTCGCGGGGGAGGCGTCGTGCCACGCGACGAGCACGGAGCCCTGGCTCAGCGCCAGCCCGGTGGCCTGACGTGCTCCATCCACGGTGTTCCTCCGGAGGACGATGCTGGCCGGGGTGAGCACGGCGCCCGCGCGACTGATGCGCGTGGCGCGCAGGCCACCCGAGTCGTAGGGCTCGCCCCCCGCGTAGTCAGTCCAGGCCACCACGTGGTTCGTGCCGTCGAACGCCACGCCCACGGGCCGTCGGTCACCCGCGCCGGAGAAGAGCGTGACGGCGGTCGCCATCACGCCCGCGGCGCTCACGCGTGCTCCCATGACCGCGACGGCGGTGCGGTTGACGTCGTGGGCCTCGCTCCAGGTGACGAAGTACCCTTCGCCGTCTGAGTCGATGGCGGGATGCCCCAGGATGCGCCCCTGGGGCCGCTCCAGGAAGATGCGCTCGATGAGCGCGCCGCTCGCGTCCAGCCTCGCGCCCCAGAGGGCGTTGTTGGAGAGGAAGACCCCATTGGAGACGACGAGATACTCCGAGCCACTCCAGGCCACCCTCGCGTCACCCCCGTGGTACAGCTCGTGGCCGACGGGGGTCGCCGGGAGCCCGTCCAGGCTCACCCGGGTCGCGCGAAGCTGAGGCGTCTCTGAGGAGGCGACCTCCCGCTCGCCCCAGACGAGGAGGAGGTCCGTCCCGTTGGAGACGAGCGTCACTTCGACGAACTCCCGATGGGACGCGGAGGGGGCGGGGACGATGACCTGCGGCGTGGCCTCGACAAGAGTGCCTTCCGGACGGACCCGGACGCTGTTGAGGAGCGTTCCTCCCGTCGGGGCCTGGCCCACCCAGACGACGCGGTAGTTCGTGCCGTCGAAGACCACGGCGGGCGGATGCCGGGTCTCGCTCCCCGGCAGCGCAATCCCGAGCGGGTCCAACAGCTCTCCCGACGGACTCACGCGTGTCGCGCGAAGCTGGCTCGCGTTGCGTTCGTCCCGGTCGTCGATCCACACGACCAGGAAGTTCGTCCCATCCGACGCGGCCCTCGGTGTGGACTGCGTCCTGCGTGCGGGGCCGAGCTGCCGCGCGCCCACGTCGCGCTCCGATGAGAGGAAGGGCGGGGTGCCCTGGGCCGGAACCAGGTCCAATCCGTGCGATGGGGCCAGGAAGTGCCCGAGCTGCCCTGCGGACCAGGCGTCGTGCGTCGCGGTGTCGGGCCCGCGAGAGACAGCCGCGCCGGACACATTCCTCGATGAGGTGGTGCCCCATGCAGGGCTCGGCCTCATGCACATCCCAAGACACACCATGAGCGCGGCGATGGCTCGCGCTCGCATCCACGATGACGACATGTCTGACCTCGCTGGGAGTCGAGGCCGGGGGGGTGTTTCGTCGGTGGCACTTCAACCCGAAGGGGCGAAGGCGCTCATCACGGAATCATCATGACTTCCGCATGCGTGGGGCACCGTCGCGCCCGCGGGACGGCTGAAGCCAGGCTTCCATGAGGTGGCCTCGAATGCCGCGCGTGGGCCCGAAGCGACGCGGGCCCACGCATGACTCCCGGTTTCAGCCGAGGTGCTTCGTGGCGCGTGCCCTCACGAGGCCGAGGGCGCGCTGTCGCCGCGCGAGCAGAGCGAGGACGCCGAGCACCAGCATCAGCGACGGTGCGCCGCCGGACGACGAGCATCCTCCCGACTTCCCGGCGGGCGGATCCACCGGTCTGGCCAGAGACCGGATGAACACGCGGCCGGTCGCTGACTCCAGACCATCGCTGACGACGTAGGTGAAGGACACCTGGCCGGTGAACGAGGCGCTCGCCTGGAACCGCAGGTGGGGCGGCTCGCCGGACAGCGTGCCCGAGGCGGGCCGTTCGGTGAGCTCGTAGGTCAACACGTCACCGTCCAGGTTCTCGACGTCGAGCTCGATGTCGATGCTCTCGCCGGGGTTGACGGAGAGCTGTTGATCCACGGCGAAGGGCGGCACGTTCAGGAACCGGACATCGATGGTGACGGTGCCCGTGGCTACACGCTTCCCGTCGCTCACGGTGAAGACGAGCGACTCGTCCTCCCGGGCATGGGGGAAGGGCGTGTAGACCAGGTTCGGCGCGGTGCCGGTGAGCGTTCCATTCCGCGGTTGCGCCACGGAGTAGGTGAGCGCATCTCCATCCACGTCGTGGGCCTTCAGCACGATGGCGACGGAGGCGTCCCGGTCCACGGCATAGGACGAGTCCTCGGCGACCGGCGCGTCATCGACGGGATGCACGGTGATGCTCACCCGGACCCGCGCGGACTCGAGGTCGCCATCGCTCGCGGCGTACTCGAAGAAGTCGGTGCCGTTGAAGTCCGGGTGCGGCGTGTACGAGAGGTCCGGCGGTGTCCCCATGAGCGTGCCGTGCATGGGCAGCGGGCCGATCAGATACGTCAGCACATCGCCGTTCTCATCCGTGGCCAGCAAGCGGAGGGTGACGCTCGTGTCCTCGTCCAACTCGATGCCGAGCGGCTCCACCTGGGGGGCCACGGGCGCGCGGAGGACCTTCACCCGGACGGTGGCGGTGCTCGCCATGCCCTGGGCATCGGTCGCGGTGAACTGGAAGCGGTCCTCGCCCCGGAACCCGGACTCGGGCGTGTACGTGACGTCGGGCGGTGTGCCCGTCACCGCTCCGTGCGCTGGCCTCTCGCTGACGCTGAACGTGACGTCGTCACCCTCCACGTCGCGCGCGGTGAGCGTGAGGTCGAGCGGCGTGCTCTCCACCAGGTCGTACGAACGGTCCGTCACCTGGGGCGCGGTGTTGTAGCGGGCAGCGCGCGTGAAGACCCGGTGTGTGCCATGCGGCGGCCCCTCGAACCGGGAGTAGGCCACGAGGAACTGCCCGCGCTTCACGGACGTGCCCGCGGCGAAGGTGTCGCTCCACGGCGCGGCGGCCAGGACCTGGGGCGTGCCCGGGGTGCTGTCGAACGCCATCGTCCGGGTGCCATGAATCGTGTTGAGCGTCGAGCCCTCGGGAGGCCGCGAGGCCCAGAGCACGAGCGAGGAGATTCCGTCGGAGACGACCCTCGGACGCTGCTCGAGCGAGGCCTCCACGGGAGACATCTCCCAGGCCGGAGTGTCCAGCACGGCGCCACCGGGGCTCACGCGGGCGGCGCGGACCTGCGAGCCCTCCATCCACGCGACAACATGGTTCGTCCCATCGAACGCGACGGATGGAGCGCGCAGGCCCGGTGACTCCCCGCTGATGGGGAAGGTGCTCATGGCGGGCTGGTTGGGAGACGCCGCCACGCGCTTGCCTTCGACGCGCATCAGGTTCGCGCCCGTGCTGAAGCCCGAGCTGTAGACCAGCAGGAAGTGACTTCCATCGAAGGAGACCGACAGGTCCTGCTCCAGGGGGCCGCGCCCGATGATCTGAGTGGATGAGAGCTGGGAAGGCGCACCTTCATCCGGGCCCACGTAGCTGCCGACGATTCTGTCCCACGATGGGTCGGAGCTCTGGGAGTACCAGGCCACGAAGCACGTCTTCGTGTCGCACGCGAGCCTCGGCCGGGCCGAGGGCCTCTCGTTGGGCTGGAGGCGGAACTCGGGGGTGACGGGGGCCCCGAACGCGGGGACCCGTCGCGCCATGATGTCGACGGTGTCGGAGTCGGTCTCCGTCCAGGTCACCAGGAAGTTCGTGCCGTCGAACGCGACGGCGGGGTGCTGTTGGTCCCTCGCGGACTGGGTGATGGCGAAGCCGCCCGGTGTCAGCTCGACGCCCGCGTCATCCAGGAAGGTGCCGAAGATGTCCGAGCCCTGCGGGAGCGCGTTCGGCTCGCTCCAGACCACCAGGTGGTGATTGCCACCCGCGGCCGGCGCGGGCGAGAGCTGGGGGTTGGACGACGACGAGACGAGGAGATGGTCCTCCAGGAGCGCTCCCGTGCTGTCCAGCCGCGAGGCGTGGAGGGTGGAGTCGGGGGCCTCGAAGTCGCTCTGCCAGACGAGGAGGATGTCCGTGCCGGAGGCCGCCATCGCCTCCTGCAAGAGGAAGACGTTCCCCGGGTTGCGCCGCACGATGTAGCCGCTGGCATCCAGCACCGCGCCGGCCGGAGACACGCGTTTGGCGTAGACGGTGGTGACACGCGCGCTGTTGAGGCTCTGGTCGTCCTGCCACGTCACCACGTAGTTCGTGCCATTGAAGGCGACCTGCGGAGAGGGCTGGAAGGCGGGGGCGTCGTGGAGGGAGAACGGCGCCCCGAGGACACCCTGCGTGGCGCTGACCCGCGCGCCCATGACGTTCTGTCTCCCGCTGTTCTCCGCCTCCGGCTCGGTCCAGACGACCAGGTGGTTCGTGCCATCGGACGCGAGGTGGGGTGGGCTGGCGCGCGTGGCTTCAGGTGCGCTGATGCGGAACGCGCTCCCCTGGGCCTCTCCACGTGTGCTCACCCGGACGCCCCAGACGCCCCGGGACCCGTAGGTGATGAACCCGCCCTGGGGTGTCCAGGTCACTGTCCCGGCGCCGCCCTCGCCCAGCTCCACGCCGTCGGGGTCGAGCACCGTTCCATCCAGCTCCACCCGCGTGGCGCGAACGTGTTCCACCCCCATGTCCGACTCCTCGTCCCAGACCAGCAGATAGCCGTCACCGGTGAATGCCAGGCTGGTCCGCGTGGAGGTGCCGGGCTTCGGGCGGAGCAACTCCCGGTCGGCCCACAGGACCTGTCCATCCGCGCCCACGCGTGTGCCGCGCAGGGGCGCGACGGTGTTGCCGTCGACCGAGGCGTCCTGCCAGACCACGAGGAAGCCCGTGCTGTCCCCGGCGATGGAGATGCCCTGCTGATAGAGCGGCACATGGGAGCCCCGGGTCAACCGGATGCCCGCGGGGTCCAGCACCTCCCCCGAGGCGTTCAGCCGGGTCGCGTAGACCTGCGTCCCTTCTCCGCCTTCCCCATGGATGCCGTGGCGCTCGTCCACCCAGGCCGCGAGGTAGGTCGAGGTGCCCCAGGCGAGGGCGGACTCGGTCTGGCTCAGGTGCGCCGGGCCCCGTCTCGTGGCGCCTGCCGGCCGCTCCGTGGAGAGCACGGGCCCCGACTGTGGCGTGGCACCCCACGCGCGCCCCTGAACGCCCGACACCCCGAGACAAAGGACGAACGCCGCGATGGCTCGCGTTCGCATCCGTGACGACCACATGGTTGACCTCGAAGGGAGCCGAGGCCGGGGGGGCTTGCGTCATGAACGGACGTCGGACGTCCGCGTCGCACGCGAATCCGCTCGAGGGCTGTCCTCACCTGGAGAAGAACGACGGGCCGCGCGAACGGGGCGTGTCCGCGCGGCCCGTGGTGGCGTCAGCCCTGGATGAAGGCGAGCAGGTCCTCGTTGATGATGCCCTTGTTGACCGCGCACATGCCGTGGCTGAAGCCGGGGTAGACCTTGAGCTTCGCGCCCTTGACCAGGGTGGCGGTGAGCTTGCCCGCGCCCTCGAAGGGGACGATCTGGTCGTCATCACCGTGCATGACCAGCGTGGGCACGTCGAACTTCGCCAGGTCCGCGCGGAAGTCCGTCTCCGAGAAGGCCTTGACGGTGTCGTACTCGGCCTTGATGGAGGCCATCAGCCCCTGCATGACGAACGTGTCACGAAGTCCCTCGGAGACCTTCGCGTTCGGGCGGTTGAAGCCGAAGAACGCCAGGCTCAGCTCGCGGAAGAACGACGCCCTGTCGGAGCGCACGCCCGCGCGGATGTCGTCGAACACCTTCATGGGGAGCCCGTTGGGGTGCCAGTCCGTCTTGAGCATGATGGGGGGCACGGCGCCAATGAGCACCGCCTTCGCCACGCGCGAGGTGCCATGCCGGCCGATGTACCGGGCCACCTCGCCACCGCCCGTCGAGTGGCCCACGTGCACGGCCTTGCTCAACCCCAGCGCCGAGGTCAGCTCCGCGAGGTCGTCCGCGAAGTGGTCCATGTCATGCCCGCTCCACGGCTGTGACGAGCGACCATTGCCCCGCCGGTCATGCGCGATGGTCCGATAGCCGCGGTCCGACAGGAACATCATCTGGTCCTCGAACGCGTCGGCCGACAGCGGCCAGCCGTGCGAGAAGACGACGGGCTGGCCATCCCGGGGGCCCCAGTCCTTGAAGTAGATCTGCGTGCCGTCGCGGGTGGTGAGGTAGCTGCCGGAGATCTTCCCGGCCCCTGTGGACGCTTGTGTCGCCATGGCGTGTCCTCGCGTTTCGGGTGGGTGCAACCGTCGCGAAGATGGGGACCTGAATCAGGGGACGCCATTGAACCCGGGCGCGCGGACGGACGACGATTCGGGTGCCAGGCGGAGGGAGCCGACCAGGCTGGCCAGCAGGGGAGCGCCTGGGAGCGGACATCCGATGACACGGAAGGATGCAGGCCGCGTCGGCGGTGCTACCCTGCGCCGCGATGAAGAAAGTCCTCGCGGCTCTGGCAGTGGTCATCGTGTTGGCGGCGGTGGCGGGTGTGGGTGCCTTCGTGGTGATGGAGGGGGCGGTCAACAAGGCCGTCGCCGCTCCGGGTGCGCCCGTGGTGGAGTTCACCGTCCCCAAGGGAACCTCGGGCAGGGGCCTGGGCGGCCTGCTCGTCACGCAGGGGTTGCTCTCGGACACCAGGGTCTGGCGCTACCACCTGTTCCGTCGGGGTGGGTTCTCGCCCAAGGCGGGGCGTCATCCGGTGAGCCCGTCCATGACGGTGGCGGAGCTGGCCAAGGCGCTGGAGGGCAACCCGCTCCCGGACGACATCCCTTTCGTGGTGGTGGAGGGCTGGCGGCTTCGCGACACGGACGCGGCGCTCGTCGCGGCGAACCTCATCAAGCCGGGCGAGTACATCGCGGCGGCCAGCAACCCCAGCCGCTTCAAGGCGCCGTTCCCGCTGCCCGTCACCACGCTGGAGGGTTACCTCTACCCGGAGACGTACGGCATCATCCCAGGGGACGTGGACGTGGAGGACCTCATCCAGCGGCAGCTGGACGCCTTCGCCGCGCGCTTCTACACGCCGAACAAGGACGCCATCGCCAGGAGCGGCCGCTCGCTGCACGAGGTGGTGGTGATGGCCTCCATGCTGGAGCGCGAGGAGCCGGTGCCCGCGCAGCGTCCCCTGGTGGCGGGCATCCTCTGGAAGCGCGTGGACAAGGGCTTCCCGCTCGGCGTGGACGCGACGTCGCGTTACGTGCTGGCGCAGTGGAACGACCGCAAGGAGTTCCTCAAGCGCCTGCGAGACCCCGAGGACCCCTACAACACGCGGCACCGCAAGGGCCTGCCGCCGGGTCCCATCGGCGCGCCCACGGTGGAGTCGCTCCAGGCCGCCATGGCGCCGAAGCCGAGCGAGTTCTGGTACTACCTGCACGACGCGCAGAAGAACCTGCACCCCTCGCGCAACGCGGACGAGCACGAGGCGCTGCGCAAGAAGTACAACGTGTACTGAGCCTGGATGGCGCCCCCCCGCCGAGGAGGCGGGGGAGCGGTGCCTCGGCTCCATCTGTCCTCGGGTGGCCAATCGCTGGCGCACCTGTTGCTCAGCGACCTCCCTCGTTGAACACGAGGGAGAGGTGCCGTGCGGCGCAAGACAGTCGGGGCGGTGGGGTGGGGGCTGGGTGTGGCGCTCGGGCTCCTGGGTGGGTGCGGGCCTTCCCAACCAGGGGAACGGAGTGCCACTCCTCCGGTGGAGTCGTCCCCGGACACGCGCCCGGAGTCGAGTGACGAGGAGCTGGTCACCCGGACGGTGACGTTCGGCGCGGGCGCGGACACGCACGTGGTGGCGACGTCGCCGACGACGAGCTTCGGCTCCTCGCCCACGCTGGAGGTGGACCGCGCTCCCGAGTCCGAGGCCTACCTGCGCTTCTTCATCGAGCCCTTCTCCGGCACGGTGACGACGGCGCGGCTGCGGGTCTTCGCGGTGGATGGCTCGGTCGATGGCCCCACGGTGTACGACCCGCCCGGCGTGCGTTCGTGGAACGAGCTGACGACGTGGAGCAACCGCCCGGACTGGGGCGGGTACTGGGGCGTGGTCAGCGCGGGCGCCGTGGCCAGCGGCACCTGGATGGAGCTGGACGTCAGCGACATGTCCATCTCCCAGGGCAGCTACGTGGACGTGTTCCTGCGCGCGGACAGCACGGACGGCATGACGCTCGCGTCGAGCGAGCACCCCGACCCGGCCCTGCGTCCCCAGCTGGTGCTCACGTTGGAGTCCGCGTCGGACCATCCGCCGCCGCGCCCCGTGCCGCTGACGGTGTCCGGTGCGCCGGTGTCCTTCGCGCCGAGCGCGGACACGTTCGTCTCCGAGGATGCGCCGGGCTCCTCGGAGGGTGGCTCGGCGCGGGCGCTGCGCGTGGGCACGAGTCCGGGGCGCGAGGCGCACCTGCGCTTCTCCGTGACGGGGTTGACGGAGACGGTGCAGCGCGCGGTGTTGCGCTTGCGAGTGGCCGCGGACGGTACGGAGGGCGGTCCGTCCGTCTTCGGGACCCAGGGCACGTGGAGCGAGTCGGGCCTGACGTGGAGCACGCGTCCGGCGCGGGTGGGGGGCACGTTGGACCGGGCGCCGTTCCTCGCGCCCTATGGCTTCGTGGAGTACGACGTCACGAACCAGGTGCGTGGCAACGGGGACGTCACCTTCGGGCTGTATGGCAATTCCAGGGACGAGGTGACGTTCCACTCGCGCGAGGCCGCGGACCTGGAGCCTCGGCTGTTCGTGTGGGCGGGTGCGTCTCGGAGCGAGCCGGGCGATGACTGCATGACGCGACAGGAGGTCATCGCGACCACCGTCCCTCCGCTCCATGACACGTATGCGACGCCGGAGACGCCGTCGACGACGTACCACCGCGAGGCCTCGCTGCGCGTGGATGGGGCACCTCGAGCGGAGGGCTTCCTGGACTTCGACGTGCAACTGGGCACGCAGCCCGTGCGCCGGGTGCTGCTGCGCCTGTATACGCTGGATGCGTCGGCGAATGGACCGCAGGTGTTCTCGGCGCGGCCGTTCGACGAGGCGACGACGGACTGGGCCCATCGCCCCGTCGTGAGCGGGAGCGCCCTCGCGAACCTGGGCGCGGTGACGCGGGACTCCTGGGTGGAGATCGACGTGACCGATGTGGTGACGACGTCGGGGCGTCATGCCTTCGCGTTGGTGCCGGACTCGGCGGATGGGTTGCGCTTCGCCTCGTCCGAGGCCAGCGAGCGCGGCATCCTCGACGCCGCGCCCCAGCTCGTCGTCGTCAAGGACGCGGCGCCGCGCTGCTCGTACCGGGGCACCCGGCCCTCGGGGACGACGGCGTGGGTGAAGCAGTCCACGGCGGCGGAGGCGGAGCGCTCGCACCACACCGCGCCCGCGCCGGGCGGGGGCTTCGTCGTCCTCAGCCACCGGGAGCAGACGCGGGATGCCCCTCCGTCTGCCGAGCGGACGGACGTCGTCACGCTGCACCGCGCGGACGGGGGCGTGGTGTGGACGCGGGCCTTCACGCAGGCGCAGGTCTCCTTCTCGAGGGTGGCGGTGACGGCGCGGGGACACGTGCTCGCCGCCGGCTCCTACGCCGGGACACCGGACCTGGGGACGGGCGCGCTGCCCCAGGGCACCGGCATGTTCGTGCTGGAGCTGACGGCGTCGGGCGCGGTGGCGTGGGCGCGGGGCTACACCGCGTGGTTCCAGCGGGCCGACGAGCGGCTCGACAATCCGATGCAGGTGCTCGACCTGGCCACGGACGCGCAGGGCGGCGCGGTGCTGGTGGGCACGTTCTGGGGCTACACGGACTTCGGCGCCGGGCCCGTCTACTCCGGCAAGCCGTTCCCCTATGACGACACGTATCCGAACTCGTACGTGCTGAAGCTGGACGGGCAGGGGGGCTATCAGTGGGCGAAGCTGCTCCTGGCGGACACGCTGCGCGGCACGGAGGCGACGAGCGTGGCGGTGGACGCCGGAGGGCAGGTCACCGTGGGCGGCTGGGCGGGGAGGGCGACGGACTTCGGCGCGGGACCGGACGCGCGAATCGGTCCGTTCGTGGCGCGGTGGGACGCGAGCGGTGCGCTCGGCTGGGTGCGTGTCATCCCGGTCTACTTCAGCAGCCTGCGTGCCCTGGCCGTCATGCCGGACGGCGGCGTCGCGTTCATCGGAGACTTCGGTGGCCGCTTCGACTTCGCGGGCCAGCCCTACGCCAGCCGCGAGCCGGACGAGTACGACGGCGGGCCTCGGGACACGATGCTCGGTCGGCTGGGCGCCACGGGGGCGGACGTGGTGCTGCGCACGTTCCGTGAGCTGACGTTCCAGGACCTCATCGTGGACGCCCAGGGGCACCTGGTGACGACGCAGGCGGGCGGCGGGAGTCTGCTGGGCCTGGGAGACGTGGGCCCGTCGGAGTCGGAGGCGCCGTACCGGCCCACGGTGGCCAGCTTCACGGACGCGCTGGAGACGCGCTGGGTCCGGGTGTTCGACCTGCTCCCGTCGAACCTCCTGCTCACGCCGCAGCCGGGCGGCATCCTCTTCACGGGAGACCTGGTCAGCGCGTTCGAGGTGGATGGCGTCTGGTACACGCCGACGTCACGCCGCTCGGACGTGCTGCACCTGCTGCTGCGGCCCTAGCGAGGCTCGAATCTTCGTTGCGCGGGGGACGGGCGCGGGCACCCACGGTGGGGCTCGCGCCCGCACGCGTTGGCGCACCTGTTGCTTTCCCATCGCAATGGCAGCACGCGAGGGAGAGATGACGTGAATCGGTGGACATTGGGAGCCGTGGGTGGGGGTCTGGGAGTGGCACTGGTCTTCCTGGGTGGGTGCGGGGGTGCCCAGGAAGGTGTTTCGGTTTCACAGACGGAAGTCATCGAGCAGGAACGTGACGCGCTGGTCACGCGCACGGTGAGCATCATCGCGATGGCGGACACGCACGTGTCCTCCGCGCAGCCGACGTCGAGCTTCGGCTCATCACAGACAATGGTCGTGGGGCGCGCTCCCGAGTCGGAGGCGTACCTGCGCTTCTTCGTCGACCCCATCCCGGAGGGGCGCATCACCACGGCGAGGTTGCGGGTGTATGCGATGGAGGGCTCCTCGGATGGGCCCACCGCCCATGGGCCGGGCGTGTACCGGAGCTGGAACGAGGAGACGACGTGGAACACGCGGCCCGTGCACGCCACCTCGTGGCTCGCGACGTCGGCGGTGGTGCCGGATGGCTCGTGGATGGAGTTCGACGTCACCAACGTCCACGTCGGTCCCAACGCCTTCAATGACCTCTTCTTGAAGGCGGATGGGGACGACGCCGTTACCATCGCCTCCAGCGAGCATCCCGACCCCGCGCTGCGCCCCCAACTGCTGCTCACCGTCGAGAGCGCGCCGGACCACCCCACGAACCCGCTGGTGCCCCTCGCGGTGGCCACCCCTCCGCTGACCCTGGTCGCCGTCGCCGACACGTTCGTGTCCGCCGACGCGCCGACGTCGTCCGCGGGAGGCAGCGCCGACACGCTCGTGGTGGGCAATGCCCCGGAGCGCGAGGTGCACCTGCGCTTCAACGTCCAGGGGCTGCCGGAGACCGTGCAGCGCGCGGTGCTGCGGCTCCACCTGGGGTTCGACGGCACGACGGGCGGCCCGTCCGTCTTCGCGACCCAGGGCCCCTGGAATGAGGCGAGCGTCACCTGGAGCACCCGCCCGACGAAGACGGGCCGTGAGCTGGACCGCATGCCGTTCCTGGAGCCCTGGGGCTATGTCGACTACGACGTGACGGCGCACGTGCGCGGCAATGGGAGCGTGACGCTGGGGCTCTACGGGAGGTCCGCGGACGCGGTGACGTTCCACTCGCGCGAGTCCGACCTGTCGTCGGCGAATCCTCCCCAGCTCCTCATCTGGACGGGGACTCCCCGCGAGGCGCCGATGGATGCCTGCCTCACACGCCGCGAGCTCCAGACGACGACGGTGCTCCCGCTGCATGACACCTATGTCGACGCGCTCCACGGCACCCGGACGTTCCATCGCGAGGCGACGCTGCGCGTGGACGCATCGCCGGGAGCCGTCAGCTACCTGGACTTCGACGTGCAGCCGTTCCCGGGACAGGTCCGCCGTGTGCTGCTCCAGCTCTACGCCCTGGAGGCGACGGGCAGCGGCCCGCGCATCTTCAAGGCCCGGCCCTTCGACCCGTACACCATCAACTGGCACCAGCAGCCCACCACGCTCTACCCCTTCGGAGACCTGGGCCCGGTGAAGAAGGACCAGTGGGTGGAGTACGACGTGACGAGCGAGGTGACGGCGCCGGGTCGCCACGCCTTCGGGCTGGTGCCGGACTCGTCCGACGGGCTGAGCTTCGCCTCGGTCGACGCGCACTGGGGCTATATCCTGCACGCCGCGCCCCGGCTGGTCATCGTCACGGAGAGCGAGCCGTTCTGCTCGTATCGCGGCACGAACCCCGCGGGAGGGACGCTGGAGGGCACGCAGGCCGGCCGTCCGGAGGCCGAGCGTTCGAGGGACACGGCGCCCGTGCCCGGTGGCGGCTTCGTCGTGTTGAGCGCGGTGGAGCAGACGCTGGACAGCACGCCCTGGTCCTCGCAGACGGACGTCGTCACGCTGCACCGTGAGGACGGCGGCGTCGCGTGGTCGCGCGAGTTCGCCCAGCCGGGTGTGGAGCTCCGCAAGGTGACGGTGACGACGCTGGGCAACGTGCTCGTCGCCGGTGAGTACCGGGGCGCGCCGGACCTGGGCAAGGGCCCGCTGCCCCTGGCCGGGAACACGGGCCTGTTCGTGATGAAGCTGACGCCGTCGGGAGCGGTGGACTGGACGCGCGGCTACACCGCCTGGTTCGACGACGGCACGGTGCGCCACGAGAACCCGATGGCGGTGTTCGACCTGGCCACGGACGCGCATGGCAGCGCGGTGGTGACGGGCAGCTTCTGGGGGAAGACGGACTTCGGTGGCGGGGAGCTGCACTCCGGCAAGACCTTCCCCTACGACGACTCCCGCCCGAACAGCTTCATCGTGAAGCTCCAGTGGGATGGGGCCTATGCGTGGGCCAGGACCCTCAAGTCACCGGGCATCCGAGGCGCCCAGGCCACGGCCCTCACGGTGGACGCGCAGGAGAACATCACCGTGGGCGGCACCACGGGGCAGGGCATCGACTTCGGTGATGGCCCCGTCTACCGCAATGGCCTGTTCGTCGTGCGATGGAGCCCGAGCGGCGCCTATCAGTGGTCCCGGGTGATGGGCGTGAACCACTCCAGGATGACGGGGGTCGTCGTGCTTCCGGACGGCGGCGTGGCCTTCGCCGCGAGCTTCGAGGGAGGCCTCGTCTTCGGTGGGCGCACCTACCTCAGCAAGGAGCCGGACGAGTACGAGGGAGGTCCCTGGGACGCGGTCCTCGGCCGATTGAGCGCCACGGGCGAGGAGGTGTCGCTGCGGCACTTCCAGCAGACGCCCGCTCACTCCAGCTTCTTCCACGACCTGGTACTGGACGGTGCGGGCAACCTGGTGGTGTCGCTGGGGGGCTTCGGCGGGCTGCTCGGGCTGGGCGAAGTGGGGCCGCCGGGCGTCACCTCGCCGCCGCGTCCGACGGTGGCGAGCTTCACGGCCTCGCTGGAGCCGCGCTGGGTCCGCGTGCTCGACGTGCTCCAGTCGGACCTGCGCCTGACGCCCGCGGGCGAGGGCGTCATCGTCACCGGTGACTTCGCGGGGGCCTTCGAACTGGAGGGCACCTGGTACACCTCCATGGCCCAGCGCTCGGACCTGCTGCACTTCAAGCTCCGGCGCTGACCCGCAATCCCTGACGTGATGTTCGCGACCGCTCGGTCCGCTGACCGGGCGGTCGCATTTTCATGTCAATCGCAGACACTGCGAGTGGCCCAATGACTCACACGCGTTGGCGCACCTGTTGCTTTCCCAATTCAGTGGCAGCACGCGAGGGAGAGGTCACGTGAAACGGTGGACAGTTGGCGCAGTGGGTTGGAGTCTGGGAGTGGCACTTTTCTTCCTGAATGGGTGTGGAAGTGCCCAACCAGGAGCAGGGGTTGACCCGGAGACGGGGAGCCACGAGCAGGAGCTCGTCACGCAGACGGTGGCGATCGTGGCGGCGGCGGATACGTATGTGTCGGCGGCCTCGCCGGCGACGAGCTTCGGCTCGCAGCCGACGATGGAGGTGGACCAGTCACCCGAGTCGGAGGCGTACCTGCGCTTCTATGTCGCTCCGGTGGACGGCACCATCACCACGGCCCGGTTGCGGGTGTATGCCTTGGATGGCTCGGCGGACGGGCCCACGGCGCATGACCCTCGCATCGGGGGGCGGGCCTGGAACGAGCTGACGACCTGGAACACGCGGCCGACCCGGGATGGGTTCTCCGCGTTGAGCAGCGCGGGGGCGGTGGCCAGTGGCACGTGGATCGAGCTGGACATCACCGGGATGCACATCTCCACGAGCGCCTTCACGGACGTCCACCTGGTGGCCGACAGCACGGACGGCGTGACGATTGCGTCGAGCGAGCATCCGAACACGTCACTGCGTCCCCAGCTGGTCCTCACCGTCCAGTCCGCGGACGACCACCCCCCGCACCCCGCGCTGCCCATCACGGTGTCGAGCCCTCCGGTGGTCTTCACCGCGAGCGACGACACGTATGTCTCCGCCGACGCGCCGACGTCCACCGAGGGCGGTTTCGCCACGGACCTGCGGGTGGGGCAGTCGCCCGACCGCGAGGTGCACCTGCGCTTCGACGTGCTGGGCCTGACGGAGTCGGTGCAGCGCGCGGTGCTGCGGATGCACGTGGGCCTGGATGGGACGACGGGTGGACCGGCGGTCTACGCCACGCAGGGGCCCTGGAGCGAGATGAGCGTCTCCTGGAACACCCGCCCCACGAAGGTGGGCGCGGAGGTCGACCGGCTGCCCTACCTGGCGCCATCCGGGTACGTGGACTACGAGGTGACGGACCTGGTGCGTGGCAACGGCAACTTCACCTTCGGCGTGTACGGGACGTCGGGTGACGCGATGCTCTTCCACTCGAAGGAGTCCTGGTCCGGGGGCGGAGGCCCGCGGCTGCTGGTGTGGACGGGGGCGCCCAGGGCCGCGCCGACGGATGCGTGCATGACGCGTCGGGAGCTGCTCTCGAAGGTGAGCGAGCTCCGGCATGACACCTATGTGAGCGCGGAGCGTCCGACGACGACGTTCCACCGCGAGGCGTCGATGCGCGTGGATGGCTCGCCGGGGCTGAGCGGCTTCCTGGAGTTCGACGTCCAGCTCGACGCGACGCCGGTGCGCCGCGTGCTGCTCCAGCTCTACGCCCTGGAGGCGACGGACAACGGGCCGCTGCTCTACCAGGCGCAGCCGTTCGACCCGGCCGCCGCGACCTGGCAGCACCCGCCCGCGGTGACGGACCTGGTGGGGGACGCGGGCGCGGTGAAGAAGGACCAGTGGGTGGAGTACGACGTGACGAGCGTGGTGACGGCCTCGGGGCGGTACGCCTTCGGGCTGCTCGCCGACTCCTCCAAGGGATTGAGCTTCGCGACGGGGGACGCGAGCGCGAAGGGGCTCCTGGACGCGGCGCCCCGGCTGGTCGTCGTCACGGAGAGCGCGCCGTTCTGCTCGTACCGGGGCACGCAGCCCTCGGGGACGACGGCGTGGGTGAAGCAGACGAACAACGCCTCGGCCGAGCGCGCGCGGGACACGGCGCCCGCGCCGGACGGTGGCTTCGCCGTCGTGGGCACGCAGGAGCAGACGCGGGACGGCGAGTCCTGGGCCGAGCAGACGGATGTGGTGACGCTGCACCGGGCGGATGGCTCGGTGGCGTGGCGACTGACGTTCGCCCAGCCGGGCGTGGAGTTCCGCAAGGTGACGGTGACGACGCTGGGCAACGTGCTCGTCGCCGGTGAGTACCGGGGCACGCCGGACCTGGGCAAGGGCGCGCTGCCCCGGGGCACGGGCATGTTCGTGATGAAGCTGACGCCGTCGGGCGCGGTGGACTGGACGCGGGGCTACACGGCGTGGTTCCGCATGGACGACGAGCTGCTCGACAACCCCATGTTCGTGCACGACCTGGCGACGGACGCGCACGGCAGCGCGGTGGTGACGGGCGGCTTCTGGGGGAAGACGGACTTCGGTGGCGGCGAGGTCGACGCCGGCAAGCCGTTCCCCTACGACGACGAGTACCCGAACTCCTTCGTCCTCAAGCTCCAGTGGGACGGCGCCTACCAGTGGGCGCGCGTGCTGAAGACGAGCGCCATGCGGGGCACCCAGGCGGTGAGCGTCGCGGTGGACGCGCAGGAGAACATCACCGTGGGCGGCTGGGCCGGACCGGGCACCGACTTCGGCGCGGGCGCGCTCGCGCGGGGTGGAGTGTTCGTGGCGCGCTGGAGCGTGACGGGCGACCACCAGTGGCACTGGCTGCTGCCGACGTCCTACGACACGGTGTTCGCGGACCTGTACCAGGTGGCGGTCTTGCCGGATGGGGGCGTGGCCTTCACGGGCGACTTCGACGGCCGCTTCACCTTCGCGGGGACCCCGTATGTCAGCGCGGAGCCGGACGACAACTACGATGGTCCCCGCGAGGCGATCCTCGGCAGGCTCACCTCCACGGGCGCGGAGCTGACGCTGCGGCAGTTCCCGCTGAGCACGACGAGCTCCTATGGCCTGGGCTCGCTGGTCGCGGACGCCAACGGGAACCTGTTCACGGTCCAGGCGGGGCACGGCGGCCTGTTGGGGCTGGGCTCCGTGGGGCTGCCGGAGACGGTGGCGCCACAGCGACCCACCGTGGCCAGCTTCTCGTCGACGCTGCAGACGCGCTGGGTGAGGGTGTTCGAGCCGCTCCAGTCCCCCCGGCTGACGGCGGTGACGGGCGGGGTGGTGCTGACGGGGGACCTGGGGGGGGCCATCGAGCTGGATGGCACCTGGTACACGCCGACCTCCCGCCGGCTGGACCTGCTGCACGTCAAGCTGAGGCCGTGAGCGACGGGTGACTCCGGGGCTGTGACCGTCCGTGCTTGTCCGGGCGGGCGGTCACCTGCCCGGGGTGCGACGAGGCGAGCCACCTGTCCATTGGCGCGCGTTCGTCATGTTCGCGGGGGATGGTCTCTTCCTGCTTCCCGGGAGCGGGATTCGCGATATGGACGGAGGGGTACATGACTCCTTTCCCCAAGAAGCTCCAAGATCGTGCAGAGGCCCTCGAGGCCGCGGATGAGCAGCTCACCACGTTGGACGAGGACGGCCTGTTGGCCGCGCCCGTCGATATCTTCTCGATGCTGCGGGATGGCATCGACCTCCACGAAAACCTGAAGGACACCTCCCGGACGTTCGCCTCGAACGACTGCGTGGTGGTGACGGGGAACGTGGATGTGGAGACGCTGGTGTTGAAGGGGCCGGGCGGGATGCTCGTCCTCGGTGACCTGCGGGTCGGCACGGCGGAGCTGCACGCCAACGTGCTCGTGCTGGGGAACTGTGAAATCTCCGAGCGTGTCGTCGGACACGACGAGCCGCACACGCTCACCGTCCTGGGCGAGGTCCAGGGTGGCCGGGCGGAGATGCAAAAGCAGTTCATCATGCAGTTCCTCGGCGGCGGCAAGCTGACGGCGCTGGTCGACAGCGAGGGTGGCGCGGCGGAGCTGCTCGAGCTGCTGAGCGGCGCGGGCAGTGAGCTGGAGGTCGACGAGGTCGACCCGTAGTCGTCGTGCAGGCAGACCGCCGGGACGCGCAATGCGTCCCGGTGGCTCCGACCCGAGGTGTCAGGCCGCCACGCCGAGCAGCTCGCGGAGCTGACGCAGCATCTCGATTTCGCTCGGGTGGATGTGCCCGTCGCTGGCGATGAGGTCATGCGCCGCGTCGATGACGGCCTTCGGGTCGGCCTTGAGGATGCCCAGGTTGGGCGCGGGCAGCGGCGTCCCGTTCTGCAGGCACTTCGCCAGCTGCTCCAGGTCCGGCAGGGGAACGCTCATCCCCCGGGCCGTGGCCATGATGTGGTCGATCTCCTCCCGGCTGACCCCCTCGTCTCCGCTGGCGACCTGGAGCAGCAGCTTGAGGACTTCAATCTGGAAGCGGGCGTCGGGGCTTGAGGCGGTGGACATCCTTGGTACATCCTCCGAGGTGGGCTCGCGAGTGGGCGCGACACATGTATCGCTCCTACAAGTGCACGGGCTTCGCGGAGAAAGCTTCTCATGAAAGTGGTGGAGACGGAGCGGCTCGTCCTGCGTCGCGTGACGCACGAGGACGCCGCCTTCATCCTGGGGATGTTGAACGAGCCCGCGTGGCTGCGCTTCATCGGAGACCGTGGCGTGCGCACCATCGAGGGCGCGCACGACTACATCACCAACGTGCCCCTGACGCAGTACGCCCAGCTGGGCTACGGGCTGTACCTGGTGGAGGGCCGGCAGGACGGCGTGCCCATGGGGTTGTGCGGCCTGCTCAAGCGCGACTCGCTGGAGCACCCCGACATCGGCTTCGCGTTCAAGCCCGCCTACTGGAGCCAGGGCTACGCGCGGGAGGCCGCCGAGGCGGTGCTGCGCCACGCCCGGGAGGACCACAAGATTTCGCGCGTCGCCGCCATCGTCTCCAAGGACAACGTCAGCTCCATCAAGCTGCTGGAGCGGATGGGCCTGCGCTTCGAGCGGCACATGCGCCTGCCCGGCGCCACCGAGGAGATCAGCCTCTATCTGACGGCGCCGTGAGTCGAGCGGGGAATCCAGGAAGACGCCCGCGCGTGAGCGGGACGTCACCTGGCTGACACCGCCGCTGGCTTGGCGTGCGGGGCGTGCGTCTCCTAGACTCGCGAGCGTGGGCCCACCGTCGAACAGCGTAGACGGCGGGAAGAACGCGCTGCTGCGCGCACTCCCCTCCATCGAGCAGCTCCTGCGACGGCCGTCGCTGGAACCGCTGCTGTCTGGTGTTCCCCGCGCCAGGGCCGTGTCCGCGCTGCGGCTGGCCGTGGACCGCGTGCGCGCGCGCCTGCTCCAGGGCGACCCGCGCCCCTTCGACGACGCGGACGTGGGCGAGGCGCTCAGCACGCTGTCCACGCCGGGGCTGCGCGCGGTGCTCAACGCCACGGGCGTGGTGCTGCACACCAACCTGGGGCGCGCGCCGCTCGCGCCGGAGGCGGTGGCGCGGGTGGCCCAGGTGGCGCGGGGCTATTCGAACCTCGAGTACGACCTGGACGAGGGCGAGCGGGGCAGCCGCTACGCGCCGGTGGTGGGGCTCTTGCGTCAGCTCACCGGCGCGGAGGACGCGCTCGTCGTCAACAACTGCGCGGGTGCGGTGCTGCTCGTGCTGGCCGCGCTGGCGTCCGGCCGCGAGTGTGTCGTGTCGCGCGGGGAGCTGGTGGAGATTGGCGGAGGCTTCCGGGTGCCGGACGTCATGCGGCAGTCGGGCGCGCGGCTCGTGGAGGTGGGCACCACCAACCGCACGCGGCTGTCCGACTACGCGGCCGCGGTGGGCCACGACACGGGCCTGTTGGTGAAGGTGCACCGCTCCAACTTCGCGGTGGTGGGCTTCACCGAGGAGGCGAGCGTGGGAGCGCTCGCGACGCTGGGCCGGGAGCGCGGGGTGCCCGTGTTCCAGGACCTGGGTTCGGGGGCGCTGGTCCCCATGGTGGGAGAGGGGATGGGACAGGAGCCCACGGTGGCCGAGGTGGTCGCCGAGGGAGCGGATGTGGTGGCGTTCTCGGGGGACAAGCTGTTGGGCGGGCCGCAGGCGGGCGTGGTGGTGGGACGCTCGGCGTTGCTCGCGCGCATCAAGGCGCATCCGCTCACCCGGGCGTTGAGGGTGGACAAGCTGACGGTGGCCGCGTTGGAGGCCACGCTGGAGTTGTATCGGGACGGCAAGCCAGGGGCCGTGCCCACGTACAGACTGCTCGCCCAGTCGTCCCAGGAGCTGCGCGCCCGCGCGCTGCGGCTTCAGGACTTGCTGGCCGAGCAAGGCGTGAGTGCCCGAGTGGACGGGGTGATGGGACAGGTGGGCGGGGGCGCCATGCCGCTGGCCCGGTTGCCTTCCTTTGCGTGCATCCTCAACGTGGGTGCACCGGAATCTTTCCTCGAGCGCCTGCGCGCCGGCGGAATGCCGGTTATTGGCAGGATCGCGGATGGCGAGGTGGTCCTCGACGTCCGCTGTCTCGCGGAGGAGGAGCTCAGGTCGGTCGCCGAAGCGGTGGCGACCGCAAGTCCCGGGAAACCACCATGATCAACAGCGCCGTCCTCGTACTCAACCGGTATTACCAACCGGTGCATGTCACGTCGGTGAAGCGGGCCTTCAGCCTGTTGTATCAGGGCGTCGCCAAGGCCATCGACGCGCAGTACCGGCTCTACGAGTTCGATGATTGGGCGGCGCTGAGCGCCACCAATGACTGCATCACCACCATCAACCGGACCATCCGCGTCCCCCGGGTGCTGGTGCTCAGCGCGTATGACCATCTGCCCCGAGGGCGGGTGCGCTTCTCCCGGCTCAACATCTACGCGCGCGACGCGGACACCTGTCAGTACTGCGGCAAGAACCTGCCGCGCAGCGAGCTGAACCTGGACCACGTCATGCCCCGCACGCAGGGGGGCAAGACGACGTGGGAGAACGTCGTGTGCTCGTGTGTGCCCTGCAATCTCAAGAAGGGGGGCCGCACGCCGGAGCAGGCGGACATGCGGCTCCTGAAGAAGCCGGTGCGCCCGCGCTGGACGCCGTTGTTCCGGGGCGCCACGCGCAAGGTGACGTATCAGGAGTGGCTGCCGTTCCTGCACCTGGCGGATGCCTCGTATTGGAACGTGGAGCTGCTGGACGAGTAGGGCGCCCGAGCGCTTGCTCACCGGCCTGCCCGGCGAACCCTGTAAAATGGGGTGTCGCGGGGGGAGTCATGGCTCGGGTTGATCCACGAAGTGGCCACGGATTGGCGGGGAGTCGACTCGGGCGGTAGGACGGGCTTTGATGCCCCTGCCCATGTCCAAATCCACGCGAGCGCCCCAGGCCGATGCCCGTGCCCTGGGGACCCCGACCGCCGAGCCGGTGGCCCCAGGGCCTGGCGGCGCTCGGCAGCGGCCCCGGCGCATCATCGCCGTGGGCGGTGGCAAGGGCGGCATCGGCAAGTCGATGGTGTCCGCCAACCTGGGCGTGGCGCTGGCCCAGGCGGGGCTGAACGTGCTGCTGGTGGACGCGGACCTGGGCGGAGCGAACCTGCACACGTGCCTGGGGGTGGGGCAGCCGGAGGCGACGCTGTCGGACTTCCTCAGGCGCAACAAGTCGCGGCTCGAGGACGTCATCGTCCCCACGGGGGTGCCCCGGCTGTCGCTCATCGCGGGCGCGCAGGACGCGCTGGACGCGGCGAACCTCAAGTACGCGCAGAAGCAGAAGCTGCTCAAGACGCTGATGGGCGCGTCGGCGGACTACCTCATCCTGGACCTGGGCGCGGGGACCAGCTTCAACACCATCGACTTCTTCATCCTGGCGGACCACGGGTTGTTGGTGGTGCTGCCGGAGCCGACGTCGGTGGAGAACGCGTACCGCTTCGCGAAGGCGGCGTTCTTCCGGCGGCTGCAGCAGATGGAGGCGGAGTACGGCATCCAGGACCTGGTGGACAGCGCGCTCACCACCCGGGAGGGCTCGCTGCGGACGCTGCATGACGTGCTGGCGCAGGTGCGCAACAAGGACCCGGTGGGTGCGGAGCGACTGGAGCGGGAGCTGTCCGAGTTCCGCATCCGGCTGGTGGTGAACCAGGCGCGCACGGACGCGGACCTGAACGTGGGTGCGGCGGTGGCCTCGGCGTGGAAGAAGTTCTTCGGCATCGCGATGGATGACCTGGGCGCCATCCGGTATGACGATGAGGCCTGGCGCGCGGTGCGCAAGCGGCGCCCCGTGCTCATCGAACGACCCGACGCCCCGGCCGCCCTGGCCATCCAACGTATCGCCTCACGACTGCTCGCCCTCGACGCGACCCCCGACCCTTCCTCGTCACCATGAAGCCTTTCGCGCAGCAGACCTATTACGAGCTCCTGGAGGTCCCGGTCACAGCGCCCATGGAGGAGATTCGCGCCGCGTACTCCCGACTCATGGAGCTGTATGCGCCGGACTCCATCGCGGTGTACGCGCTGGTGGAGCCGGACCAGGTGGATGCGCTCCGCGCCCGGATGACCGAGGCGATGGAGATCCTCACCGATGGCGACCTGCGCGGTGAGTATGACCGCGACCTGGGGCTGCCGGCGCCGTGGGGCACGGTGAAGGCGGCCGAGGCGCTGGCGAGCGCGGTGGCGGAGGGGAAGAAGAAGCGCGCGTCCGAGGACGAGGCCCCGGCCCTGAGCGGGCCCGAGGCGTTCCGGGCGAGCTTCGTCAGCGGCTACTCGCTGTCGTATGTGACGAGCTCCCTGCAGACCGCGCCGCTCGTCGGTGGGCTGGTGGATGTGCCCGCCTCGCTGAGCGTGGGCGCGGAGGCGCAGGCCCCGGCGGCGGAGCCGGGGCCCGTGTCGTCCAGCTCGAAGGCCGTGGGCGCCATGGCGCAGGGTGGCGCCTCGGTGGAGTCGGCTCCAGTTGCCGCGCCCCGGGTCGCGCAGTCGGTGGAGTCCGCTCCTGTCCCCGCTGTCCCGTCGGCGCCTGTCGCCCCGATACCGACCGAGTCCTCTCCGTCGGCGGCGTCCGTCCCCGTTGCCTCGGTCTCGACCGGAGGCTCGTCCTCGGTCCCCGCGCCTGTTGCCTCGGCACCGGCCGTGGTGGCGCCACCGGTCGAGTCTGCCCCTGTGGCCGCGCCGCCGGTCGCGTTCTCCTCGCCTGTGAGCTCGGCGCCGGTTGGGGCCGTCCCTCCCGTGGAATCGGCCCCTGTCGTGGCTCCGGTTGCCTCGGCGCCGGCCGTGGTTGCTCCGCAGGTGGGGGCGACGCCTGTTGCCTCGGCACCGGTCGCGGTCACGCCGCCCGCGGAGCCGGCGCCCGTTGTCGCAGCACCGGTCGCGGTCACGCCGCCCGCGGAGCCGGCGCCCGTTGTCGCAGCACCGGCCGTGGTCGCGCCGCAGGTGGAGACGACTCCTGTTGCCTCGGCACCGGCCGTGGTCGCGCCGCAGGTGGAGGCGACTCCTGTTGCCTCGGCACCGGCCGTGGTCGCGCCGCAGGTGGAGGCGACTCCTGTTGCCGCGGCACCGGTTGTGGTCGCGCCGCAGGTAGAGTCGACGCCCCCCGTCGCCTCGGCTCCGGCCGTGGTCGCGCCACAGGTGGACGCGACGCCCGCTGCCTCAGCGCCCGAACCGTCGCCGGCTCACGTCGCCACGGTGAGCCCCGCTCCGGCCCCCGTCGCCGTGGCCGCGAGCCCGGACGTCCCCGCGTCGGTGCCGACCCAGCCCTCGGAGCCCGGGACGTCCATCGTCGTGGCTGGAACGCCCGCCAGGGCTCCGGAGCCCGCGCCGCCCCCCGTGACGCGTCCGGTCGGACCGACGGCGCCGCCGCCCGTGGCCCCCTCGCAGAACCGTGTTCAGACGGGGCGGCAGTTGAGCGAGGCGCAGGTGCTCGCCCAGGACTCCGCCATCGCCACGGCGGAGGCCGCGCTGGCGCAGGTCGCCGCCAGGACTCGCGAGCCTCGTCCCCGTCTGCCGGACATCCCCGCCGACGCCGAGTTCAACGGCGAGCTGCTGCGCCGCGTCCGCGAGACGCGGGGCTACACGCTCCAGCAGGTCGCCGACCGCACCCGCATCTCCTCGCGCCACCTGGAGAACGTGGAGGCGGACCGCTACACGGCGCTGCCCGCGCAGGTCTACCTCCGGGGCATCCTCATGAACCTCGCCCGCGAGCTGGGGTTGGATCCGCTCCGGGTGTCCAGGAGCTACCTGGCCTTGGCTTCTGAGAAGTCAGGCAAGAAATGACGCCGCCCTGGAGGGGTGCCGACTTTTGCTCGTACCACAAGGAAAGTTGACTCCCCTCCGAGCGGTGCCTATGTAGGAAAGACGATGACGGACGAGGAAAAGATCAAGGCGATGCGGCTCGCCCGTGCGATTGCCTCGGATATCTCGCTCTACAACGAGCAGAAGATCATCAAGGGTATCGAGCAGGACAACCTCTTCGAGGTCCTCAAGGAGGAGCTGGAGGAGGGCCGAGAGCTCTACAAGAGCCGCGTCAGCCAGGAAGTCTTCACCACGGCGAACTTCTTCGAGCGCGCCATCAACGACATCGTCCTGCGCTCCAAGGCGCACGTGAAGTCGAAGATCTGGTAGTCCGCCCCCCGTGGCAGCGCCCGACACGCGAGAGCATCGCGCCCCGCCGGAAGCCCGCGGAGAGCGCATCGACCAGTATCTCGCGGGCGTCTTCACCGACCTGACCCGCTCCCGCATCCGGGGACTCATCGACGACGGGCACGTGCTCGTCGCCGGCAAGCCCGTGAAGGCGGCGATGCGGCTGCGCGGTGGCGACACGCTCACCCTCCATGTCCCGCCGCCCGTGGCCGCCCTTCCGGAGGCCGAGGAGCTGCCGCTGTCCCTGCTCCACGAGGACAAGGACCTCGTGGTGGTGGACAAGGCCGCGGGCATGGTGGTGCACCCCGGCGCGGGCCACGCCTCCGGCACCCTGGTCAACGCGCTCCTGCACCGCGTGAAGGACCTGGCCGGCGTCGGCGGCGAGCTGCGCCCGGGCATCGTCCACCGGCTCGACAAGGACACCACCGGCTGCCTCGTGGTGGCCAAGAACGAGCAGGCCCTCGTCGCGCTCCAGAAGTCCTTCAAGGGGCGCGAGGTCTCCAAGACGTACCTGGCCCTCGTGCACGGCGTCCCCCCGGCGGAAGGCCGCATCGAGACGCTCTACGGCCGCCACCCCGTGCACCGCCAGCGCTTCACCGGCAAGGTGCGCGAGGGCAAGCCCGCCATCACCCTGTTCCGCGTGCTCCAGGCCTTCGACGGCGCGGCCCTGGTGGAGGTGGACCTGCTCACCGGCCGCACGCACCAGATCCGCGTGCACCTGGCCGAGTCGGGCCACCCGCTGCTGGGAGACACCCTCTACGGCGCGGGCCGCAAGCCCAAGGGCGAGGCCGCCGCCGCGCAGGAGCGCCTGGGACGTCAGGCCCTGCACGCGTGGAAGCTGGCCTTCGCGCACCCGCGCACGGGCAAGGCGCTGTCGCTGGAGGCGCCGATTCCGGAGGACTTCGCCGCGGCGCTCACGCTGCTCGGAGGCCCGGACGCGCCTCCGGTGGCGGAGGCGAAGCAGAAGGCCCCCGCTCGCAAGAAGGCGGCGACGAAGAAGCGCGCGGCTACAGCCCGGAAACGCTGAGCGACTGCTGGCGCTTGCTCAGCACCTTCACCGGCTGGATGGCCATGACGCGCATGAAGACCTCGAGCAGCTCGGGGTCGAACTTGTTGCGCATCTCCGTCCACATCAGCATCAAGGCCACTTCCGGTCCGTAGGCATCCCGGTACGGGCGCTTGGACGTGAGCGCGTCGTACGCGTCGCAGATGGCGATGATCTTCGCGTATGCCCCCAGGTTCGTCTTGGGGATGATCATCTGGATGTTGCCGCGTGAGTCGCGCACCGCGGTGCCGAAGTCCGTCTTGTGCTCGAACGTCGTCACCACGCGCAGCAGCGTGGAGCGGCTGAAGCCCTTCTCCATGAGGATGTTGCGCACGGAGATGAGCGGCGCGCGCTGCACCGCCACGCGCTCCTCGGGCGTGAGCGCCCCGCGCTTGGTGGCCAGCTCCTCCGGCAGCGTCGTCATGCCCGCGTCGTGGAACAGCGCGATGTAGCCCAAATCACGCAGCTGCGGCTTCGTCAGCCCCAGCTCCGCGCCGAAGACGATGCTCATCAGGCACACGTTGACCTGGTGGTACACGAGGTACTCGTCCTCGCGCCGCATCGTCGTCATGCCCAAAAAGTGCGTGCGCTGGTCGTAGCTGATGTCCACGAAGTCCTGCACCAGCCGCAGCGCCTTGGAGGCGTTGATGGGCTTTCCGGCGCGCACCGACTCCAGGTACTTGCTGAGGAAGAACACCGAGCGGGCGTAGACGGTCATCGCGTACTTCTTGCGATCGACCTTCTGGTCGCCCGGGTTGTTCATGTCCTTGTCCAGCTTCTCCTTGAGCTTGGAGAACTTGGCCACGCGCATGTTGAGCAGCTTGCGGCCGGACAGTCCGTCCTCCTCAGACTGGGCCGTCTGCTCCTTGCTGAAGATCCAGATGAAGTTCTTCAGCTCCGGCACCGTCACCGGCTTGGTGAGGGTGAAGCCGCCCACGTCCTTGCCGCGCATCTCGGCGAGCAGGTAGCGCTGGTTCTCGATGGAGTTGAGGTCCACCTTCACCAGCATGCCGTTCAGGTAGAACGAGTCCTTGACGCCCGCGAGCTCCAGCCGGCCTTCCTTGCCGATGATTTGATTGATGATGTCCTGGAGCTGGTGCAGCGGCTTCTGGAAGACGGCGTTCTCGGGGTCATACATCTTCACCGAGCGCACGAGCATGTAGAGGCCAGCCACCATGGCGCGCGAGAGCGACTGGAGCTTCTCGTTGTGCTCGCGCCCGAACTCGCTGGTGTTTTCGTCCTGGCTCTGGGTGATTTTCAGATTCTCGGCCATCGCTCAGTTCTCCTCCGGCAGTGCCGAGTCCCCGAACAGCGCCTTGCGTGTCTGATACATCGCCTTGCGACCCGCGGTGAGCAGCTCCACCGGCTGGTTGCGGTCCTCGACGACGGCCTGCAACATCTTGTAGCTCTGGATGGAGCACGCGCCCGCCAGCCCCGCCACGGCCAGCAGCTTGTCCTCCAGCACCCGCTTCTTGTTGAGCAGGGACGGCTTCACGGCGAGCAGCTGCTGCATGTGCGAGAGCGCGCCCGGCGTGCCCGTGGCGCCCACCGCCGCGTAGAAGGCCGTGCGCTCGTCGGGCGTCTTCTTGTCGAAGGCCGGCTCGCGGATGAGGCGCATCAGGTCCGAGTACGCCTTGTCCCGGTCGAACTCCGGCAGCATCCGCGCGGCGAGCATGCGCACCTGGGAGACGGGGTCCGCCAGGGCCTCGGCCACCAGCCGGCGCGCCTCGCCGGTGCGGCCGCGGCCGATGATGCCGAGCACCTCCAGCTTCACCACCAGGTTGGGGCTCTTGAGCACCTGGCCGAACATCTTGATGCGCTCGGGGTGGTTGCTCTTCTCCAGGATGTAGACCATGTCGCGCACCGTCTGCGGACGGTCCGACGTGAGCCGCGCCACGAAGGGCTCGGGCGTGTCCCGCGCGACGATGGCCAGCGCGTCGCAGAGCAGCGCGCGGTTCTCGGGAATCTCCAGCGTCTCCAGCACGGTGAGCAGCGGGATGACGGAGTCACGCCCCAGGGCCTGCAGGTAGCGCGTCACGTCCTGCGGCTGCTTGGGCCGCGCGCCCTTGAGCGACTCGCCCAGGCGCATCAGCCGCTGCTCCTCGCCCATCCTGTGCAGGAAGGACTCCAGCAGCTTCTCCAGCGACTGTCCTCCGTCCTTCTGCGACAGCGCGCGCAGCTTGAGGACGATTTGATTGATGGTGCCGAAGTCGTCCTGGAGCAGGAGCATGTCGAGCAGCTGCACGAAGATCTCCTCGAGCAGCGTGCCGTCCTCCACGCCTCCTTCGACGACCTGGAACACGGCGCTCACCAGCTTGGGGAACAGCCGCGAGCCCTCCTCCTCCATCACCTCGCGCTGCAGCCGCGCCTTCAGCTCGTCCGACGCGTGGCGCCCGCCGACGACCAGGCCGCGGATCTGCTCCACGCCGTCCATCTTCGCGTCCAGGTCCTCCGCGGACACGCGCGCGAAGCGCAGGTAGTCATCCGAGTTCGTCTGCAGGCGCGAGTAGAGGTAGCCCACCACCTTGTCCACCTCGACCTGCACCTCCTCCTCGCTGGCGTTCTCCATGGAGAAGCCTTCCACCACCACGTACTCCACGTGCTCCATGCCCGCGCGCCACAGCTGCGCCAGCACGTCGTCCGCGCCGCGCTCGGGCTCGGACAGGGAGATGAGCGTGAAGGTGGTCAGCTCCTCCACCGTGAGGCCGGGGCGGAAGATGAGCTGACGGATGCCGTCGCGGTAGAACTTGTAGGGGAGCGGCGTGTCTTCCGAGAAGAGCGAGTCGTTGTGGAGCGTGAGGTTCTGCTGCTCCACCTTCAACGACAGCGGTCCGAACTTCTCCGTGTACTGGGAGATGGCCTCCAACGCCTTCGAGAGGAACTCGGGGAAGCGAGCCTCGTTGTGGCGGTACATGCCGATCTGCTTGATGCCCTTGAGGAGATGGAACGCGAACGTGCGCGCCATCTCCACCTTCTCTCGGACCTCCGGGGACTGCTCGGCGTCCGTGCTCGCGTCCTGGGTCTTTTGGGGCTGGGCCATGCGTCTGCAACTCTCCGCTCGGGCGGTATCACCAGCCTACTCCGAAATCCTCCGAACCCCCAGCCGGCGGCGGTAGGAACTACGAGGACTTGGAGGGAGATGGGTCTACCCCGACACGCGCGCACAGGGATTCCCGAGTAAGAGCCGGGTGCTGGGCTCCGTGGCCTTGCTCCGAAGCAGTGCGTCAGACGTGCTCGCTAGGCTTCCTTTCGAGGGGCCAGGGAACTGGCCTCCATTGGAGGAGTTCACATGCATCGTCTCTTGAAGCGCGGAGCCTCGGCCTGCTGTGTCGCGACGTTGCTGGCCGCGCCCGCGGTCCTCGCTGGTTTCACGACGGAGTCAGCCCATTGTTACAAGAACGCGGATGGCTCTGGCCGGTGCCAGGGCAGCCTCCTCGGCTTCCGCAATCACGCCGGCGCCAACACGCAGGCGCTCTTCTCACGGTCCAGCAACGCGGCGCCGTACTTCTACGCGGCGCTCACCACGGGCGCGACGACGGAGTACTTCAGCTGCACGCCCGACGCGGTGACAGGGGCTCACTGGAACAAGGCCATGAACCACGAGGGCTTCTTCTCCATCTACTGGTCGGCCGGGGGGAGCTGCTATTCGTTGTTCCTGATCAACGGCAGCCAGTACTCGAATTTCTGAGCCATCTCATGAACACCCAGGTGTTTCAGGGCTGGCTTCCGAGCCTGACCACGGCGGTGGGGTGCGCATTGGGGTGCTGGCTCGCGGTGAGCCAGGCGCAGCAGTTCCAGGAGCAGCGCGTGGAGCAGCTCACGGATGAGGTGGGGGCGCTGCGCCGGGCACTGGAGTCTCGTGCTCACGCCGCGGGGGCTGGCTTGATGGTGGGCGCGTCCTCCCCAGTGGCCTCCGGGCAGGGGCGCCTCTCCGGGGAAGAGCTGGAGGCCATGGCCCTGCGGGTGGCCACGTTGCTGAAGGCGTCAGGAGGGCCCGTCGTGGGGGCCGGTGAGCCCGAGGCGTCCGCGCCTTCCGTGCCGGAGCTGTCCTCCGAGCAGCGCGAGTCGGCAACGCGGGTGGGCACGATGGTGGACCGGGTGGTCTCCAGCGGACGCATGACTGCGCAGGACGTGCTCGAGATTCGGCGCGAGCTCGCCCACCTTCGAGGCCGTCCCGAGGCCGACGCGCTCCGCAAGCAGCTCATCGTCGCCATCAACCAGGACCGGCTCATCCCCGCTCCGGATGCCGATGGTCTTCCGTAGCTCTCGCTTCACTTCGCTTCGAGCAGTCGAACGTCACACGGCTCAGGAGTCACAAAACATGAAGCAGCTCTCTTCTTCGAGGTCCCTTGTTCGCAAGGGCCTGTTGCCTGGTATTGCGCTCGCGGCCCTGGCGCTCGCTCCCGTCGCGTGGGGAGGACTCCAGTCGCAGACCCTCTTCTGCCAGAAGAACACGGATGGCTCGGGGCATTGTTTCGGCAACCTGGTCGGCTTCCGCCAGGACGCGGTGACGACCTCCTCCGCGTCCTTCCGGGATGACATGGTCGGCGGTCGCCTCTTCCAGTCCTATTTCACCCCGGCGGGGGCCGCCACCCACACCATCTACAGCTGCGTGCCCGACGCGGTCGTGGGCGAGCTCTGGGAGCAGGCCCTGAGCACCCGGGGCTTCTTCCGGGTGGAGTGGGACGCGACGGGCACCTGCAAGTACCTCCGGCTCGTGAACGGCTCGCAGAACACGAACTTCTGATGACTGGAGGGACGGCGCTCCCAGCAAAGGGGAGCGCCGTCGCCTCACGGGGCTACTTGCCGGCGGGCGGCGGAGACACCGCGGCGCTGGGGCCACGCAGGGCCGAGCGCAGCAGGAACAGCGTCAGGCCGCCGAAGAAGAGCAGGCCCCAGAGGTTGGACCAGAGCGGATGCGCCAGCTCGCTCTCGCCCACCGTGTTGAGGAAGCCGCCGATGGCGCCCTCGTGGCCGAGCACGGCCGGCAGGTTGATGGCGCGCGAGCCGGCGCCGTCCGTGGCGATTTCCAGGAAGGCGATGAGCACGCCCGCGATGGAGCCGCCGGCGATGTAGCCGGAGGAGAGCAGGGTGCCCGGGGAGAAGTCGGACTCACCGCCGCGCACGCGGTCCACGAAGTAGCGCACCATGCCGCCCACGAAGAGCGGCGCGCTGCTGCTGATGGGCAGGTACACGCCCACCGCGAAGGGCAGCGAGGACACGCCGCACAGCTCCAGCATCAGCGCGATGAACACGCCCAGCAGCACCAGGTCCCACGGCAGCCGCTGCGTGAGGATGCCGTCGATGATGAGCGCGAACAGCTGCGCCTTGGGCGCCGCGTAGCGGGTGAGGGCCTGGCCCTCGTAGGTGCTGATGCGGCCGCCGATGCCCGGGTCCACCACGTACTGGATGGTGCCGGCGCCGTCGACCAGGTACTTGCCCGCGGGCACCGGCGTGTCCGCGCCGCGCACGTAGCCTTCCTTGAAGGTGCGCTGGGGGCCCTCGGTGACGGCGCCCAGGTCGGACACCTTCACCTGCGAGCCGCCCGTGGGGCTCAGCGTCACGCCGCCCACGTCCTGCGCGCCCACCTGCCGCCAGCTGCGCAGCTCCAGCGCGCCATGGGTGTTGGCCAGCTCGTAGCCCTGCGCCCAGGCCGCCTTGCGCAGCGCCGCCTCGTCCAGGTTGCGGCTGGCCAGCGCCTCCGCGGACACGCTCCAGGGGAACACGTACTGGGTGCGCGTCTCCTCGGTCAGCTCGGTGACCTGCACGTTCGGGTGCGGCTCCGGGATGGTGACGGTGGCGCCCTTGTTGAGCGTCACCAGCACCAGGCCGATGAACATGGCGCTGGTCAGCACGCCCACGAAGAGCGCCGTCTGCTGCCGCCGGGGCGTGCCGCCCACCAGGAAGGCCGTCTTCAGGTCCTGCGCGGTGGTGCCGCCGTTGGACGCGGCGATGCCGACGATGGCCGCCGTGGTCAGCGCCATGAAGCGGTCATTGGAGTTCGTCCAGCCCAGCATCAGGTACACCAGGCACGTGACGAGCAGCGTGGCCACCACCATGCCGGAGATGGGGTTGGAGGAGCTGCCAATCTCGCCGGTGATTCGCGCGCTCACCGTCACGAAGAAGAAGCCGAAGACGATGATGAGCAGGGCGGAGATGAAGTTGACGTGCAGCGGGGGCGCCAGCCAGATGGTCAGCACCAGCATCAGGCTGCCCACCAGCACCACGGTGATGGGGAGGTCCTGCTCGGTGCGCAGCAGCTGCGGCGCGCCGCCGTGCGCGCGCGAGGCCTTGAGCGACTCCACGCCGCGCTTGAACGCGCCGATGATGGTGGGCAGCGAGCGGATGAGGCTGATGAGGCCGCCCGTCGCCACCGCGCCCGCGCCGATGTAGAGCACGTACGCGTTGCGAATCTGGTCCGGGGACATGTCCCGGATGAGCTGCCCGTTGTGCACCAGCAGCGGCTGATCCAGCCCGCCGCCGAAGAAGGAGATGGCGGGGATGAGGATGAGGTAGCTCAGCACGCCACCGGCGAAGGTGATGGCCGCCACCCGGGGACCGATGATGTAGCCCACGCCGAGCAGCTCCGGGCTCACCTCGGTGGAGAGCGTGGCGCTCTTGAGGCCCTTGAGCGGGGTGCTCAGCACCTCGCGGAACAGCTTCATGCCGGAGTAGGCGAACTTGTAGATGCCGCCCACCAGGAAGCCGATGATGACCGTGCGCGCGTTGGTGCCGCCCTGCTCACCGACGATGAGCACGTCCGCGCTGGCCGTGCCCTCCGGGTAGGGCAGCTTGCCGTGCTCCTGGACGATGAGGCCCTGGCGCAGCGGAATCATCATCAGCACGCCGAGCACACCGCCCAGCGCCGCCGTGAGGAACGCGTGCGTCAGGCTGATGTCGTAGCCCAACAAGAGCAGCGCCGGGAGCGCCGCCGCCACGCCGAAGGCCAGCGACTCTCCCGCCGAGCCCGTCGTCTGGACGATGGTGTTCTCCAGGATGTTCGACTTGCCCAGCGCCCGGAAGATGGCGATGGAGAGCACCGCCACCGGAATCGACGCGGACACCGTGAGGCCCACCTTGATGGCCAGGTACACGGACGAGGCGGCGAACACGATGCCCAGCACCGAGCCGAGCACCAACCCGCGGATCGTCATCTCCGTGGGGGACTGGTCGGGTGGGATGTACGGGGAGTGTTGGTGGGGCGCGTGCGATTGCGCGAGCGGAACACGCTCGTCGACGACCGGCGGGGTACCGTGGGCCAAGCGAAAGGCTCCTTACGAGGGAATCGGGCCCCTTCTAGCAGGGCCCCGCCCGGCGCGCGAAGCAATGCCCCTCAAATGGCAAGCGCCCCCACCCCGGGAGGGATGGAGGCGCTCGGGGGGGCCCCCGTGGAACCGGGGCCGACCTGCCGCGTCAGGCGGGGACTACTGCTGCAGCGCCGCCGCGTCCGGGTCCACCTCGGCCATCAGCGCGGCCAGCTCCGCCTTGAGCTTGTCCTTGGCGCGGATCTCCAACTGGCGGGCGCGCTCGCGCGAGAAGCCGAAGTGCTCGCCCAGCTCCTTGAGCGTCATGGGGCGCTCGTTCATCACGCGCTGCTCGATGATGAAGCGCTCGCGCGGGTCCAGGCGCATCAGCGCGGTGCGGACGCGGGCGTTGATGAGGCCCGCCTCCTCCTTGTCGGCGAACTCGTCGTCCTGCGGGGCCGCGGCGCTGACCACGAAGTCCACGTGGCTGTTGCCGCCGTCCTCGCCCATGGGCGCGTCGAGCGAGAGGTCCCGCCCGCCCATGCGCTGCTCCATCTCCCGCACCTCGCCGGGCTTCACGTGCAGCCGGCGGGCAATCTCCTCCACGTTGACCACGGCCTCGCCGTTGCCGAACTTCTCCAGCTCACGGCGCGTGCGCGCCAGGCTGAAGAACAGCTTCCGCTGCGCCTGGGTGGTGCCGAGCTTCACCAGCGACCAGCTCTTGAGGATGTAGTTCTGGATGTACGCGCGAATCCACCACACCGCGTAGGAGATGAGGCGGATGCCCTTGTCCGGGTCGAACTTCTGCACGGCCTTCATCAGGCCGATGTTCCCCTCCTGGATGAGGTCCGACATCTTGATGCCGTAGGAGCGGTACTCATAGGCGACCTTGACCACGAAGCGCAGGTTGCTCGTGACGAGCCGGTGGCCCGCGGCCAGGTCTCCCTGGATGAAGCTGCGCGCCAGCGCCTGCTCCTCCTCCACGGTGAGGAGGTTGTAGTGGTTGATCTCCGAGAGGTACATCGCCAGGGAGCCGGAGTTGGACGACTGCTCGGTGGACGCCTGCATGGATGGTTTCTCCCGACGTGGGGCCTCGTGGAGGCCGCTAGGTTTTTTCGGACCGCTTGACGACTGAACGAGGGCTGTCATGAGCAACCCGGATGCCAGCGCCACCCACACCACCTTCCCCTGTGTCTGCGGGGGGTTGGCGGAACCGTCGCTCATGTACAAAGAAGGAGGGCTGTAACCGTTACGGCCGACCTGGGAACTCGCCGGGACTTCGCGGCTGTAGAATGTGCCCGTCTGTGCACGTGACGCCTCCAGGGAGGAGCACCTGGGCCCTGTCGAGGAGCCGAGGTGCCGAGCGAGCGCGGAAGCTCCCTTGCCCGCCTGGCAGGTGAGCCCCCTTGGACGAGAGGGCCGCGCACTGCGCCTTTCGCCTTCCCGTGGATGAACGGCTAACGACTCCGGCGGCCGCTGTCCGGCGCGATTTTCCGCGCCCGGGGGGACGCCCGGAGGGCCACCCGCCACGCGAGCCCATGGCGCCCGAGGCGGGCAGGGCGGTGAGGCTCAGCCGCGCCGGGCGCGACCCCCCGGCGGGAATCCCTGGGGTCTGCCGCCGTGCCGGGGCTCGCCGTTCGAGGCGGGCGCGTGCCGGTGCGCGCTCCCTCAGGAGGCGCGGGCGCGACGCTCATCCGTACGGGCCCGAAGCTGGGCCTCCAGGCGGACGAAGTCGGAGACGGCGCTCTTCAAGGAGCGCAGCAGCGTGTCTGCTTCGCCCTGGCGCAGCGGACGCCCGCCGAAGCGGGCCTCCAGGTAGCGCCGGGTGATGGGCGCGAGCGCGGGCGCCAGCGCGTGGCCGTCCGAGGCCATCCGCGCGTGCAGCTCCTCCAGCGTCTCGTCGTCACCCCGCGCGATGCCCGCCGAGGCGAGCTGTGCCTCCACCGCGTCCACGAAGCGCGTGGCCTCCAGCGGACGAGGCCGTCCCGACAGCCGCTCCACGAGCCGCCACCCGGCATAGACGAGCATGCCCACCACCAGCGCCGCGCCCCAGGCCCGCGCGGGGGGCAGCTGGCTGCGCTCGTTCTTCTCGGAGCCCTTGGGCGGACGCACCAGCGCGCGCGCCACGTCCACCTGGTCCCGGAACGAGTAGTCGACGACGGAGTTGCGCCACCGCGACTCGATGGCCTCGTACAACCCCAGCAGCCGCTGCATCCACTTCGAGCCCTGGCCCGGACGATTCGCGGGCGGCGTCGCGTCCACGGTGACGAAGCCGCGCTCGGGCACCAGCACGTGCGTCCACGCGTGGGCGTCACCGGCGCGCAGGATGTAGCCCTCGTTCACCCGCTCGCCGCCGAAGAAGCCCGTGGCCAGCCGGGCCCGGATGCCCTGGGTGCGCAGCATCAACGTGAGCGCGGTGGCGAAGTGCTCGCAGTGCCCGGCCTTGCGCTCGAAGAGGAAGTCCGCCAGCGGGTCATCCCGCTCGCCGGCCTGCTCCAACGTGTACGAGTGCTCGCGCTGCAGCCACGCGGCCAGCTTCTGCGCGGCGGCCATCGGCTCGCGCTCGCCGTCGAGCACCCGCGCCGCCGTCTGGGCCACGCGTGGGTCGATGTTCTCGGGCAGCGCCAGCAGCGCGTCCTGCTCCACCGGGGGCAGCTTGCGGAACCGGTCGCCACTGCCACCCGGCGGCAGGCTGTACGCCTCATAGGAGTAGGAGATGCCCGGCTCCAGGAAGCGCGCCTCGCCGCCGGACAGCTCCTGGAGCGAGGTGCGCCGGCCGCCCGTGCTCGTGTTCGCCACCGCGTTGCCCAGCCGCGACGGCGTCTCGAGCGCGATGAGCGTGCGACCGCCGTAGGCCGGCAGCAGCTCCACGCGCTGGTGCACCAGGTTGTCGCCGCCCGGACGCAGCGTCAGCAGCGGCTCGCGCTCCTTGCGCACGCCGCCCGCGTTCGTCCACTCCAGCCCGTCGAAGATGTCGTAGGTGCGGCCCACCCAGTACGCGCCGAGCGCATCCACGCCCGGGTCCGGGTTCAGCGTCGCCCGCAGCACGACGCGCGGGTTGTCCTTGATGGTCCCCGTGCCGCCCAGCCGCACCGTGTTGGAGAAGCCCGTCGTCGCGGGGCCGATGCCCGGCGACGCGCGAGGCCCCGTCATGTTCCAGTTGAGGCGGGGGAAGAGGATGAAGAAGGCCACCGCGCCGGCCACCGCGAAGCTGACGCCCGTGCTCAGGGGGCGCAGCACCTGGCGCACCGGGATGGGCTCACCCTCGGGCACCGCCGACTCCACCACGCCCAGCGCCAGCGAGACGCTGGACAGCACGCTGAAGGCGACCAGGAACAGGCCGTAGACCAGCTCACCGGACAGCGCCGCGCCGCCCGCCACCATCAACAGACCGGACAGGTGCACCTGCCCATCCGTGGCCGGGTCCGGCGTGGACAGCAGCCGGTGCGCGGAGATGAGGCCCGCGAAGGCACACGCGGCCACCACCAGGTTGAGCGAGCCCGCCGTGACATTGACGGCCAGCACCGCCGCCACGCCCAACAGCAACAGCGCGGTGAGCTTCGCGCGCCGGGCGAACAGCCGCTTGCCCAGGAGCGCCGCCACCAGCGAGAAGCCATAGAGGCCCAGCGTCCACAGCGGCAGCTGGCCGGACACGGCCATCGACCCGAACGCGCAGCCGGAGGCCACGTCGCGCAGCACCAGTCGCAGTCGCGAGCCGCGCGTCATGCCGCCGCCTCCTCGTCCCGCGGCCGCTCGAAGCCCAGCCACGCCAGGGCCCTGAGGATGCGCCGCTCCTGCGCCGCGCCCGTGCCCGCGCGCAGCCGCTCCTCCGCGGTGTGGAGGCCCACCTCATGGCCCTCCTCGAGCAGCCGGTGGGCCAGCGCCGCGACCTCCTCGCAGCGCCGCTCCAGCGCCTCGCCCTCCAGGCCCGGCTCGATGGACAGCATCCACGTGCGGCGCTCCTCGCGCTCGCGCTCCACGCGCAGGAGCTTCCCCATCGACGCGCTCTTGAGCCAGTGGATGCGGCGCGCGTCCTCGCCCTCGGCCAGCTCGCGCAGGCCCGTCACGTCGCCGCTGCCGTCGTTGCGGCGCGGGTTTCCCGCGTCCCCCACCGGCCCTCGCTCGGCGTCGCCCGGGTCCATGCAGGCATAGCCGCGCTTGGGATAGACGAGCAGCAGGCCGTCGAGGGAGAGCACGCGCGTCTTGGCGAACAGCCCCAGGGGCCACGTCGTCGTCACCTGCACGCCCGTCAGCCGCACCGGCCCGCGGCGGGGCGCGACCAGGTCCGCGCGGACGATGTGCTCCACGCCGGAGGGCAGGTAGCCCACGCCGCCCGCGCCCGTCAGCGGCGAGTCCGCCTCCGCGAGCGCCAGGGCGAAGGCCTGCCCCTGCTTGCGCGACACGGCCCAGCGGAAGGCGAAGGGCTCACCCGCGAAGGCCGCGTCCGTGCCCACCCGGCGCACCGACAGGTCCCGGATGCACCGCTCCGACAGCACGCCGGACACCACCACCATGCTCAGCAGCAGGCCCAACAGCAGATAGAGCAGGTTGTTGCCCGTGTTGAGCGCGCCCAGCCCCACGCCGAACGTCACCACCAGGTACGTGCGGCCGATGCGCGTCACCCGGAGGGTCCGCGGCGGACGGAGCCTGGCGCGAAGCCGCGCCCAGCGCTGCTTCCACGTGGACTTCACCGCGGCGCCGGGACCTTTCGGACCAGCTCCTCCAACAGGTGCGCCGCCTCGTCCCGCGCCGCCACGCCCTGCACGGCGCTGCGCAGCAGCACGCGGTGCGCCCAGCACGGCACCAGCACCGCCCGCACGTCCCCGGGCGTCACGAAGTCCCGGGCCTCCCAGAGGGCCTGCGTGCGGGCCGCCGCGCCCAGCGCCAGCACCGCGCGCGTGGAGGCGCCTCGCTCGATGTCGCCGTGCTCCCGCGTCGCCCGCGCCAGCCGCACCACGTACTCCGCCACGGACGCGTCCAGCCGCTGCTCCGCGGACAGCGCGCGCAGGGCCGCCAGCTCCTCGGGGCTGGAGACGCCCTTGACGGCCTCCAGGGGCGGCGTGCGGCCCCGCGTGGCCAGCAGCCGCGCCTCCACGTCGGCGGCGGGGTGCCCCAGGGACAGGCGCACCATGAAGCGGTCCAGCTGCGAGTCCGGCAGCGGGTAGGTGCCGGAGAAGTCCACCGGGTTCTGCGTGGCCACCACCGTGAAGGGGGAGGGCAGGGCGTGCGTGCTCCCGTCGAGCGACACCTGGCCCTGCGCCATGGCCTCCAGCAGCGCGGACTGCGTGCGCGGCGGGGCGCGGTTGAGCTCGTCCGCGAGCACCAGCTGACGGAAGAGGGGACCGGGACGGAACTGGAAGGTGGCCGTCTGCGCGTGGAAGACCTGGGCGCCGAGGATGTCGGCGGGCATCAGGTCCGCGGTGAACTGCACGCGCGCGAAGCTCAGCCCACAGGCCCGGGCCAGGGCCTCCGCGAGCGTCGTCTTGCCGACACCCGGCACGTCCTCCAGCAACAGGTGCCCACCGGAGACCAGGCACGTCGTCACCAGGCGCGCCTGGGCCTCCTTGCCCTCGACGGCGCGCCCGAGCTCGGCGGCGATTCTCTCCATCGCCGGGCGCGCGGAGGCGGGGGACGGTACGTCGGCGGCGAGGACGCGGGCGGGCTGGGTCATCCGCCGTCACTCTAGCCGACTCCCCCGGGGGCCGGCACCGCCAACTCCAGGGCACCCTCCAGGGGCGCCCGCCTGCTCGGCCTCCATCGACTAGAGGGAGAGCACGTCCTCGGGCGTGTAGTACGGACGCTGCACCACCACGCCCGTCGTCACGCCGAAGTAACGGAACATCCGCTCGTGGTGCGACGCCAGCCCGCGCAGCTTCACCGAGTTCGCCAGGTTGCGCGTCAGCACCCCCACCGCGCTGTCCTTGAACTCCCGCAGGTGGGTGAAGTCCACCACCACGTCCTGGCCCTGCAACGTGTCCAGCGACGTCTGCACCTCCTGCGCCGTCTTGCCGTCCAGAACCCCTTCCAGACGCAGGGTGATGCGACCTGCGACGTCCTCACGGTGGATCTGCAAACCCGCCATTGCTGTGCTCTCCCAATCGATGCGTGTGCGCGCTGTGCCGAAGTCTCGGGCACGGCGGCAGGAGCACATTCCGGGCCAATGTCGCACCCGGAAAACCCATGGAATATCCATGGGGTGCACTGCCAGGCGCGAACACTGCCTGGAGATGGGAAGGAATTTCAGCCACCGGGATGCAACATCTACACGACTGTCAGATGGCGGGCGTCCTGGTTGTCGCCTGCCGATCAACCCTGCCGGTCAATCGTCTTCTGCTGATCTCGCAGGGTCAGCTCGCGCTCCTGCTGGGCCTTCAGCTTGCGGAACTCCTTCACCACCTTGGTGGGGTAGCCCGCCATGAACTTCGTGCGCGCGTCCTTCTTGGCGAGGATGCGCCGGGCCAGCCCCGGGCCCGCGTTGTAGGCGACCAGCGCCTTCTCCACGGAGCCGAAGCGGTTGATGAGGTCCGCCAGGTAGGCCGTGCCCAGCGTCACGTTCGTCTCCGCGTCGAACAGGTTGGTGGAGCGGCCCAGCCGGAAGCCGGCCTTGTCCGCCAGCCACGTGCCCGTGTCCGGCATCACCTGCATCAGGCCCATGGCGCCCACGTGGGACACCGCGTAGTTGTTGAACGAGCTCTCGCAGCGGATGACCGCCACCACCAGCAGCGGGTCCACGTTGTTGCGCTGCGCCTCGCGGACGATGGCCACCGCCAGCCGGCGCTGCTGGTGCACCGGCAGCCCCGACGCCTTCACCATCTCCACCACGCCCAGGCGCTCGGCCTGCGCGAACATCGCCTCATCCTCGTACTTCTCCAGCTTCGCCAGCGCCGCCTTCAGCTCCCGCTCCCGCTGCTCCAGCGAGGCGCGCAGGTACATCATCTCCGCGGGCTCCCCCTGAGGCCCCGTGGGCACCTGCACCGGAAACGCGTACGCCCCCGCGCTCAACAGCATCGCCGCCGCCGTCACCGCCACCGTCCAGCCCCTCATCCCACCCTCCCCGGCAACCCCATGCCCACAAGCCCACGAAAGTCGCGCTCATTCACCCGACTTCGACGAGGAGGCACCCAAGCAGGCGCCGTGCCAGGGCCCAAGGTGCCCCTTGCGCGCGGGTATCTCCTTTAGATCTCTTGGAACACCGAGTTCCTGGTGGGCACGCGGGCTTCTCGGGCGTCGGAAAAAATGCCCGGACAGGGAACTTTGCTTCCTGTGAAAAGCACTGGGTTGCCGGTGGGCAATCGCGTTCCTAGTTTGGGCCGCTCCGGGATGGGGATACGGGGGAGGTGCCGACGTGTACTGGACCATGGGGATGATCCTGCTCGTGCTGTGGGGCACGGGCCTGACGGTGGGCTCCACGGAGGGCTACTGGGTCCACCTGTTGCTGCTGTTCGCGCTGCTCACGTTCGTGTTGGGCGTGGTGGCGCGGGGCCGGAGGACGGCGGTGTCATGAGCGCGGTCCGAGGTCCCAGGGCCGACGGGGTGGAGCTGCCCCGGGACACCGCGGGCTTCACCCGCCGCGAGTGTCCCAGCTGCATGCGCGCGTTCAAGACGCGCCCCGGCCCGCATGACGCCCGTGCGCTGCTGCACAAGCTGCAGGCGTTCTTCACGCTGGAGAACGCGCACGAGGGCGAGGAGGGGCTGCCGGTGTGGCGCTGCCCCTACTGCGGCCACCGCGCGGAGGCGGACGGCTTCCTCACGCCCGCCCAGCAGACGCATCTGGAGTCGGTGGCGCGCGCGTGGGCCAACCACGTCCGCTACGAGCAGCTGGCGCACGTCTCGCGCACGCTGTCGCTCAACCCCCGGCCCACCTTCGTCGCCGTGGAGCCCGAGTCGATGCCGGGCCCCATGGACCCGGAGCCGGATGAGCTCCTGCGTGTGATCCCCATGCTCTGCTGCGGCGAGGACGTGAAGCTCCTGTGGGAGTGGGATCAGCTCATCTTCTGCCCCCGCTGCGGCGCCCGTCATGGCGGGCTGAGCGGCCGGCAGCAGATCCAGCTCGAGGTCATCCAGGAATAGGGCGGGGTGGACTCGGGCGCCGCCCGGCGGCAGGCTCGCGCGCCATGAAGAGCTTCCCCTGGTGGGGGCTTTGGGCGGGCCTGCTCCTCGGCGCGCATTCCGCCTCCGCCCACGACGCAGACATCCTCTACACCCAGGTGCGTCGCACGCCGGACGCCCGCGCGTCCCAGGTGCGTCAGGTCCTCACCATGACGGCCACGACGCTCGGGCGGCTGGCCCCGGCGGGCCTGGACGCGGACTCGGATGGTGCCCTGTCGCAGGCGGAGCTGGACGCGCGCCCCGATGTCCTCTCGAGCGGCGTGTGGGACGTGCTGCCGCTCACCGCGGGCGGCGCTCCTTGCGCGCGCACGGCCCAGGCGGCGCGGGCGCGGGCCACGTTCGTCGAGCTGACGGCCACCTTCACCTGTCCCGAGGGACGGATGCGCCAGCGCTACGGGGTGTTGTCCGTGCTGCCCTCGGGCTACCGGGTCATCCTGGGCAGCGTGGGGGAGGGCGGGGCGCCGGGCGCGCTGTTCGCGGAGGCGGGCCAGCCCTCGCTCGACATCCCCGACCCCGGGGAGGTGTCCTCGTCCGCCATCGGAGGTTTCCTCGGCTGGGTGGGGCTGGGCATGCGCCACATCGTCGAGGGCGTGGACCACCTGGTGTTCTTGCTGGCCGTGCTGCTGGTGGGCGGCGGGTTCAAGCGCGTGCTGCTGCTGGTGACATCGTTCACCGTGGCGCACTCGCTGACCCTGGGGGCCACGGCGCTCGGCTGGGTGGTGCTGGATGGCGAGCGGGCGCGCTGGGTGGAGGCCGCCATCGCGCTGTCCATCATCTACGTTGCGGTGGAGAACCTGGTGCTGCGCGAGCACCGCCACCGCGCGCTCGTCACGTTCCTCTTCGGACTGGTGCACGGCTTCGGCTTCGCGAGCGTGCTGGCGGGCTACGGCCTGGGAGACTCCGTGGTGAAGGGGCTGCTCGGCTTCAACCTGGGCGTGGAACTGGGCCAGGCGCTCGTGGTCGCCGTGCTGCTGCCGCCCCTGCGGATGCTCCAGCGCCGGCCGCGCGCGCACCTGGGGACCGTCCGCGTGTTGTCCGTGGGCATCCTCGCGGCTGGTGGGTACTGGATGGTCCAGCGCGCACTCGGTTGAATCCCGCGGACCCCGTCCCTACGTTGGCCTCGAAGAGGGTAGGGATCGGGGGACGTAGATGGGTGCGAGGCATACCCGGCTGGCCGCGGCACTGGCGGCCGCGTGGGAGGCGGAGGTCGTCTCCGCGCGGCGGATGACGATGCTCGCCGAGCGGATCATGGATGCGCGCATGCGCGCGAGGCTGATGGTGCTGGCCGCCTTCTGCCGGGCGCATGCCTCCAGGTTGCTCGCGCGACTGGCGGCGCTGGGACGGGGGCCGCTACCGGTGCCTCCCGAGGAGATCATCCTGGACCCGGACACCCTGTTGGAGCTGCGGCGCGAGGGGGCCTTCGCCCGCGCGTCCGCCGCCCGCTACGAGGCCACCGCGGAGCTGGCGCGCCAGCAGGCGGACCTGTCCTCGGCCTGGGTCTGCGAGCTCAACCGCACCGAGGAGCAGGACCGCTCCCGCGAGCTGCTCACCATGGCCGAGGGCGCCCTGGCCGGCGCCACCATGGCGAGCCCCGCCCAGGCCGCCGCGCCCGCCGACTCCTGAATTCGAGCGCCGGGGGCGCGCTCTCCCGGTGACAGTCCGGGGGCCTTGGGCGTAGAAATCCGCCCATGGCGAAGGAGAGCTACGACGACCTCATCTTCCAGCTGGGAGACCTGTCCCGCGACAGGCTCCCGGGCAAGCCGACCTGCCCCCGCTCCATGGACCGCGTCTACAAGGCGGAGGAGGCGGTGGTGGCGCGCCGCGAGGAGCTGGCCGCGTTCGAGCAGGAGATGAACGACGAGGATGCCGCCTACCAGGCCTTCCTCGACGAACAGGAGCAGGAGAAGGCCGGCCACCAGGCCATCGTCCGCAAGTGGAAGAAGGCGGTGGATGCCATCGACGGCAAGGTGAAGGACCTGCGCAAGACGCTCGCCAGCCGGCGCGCGGAGCTGCGCTACGCCGCCGACGGCCTCATCAAGCTGGAGAAGAAGATCGCGGACATGGAGCTGACGCGGCAGGACCCCGCCCGCATCGACACCGCGCGCACCAACCTCAAGAAGAACCGCCTCACCCAGATGCGGCTCGGCCGGGAGGTCGAGGACCTGGACGCGCGCCTGGCCACCGCCCTCACCCCGGAGCCCGGCCAGCCCGGCGCCCCCGGCATCCTGGCCCACAAGCGCCTGCTGGAGATGGAGGACGAGGCCGAGGCCCGCAAGGAGGAGCACGAGGCGCGCATGGCGGAAATCGACCAGTCCATCGCCACCCTCGAGGAACAGGTGAAGGCCGCCGAGGATTATCTGGACCAGGCGCTGTTCCTGCTCGGGGAGGACGTGTACGCTCAACGCATCGCTGATCCACAGCTGGCCGCGTTCTATCCCCGGCTCGATCGCGCGCAGTGAGGGATCCTGGCTCCCGTAGTGCTTGACGTCAGGGGTATGTCTGCTACATTGCGCCGCTTCCTGGGGACCGCAGAGTAGTTCGCGGGCCAGATCATTGATTTTATTGGGTTTTTCCGCGCCTACGCGCGCTGGCAGTGTGAGGACGACGTGAAGGGTCTGATTGGCAAGAAGATCGGAATGACCCAGGTGTTCACCGACGAGGGCAACCTCGTTCCCGTGACGGTCATCGACGTGAGCACCTGCCAGGTGGTGGGCAAGCGCACTCCCGAGAAGGATCAGTACTCCGCGGTCACCCTGGGCTTTGGTGAGATCCGCGAGAAGATCCTGAACAAGTGCGAGCGGGGCTTCTTCAAGAAGAACAACGCCCCCTACCGCCGGCACCTGAAGGAGTTCCGCGTCACGGTGGAGGAGGCGACCTCCTTCAACGTGGGCGACGCCGTCAAGGCGGACCTGTTCTCCAAGGGCCAGCTCGTGGACGTCACGGGCGTGACGAAGGGCCGCGGCTTCTCCGGCGTCATGCGCCGCTGGAGCTTCAAGGGTTCGCAGACGAAGACGCACGGTACGCACGAGTACCAGCGTCACCCGGGCGCCATCGGTCAGCGTAAGACGCCGGGCCGCACCTACCCCAACAAGAAGATGCCGGGTCACTACGGCGTGGAGCAGGTCACCACGCAGAACCTGACCGTCGTCGACGTGGACCTGGAGAAGGGTCTCGTCCTGGTCAAGGGCGCCGTCCCGGGCCACAACAACGCCATCGTGTACGTCCGTCCCAGCATCAAGGTGGCCATGCGCGAGCAGCACAAGGCCGCGCGCCGCGCCTGATCCGCTGTCCGAGCGGCTTCGCCTGAAGCCCTCATGACGCCCCGCCTCCGGGCCCGATTCGTCGGGCATCCGGGCGGGGCGTTCGCTTTTCCGCCTCTGGTTCCCCCGCGGTGAGTGGGCACAGGTGTGTCCCGCCGTGGGAAGCGTGGTGGACCATCTTCCGTCCTCGGGGGCTGTCGGGCATCCGGAAACGTTGAGAGGTGGTCGGCGCGGGAGCCTCGGGGTGAAAATAATTCCGCCTCCTGGGCTCCGTGGCTTGTCTGGCGTGGAAGGCGTGTGCACATGGATGCGCCATGAAGGGGCCTGGCCGTCGGTGACGCAGGCGCCCTGGCACACGTCGGCCCAACCCCTTGGGCCGGGCAGGAACCATGAACGCACGCACGCTCCGCGTCTTCGCACCACTGGTGGTCTGGCTGGCGGCCTCGGCGGCCGCCGCGCAGGATGACGAGGCCGTCCTCGACAACGTCGTCGTCCGCAACCGGCTGTACGAGCCGGGCGGCAAGCTCGAGGTGTCCCTGGGGGTGGGGCTGCCCCTCCAGACGCACCTGACGGCGCACTACTTCTTCAACCTCGGCGTCGCCTACAACCTCTTCAACACCTTCGCGGTGGAGGCGCGCGCGGGCTACGCGGCCAGCCGCCACACGGGCCTGGCGCGCTCCATCTCCGAGAGCTTCCTGGCGCGCGAGGACAAGCGCGTCACGGACGAGCTGGAGGACCTCTGGGAGATGAACCTCCACGGCGTGGCGGGCATCCGCTGGGCGCCCATCTACGGGAAGCTGAGCCTGGTGTCGGACCTGCCCGCGCACTTCCAGGCCTATGTGTGGGCCGGCGGCGGCCTGGGCAGCTTCCAGCGCAACTCCGTCATCCAGTGCTCGCAGGTCGTCAACCGCCAGGCGGGCGTCTGCGACAACCGCACCTCGCTGGATGACCGGGGCAGCGCGTCGGAGGACTACTGGGTGCGCGAGACGCGCGTGGCGCCCATGGTGTCCGCGGCGGTGGGCTTCCGCTTCTTCATCCTCGACAAGCACGGGCTGCGGCTGGAGGTGCGCGACTGGGTGTTCCGCGACAACTACCGCGTCAACCTGGTCCGCGAGGACTGGGAGGCGGGCCGCGTGACGGGTGAGTCCGCGTCCAGTCCGGGCCTCACGCACCTGGTGCAGTTCGACCTCGGCTACACCTACTCCTTCTAGGGCACCTTCGAACCATGCGACCGATTCTGTCCCTCGCGCTCCTCGTCGCCGCGGTGGCCCAGGCGGCCCCGCGCTTCCCGACGTCCGCGGCCTTCCTCGCCCAAGCCGAGGAGGCGCCGTCCGTGCCCGCTCCGGGCGCGGAGACCTCCGTGCCGCCGCCTCCCGCCGCGCCCGAGCCGAAGCTGGAGGCGCCCCGCGCGCCGGCCTCGCGTCCGGAGCCCACCGTTCCCACGCAGTCCGCCGAAAAGCCCTCGGTGCAGCCCGCGCTCGCGCCGGTGCAGGAGGAGCTGCCTGTCCAGGAGGACACCGAGCCCGCGGTGGCCGAGCCCGCGCGCGAGCACGACGTGGACGCGCCGGTGACGCCGGATGACGCGCCGGTGCTGGCCTCGTCCGACGAGGCGCCGCGCACCACGGACGCGCAGCAGCAGCGCCTGGTGAACGGCGCGCCGCTCTACAACCCCAACGTGTCGCTGCACATCGTCCAGAAGAAGCGCTTCGCGGACGAGGGCAAGCACGAGCTGGCGCTGTACCCGGCGGTGGTGCAGGTCAACGGCAAGTACACCAACCACGCCGGCACCGCGCTGCAATACATCTACCACCTGCAGGAGAACTTCGGCCTCCAGGTGACGGGCCAGTACAACTGGCACACCAACGAGAGCGGCTTCAACCTGGAGCTCATCGACAAGGTGCGTGAGCAGGCGCAGGCGGCCTCGTCGCTCTTGCTGGTGTGGGGCGCGCAGGCGGGCGTGGAGGTGACGCCGCTGTACGGCAAGTTCGCGTTCCTGGACAACAAGCTGGCGCAGTTCAGCCTGGTGCTCAGCGGCGGCGCCGGCATCGGCTCCACGCGCCACCTCATCCGCCCCGCGGTCTCCAACGAGGTGGACGGCCAGCGCTACGACGTGCCGGCGCGCTTCGGCGACACGGGCACCAAGTTCCTGGGCTCGGTGGGCGGCGGCTTCCGGCTGCAGTTCGGTGAGTCCTACGCGTTGCGCCTGGAGGTCCGCGACCTCATCTACACGGCCCGCGTGGACAAGGTGGACGGCTGCAACCTGGCGGACTTCGAGGCGCTGGAGGCCGCGCGCTCCACCGGGCAGGACTTCGCCGCGCTGCAGCTGAGCGGCAGCTGCAACTACCAGAAGTTCGACGGCGTCGACCCGAAGACGAAGAAGAACTACCGCGAGGACATCATCCTCGGACGCGACCTGGTGGCCGAGCCGTCCTCCGACGTGCTCAACAACATCAGCTTCTACGCAGGCTTCTCGTTCCTCTTCTGATTGCGCCATGAAGGCACGACTCGCCATGAAACGACTGCTTCCTCTCCTCGCCGTCCTGGCTCCGCTCGCGGCCAGCGCCCAGGACCCGGGCGGCTACAACCGCGCCCTGGCCGCCTTCAACGCGGGCGACCTCGACACCGCCGCGCCGCTCTTCTTCCAGGCCTCCGAGGCCGGCGGCGACGCGCAGACGCAGGGCAAGGCGGAGTACTTCCTCGCCCAGTCGCTCGCGAAGAAGGGCCTGCCGGTGGCGGCCTTCATCTCCTACGCGGCCATCGTCAACGCCGGGCCCTCGCACCCCTCGTACCTCAAGGCGGTGGAGGGGCTGGTGGACATGCAGCAGCAGTTGGACGAGCAGAACCTCATCCCCAGCATCCTCAACCAGGCGTACTCGGACGAGGTGAGGGACCAGTGGGTGACGCTGCCCAAGGAGGTGCTCGCGCGCATCAACTACCTGGTGGGCACGGTGAGCCAGCGTCGCATGCGCTTCGAGGAGGCGCGCTCGCTGCTGGAGGCGGTGCCCAGGGACAGCCGCGTGTACGCCAAGGCGCGCTACCTGCTGGGCGTGGTGCTGGCGGACCCGCGCTTCCCCGGCCGTCCCGGTGAGGGCGAGGCGCTCGACAAGGAGGCGCTGGCCGCCTTCAACGTCGCGCTGGCCTCCCAGGAGCCGCAGGTGGAGCTCAAGGCGACGCAGCACCTGGCGCTCATCGGCCTGGGGCGGCTGCACTACCGCCGGGGCGAGTACGCGGAGGCGACGGCCGCGTACGAGCGGGTGCCGCGCTACACGCGCTACTGGGACCAGGCCCTGTTCGAGAACGGCTTCGCGCGCTTCCAGAACGAGGACTTCGGCGGCGCGCTCGGCAGCCTCCAGGCGCTGCACGCTCCGCAGTTCGCCGGGGCCTTCCAGCCCGAGTCGTGGATCCTCAAGTCCACCGTCTATTACTACTCGTGCCTCTACGACGAGGTGAAGACGACGCTGGCGGCCTTCGACGAGTTGTACGGCCCCATGGCCAGGCAGCTCGAGCCCTTCACCGCCGAGGACGGCGACCTCATCCAGGCCTACAACCTGGTGGCCGCGGAGAACCGCCGCCTGCCGCGCCCGGTGTACCTGTGGCTGCGCAACAACGAGCGCATCCGCGAGGTGATGCGGGTGCTGGCGCGCGTGGACCAGGAGAAGCGCGAGCTGTCCTCCGGGCCCTGGCGCGGCACGCCCCTGGCGACGCAGACGGTGGCGTCGCTGGAGGAGATTCGCGGCACGCTGCTCCAGGTGGGCGGGACGCTGGCCAGGAGCCGCATCCGTGAGGCGGCCGACAATCTGCGCACGTTCTCCGACCAGGCCGAAATCATCCGCGTCCAGACGGCGCTCGACGAGAAGGACCTGCTGCAGGCGGGCCTGGACCAGAAGACGCTCCTGACGCGCCAGTCGCTCTACCGGCCGAAGATGCCGGGCGCGGCGTGGAACTACTGGAAGTTCCAGGGCGAGTTCTGGATCGACGAGATCGGCTACTACCAGTACACCCTGAAGCGGGGCTGCCCGGCGAAGACGGCGGACGCCCAACAGCCGTGACCTCCCGGGCACACGGTGCCCGGCTTTCGTACCCAAGGGGACCTCCTTCGCGCACATCGTGTGCCGGGGTGGTCCCCTTCGTGTTTCCTGCGTCGCAAGAGCCGTTCCACACCACTTCTCATTCAGGGTAGGCGCGTCTACTTTCGTTCGTCCCTCGTCGCCGGGTGAATGACTGCTCGGGGGGCGGGGCGGCGTCACAGGCGGGAGCTCGCATGAAGGTGGTGCTTCGTTTCGGTGCGCTGGCGGTGGGCGTGGCGCTCGCCACCAGCGGGGTGGGGGAGGCGGCGGAAGCGCCGGCGCGCAAGGCGGCGAAGAAGCCCGCGGCTTCGGCGTCGAAGAATCCCGGTGCGGACAAGGGCAGGAAGGGCGCCCAGGCGAAGAAGGCCGAGGAGAAACCTCAGCCTCCGCCCGGCGTCGCGCCCGAGGACGTGCGGCGGGGCCCCGCGCGCGTGAAGCCCGCGACGGCCAAGTTCGCGGACATCCCGCGCATCGCGGACTCGCGAAAGAACGCGCTGGCGGACAAGAAGCGCGACGAGGCGATTGAGGCCTTCAAGCGCCTCATCCCCAAGCTGCAGGACGGCAACCAGCAGAAGGCGGAGATGCTCTACCGCCTGTCGGAGCTGTACTGGGAGAAGTCCAAGTACCTCTACCAGCTGGAGATGGACCGCTTCCTGGCGGAGGAGAAGAAGTACGACGCGGCCGTGGCTCGCGGCGAGAAGGCGGAGCCGCCCAAGCAGGACCATCGCGACAGCGAGCGCTACCGCACCGAGACGATGGGCATCTACGAGGACATCCTGCGCGGCTACCCGCAGTACCCGCAGCGCGACGAGGTCCTCTTCTCCATGGGCTACAACCTCTACGAGCTGGGCCGCCGCGACGACGCCGTGGCCCGCTACGAGGAGCTCATCAAGGAGTTCCCGCGCTCGCAGTTCGTGCCGGACGCGTACATCCAGCTCGGCAACCACTACTTCGAGTCCAACAAGCTCATCCCCGCCAAGGCCAACTACGAGAAGGCCCGCGACTCCGGCGTCCCGAAGATCTACGCGTACGCCGTCTACAAGCTGTCCTGGTGTGACTACAACACCGGCGACTACGACGCGGGCCTGGCCAAGCTGCACGAGGTGGTGGACTACGCCGCGAAGCAGCCTGAGCTTGGCGACCTGCGCACCGAGGCGCTCAACGACCTGACGGTCTTCTACGTCCAGCTGGACCAGCCCAAGCAGGCCATCGCGTACTTCCGCGAGAAGGCGCCGGCGAAGCGCCAGGGACGGCTGCTCGCGAAGACGGCCGCGGGCCTGGTGGACGCGGGACACTTCGACAGCGCCATCCTCCTGTACCGCACGCTGGTGGATGACGAGCCCATGGGCGCCAACGCGCCGGAGTACCAGCAGGCCATCGTCCGCGCCTTCGAGGGCTTGAGGAACCGCCAGCAGGTCCGCAAGGAGATGAAGCGGATGGTGGACCTCTACAGCCCGGGCGGCGAGTGGTGGAAGTCCAACGAGGGCAAGGCCCCCGTGCTGCGCAACGCCTTCAACGTCACGGAAGAGGCGATGCGGGTGATGGTGACGGAGTACCACCAGGAGGCGCAGAAGACGCGCCAGGTGGAGACCTACCGGCTCGCGCGCGACATCTACAAGCAGTACGTGGACGCCTTCGCGTCGAACGCGAACCCGGAGTTCGTGGCGGACTCCGCCTTCAACCTGCGCTTCTTCTACGCGGAGATCCTCTGGGCGCTCGAGGAGTGGCAGGCCGCCGCGGCCGAGTACGACGCCGTGGTCGCCTTCCAGATTCCGGACCGCGACTCGGCGCGCGAGGTCTCCAACGAGAGCTACCGCAAGAGCGCCGCGTTCAACGCCATCCTCGCCTACGACAAGCTGGTGAAGATCGAGCGCGGCCAGCTGGCCAAGAGCGACCTCAAGGACGGCCAGAAGGTCGACGAGAAGAAGGACAAGGGCGACGTCGCCCGCCAGAAGATCGTCAAGCGCGACGCGAAGGAGAAGCAGGAGGAGGCGCTCACGAAGTTCGAGGAGCGGCTGGTCTCCGCGTGCGACGTCTACGTGAAGCTCTACCCGGGCACGCAGGATGAAATCGACCTGCGCTACCAGGCCGCCGTCATCCTCTACGACCGCAGCCACTTCGTGGACGCGGCGCGGCGCTTCGGAGAAATCATCGAGAAGTTCCCGGAGGAGCGCCGCTCGCGCGACGCCGCGGACCTGACGATGTACGTGCTGGAGAGCCGCCAGGAGTGGCTGGAGCTGGCCACGCTGTCGCGCAAGTTCCTCGAGAACAAGAAGCTGTCCAAGCCCGGCTCCGAGTTCGCCGCCCGCGTCGCCCGCGTGGTGGAGGGCAGCCACTACAAGTGGGTGGACGAGGTCGTCTACAAGCAGGAGAAGAACCCGAAGAAGGCCGCCGAGGAGTTCCTCAAGTACGTCAAGGAGTTCCCCAAGTCGGAGAACGCGGACCGCGCCCTCACCTACGCCATGTCCATCGCCCAGGAGGCGGGGGAGCTGGACCGCGGCATCGAGGCGGGCGAGCGCGTGCTGGCCGAGTACCCGCGCAGCCCCTTCGAGCTCAAGGCGCGCTACACGCTGGCGGGCCTCTACGAGAAGGTCGCCGACTACCGCAAGGCCGCGACCCTGGCCGAGTCCTTCCTCTCCAGCTACGACGCCGCGCTGAAGGCGGGCGATGCGGAGGGCAAGAAGGGCAAGGACGCTCGCGCGAAGACGGTGGCGAAGAAGGGGGACACGCCGGGCGCGGAGGAGGACGCGGACTCGCGCCGCTCGCAGAAGGCCGCCGAGCGCAAGGCGCTGGTGGCCGAGGCGGGCGCGTGGGTGGCGGATGCCCAGTTCAACGCGGGCGTGTGGTGGGAGAGCGCCGGCGAGGCCCAGAAGGCCGTGGCGGCCTACAACGCCTACGTCGCGCGCTTCCGCGACCGCAAGGACGTGCCGCAGGTGGCGTACTCCGCGGCGCTCGTCTGGGAGAAGGAGCGCAAGTGGAGCGAGGCGGCCCGCGCGTTCGGCGCCTTCGCGGACGGCTATGGCCGCGACTCGCGCGCCACGCCCTCGCAGCTGTACCTGGCGCGCTACCACGAGCTGCTCGCGTGGCAGCAGCTCAAGAACGTGCGCGAGCAGGAGCGCGTGCAGACGGAGCTGGTGCGCGCCTGGGGCCGGCTGCCCGAGGCCACGCGCAAGGAGGACGCGGCGCTCAACGCCTACGCCCACGCGCGCTTCCTGGCGCTGGAGCCGGCGTGGAAGCGCTACACGGACATCCGCTTCTCGCGCGTCGCCACCATCCGACGGGATTTGACGGCCAAGCAGCGGGAGATCCAGCGCGTGGAGAAGGAGTACCTCGCGGTGCTCTCCACGGGCTCGGGTGAGTGGGGCATCGCGGCGCTCACGCGCATCGGCCTCGCGTACGCGGACTTCGCGCGCAACATCATGGACTCGCCGGACCCCACGGGGCTCGACGAGGAGCAGCTCGGCATGTACCGCTCGGAGCTGGAGAACCTGGCGCTGCCCCTGGAGGACAAGGCCAACGAGGCGCTGGAGAAGGCGCTGGAGAAGGCCTACGAGCTGGGCATCTACAGCCCGTGGACGCTGGCCGCCCAGGACCAGGTCAACCGCTACCACCCGGGCACCTACGCCCAGGTGCGCAAGGTGGGCTACCGCACGCACGACTCGCTCGCGGCGGCGGAGCTCGCGCGCGAGCCCGGTGGCCCCTCGGGCGCGACGGCCACGCCCGCGGTGACGCCGGAGCCGGGCGCTCCCTCGATTCAGCTCCCGCCGGTGGAGGGCGCGCCGAAGACGCCCCTGCCGGAGGACAGGACGCAGGCACCCACCGCCCAGGTCCAGGAGGTGCGGCCATGACCCGCGACGCGAAGAACGCCTTCACGCCTCACACCGGAATGATGCCGATGAAATGGTTCCGCTCGCTCGTCGTCGGCTCGCTGGCCTTCACGGCCGCGTGCGCGACGGGCCCCCAGACGAAGCCCACCACCACCAGCGCGCTGCCGGAGAAGCCCACGGCCGCCGCGCCCTCGACGACTCCGGAGGCGACCCCCGCGGCGCCCAAGGAGACGTCCACCATGGCCGAGCAGTTCGCGGCGGCCATCAAGTCCTACGAGGCCGGTGACCTGGACGCCGCGCGCCAGGGCTTCGAGAAGGTGCTGGTGATGTCGCCGCAGACGCTCAACGCCCAGTTCAACCTGGGCGTCATCGCCGAGCGGCAGGGCCGCGTCGACGACGCGCGCACCGCCTACGAGAAGGTCCTGCTGCTGGACCCGGCCCACACGCCGTCCGTCGTCAACCTGGCGGGCGTGTACCGCGCGCAGGAGCGGGGCGATGACGCGATTGCGCTGTTCGAGAAGGCCTTGAAGACGCCGGGCCGCGCGTACGACGCGTCGCTGCTCAACGGGCTGTCCGCGACGTACCGGCACCTGGGCAAGCTGGACGAGTCCGAGGCCACCGCGCGCCGCGTGCTCGAGCGCAACAAGGACCACCCCGGCGCGTACAAGAACCTGGCCTACGTGGCCTACGCGCGGGAGAAGTACCGGCAGGCGGAGCTGCTCGTCGGCACCGCGCGCAAGCACGCGGAGAAGGACCCGTCGCTCTACAACCTGCTGGGCATGGTCTACCTGAAGCTGGATGAGCGCTCGCGCGCGCTGGCCCAGTTCCAGAAGGCCGTGTCGCTCGATGACCGGTACGCGCCGGCCTACGTGAACCTGGGCGCGCTGGCGCTCAGCTACCGTGACTACGCGGGCGCCGAGAAGGCCTTCACCCGCGCCACGGAGCTGGAGCCCGACTCCGCCGAGGCGCGCCTGTCACTGGCGTGGGCGCTGGATGGCCAGAAGGGCAAGGACCCGAAGAAGGGCATCGCCGCGGGTGAGACCTTCGAGAAGGTGCTCGCCAACCGCGCGGACCTGCCCGAGGCCGTGTGCGGCGCGGGCTGGGCCTATGCCTCCGACCGCACGGGCTGGGAGCGCGCCATCGGCTTCCTGGACCGCTGCAAGACGCTGGAGTCCACGTCTGAACAGGACCGGCAGATGATCACCGCCAAGGTCACGGGCCTCACGAACATGCTCAAGGCCCCGCCGCCCGAGGCCGCGACGGCCGGCGCGGAGGGCGACAAGAAGGACGAGGCCACCGGCGGTGGGGGCAACATGCTCAACAGCCTGCCGCAGGACGCGAACGCTCCGGAAGGCGCACCGGCCGACGGCGCGCCCGCCGAGGGCACCGACGCCGCGGAAGCGACGCCGCCCGCCGACGAGCAGGCCCCCGCGGGCGCGTCCAACGCCGTGCAGCAGGGAACGGACGCCCAGGCGCCCGCGCCCGTGCCCACGGCCCCGCCGCAGCAGGACGCGAAGCCCGCGCCTGCTCCGTAGGACGGCAGTCCCTACAGGGCCGGGAGGAAGTTTTTTCCTTCCTCCGGGCCCTGGTTTGGAAGGCGGCGAGCGAGTTCCATAGGATTCAGGGACTTGGGTGTGGATCGCCTCGTGCAAAGAGTCGCGGGTACCCAACTCGGAACCCGCTGTCACACCCGAGGAAGCAAGAGGAGGTCTGGAGATGCGGCGACTGGCAGCGACGGTGACGATGATGGGCCTGCTCGCGGCGCCGGCGGTGATGGCGCAGGAGCAGTCAAAAGACTCGGTGAAGATCATCCAGGAGGAGGACCGCACGGTCTTCCGGAAGAAGACGGTGATCGACTTCACCGATGTCGCGGTGGAGGGCGAGCTGACGAAGCCGGAAGGCTCATACGTGCTCCACCGCAAGAAGACGGACTTCCAGAGTCTCATCAAGGTCCGGGAGAACTTCGACCCGGAGCTACAGAAGTCCGTCGACAACCTCTAGCGGCGGCGGTCAGGCGTTTTCGGGAGCGGAAGGGAAGAAGGAAGAACTTCATGGCGGCGGCGAAGAACAACGGCTTGACCCTTCGAATCACGGAGCCTGATGGCTCCACGGTGGAAACCGTGTCGGAGGCGGAGAGCGTTATCGTGGGGTCGGGCGCCCAGGCGGCGGTGAAGGTTCAGGATCCGCGGGTCTCCAATCTCCACGTGATGCTCAAGGTGGACAAGGATGGTTCGGTAACGGCCATCGACCTCGGCAGCGAGGGCGGCACGGAGGTGAGCGGCCAGAAGCTGGTCATCCCCACCGCGCTCAAACCCGGGGATGTGCTGCGCGTGGGAGGCACGCGGGTGGAGGTCCTCTTCGGAGGCTCCGACGAACCCGAGCGTCTCGCACCCGCGGGCGCGAAGGTGGCGGGACCGCGCTTCCAGGGCTCGTTCCAGGGCTCTGTGACGCAGCGGACGCCCACTCCGCCGCCCGTGAACCGGACGGTGCCGGAGGTGGTCACTCCTCCGTCGGCGGCGGGCGGCAACACGCGAGGCGGCTTCGTCTTCACGAATCCGCGTCCTGCTCCCTCGGCGAACGTCGGCGGCCTGCGCACCGAGCGCGTGGCTCCGCCCGGCCTCAACCGCGTGGGACCTCCGCCTCCGCCGCCCATGGCGCACGAGGAAGCGCGGCCCACGCCCCGGGTGGACACGCCTCCCGTCGCGGCGGCCCCGCGTCGCGCGGTGCTGCCTCACCTGCAGGAGCAGCTCCCGCCGGAGGCCATGCCCACGGCGCGGGAGAAGGTGCTCCAGGTGTCCATGCTGTGGGGCGACACCCTGTTGCAGGTGCAGCACTTCAAGGACGGCGTCCCCGTCACCATCGGCGAGGGCAAGAAGAACTTCTTCCACGTCTTCGCGCCGACGGTGGGCAAGCGCCACGAGCTGGTCATCAGCCGCGGTGACGTGCTGGAGGTGCACGCGCCGCAGGGCACGGGCGTCATCGTCACCGAGCGCGGCAACGTGAAGTCGAAGGACACGCTGCGCGCCGCGGGGCTGCTCACGGGCACGCCCGAGGACAAGGAGCAGGTCTTCAAGCTGGGCCTGCATGACCGCGTCGAGGTGTCGTTCGGCACGGTGGCCTTCGTCGCCCGGTACGTGAAGCCGTCGCCGGCCATCGCCGCCACCTCGTTGGCGGAGGCCGACTACACGTTCTTCAAGATCGTCAGCATCTGCCTGCTCGCGGGCGCGGCGGTGGTGGCGGCCATGGCGCTCACGCCCCGCTCGGAGCAGGCGCCGGCGAACGACATCTTCGAGTCCCAGCAGCGCGTGGCGAAGTTCCTCATCACCCCGGAGAAGAAGCTCGAGCAGAAGAAGCTCCAGCTGTCCGGCGTGGAGGAGGGCGCGAAGGCGAAGGACGAGGAGGGCAAGTTCGGCAAGGAGGAGGCCAAGCAGGCCGAGGCCGCGCCGTCCAAGCCCGGCACGCCCGTGGTGGACAAGACGAAGAAGGAGAAGGACCGCCAGGTGGTGGGCAAGGTCGGTCTGCTCGGCGCGTTCAAGGGCCTGAAGGGCGGGGCCTCGGACGTGTTCGGCCCCGGCGGCTTCGGCACCGGCCTCAACAACGCGCTGGGCGGCCTCAAGGGCGGCGCGGCGATGGGTGACGCCCAGGGCGTGGGGGGCCTGGGTTCGCGTGGCTCCGGCACCGGCGGTGGCGGCACGGCCATGGGCATCGGCGGCCTGGGCACCAAGGGTGAGGGACGCGGCGCGGGAGGCTCGGGCGGCATCGACCTGGGCGGCCGCGGCAAGTCCATCACCAAGGTCATCCCCGGCAAGACGACCGTGGTGGGCGGCCTGGACAAGGACGTCATCGCCAAGGTCATCCGGCGCCACCAGAACGAGATCAAGTACTGCTACGAGTCGGAGCTGAACAAGGACCCGAGCCTCGCGGGCAAGGTGGCGGTGGCCTTCACCATCGACCCGGCGGGCATGGTCTCCGACGCGACGGTCTCCGAGTCGACGCTGGGCAACTCCCGCGCAGAGCAGTGCATGATCTCCCGCATCCGTCGCTGGAAGTTCCCGGAGCCCAAGGGCGGCGGCGTGGTGGCGGTGACGTACCCGTGGATGTTCTCGCCGGCGGGCTCCGAGGGCGAGGGGTAGTCACGCGGGTGTAAAGCCCGGGACGGCGCTCCGCCGTCCCTCCAAGTGGCGTGGACGGAACGGTCCACGCCATTTTCATTCCCGCCCCTCATTGCCGGAACGAGGGGGGCGTCATTAACGTCCGTCGCCACTTCCGGTTGGACCGGAGGGGCACCGCGTGGGGAGGACCCGTGAAGAAGTCCCAGCTCGTTGCCGCGCTCGCCTTGCTGTCGTCTCCGGCCCTCGCGGCCACGCCGCCGGAGGGAGTGGAGTTCCAGCCGCGCCGCGGCTTCTACACCGACACCAACGTCGGCGTGTTCTTCACCGTGGGCGGTGAGAACGCGTACTCGAACGCTCAGACCTACCTGCAGCTCGGCATCGGCTACGACCTGACGGAGCGCATCTCCCTGGGCGCGCACTTCGGCATGGGCTCGTCCGCGCAGAACTGCTTCGCGGGCTACCTGCCGGGCACGGAGACGTGCTCGCTGTCCGACAACTTCACCATGCAGTTCCTGGACGTGTCGGCCGCGTACCACGTGCCGCTGATGAACCGGCTGTACCTGACGCCCAAGCTGGTCGCGGGCTACACGCGCATGGACCCGGCGCCGGTGGACCCCGACGAGAACGATCCGGGCCGCGCCGTCAGCTCGCCCAACGCGGGCGTGGGCGTGGGGCTGGAGTACGCCACGGGCATGGACCACTTCACCGTCGGCGCGGACCTGCTGGCGCGCTACGTCATCGGCCCCAACATCACGTCCTTCGCCATCTTCCCGAAGGTGAAGTACACGTTCTGAGCGTGGGCTGAGGGCTTCACGGGAAGAAACGCCGGGGCCGTCGTTGTCCCGGCATGTCCCCTGGAAGGTCCCTGCCTCCGCGCTGGCCGACGCGGGGGCTCGTGCTGTTGTCGATGTGCGGGGTGCTGGGCGTCCTGTGGGGACTGTCCTCGCGCATCGCGCCCTCCCGGCCTGGAGGACCGCTCCCCGTGTCCCTGCCGGTGTCCCCGGGCTGTGAGGGCCTGGAGGTGGACCCGCGCCCCCAACATCATCCCGCGTCGTCGTGGCGGCCATGTGGCGAGGGCTGTCAGGAGCTGGCACCGGACCCGGGCTCGGGGCACCGGTACTTCGCGCTCTTCGGCGCGGCTCGCGATGGGACGCGGATGCTGGGCTACTCCCAGGTTCGTGACTCCGCGCTGGAGCTGAGAATCGAGAACCTCTCGCTGGGGCAGGTCCTGTTCCTCGCCCGCGTGCTCGATGGGGCGAAGGGCTGCGACTTGCGGCTGCGGGACCTGCGCACGGACCAGGCGCTGTTCGAGGGCAACGCCGTCGACGGGCGCACGCGTCCGCGAAGCCTCATCGGCGTGTTGTTCGAGGACGCGGCGTTCCGGGTGTGGCCCCGGCCCGAGGGCTCGAGCCCCCTGGAGGCCGTCCTGGGGCCTGGATGGATGGCGAGCACCCCCACGCGTCGCCGGGTCTGGAGCGCGCATTGGGAGGGCGACGGCGGGCCCGTGGAGGCATGGAGCGCGCCGGACCGGACCGTGACGGCGCACCTGACCGTGGGCGGCGACGCGCTGCTCTTCAGCGCGTTGGACGAGGGCCGCGCGTCGCTGTGGTCCTGGAGGGAAGGGGAGCCCGCGCAACCGCTCGTGGTGCCCTCGATGGGCGGCGGCGCGGCCTGTCCCCGGACGGATGGCGAGCACCTGGTCTGGTTCGAGGGCCACGGCTACGACGCCGAGCGCCACGCCTTCACGCGCATGGACCTGATGACCTCTCCGCTGGCGCACCACGCGGAGGACCTGCGCCCGAGGCGTCTGCGCGCCTCGCGGCAGGACTTCCTCACGGAGGTCTCCGCCGTCGTGGGCGGAGGTCACGCGCTGCATCTGGAGACACGCAGAGGCGAGCCGCAAGGGACGCTGGTCCTCACGCGCCTCTCCGATGGCGCCACGTGGCACCTCCCGCCGAGACCCGGCTTCCACTGGGGCGCGCCGCTCTACGTGGACGCGGAGGAGCTCGCGGTGGTCGAGGACGCACCCGAGCGAGCCTTCGCCTCGGGCGAGCTGGGCCCCGGCGAGTCCTGGACGGTGGTGCGCCGCACGTTGGCCTCGCTGGGCCCACCGGACCTTGAGCCGGTGACGCCTTCGGGCATGGATGCCTCGTGCAGCGCCACGTCCGACTGAGAAGCAGGCCAGTCGGGCCCCGCGAGACCCGGTGCCTCGTGGGTCGAAGCCGTGGACCAGGAAGCCACCCGGAGCCCGCGGCCGGCGATGCCCCTCGAGGCGGAAGGCCCGCCCCTGGAAACACGAAGGGCCCGCTCCCAGGAAGGAACGGGCCCTCGTGCATCAAATCAACTCAGCGCGACTACTCGGCCTCGGCCGCGCGGTCCTCGCGCTTGCGGTCGCGCTCGGCGCGGTAGCGCTCGCCCACGGAGAGGGCCTTCTTGCGCATGCGCACGGACTTGGGCGTCACCTCGACGAGCTCGTCGTCGGCGATCCACTCCAGGGCCTTCTCCAGCCCCATCTCGCGCGGCGGGACGAGGATGACGTTCTCGTCGCGGCCGGCGGCGCGGATGTTGGTGAGCTTCTTCTCGCGGCAGCAGTTCACGTTCAGCTCGGACGGGTGCGAGTGCTCGCCGATGATCATCCCCTCGTACACGGTGGTGCCCGCGCCCACGAAGAGCTGACCGCGCTCCTGGATGCTGAACAGCGCGTACGGCACCGTGTCGCCCAGGCGGTCGGAGACCATGGCGCCGTTCTGGCGCTTCGCGATGTAGCCGAACCACGGCTCGAAGCCGTCGAACTGGCTGCTCATGATGCCCTCACCGCGCGTGATCGTGAGGAACTCCGAGCGGAAGCCGATGAGGCCACGCGCGGGGATGCGGAACTGGAGGCGGGTGCGCCCCGAGCCCAGCTGCCCCATGTCCGTCATGCGGCCCTTGCGCGTGCCCATGCGCTCCGTCACCGAGCCGACGCTCGTCTCCGGCACGTCGCAGAACACCAGCTCCATGGGCTCGTGCAGCACGCCGTCCACGGTCTTGGTGATGGGCTCCGGGTTGGAGGCCGTCAGCTCGTAACCCTCACGGCGCATGTTCTCGATGATGACGGCCAGCGCGAGCTCGCCGCGGCCCACCACGCGGAACGCGTCCGGCGTCGCGGTGTCCTCCACGCGCACGGCCACGTTGCGGTAGGCCTCGCGGTACAGGCGCTCGCGCAGGTTGCGCGACGTGACGAACTTGCCTTCCTTGCCGGCCAGCGGTCCGTCGTTGACCTTGAAGATCATCATCATCGTGGGCTCGTCCACGGTGATGCGCGGCAGCGCCACGGGCTTCTCCGGGTCGCCGAACGTGTCGCCGATGGACACGTCCTCGATGCCCGCGATGGAGACGATCTCACCCGGGCCGGCGTCCTGGATTTCGACGCGCTTGAGGCCCGAGAAGCCGTACAGCTTGACGATCTTGCCAGGCTCGACCTTGCCCCCCTCGCGAACGACGGAGATGGGCATGTTGGGCGTGAAGCGACCTGCCTGCACGCGGCCCACCGCGAGACGGCCGACATAGTCGTCGTAGTCCAGGTTGGCCACGAGCAGCTGCGGCGTCGTCTCCTGGGAGGCCGGCGGGGGCGGGATGTGGTTGATGATGGCGTCGTACAGCGGCTCCAGCGTCGTGCCCGGGACGTCGAGCTTCGTGGACGCCTGCCCCTGACGGGCAATCGTGTACAGCACGGGCATCTCGAGCTGCTTATCGTCCGCGCCCAGGTCGATGTAGAGCGAGTAGACCTGGTCCAGCACCTCGGGGGCGCGGGCGTCCTGACGGTCGATCTTGTTGATGACCAGCACCGTCTTCAGGCCCATCGCCAGCGCCTTGCTGAGCACGAAGCGCGTCTGGGGCAGGGGACCTTCGGCGGCGTCCACCAGCAGGATGACGCCATCGACCAGGCGCAGACCACGCTCCACCTCACCACCGAAGTCGGCGTGACCCGGGGTGTCGATGATGTTGATCTGCATGCCCTTGTAGGAGACCGCGGTGTTCTTCGCGAGAATGGTGATGCCCTTCTCGCGCTCGAGGTCGTTGGAGTCCATCACCCGTTCGGCGACGTGCTCGTTGCTACGGAAGGTGCCCGCCTGCCGCAGCAGGTGATCGACGAGCGTGGTCTTGCCATGGTCAACGTGGGCGACGATGGCGACGTTACGGATGTTTTCGCGAGGAATCATACGAACCGAACTGAGGTGAAAGGGCGGGGGGGATGCCCCGAGAAAGACAGGTCTCCCGAACCCCACCGGAACCCGGAAGGCGGGGGCTTATATGCCGTGAGTGCGTCCCCTGCAATGAGCGCGGACGGCCCCCGGGCGACTGGACGGCCGGCACACCCCTCCCGACAGGGGCTCCCAGGGGGGCCTTGTCACCCCGTCGTCACTCTCAGGAACCCGCGGTGGGGGCTCGGACGGACGGAGCGAGGGGCCGGGCAGCGGAGGGCCCGCCCAGCCGCTCCCGGAGGAAGCGCTCGACGCGGACCTCGACCAGCCCCGGGGCCTCCAGGGGGGCGGTGTGGGTGCCGTCGGGGATGAGGACCAGCTCGGCCTCGGGGATTCGGGAGGCCATCTTCCGCGACAGCCACCCCGGGGTGAACTTGTCCCGACCTCCGGCCACCACGAGCGAGGGCACGTCCACGTGGAGCAGGTGGTCCCACGCGCTGTGCTCGGACAGCGAGTCCAGCGTGCGCACGAACACCACCGGGTCCATGCGGGCCAGGTGCTCGAAGTAGGGGGCCAGGTCGTTTCGCGCGATGCGCTCGCGGTTCATCTCCAGGGAGATGGCCAGCTGCACCGCCAGCTCCGTGCGCAGGGCCGCGTGGATGAGGCGCGCGGATTGCTCGGGGAAGCGCTCCACCACCCGGCGCAGGGAGGGGAAGAGCTTCTTGAGCACGTTGGAGTCATGGAAGGTGTCGAGCGGGTTGCCGTAGCTGCCGCAGATGAGCACCAGCCCCGCGACGCGGCTGGCGTAGCGGCGGTGGAACTCCAGGGCCACCTGCACGCCCATGGAGTGGCCGAAGAGCACGGCCTTCTCCATCCCGGCCGCGTCCATCACCCGCTGCAGGTCGTCGCAGGTGTAGAGCATGCCGATGCGCTCGCGGTCCTCGGGGATGCCCGAGCGGCCGTGCCCGCGGTAGTGCCAGCGCAGCACGCGGTGGCGGCGCGACAGGTACGGGGCCAGGTACTTCCAGGCGAACCCGTCACAGCCCAGGCCGTCGCACAGCACCACGCCCGGCTCTCCGTCGCCGGTGACCTGGTAGTACAGGTCGGCGCCGTCGGGGACGCGCAGGTAGTCCTGGTGGAAGTAGACGGCCTCCGCCTTCATGCCTCCACCTCGGCCTCTTCGTCCTCGGGCAGGCCCCGGTCCAGCCCGTAGCGGGCGATCTTCAGGATGAGGTTGGAGCGGCTGATGCCCAGCTCGCGCGCCAGCCGGCTCTTGTTGTTTCGCGTGCGCAGGAGGCCCTGGTGGATCATCTCCCGCTCCAGCGCCTCCACCGCCTCGTGCAGCCGGCCGTGCGCGCGCGGCGGGATGAAGGGGCCACCGCCAGGCACCACCGCGTCGCGGATGCGGCTGGAGAGCAGCTCCGCGGGGAGCATCTCCAGGTCTCCGCCGAGCACGAGCAGCCGCTCGATCTCATTCTCCAGCTCGCGGATGTTCCCCGGCCACGCGTAGGCGCCCAGGATGGCGAGCGCCTCCGGGGACAGGCCTCGCGTGCGCTGGCCCTCGCGGTGGTGCTTGCGCAGGAAGTGGTCGATGAGGACGGGCAGGTCATCGCGGCGCTCGCGCAGCGGGGGCAGCTGCACGCGGATGACGTTGATGCGGTAGTAGAGGTCCTCGCGGAACTCGCCGCGCTTGACCAGCTCGCCCAGGTCCTTGTGCGTGGCGGCCACGACGCGGACGTTGACCTCCTTGTGGTGCGTGCCGCCCACGGGGAGGAAGGTGCCCTCCTGGAGCACGCGCAGGAGCTTCACCTGGAGGGCGGGGGACATGTCGCCCACCTCGTCGAGGAAGAAGGTGCCGCCGTCGGCGACCTCGAACAGGCCCTTCTTGTCGCGCAGCGCGCCGGTGAAGGCGCCGCGCGTGTGGCCGAAGAGGGCGCTCTCCAGCAGGTTGTCGTTGAAGGCCGAGCAGTTCTGCACCACGAAGGGCTGGTCCTTGCGCGGGCCGTTGTGGTGGATGGCGCGCGCGACCAGCTCCTTGCCGGTGCCCGACTCGCCGTTGATGAGCACGGTGGAGTCGGAGTTGGCCACCTTCTCCATCAACCGGAAGACCTCCATCATCGGCCCGGAGCGGCCGATGATCTTCTCGAACCGGTAGCGCTCCTGCACCTCGGGGGATGGCGGGGGCAGCTGCTCCTCGCGCCGGGCGAGCTCCGACTCGTGGTTGGCGATCTCCAGCGCGGCGAACTCGAGCAGGTCGGACAGCTTCGCCAGCTCCGCGCCGTCGAGCACGGGGACGCGCTCATCGGCGCGGTCCAGGTCGGAGAAGGGCGGGGCGAACTGGAGCAGGCGTGAGCGCAGCACCTCCACCTCACGCGCGTTGAGCATCTGGCGGGAGAAGCCCTCGACGAAGAGGCAGCCGGCGTACTCGTTGTCGACGTAGAGCGGGGCGCCCACGATGCTGAAGTTGAGGTGGCAGTCGTGGAAGAGCGAGCGGCGCAGCTTCTTGTTCCCGCGGAACTTCTCGTGGAGCACGCGCACGGACTGGCTGCAGCGGCGCAGGCCCTCCCTCGAGAACAGGGCGATGCGACAGAACGGGTTGGGAGGCGGGGAGATGTCCCCCCGCTGCCACTCGTGCACCACGCCGTGGCGATCCGCGAAGGAGAGCTCCATCTGCCACCACTTGCGGATGACATCTCTCAGCATGATGATGGTGTGCAGGCTCTGGTGCTTCTCGAAGTCCATCCCTACCTCCGTCCGGCCCCGCGCTCCGGGGAGGGACCGGGCCGTCGGAATCGCGTTTCTCCCCTCTCTTACCCCAGGACCCGGCTGTATCCTCACTTCTCTCTCCCGTGACTACCTCCACTCACACACGCGGCGGGGCGGGGCATGGGCATGACCACGACCACGGGCATGACCACGGCCATGGGCATCACCACCATGGGCATGGGCACGGCCATGGGCACGGTCCCAAGCGGGGGGGCCTGGCGGAGGAGCGGCGCAAGGACCGTCGGCGGCTCATCTTCGCGTTGGTGCTGACGGCGACCATCGCGTTGGCGGAGGCGGTGGGGGGCTGGCTGACGCACTCGTTGGCCCTCATGTCGGACGCGGGTCACATGTTGACGGACGTGTCCGCGCTGGCCCTGAGCCTGGTGGCGCTGTGGTTCGCGGGCAAGCCGGCGGACGTGAAGAAGACGTACGGCTACTACCGGATGGAGATCCTGAGCGCGCTGCTCAACGGCGTGCTGCTGCTGGGCATCACCGGGTTCATTCTCTACGAGGCCTGGGAGCGCTTCCACTCGCCGCAGCCGGTGGACGTGAAGCCGATGGCGTTGGTGGCCACGGTGGGTCTGGTGGCGAACCTGGGGGCGTTGGGGTTTTTGCATCGCACACACTCGATGAACGTCCGTGGCGCGTTCCTTCACGTGCTGGGGGACACGTTGTCCTCGGTGGGCGTGTTGATTGGCGCGGGCATCATGGCGTTGACGGGGTGGTTCGTGGTGGACCCCATCATCTCCGCGGTCATCTCGGTGGTCATCGTGGTGGGCGCGGTGCGGCTGGTGCGGGACGCGGTGGACGTGCTGATGGAGGCGGTGCCCTCGCACGTGGACATGCCGCAGGTGCGCGAGCTGATGCTGCGCGTGCCGGGCGTCACGGCGGTGCACGACCTGCACGTGTGGACGATCTCCAGCGGCGTGTACGCGCTGTCCGCGCACCTGGTGGTGCTGGACCCGATGGTCTGCAACAACGACGAGATTCTCTCGGCCGTGAAGCACGACCTGTACGACAAGTTCGGCATCGACCACACCACCATCCAGATAGAGAGCGAGAGCTACGCCCATCTGGGTGAGGTGCACTGAGGGCGGTCGGCGCGTACGAGCGCGAAGTCAACCGAATGTCATGACAGACCGGATGGGTACGGTCTGGCGCGTGCTGGGAATTGCCAGCGCGATAGAGCGGCGTAGGGGTGTCACCGCAAGAGGTGGCATTGGCCGTCAGGATGGACGACGAGGCACTGACCACCCCGGAGTGCCCCAGCCCGCGTCAGCGCAGTCGCTGCCTTGCCTGTCGCGGCGGCAATGCATCAGAGTCGCCGCATGCTCAACGCAGGCGCCCTCGTGCTCGCCGCCGTGCTCACTGCTTCACCCACGAACAAGGCCGACGTGGACCTGGATGGTGACGGCACACGCGAGCACCTCACGCTCGATGTAACGAAGCCCGGCGCCTTCCGGCTCACCGTGGGCACTGCCGTCACCGAAGGCGAACTGCCCGGAGTGCGCGGCATCACCGTGCTGGACCTCGACAGCAGCGACAAGCAGCGCGAGGTGCTCGTCCACGGCGAGTCACGCTTCCGCCTCTTCCGCCAGGAGGGCACGGCGCTCCGGGAAGTGCCGCTGCCTCCCGGAGTACCGAGCGCCTCCGGCAATGGCATCCTCCTGTGCGACGTCCCCATGTCCGACGGCTGGGCTCGCCGCGACAAATACCTCTACGACGCGAAGCAGCCGGGCTTCACCGAGGTGCCGCAGGAACTCTACGCCGTGGGCCGCGACCTCCCGCCTCCAGGGTGGGTGTCGCTCCAGCAGACGCCCGGCAGCAAGGACGTCGTCACCCTGGCCGGCCCCGAGAAAACCCTCTCGCTGCACGCCTTCAAACCAGACCCCGGGGACCGTGATGGCGGCTGGTACCTCGCGGGACTCGCGCGCAAGTCCGAAGACGCGCTCGGCTGGGTTTCCGCCCGGGAGCTCCGGAAGAAGGTGAGCGTCGACGACGGCGCGATGCTCGGGGCCATCGTCGTGTTGCCAGAGCTCTACGCCTCGGGCGCCAGATCGAAGGTCGCCACCTCCTTCTCGCTCCTGCGCACGCGCCAGGACGACGCGGAGCCCGTGGCGAAGCTGCGCGCGGGCAGCACCGTCACCCTGCTGGCCACGGACGGTACGTGGTATCTCATCCAGTCGGAGACGCGGCTGCTCGGCTGGGCCCGAGCCGGTGCGCTGTCCGCACTGAAGAAGGCCCCGGTGCCCGACAAGCGCGCCCAGCTCTCCACCCTGCAGCACCGCCTGCGCGCGGCGATGCCGAAGCCCACCGCGAGCGGAGACTGGCGACCCGACGCCGCGGGACTCATCCTCGAGAACGAGTACGCCAGCACACTGGACACCTACCACTTCTGCCCAGACGGCCGCGTGGTGCTCGAGTTCCTCGTCGACGACTACAAGAAGCACGGCACCTGGACGCTCGACAGGGACACGCTGAAGCTGGCCTTCACCCGCGAGACGAAGCAGCTCGGCGTGGGCGAACCCATCGGGCCTCCGGAGGGCGTGGAGGGTGTGCGCCAGTACCGCGAGACCATGCCGCACGAAGCCACCCTGGCCGAGACCCAGACACTCGACTGGAACGAAGTGCTGGAGGACGTGAAGACCCCTTCCTCCAGCTACAAGCCGAGGCGCGGCAACCCGAGCTGCCGCTGAACGCAGACGCGACACCCGGGATGCCAGGTCACACTGCCAACAGCGACCGCATCGATAGACGCCTCGCGTCCACACGGCAGGCGCGCATTCTCCTGGCACCGCTGGAAGTGCACGCAAGGGATTGCGTACGCTGAGTCCGCCATGGCCGAGCGTGCTCAAGAAATGCGGAGTCCCGCATCGAACGTCGACGAACTGCGCCGCCAACTGGAAGGAGGGATCGAGTCCATCGAGTCGGCCTCCTCCAGCTACGCGCGGCTGGTGAGCGCGCTGCGCCGCTCGAAGTGGCGCGCGCTGCTATGGGCTCAGCCAGCCCTCGTGGCCGAGGTGCTCGCCCAGGACGCCGCCTGTGTGGAGGCACTGGAGCGGGGCCTGCGCCGCGCGGAGCAGGAGCGATGCGCTCCGCTCCGTGTCGCCACAGGAACCCACCTTCCTTGTGTGCGTGCCTCAAGCGTTCCCGACGCGGCGAGCGAAGCTCGGTCAGGCACACCCGTCGCGACGCGGCTGTGGCTGTCTGCCACTCGGACCGAGGGGAGCGCGCGGGCTACCTCGCGCTAGCGCTTCTTCGTGCAGCGGGCGTCGGGACGGAAGGGCAGGGCATGCAACTCGCGCCCGGTGCTTTGCTCCGCGGTGAAGAACACGTCCCAGCCAGAGCGGATGAAGTCGCGGGGGGAGGAGGAGGCCGGGCCTGGCGCGACCTCGTCGAGCGCCCGCGTGCCAGAGGTCGTGCCGTCACTCACCCAGGGTTCGGCCCCACGTCCTGGCGTCGTCGCGCTGAAGAACAGCCAGTCCTGAAGGGCCGTCACGCTCGCGGGAGCGGCCCCCTGGGCTCCGGGCACGATGTCCTTGAACAGCCTCGTGCCGGAGGCCGTGCCGTCGCTCATCCACAACTCGCGCCCGTGCGCGCCATCATCCGCGGCGAAATAGAGCCTCCCTCCGGCGACCGCCAGGGCGGTGGGCTCCGACCCAACTGCACCCGGGCGCACGTCTTTCACCCGCCGCGTGCCCTCTGTCGTGCCGTCGCTGACCCAGAGCTCCTCACCCTCGGGCAGGCCCGAGCCCGCGCTGAAGTACAGCTTGCCGTGAAGCGCCACCAGGTCGTGGGGAACTCTCCCTGGGAAGAAGCGGAGGTTGCGCGTGCTCGAAGCCGTGCCCTCGGTGACGTAGAGGTGAGCCCCGCCGTCGTTGAAGTCCACCAGGAAGAAGAGCTTCCTGCCTACCGACTTCATGCGAAAGATGAGCGTGTCCTCCGTGAGCGTGCCGTCGTGGACCTTGAGCATCGGAATGATGCTTGTTCCGCCGTCGCTGCGTACCAGCCAGTTCTCATCCCCCATGCTGATGACGAAGAAGAGAGATCCGTCGTGGACGATGAAACGGCGCGGGAAGGAGCTCGCCTGTCCGGGAGCGATGTCCTTCACGCGATAGGTGCCCGCCTCGGTGCCATCGCTCGTCCACAACTCGTACCCATCCGTGCCATCTGGAACGACCGAGGAGAAGTAGAGCCGGTTCTTGTAGGCCACCAACGTCTGGCCCTCACCGAAGCTTGCGTCGATGGGGAGCACCCGCTTCACCAGGACGGTGCCCGCCTCGGTGCCATCGCTCGTCCACAAGGCGCGGCCTCGCACGTCGTCATCCGCGACGAAGAAGAGCCGGTCCCCCACCATCGTGAGCTCCGTGGGCCCCGAGCTCTCCAGCCCTCGCGCGATGTCTCGCACGATCACCGTGCCCGCGCCCTCGGTACCGCTGCTCATCCAGAGCTCGGTGCCATGGACGCCATCGCTCGCGGCGAAGAAGAGAACGCCATCCCCGTGGACGAGGTCGTAGGCGTAGACGCGCGCCGAGCCGAGATTCCTCAGCCTGCGGGGCGTGAAGCCACAGGGCGCCCACTCACGACGGCTGAGCGCCGCCACCTCCAGGCTCTCACTGGATGGCTCGGCCTCGTCGGCCATCGACGGCGCGCAGCCCACCAGCAGGCCCAACGGGAGGAGAAGGGCACCCAAGGGCTTCATCATGGCTCGCTGTCCTGTTCTGGAGTCCAACCCGTGTATCGAGATGAATGGCATCGACGGCGCTCGCTGTCGGCGCCGGGCTACTCGTCATGGAAGCTTCCTCGTGCCGGGCCTTGGCTCGAGGGTGAGCGGCAGGGCGGGCGAATCCTCGATCTCGGCATCGTGGCCCACCCGAGTCCCCAGCACGAAGTGGGGCACGCCAGGCGTCGAGCTCTCCCCCGCGCCGTATATCGCGAGGAAGCGGTTGCCTCCGTAGACGACCGCTGGTCCGAAGGCCTGTGAGGTGTCATTTCCCGAGACAGGGAAGCCCGCTGGGTCCCACGTCGAGCCATCCTCGCCGAGGCGCGTCCCTCAGACGCGGTGCGAGCCTTCACGCGTGTCATCCCAGACGACGAGGGACTTCGAGCCGTGGTGGGCCAGCCGAGGGTCCCGCTGTTGTCCTGGAGCCACGGAGACGTCGAAGCCCGCGGGAGTCTCGACCGAGCCATCCCGGCGCACGAGCGCACCGCGGATGTTGGCGTCCATCCCCTCGAGGTCGGACCAGACGACCTGGAACCTGCGCCCGGTCCACGCCACGTCCGGAGTCACCTGGAGCCCTGGAGACGTGGAGATGGCGAACCCGGTTCCGTCGAGGATGATGCCGCTCTCGCTCACCCTGTTGCCGTAGATGTCGTTCTCGTCCTCCGTGTCACCACGGGCGTCGGACCAGACGACGAGGAACTGCTGCGTGCTGGGGTTCCAGGTGACGGCGCTGTCGAAGGCGAAGGCGAACCCCTGGCTCACGGTCTCGTCCGGGGAGGGCTGGACGACGCCCTCACGGCTCACCCGCTTGAAATGGATGACGGACTCATCCGTGCCGATGACCGTGAAGGTCACCAGGCAGGCCTGAGGGGAGCATGCGATGCGGACGGGGCCGAAGGTCTCACCCGAGCTGATGACGGAGAAGACCTTCCCCTGCACTGTACCGTTCGTCCCGACGCGGATGCCTTCGATGCCACTGCCCGTCTCCCAGACGACGAAGAAGTGGGTGCCATCAAAGGCGATGGCGGGGGCGCGGCCCCTCGACGTCCCCACGTTGATGCGGATGCCTGCGGGGTCCAGCACGGTGCCGTCCCTCGCCACCCGGGTGCCGTAGATGCCTCCCTGGCGAATATCTCCCCAGACCGCGAGGTATTTGCCACCACCCGAGGCGACCGCCGCACCACTGCGGGCCAGCGGCGCCGCCTGGAACGCCTTGTTCGGCGCATGCCTGTTCGCGAGAGGGGACTCCTCTACCGCGCTCGGCTTCTCTCGAATCGTCGTCTCCACTTCCTCCCGAACGGGTCCACATCCCGCATGAAGTGCACCCGCCAGGATTGCGCTCCCCAGGACCATCGTCCACGTGCGTCGCATGGGCCCTCCCGTTCCGTGACTCCGCGAAGGTGGGGGCCGTGCGGCGCCTCGGGCCATCCGCCCGGGGGAGGGCAACAAGGATGAATTTCAGCGACGGGGCATCCCCTTCAACCGATGCCTCGACCTGGTTCCGCCTGTGCTCGCGGCGACGTGCGAGGGACTCGCTTCAGCCGAGAGGGAGGGACAGGTAGCCGAGCGGCTGGTCGGAGTCGCCGCATCGAGCATTCCGGACACCGCTCGCGGATGGACACCCTCGGCTGCCGCGGAATCGAGTCAGTGTCTCCTGCGGATGAACCTGCCGCCCCCTCGTGTGCGGGCACAGCTTCGGCTTCATGCGGCTGCGCGGCTTCTACCGTGGCATCTGCTTGGTGCCGTAGGGTTTCGATATGCTGGCGACGTGAGCGAGGCCCATGACGTGTCGCGGAGCGCCCGCATCCTGGAGCAGTGGTTGCCCCGCGTCCATGCGAACCCCGAGGACGAATCCACGCGGCTGGTGATGGCGGACCAGTTGCTGGAGGTGGGCGACCCCCTGGGCGAGTTCATCGTGCTCCAGTGCTCCGCCGCTCCGGACCCGACGCGCATCGACGCGTTGCTCGCGAAGCATGTCCGGAGCTGGGAGCTGTCCCTGGGGGGCCTCGTCGAGCCTGGGACGACCCGGTTCGAGCGGGGCTTGCCCGTGGCGGTGCGGATGTCGGGAGAGGCGGCGCGTCGGATTCCCCCCGAGCCAGGACCGGCCTGGTGTTCGGTGCGGGAGATCGACTGGGTGGGGCTCGCGTGGTCTGTGGTCCATGGACAGTGGCTCGCGCATCCGCACCTTCGGGGCGTGACAAGGATGCGGAGCGTGGAGCTGTTCTGGGCCCGGTTGATGGGGCAGCCACCTGGCGTCACTCGACTGGAGCTGTGTGGGCCTGTCGTGCCCCAGGTGCGCGGCACGCCCGTGGCGGCGGATGTGTTCGACAGGCTGGCCCTGCTGCCGAGCCTGTCGTGGCTGGAGCTGCGTGACGCGCACCTGGACGATGTGAGCCTGTGCGCGGGCTCCAGGCTGGCGACGAAGCTGGCGCGCATCGACATCGTCGGGCAGGGACGCTGGTCGCTCACGGTGAGGCCGGGCGCGGAGGTGCCCATCGAGGCGACGCTCCTGAGCGAGCGGGCCATCGATGATTTCGAGCGGGTCCTGCGCGCGGCGGAGGGGTTCGGGGCCCGGGGCCTGCGGGTGCACCGGGAGCACAGCCTCGATGCCGTGCGCGTCGAGCGCCTGCGCCGGGCCGCGTCTGGGTTCTCCCACGTGGAATGGATGTGAGCGTGTCCACGTCGCGGTAGAGTGGTGGTGTGGAAGACAGCGTGTTGGGTCACCTGGAGCGCGCCGCGGAGTCCTTTGCCCGGTACGACGAAGACGAGGCGCTCGGCGCCCTGTTGGCCGCCTGGCGGGTGTGTCGCTCACCGGCGCTGGTCAAGCTGTGTGAGGAGGTCGAGCAGCGCCTGGTCGCGAGTCGTCTCGACGCGGAGGGCAACGAGAAGCCGTCGCCGGACGGGACGCGGGAGGTCACTCCCAGAGCCATGGCGTCGACCCTCGTGTCGGAGACAAGGCGGTCCTCGACACTGGAGATGTTCTACCTCGACCAGGTCCTGCGGATGTCCCCGAACCCGCAGCTCGGGCCCGCGCTGGTGAGCCTGTCCGGGCGGCCCGAGTTCCAGGTTCCGCTGAACCTGACGAAGCTGTGTCTGGCGCTCAAGCACGTGGGCCCGCCCTTCGACATCGCGCCGCTCCAGGCGCTGCAAACCAGACTGGCGCCGGACAACGAATCCGCCGGTCGGCTCGCCTTCATCATCCGGATGGGGCGTGAGTGGGTGCCTCCGGTCCTGGGTGCGCGCGCCGAGGCCGTGCTGCGGGACGTGCGCAACGCGCTCGACGCGAGAGGGGACCACGAGCGGCGCCGCGCGAGCATCCGGGAGCAGTGGCTGCCCCAGGTCTACGCCCAGCTCGACGACGATGCCGCGCGGCTGGTGATGGCCGATGAGCTGGTGGCCCTTGGAGACCCCTGGGGCGAGTTCATCGTGCTGCAATGCTCGCCCGCTCCCGATGAGGCCCGGGTCGACGCGCTGCTCGCGGCGCATCGAACGAGCTGGGAGGAGCCTCTGGGGCTGCTCGTCATGCCGGGCACGACGCGTTTCGAGCGAGGGTTCCCAGTGGCTGTCCAACTGGGTGGGAGAGCCACCCTTCAACCGCCCTGGCCCGAGCCGGGCGTCGCGTGGAGCACGGTGCGTGAGATTGATTGGGGCGGAGGGCTCGACAGGGAGTGGTTCATGCATGCGCACCTGCGCGGTGTCCGACGGATTCGTCGGATGGCTTTCGCGGCGGCGCACGACCTGGACCTCCATCCTTCCGTGAGCAGGCTGGAGTTGTGTGAGTGCGGAGGGCACGGGGCCCATCTGGTCGCCGGGCCTGGGGTTGGCTGGTCGAAGACGTTCGAGAAGCTGGCGCTGCTGCCGAGCTTGTCGTGGCTGGAGCTCCGCGACGCGGACCCGGTGGGCCTGCGCCACTGCGCCAACTCTTCCCTGGCGAGGAAGCTGGAGCGCCTGGATGCCGACAGGCAGGCCGCATGGCGGCTGACGGTGCGGCCCGCGGAGCAGGTGCCCATCGAGGCGACGCTGGTGAGCGAAGAGGCCGTCGGCCGTTTCGTGGACGTCCTTCGCGCGGCGGAAGGATTCGGGACGCGAGGGCTTCGCGTGCGCTGCGAGCGCAGGCTCAAGCCCTGGCAGATGCAGGAGCTGAAGCAGGCCACGGAGGCCTACGCTCACGTCGAGTGGGGGTGAGGCCCGCTGGGCCCAAGGACAATTCATCTGTCCGGTGGCGGACTGCCCTCCCGCGCTCGCTTGAGCAATGTCTGGCAATCCCTACCATCTCCAGGTGGAGGTCCCACGCCCATGGACACCCGACTCGATCTCCTGTCCCGCGAATACCTGGAGTCGCCTCACGCTCATCTCGCGGAGCTGCGACGCCGTGGCCCCGTCGTCCAGGTGGACCCCGGTGGCATGTGGCTCGTCACCCGCTACGACGAGGCACAGCAGGTGCTCAAGTCCGCGAGCCTCTTCTCGTCCCAGGGGCTGCGATTGACCGCGCAGCCGCCCTGGCTCCAGCGCGTCAACCCCTTCGCCGACTCGCTCCTCTTCCTGGATCCGCCCCAGCACGGGCGACTGCGCGCGCTCATCAGCCGTGCCTTCACTCCCGCGGCGCTGGCACAGTTGGAGGCCCGCCTGCGCGGGGTCGCCCGGCGGCACGTGGCCGACATGATGGACAAGAAGCACGTGGATTTCGTGGACGCCTTCGCCATGCCCATTCCCGCGACCGTGATGGGCTGGCTCCTCGGGCTGGATGCCTCGTTGCAGCAACACTTCATGCGCTGGACCCATGTCCTCGTCACCATGAATGGAGTCCAGCCGGAGGGCGCAGTGGAGATGGAGCGCCAGCACCGCACCCTCGATGAGATGGAGCGGTATTTCCAAGGCGTGCTGGACGAGCGGCGGAGCGCTCCGCGGGATGACATGGTCAGCGACCTGCTCCGGGCGCGGATGGACGGGGTGGCGCTGACCCATCACGAGTTGATGAGCTTCCTCTTCCTGCTGCTCGTCGCGGGGCTGGAGACCACCGTCAACCTGCTCAGCCAATGCGCGCGGGTGTTCTTCCACCATCCGGAGCTGCTGCTCCGCCTGCGCAAAGACCCCACTCTCATCCCTCGCTTCGTCGAGGAGACCCTGCGCTACGAGCCCAGCGTGATGTCCACGCTGCGCCTGTGCACCCAGGACGTGACGCTGGCCGGAGTGGAGCTGCCCCAGGGGGCCCTGGTCCTGGTGTCGCTGGCCTCCGCCGCCCGCGACGAGAAGTATTTTCCGGACGGCGACCGGTTCATCCTGGAGCGGGAGGGCCCGCCGCGCCTCTCCTTCGGACATGGGGCCCACTACTGTCTGGGGGCCATGCTCTCGCGGATGGAGGCGCGCGTCGCCCTGGAGGAGCTCGTCTCCCGGGTGGAGCGGCTGGAGCTCCGCACGGAGCACATCGACTGGACGACCTCCCTCATCGTCCGTGGGCCGGTCACGCTTCCCGTCGAGGTCTTTGCTCCCGCGACGGGACAGCCCCTGCCGGCGCGCCTCGCGTGACCCAGGACCTGTCCGCCAGTCTCGTCACCCTGGGGAGCCTGGAAGGGGAGGGGAGACCAGTTCCAGTGGTCGGACGAAGCGCGGGCCGCGAGGGAAGGCGGGGTGGGTGGGGCCCAGGGCCAGGATGGCCACCAGGGTGATGAGCGACTGCTGCTCCCAGCTCAGGGCCCCTGCGGAACGTAGCGCAGGCGGGTGCCTCCGATGCCGTGCTCGAGGAGCACCTGTTCGAGCGGGGAGGAGAGGTCTCCGCCCGTGGCGGTCCGCTTCAGTTGGTCCTTCTGTCGGTTCTCGACCTTCGTGGGCGGGTGGGCGGCCTTGTTCGCGAAGAGGTTTCTCTCGGACTCCTCTGCCTTCCGTCCTGCCTTCGCGGTGCCTCCGCCGGTCATCGGATACAGGCCGTCGTCCGGGAGCATGTCCGCGAATTTGTGGGTTCCGTTGGCGATCTCCTGGAGACTCAGCACGCTGTTGAAGATGACGGAGCGGTGCCGGGCGGGCTCAGCGACCATCCAGGTGACGAGCATCTCCCTCAGCAGGTCGTGGAAGCTGGCGAGCGCGTCCGGAGGATCCTCGGCGGGGTTCTTCACCATCGCCAGCATCGCCTGGGCGAGCACCGGGTCGTCCACGCTCTCTGCTGCCTGCAGATGGGTCAGTCGCTTGAGGAACTCGGGATAGCTGACCTTGTGCTCCGGTCCGGCGTTGCCGGGCGTTCGCAATCCCTGCTGGTTGGGGTTCTCGTCGTAAGCAATCGGCGCGCCATGTCCGAGAACGATGAACTCTCCCTTGAGCAGGCTCTTGCTCGGGCCCTTCACGCCAATGGGGACCCTCCCGGAGCCCACCGGCAGGTGGAGCAACTTGCTTTCTGTCTTTTTGCTCTCCGCGACCTCGCGCAGGCCCTGGGCCGCCGAAGCCCACCAGATGAGCCCGTCACCACTGGGCGTCAGCTCGCCAGTGCTGACGGAGCGGGTCCGGCCGGTGGGATCTTCGGATATCGCGGAGTCGATGACGTCCACGTCAATGGGGGCCCCGGGCGTGTCGGTTCCAGGCTTGACGTGGTCATGGAGCCTGTTGGCCGCGCCGCCCAGCGCCAACGAGGCCCTGGCGCTCTCGTTGTCTGGGGGGAGGGTCGGCTGTTCACGGAGCACGGGGCGGCTCTTGATGGCTTCGATTCGCGCCTTGAGCCTGAGGCCCGCCATCTCCTCCTCGCTGCCCGGAGGCGCCTCTTTGGCCATCCACGCCCCGATGTTCTTGGACAGGGTGTTGAGCTTGGGGAGATAGTTCTTGAGAACGTTCTTGCTCGCGGCGGGCGGACCCTCGCTCAGCATGTCGAACTGCGCTTGCAGGTCCCCTGGAACCAATGCGTCTCCCGGCTGGGGCACGTGATGGTTGGCGCGAAGCAGCCCGGTGGCGCCGTCGTAGATGTTGTTCGTGGCGTCATCCCAGATCTGGTGCTCCAGCAGTCCCGGAGGAATCAGTGCGAGGTCGGGCGCCGGGCCGGCGTAGGTGGTGTCCTCCGGGACGACGCCCGCTCCCTGCCTTCGCCATTCCATCCGCTGGATGGGCGCGGCGGAGCTCGGTGCGCCCGGGTTGAGCGAGGTGTCGACGCGCGACAGCGCCCGCACGCGAGGACTCTGGTCGAGCTCTCCCTGACGCGCTCTCAACTGGCTGACGTGGGGAGAGTCCGTCGTGTGCCCCGCGCGCATCACGGGCTGCCTGGCGCGCTCGTGGGTTGACCGGGCCATCTGGGTCCGCATGCGGGGCTCCTGTCCATGCCACGTGGAGGCCAGGGATTGTGGAGGGCCCCCCGGGGCGAAGGAAGGAGCGGGGACGTTCGGCCCTGTCCCAGGACTCGCTGGGGCGGTGGGATGCACCACCGCCGACCTTGTCAGGTCCACGAACTCCATGACGGGTTCGAGCGCGAGTGGAAGACGGAGGGCTGACGAAGCCGCGTCGGCGGTGGCCCCAGGGGCGGGCTGAGGGTAGCGTGACCGTCCATGCGTCACACTCTCATCGTGTCCTTGTCGGTCGTGCTGTGGGCGACGGGCTGTGCCCATTCGGGGGCTCCGTCACTCCCCGCGAGTCATGGACAGCTCTCCCTCGCGATGGCGTACCAACTGGACCCGGAAGGCAATCCGCGCGAGGCCTCGGAGCTGCCACCCGAGTCGTTGTTCAACCCGGGGGCGAAGGGAGGCGTCGCGCCGGAGCGGGCGCGTGAGGCCTTCGCCGAGGCCGTGGCGCTGTTGAAGGGCGCGCCCACGGAGGTGCAGGTGCGGCAGGCCTCCGCGACGCTGTCGGCCGCTTGCGCCGTCGACCTGTTCGACGCCTGTGAGTTCCTGCTCACGAACTTCCAGCCAGTGAAGCGGGTGGAGGGGCCGTCGATGCCGGACATCCCGAGGGAGGCTTTCCTCCTCCGCAAACCACAGGTGGTCGTCCTCCGGGGCCGGGTGGACACGGACGGACGCGCGCGGGAACTCCAGGTCGTGGAGTCTCTCTTCCCGAAGTTCGGCGAGGAGCTGGTGAAGGTCTTCGCCGCGACCCGGTATCAACCGGCCATGCTCGCGGGGCATCCCATCGCGACCTCGCGCCTCTTCCGGATCCACTTCCAGATGCCCCTCGAGAACCGGACTCCCGAGGCGGAGCTGGAGTGGGTCCGGATGCGCGTCGCCCGCTTCCCCGAGAGCGCCGACGCCTGGTCGCACCTGGCGAAGTTGCTGGGCTCACAGACTCCCGAGGCCCCTGGCTATGTCGAAGCGCTCGAGCGGTTGAACGCGTTGGCACCGACGTACTGGTGGGCCGCGAACGAGCTGTCATGGCACTACGTCCAGGCGGGGCGCCACGCGGAGGCGGAGCCGAGGGTGCGGGTGGCCCGGCAACTGGCGCCGCGCAACGCCTATGTGCTGGAGACCTCCGCCGCGGTCCTTCGGGGGATGGGGCGGTGCGAGGAGGCGCTGGCGGACCAGCGGCAAGCCGTGGCGAGGCTCCAGGAGCAGTGGCCGCGAGAGGAGCGGGAGCGGTTCGAGCGCACCCTCGCGGACTACCAGCGGGACTGCCCGGGTGGGTCCCCGCCCGCGCCGAGTCCTGTCGCGCCCTGAATCGCCGCGTCGTCGTCCTGCCTCACGCGACCTGGCTGGTGCCGAATTCTCCCGGCGCCGCCTACGCGTGAAGAAGGAAGCCGCGAGCGCCGGGTTGCGAGGATGCGCGGTTCGATGATTCCTCTCATCCGCGAGCGCCCAGGCCCACGTCGCGGGAGGCTCCCGCTTCATGCTCCACCGCATCGGGGAGGTGGGGTCGCCATGGCGAAGCTCTCGCTGCCTCGCCTCATCGCGGACGTGCGTGGCGTGACAGCCGCGTGGCGGTTGGAGATCATCTCGTGAGCCCATGCACCTCCGCGCGGGCGCCGTGAACCCTCACGAGGTCATCCAGCGATGCACACCGTCATTCAACGGGTCGAGTCAGCACGGGCTTTGGAGTCGCATGCGGCGAGGCCGGTCGCGCAGCGCTTCTCCGCGGGAGGGAGCGCGTTGGGGATGCTGGCGGAGCGCCTCAATCAGCGCCCCTCGGTCCAGGCGCAGCTCCAGCGTCAGCGCGCGTACGACGGAGGGCCTCGCGCGGCGCCGGTGCAGCGGATGTCGTGGGGCGGGAGCGGCGTCGTCCAGCGCGAGGGTGACAGCGACAGCGAGGACGTGGTGGACGCGGACCCGTCGAAGTACGCGGACTTCGATCGGAGGGCGCATGAGGAGTTCCTGCGCAACCCCATCTATCAGCAATGGGTGCAGTCGATCCTCGAACAAGGCTCGGTCAATGTCAGCACCGGGAACACGGACCCATATGCCCCGCTCGCGGCCTGGCGCCCGCTGGCCCGGCAGATTCTCATCCAGGAGCGGGTGACGCCGTCGCCCCGGCGCGCCAGCATGATGGCGTTCGAGATGACCAATGCCTTGCAGACGCCGCGGACGGACGCGTTGAAGGCGCGGGCGCTGGCGGGCGAGTTCGAGGACCCGTCCGATGTGAACGCGGGAGAGACACGCTATGCCCACGAGGCGGAGCGCTCCGAGTACGACGGCCTGTCCATGCACCACCAGATGATGGCGCATGGCATCCAGAACCTGGGATGGCCCGCCGCGCTCGACACCTACGGGCCGAAGCTGCAGGAGGGTGGAGTCTGGGACACCTTCGAGAAGTACCTGGCGCAGCAGGAGCAGCGCGGGCACACGAACATGCATCGCTCCAACTACAACCAGTGGCGCGCCCCCTGATACCGGGGGGCTGGCGGTCCCAGGTTCCTCGCGGCATCAGCGCGGTCGTCAGCGAGGCTGTGTCGCGTGGACCTCCCACGCGACCTCCAGGCTCTCGTGCCGCCGGACGGTGACGCTCTTCAAGAAGCCCGGCGTCTGCCCTGGCACCCGCCGGAGCCCCGGGAGGCTCCGGAGCAGGGCCTCCAGCGCCAGGCGCGCCTCGAGCCGCGCGAGCGGGGCGCCGATGCAGAAATGCAGCCCCTGCCCGAAAGCGAGGTGCTTCTTGACGTCAGGCCGTCGGACGTCGAAGCGCTCCGGCTCGTGGAACCGGGCCTCGTCGCGGTTGGCGGACGCGTAGACGATGCGGATGTGGGCGCCCTTGGGGATGGGGACGCCCCCGAGTTCCACGGGCTCCAGCGCGGTCCGGAACATGGCATGCACGGGGGAGGTCATCCGCACGGCCTCCTCGACGGCGCCCGCGATGAGGCTCGGGTCGTCCCGAAGGGCCTGGAGCTGCTCCGGATGTTCGAGCAGGAGCTCCACCGCGCCCACGATGAGGCCCGCGGTCGTCTCGTGCCCCGCGAAGTGGACCTGCATCAGCATGCTGACGAGCTCCGCCATGCTCAGGGGCGGCGTCAGCTCCCGCGAGCCGGTGACGATGTCGCTCAGCAGGTCCTCCCGGGGCGCTGTCTTGCGTTCCTCGAGCGCCTGGGCGAGGTAGCGCTGGAACTCGACCACGCCTCGGGCGCAGGCGACCTGGTGCTCGATGGGGCCATGGGCGGCGAGGACCGTGGTCAGCTCGTCGGACCAGCGCCGGAACCGGTGGATGTCCGCGCGGGGGATGCCGAGGATCTCCGCGATGATGCTGGCCGACAGCGGATGGGCGAACCGGAGGAACAGGTCCGCCTTGCCCTCGTTCCGGAAGGAGTCGATGAGCTCCTCCACGAGGGCGCGGATGAAGGGCTCCTTCTGCGCGAGGCGCCGTCCGGTGAAGGCCTTGCTGACGAGGCCGCGGAAGCGCGAATGCGCGGGCGGATCATTGTCGACGAGGCTGGGGACCAGGGGGTAGCCGTCCATCAGCGCGGCGACGACTTCGGGAGGCGTGGTCGCGGCGCCCACGGTGATGGATTCAGCGGAGGAGAAGCGCTCGGTATCGGCGACCACGGCGCTGATGTCCGCATGACGCGTCACCACCCACGCCCCCAGCGCCGGGCTGAAGAACACCGGCGCCTCCCGCCGCGCACGCGCGAGGAACGGGTGGGGGTTCTCGAGTTGGGGAGAATCGAGCGGGCGGTACTCGGACCCGAGTCCTGACGCGGCGCTGTCCTTGAACATGCGTGCTGCCCTCCCTCGAAGATTGGTCGGAGGCCAGAAGCCTAACCCAAGGGAGGGCCGCCAGCTCAGGGCTCGGAGAAGCCGCCGCGCACCCATGCGTTGGCGGTGTCTCTGTTGAACTTGAAGTTCATCGGCACGCGATGCTTGGCGACCGTGGTGCCCGCGTCGTCGATGGCCGAGAGCAGGGCGTGGGGCTCATACTCGTCGGCCACCAGCTCCATGCGGACCTCGTACCAGCGCCCCTCCCAGGCGATGGAGAGCTTGCGGGTCATGGCCTGGTCGCGCTGTCGGGCGGAGCGGTCGAGGACCTCCGAGGCCGTCTTCACGAAGGTCGCGAACGCGGGCGCATCGAAGGGCTTGGGGTTCTTCTTGTCGCGGCCCATGACCCACGGGCTGATGAGGACGGGCTCGGGGATGCCCTGCTTGCGGATCTCCACGGCCCAGCCGTCATCCTCCTCGTTCTTGATGACGCGGGCCGACCAACCATTCTTCCGCCAGAACGTGGGCTCCATCACTTCGGGTTCGGCGGGCGTACGCTCTTCACTCATGCGGTTCTTCATACCCTCCGACGGCGGTGGGACGGAGCGGAGAATGCGCCTTCTCCGCACCCCGGCAGTCGGCCGCGCGCTCGACGCCCTCGCTGTCGAGCGCTGCGCGTGTCCGCTCAAGGGGGCGTGCCGGCTCCGCCAAGGTCCTCGGGCGTGAGCTTCAGCGCCTCGCTGATCGCCAGGACGTCCTGGTACTCACGCCAGTGTTGGATGAGGCCGTCTCGGACCCGCAGCACGCCGATGAGGACCGCCGAGGCGCGCCGGCCGGTGGTGGTGACCGTCCCAGTCAGCTCGTATTCGACGATGATGACCTCGGGGTCGCCGGTCTGATGAGTCGCCAGCTCGCGGAGCTGCTCGAACCGCACTGGCAGGACCGCGCTTCGGGCCCGGTAGAACGCCAGCCATGCCTCGCGGCCCTCATGACGTCGCATGCCTGGAGGAGAGAACGGAGTCTCGACCACGACATCCTCGGCCAACAGCTCCGCTGGGAGCAGCGTCGCCTCGTCACCGAGGAGGGCTTCCTGCATGCGCCGGTAGAGGGTGAGCGGACCCGCGGCCCCCGTCGCCGTCTGTGACATGGTCGTGCCTCCTGAGATAAAGTGAGTGCGACTCAGGATTGATAGTGAGTCCGACTCACTTTTTCAAGGAGGAACGGCGGATGGAGAGAAAAGGTGGGCCGCCCGCGGGCGGTGGTGCGGGTGAACAACCCGTTCGTGCGGATGCCCGCCGCAATCGTGCGCGCATCCTGGATGCGGCCGAGGCCGTGTTCGCCGAGCAGGGCGCGTCAGCCTCGACCGAGGCCGTGGCCGCGCGCGCCGGCGTCGCGATTGGCACCGTGTTCCGGCACTTCCCAACCAAACCCGAGCTGCTCCAGGCCGTGGTGATGCACCTGCTGGACCGACTCATCACGGAAGTCGATGCGATGGTCGACAAGCAGGACGCAGGCACCGCCCTGTTCGAGTTCTGCGCCCGCGTCATGGCCATCAGCGCCCGCAACAGGGCGGTGTTCGCCCGACTCGCCGAAACCGGCGTCCGGGTCCGCGTCGGCGATGCGCTGGCCCGCCTCCGGCCCGGCGTCGATCTGCTGCTCGAACGCGCCCAGAAAGCGCGCACCGTCCGCGACGACCTGCGCCCCGCCGAGCTGATCGCCCTGCTCGCGGCCATCTGCCAGGAAGCGCTCGCGGATGAGTGGAGCGAATCATTCCGCAAGCGCGCGCTCAACCTCCTCTTCGACGGCCTGCGGCCGACCGCGAGACGTTGACCGCCATCCCGCGCCGGACAGGGCCGCCGCCTCGGCGTCCAGGGCCGTTGGGACGTGGGAGCCTCAGGCCGCCGTCGCTGGCTTCCTGAGCAGCTCGACGAGGGCGGAGATGCTGTGTTCCCCGTGGCCCCTCGCGACGGCCTCGCGAAGCAGGTCGTGCATGGGCTCGAGCCACGAGACGTCGAGGTTCCCCTCGGCTCCTATCTCGTGGTCGTAGGGGATGCCCTCGTGGAACAGCCCCAGCGATGAAGCGGGCTTGCTGTAGTCACCCGTGTCGATCTCCTCCGCCAGCGAGGGCAGCACAGCGCAGATCATCTGCAGCCATTTGACGGTGTAGGGCACCAGCGTGCTCGCGCTCTTGCCTCGACTCGTGACGAGGGCTGCTCCCTGGAAGAAGCCCAGGAGCGCGGGGAGGAGGGTGCCACCCACGGCCATCTCGTACAGCTTGGCGAGGTCGGGTTCGGTGCTGAGGTGGACGGTGTCTCTGCCGAGCACCTTCAGCACGACCTGGTGCTCGTCGAAGACCGCCTTGTCGCCGCTGTAGAGGAGGAGGGTGTCCGGTTTGCCCACCGCGTCCGGGACGTTCTTCACCGCGCCGTCCAGGAAGCGGAGGTCATGGCGCGTGGCCCACTCGGCCAGTCCGCGAGCGCTGGCGGGTGTTCCGGAGTTCAGCGTGACGAGGGTACGGCCCGCCAGGGCGGACGCGGTGGGGGCCAGCACCTGGAGCGTGGCGTCGTAGGTCGTCAGGCAGGCGATGACGAGCGGGCTCGCGGCGACCGCGGCTTCGATGTCGCGGACGTGCGTGGCGCCCCTCGCCACCAGGGGGGCGGCCTTCGCAGTGGTGCGGTTCCACACCGTGGTCGGGTGCCCGGCGTCGAGGAAGGCCCCAGCCAGCGCGGCCCCCATCGAGCCGAGCCCGATGACGCTCACCGCGATGCGGTGGTCGTCCTGTGAAGTCTTGTTCCTGTGCTTGGATGCGGCCATCGACGTGATGGGCGGAAAATGGAAGGCCCTCATCCTGTGGGCGTTGCAGACCGGAGCGATGCGCTTCGGTGAGCTCAAGCGCTCGGTGCCGGGGCTCAGCGAGCGGGTCTTGATTGCTCAGCTCAAGGAGATGGAAGCCAGCGGGCTGGTGCATCGCGAGGTGTTCCACCAGGTGCCCCCGAAGGTGGAGTACTCGCTGACGGAGCTGGGCCACTCGCTCATCACCGCGCTCCTTCCGCTGGGGGAGTGGGGCGAGAAGAACATGGCGCGCATCGAGGCCATCGCACGCCGGGCCCAGCCGCGCTCTTGATCGGGGAAGGCTGGACAGGCGTGCCACGATGACACCCGCCTGGGTTGCCTTTGTGAGCGCGCGCGCGGCTGCGGTAGGGGTTGTTGCTCGCCGTGGAGCTCCTGCTCGGGGAGTTGAGCCGGCTGGAGCACGCCTTTCGCGCCAAGGGGAGGGAGCTCACGGGCCTGCTCAAGGTGGGGCGCACCCAATTGCAGGACGCGGTGCCCATGACGGTGCGCCAGGAGCTCGAGGGGTTCGCCACCACCCTCGCGGAGGAGCACCCGCGCTACGCGGTGGCGATGTCCGCGTTGTGCTCGATAAAGCTCGTCCCTTCTTCGTGGGTGCTCTCAGCGAGGAGCGCGGCTGCCTCCAGTGTCCTGTCGCGGTGGTGTCAGTGCCTCACCCGCGTGGCGAGCCACGCCATCGGCAGGTACGCGACCACGATGTCGAGCACGATGAACCACTTCGGCGCGGGAATCATGAAGCTCGCGGCGATGCCGCCGGCCAGGAAGAGCGCGCCCACCGCGAACGCGAAGACCGTGCGATGACTCCCAGCGACGAGGAACGCGACCAGCGCTCCAGCGAACGTGCCGAGCGCGTGGGCCAGGAACGGGAACACGAAGTGCTTCGGCTCGAACAGGTGAATCGCGGCGGCGAGACTCTCGGCGTTGGAGGTATCGACACCGGAGGGGGCGGGAATCACCCGTGGGCCGAGCATCACGAGCGCCATGTTGACGACCGAGCCCACCGCGAAGCCGACGATGACCGCGAGGATGTTGCGGATGATTTTCATGGGGCAGGCCGCGCAGTGTGACATGCCGCTGCGCGGCTGTCCCTCTATCGGCGACGCTTCACGTGGCTACGGGGTCGTCGTACAGGCGTACGGTGTCCAGGCGGAGGCGCCCGCCGCGTTCTGGGAGCGGATGGCGAAGCACATGTACGTGCCGGACGCGAGGCCACTCCAGGTATACGTGGTGGTGTTGGCGCCGAGGTTCAGCGTGGTGACACCGTTGGTGAGCTGGAATCCGGTCTCGTTGCCGGAGGTGTCCGTCCAGTTCACCCGGATGCTGGAGCTGTTGAGGGCGGTGGCTGTCGGGTTCGTCGGCATGGCGGGCACCGTGGGCGTGGTGGTGCATGCCCACGGCGTCCAGGGGGAGGTGCCCGTGGCGCTGTAGGAGCGGATGGCGAAGCACATATAGGTGTTGGGCGACAGGCCCGCCCACGTGTACGTGGTGGTGTTGGCGCCCAGGCTGACGGTGGTGACACCGGTGGTGAGCTGGAATCCGGTTTCATTGCTGGACCTGTCGGTCCAGTTCACCCGGATGCTGGTGCCATTGAGCGCGGTTGCCGTCTGTCCGGTGGGCGCCGCCGGAACGGTGAAGAATGCGCTCTTGTTCGTGGCGAGGGAGTTCCGGTCGTAGTCGTTCAGTCCGATGGTGGGGTAGTCCCACCAGAAGCCCATCACGGAGGTCTCCATCGCCCAGCCCACGCTATCGGGGTGGGGAAGGCCGAAGCCGTGGCCGAGCTCGTGAGCGACGGCGCCGGTCTGCTTTCGCTGGCCGGACCACCAGTAGGCGCCCTCCGACACGTGGCCCTGGAGGCTGTCGATGGCCCAGTCGCCGACGATGGCCTGTCCGCCGTTGCCGCCGGTGTACCCACGGCCTCCCGCGAAGCCGCCGGCGCCCTTGAAGAAGATCATCGTGACGTAGCCGCTCTGATTTTGAGCCGGAGGGGTGGGGTAGCCGCGGGAGTGCAGCTCCGCCATGACGGCCCCTTCCATGTTGCCCGTGATGGTGATGACCCCGTCGTCGTAGATGTTTCCCGGCCCCCAGGAGATGCCGTACGACTCCTTGTTGCCGTTGGCCTGAACCACCTGCACCGGGTTGAGCACGAAGGTCGCGCCGTTGTTGTAGGTCGCATAGAAGCGCTGGATGTCGGCCATCGCGTTGTTGATGGCGGTGGCCTCTGCCTGCACTTCGGCGCTGCTCACGCTCCAGTCGGTGGGCACGAACAAGACTGGCACCACCGAGTAGTCCGGCCAGGGATACGGAAACGTCGGGCTGGCTGTCGCGACGTCTGGCCCCAGCGCGCTGGAGAGGACGAGGATCGCGCAGAGGATGCTGAGACATCTGTTCATTGAATGCTCCTGAATCAGGCTTGCCCCGGTCAGGGATTCGGGCCGAGGAGGGGTGTGGCGCACGGGAGTGTAAACCGCGCATGTGTTGCCCGATAGGACACCCGGAAGGCGGAGCGGACTTGTTGTGGAGCGTGTTTTACAATTGCAATGCGATTGTTCGGTGAACCCATGCTGATTGGGGCTTCGGGTTCGGAAGTGCGCGCCTTGCCTCGCTACCGAAGACAGTGCATCCCCAGCTCAGTCGAGTGGCAGGAAGTCCGGCCGGGACGCGCTCTTGGACATGGGCCCGGTGGGCCCGTCGTTGAGGATGCACTCGCCGGCGATGGGCTCGGACACTTCGCAGCCCGACTTCGGGTTGCCCCAGCGCTCGGTGCGGTTCAGCCAGGACAGGCTCCCCTCGAAGGTGCCCGGCGTGCGCCAGTCGAAGGGCACCAGCGCGCTCCACGTGTCCCAGGCGATGCCGCGGCCGGTGTCGTCCGCCAGGAAGTCGCCGTTGGGCAGGTTCCGGTAGATGTGCCGCGCGGCATCCGCGTAGAGGCCATGCGAGCCGTGCGCGGAGAAGAGCTCCGGTCGCCAGCCCAACAGGCCCAGGCCCTTGTCGCCATACGTAAAGGTCTGCCCGCTGGCGTGCTGGCTCAGGTAGACCTGCGACGGGCGGCCGTCCACGAATCTCACCGTGGCGTGCTCCCAATCCCCCACGTGGTTGCCGAAGGTGGAGTAGCCGCCCACGCAGCCCCAGGGAGAGTACCAGCCGATGCAGACACGCTTGCCATTGTTGTAGGGATAGAACATCCAATACACCACGTCGGTGGTGGACGTGGGCTGGCCATTCACGGTGCGGGTGATGACCTCCGCATAGACAGGCACCGGCGTCTGGTTTGGGCGCTGCCCGTCCAGGAACTGTGGGTCCGTGCAGGAGTCGCAGCCCAGCGCCTGGTTCGTCACCTGATGACCGCCCTCCACGTGCACGTTGGCGAGGTGGAACTCGGTGGAGGAGGGGAAGTAGGCCTCGCTCGGGTGCAGCCACACGCGAGGGGCGAAGGCCGCCGCGGTGGCCGCGCTCACGGGCAGCCCCTGGAGCTCCGGGTGCGCCGTCGCGCTCTTGTTGATGGCCCAGTAGCGGCTGCCCCCCGTGTCCGAGTGACTGGGACGCGCGACGAAGGTTGAGGCGGGCAGTCCCCGGTGATCCCTGGCGTTCGGCTGCCAGAGTCCCACGTCATTGTCCGCGCCGGAGCCGCTGTCATTCCACAGGGCGACCGGAGCGGCGGCCACCACGTACTCGCTCTTGAGGCAGCGGATGAGGTCCGTGGAGGGCTTGCCGTAGCCCAGCACGCCGACCGCGCCCAGGCAGGTGTAGCCAGCGGGCGCCACGGGCTCCCAGAACGAGCCGTCATGGGTGCCGCCGGAGCCCTTGTCGTTCCAGACCCAGACGTAGTCCACGGGCCGCGCGAGCAGGTCTCCCTCGCCTTGCACCACGAGCGCTGTCGAGGGGGCGGGGCCTCCGCCGCCATTGGGCATCGCGACATCGCCCAGGGAGTAGTAGCCCGGAGCCTGGGCGAGGTTGGGCCGCCAGATGGAGATGTCGTTGTGCGAGCCCGTGCCGCTGTCGTCGTAGATCCACTGGAAGGCGGAGACGGGCTTGAGGAGGAGTCGCTGGCTGAAGCGCAGCGGCGCCCTGTCGGAGGTGAGGGTGAGGTCCGCGCTCTGGCCCGGAGAGGCCGTCGCCGCGACGAGCTTGTACGTGCCGGGGGAAAGGGAGGCGGAGATCCGCGCGCCCAGGTTGCCCGCGCTGTTGTCGTCCTCGGCGAGCACGTTGCCGCTGGCGTCGAGGAGATAGAGGTAGGCGTCCACGGACGAGGTGAGCGAGAAGGTCACCGTCGCCGAGGGGCCCGCATGGTCGACGATGAAGGTGCGATTGCCGGGATGCGTGGGATTCCTGCCACCCGAGCCGAGCCAGCGCCCATACACCGTGTTGCCCTGGAGTCCCGCGAGGGACGCCTCCGTGTCGCGGAGCACGGTGTCTTCCACGGCCTCCAGCGGACCTCCACATCCCAACGCGCTCACTCCCAGCGACGACAGCACGAGCCAGCGGCGTGAACCCAGACGTCCAGCGAGCATATGGGCCTCTTCATGAGCCTGCGTGAGCGCGCAGGATACACTCGATGCGGAACGCGACCATCGCTGCCCCAGGCTCCAGGCAGCGGGCCTGGCATTCGAGCCCCGGACCCGAGAGGGCATGTCAGACCGGTGATGTGCAATCTCCTCGGCGGGCGCGCGCGGCCCAGGGGAAGGCGGACCCCTCTGATCAGCGGCGCCACGACATGACACCGTGGAGGCTTGGGACTTGGAACCCTCTGGACGCAGATTCGGAAGCGCCGTGGTCATTGGCGGCAGCATGGCGGGACTCCTGAGCGCCCGGGTGCTCGCGGACCACTTCGACACGGTGACGCTGGTGGAGCGGGATGTCCGGGGGGAGGGGCCCGCAGCGCGCAAGGGTGTTCCGCAAGGGCCGCACATCCACGTGCTGCTGGACGCGGGCCGGCGCATCCTCGACAAGTACTTCCCGGACCTGTTCGAGCAACTCCAGGTCCAGGGCGCCGAGCTCATCGACTCGAGCGGGGACCTCGCCTGGCACCACTTCGGGGTGTGGAAGCTGCGCCGCACCAGCGGCATCCCCGGGTTGCTGTGCACCCGGCCCCTGCTCGAGTGGAACGTCCTGCGCCGGGTGAAGGCGCGGCCCAACGTCGTGGTGCGCGAGGGCTGTTCCATCGAAAAGCTCATCCACGACGAGAAGGGCACGGGACGCATCACGGGCGTCCGGGTCAAGACACCCCAGGGCGAGGAGTCGTGGTCGGCGGACCTCGTCGTGGATGCCAGCGGCCGGGGCTCGCGGATGCCTCAGTGGTTGGAAGCCATCGGCTACGCGCGCCCGGAGGAAGAGCAGGTCGTCGTGGACCTTTCCTACACGACGTGCCTGCACGAGCCGCCGCCCCACTTCCAGAAGGAATGGAAGGCGCTCTTCCTCTATCCAAATCCTCCCAAGGCCTGGCGCGCGGGCTTCATCTCCCACGTCGAGGGAGGCCGGTGGATCGTCACCCTCAATGGCTACTTCGGGGAGCACGCGCCCACCGAGTACGCGGGGTTCCGCGAGTACGCGCGCTCACTGACGCGTCCGGACCTGTACGACTTTCTGAAAGAGGCCACGCCGATAGGGCCCATCTCCCAGCACAAGGTGAAGGACTGCCGGTGGCGGCACTACGAGAAGCTGCCCCGCTTTCCCGAGGGGCTGGTCATCCTGGGAGACGCCGCGTGTGCCTTCAACCCTCTCTACGGGCAAGGCATGTCGGTGGCGGGACTTGGCGCCGACCTGCTGGACACCTGCCTTCGCGAGCAGACCGGACGAGGCGAGCTGTCGGGCCTGGCGCAGCGCTTCCGCGAGCGGCTGCCTGAAGTCATCCGGCTCCCGTGGCTGTTGGGCACGGGCATGGACCTGCTGTATCGGCAGGCTGTCGGGAAGCGGCCCTTCGGGCTGGGCTTGCTGCACTGGTACATCCTGCGGCTGATGGAGCGCACGTCGACGGACGCACACGTCCATCGCCAGTTCTACCGGATGCTGCACCTGCACGCGGGGCTGGAGGCGGTTCTCCAGCCCTCCGTGGCCTTGCCCGTGTTGAGCCATGGCGTCATGTCGCTCTTCCGCCCTCTCGAGCGGCTGGCGAATACCGAGACACGACCTCCCCCTGTCACGCCCCCGCGTCCAGGCCCTGTCCCGGTCGAGAAGTCGACGGGGTAGAGGGGCGTGCTCAGCCTCAACCCTCGCTGCGCGGAGAACTCCTTCTGCGTCAGGCCGCTCGCATCGAAGGCTTCGGCGACCTGGAATCCCTCCTGCTTCTCAACCGGCTTCGACATTCCGGCCAGGGCCCTCCACAACTGCTGGCCCGGCAGTGCCTCCCGCCACGTCGCTCGCCGGACGGTGACGTCCGTTCTGCTCGGCCAGGGGACGGGAACCGCCAGCTCATCGCGGCTTGCGCGCCATCAGGAATACGTTCTGCGCGCTGTCGCCGACGTCGGGCGTCTCGATATCGACGAACCCCGCATCGGCGACAGCGGCCCGAAGCTCGTCTCGGCGGAGCACCGTCACCCGTGGCGCCTTGCCAAGCCAACGCATCACCGCGAGGAGGCCCCCGAATATTGGCCCCAGGGGGCCGCCGAGGCACGCAGTGGAGGTGACGAGCGTGCCCCCCGGCACGGTCACGCGATACATCGCGTGCAGGAGCGCCGCTGGATCGTCAAGCAGGTGCAGGAGGTTGTAGGCGCATACGCAGTCGAACTGCGCGTCCGTGAACGCGTCCAGCGTGCCGGCAGGCTGCGCGTGGAAGACGACGTTCGCGGTGCCCGCAGCCGCGGCCTTGCGGTGGGCGATGGCGATCATGTTCCGCGAGATGTCGACCCCATGTGCCTCCGCCACGTGGGGCGCGAGCTCGAGGACGATGCTGCCGGTGCCACACCCCACGTCGAGCAGTCGGTCCGTCGGGCGGAGCCGGTCCCTGCTCAGTGCGAGCTTGCGAGCGGTCGCGGCGGGGTTCGGGAGCGGTTTCTTCGCGTACCTCTCGGCGATTCCGTCCCAGAATCGAGCGTTCGGGTGCGTCGTCATGTCGGCCTCCTGGTCCGCTGGTGGATACACCGGAGGCGTTCGGTCAGGCTGGTGCGTCGGCGGAACGCTGTGGTGCGTCCGTGCGCCGCCCGGCGTACCGCGCGATGCGACGCTCGAACCCCTCGCGGATGACGCCGCGGACCGCCTGCACGCGCGCGTTGTCGCGCAGGTCCGGGTGGTACAGGAGCCAGATATCGGCGACGTGCCGGGCGTCTGCCTCTGGAAGCCGTACCAGCCCGGGCTCCGCGTCTCCGACATAGGCGGGGAGGATCACGAGGCCGAGCCCCTCGCTCGCCGCGCGCACCAGCAGTTGCAAGGTGGAGAACGCGCCCCACATCGGCAGCCCCGGATAGCTGCCCTCGCGGACGAGGGGCTCGAGTTGACGACGATCTTCGATGGTGAGCCACCGCGCCGCGCCCCCGCGTGGATCAAGCCGCTCCACATGCGCCGCTCCAACGAAGTTGACGCACACGATGGGGGCAAGCCGCCGCCCGGCCAGGTACTCCGGTGGCGTGGTGTCCCTGGGGAGTGCCCGCACGGCGAGGTCGGCTTCGCCCTTGGCGAGGTTGAAGGGCCGGCTGTCAGTCGTGACCGCGATCTCCACGCTCGGGTGCTGCTCGCACCAGGGCCGCAGGTCCTCGAGGATCTGCCCTGCGACGTACTCGTCGCAGCACGTGAGATGGACCGTCCCCGACAGGCTCTCGTCATGTCCGGCAGCGCCGCGCGTCAGCGCGCAGACCTCGTCTTCGACGCGCACGGCCGCCGGCATCATTCGCTCGCCGGCATCGGTGAGCACGAACCCGTCGCGATGCCGGTCGAACAGCCGGGTCCTCAGCTCGAACTCGAGCGCGTCGACCCGCCGGACCACCGTGCTGTGGCTCACGCCGAGTGCAGCGCCGGCGGCGCGCACCGAGCCGAGCCGAGCCAGGGCGAGGAAGTAGCGGAGATCGTTCCAGTCCACGGGGGAAGACTATACCTGTGACGCACGGTAACGAGCCGCCGCGGAGCGAACCTCCGTCAACTCCACCGCGCGAGGGGCTGAAGCACAGGACGGAGACAAAGGGCCTGGAATCCTTGAGGTTTCCCTCTCGACTCCAGGTCCTTCCAGGGGCGCGGCGTACGGGACTCGACCCCGTACTCCAACCGACGCTCCCCCCACGCTGCACCTTGCCACGGGCCCCACGGGCGGACGATTCTCCGCGCCCCATGAGCGTGCTCGACAAGGTGCTGTCATTGCGGCCCGGCAACACGGTGGCCCGGGTGGGCGCGAACTCGCGCGTGCCGCTGCTCAACCCGCGTGAGCCCCTGCGCGCCCTCGAGCGCCTCCCGGTGGCGCTGGCCTGTCTCCCCGTCCAGTCGAAGGCCGCGCTGCCGGGCCTGCTCCGCGCCGCGCGCTCCGAGGACGCGGTCCTCGGACTCGCCTGTCCGCACCCCACCGCCGATCGTGGTGCCGCCGAGCGCTTCGTCGCGGCCGTGCACGAGGCCGCCGCCGAGGCCGACCACGCGCGCCCCCTGTTCCTCCAGGCCGGTCCCATCCGCGTCACCGGCTCCGACGAGGACTCCCTCGCCCCCCTGCGAGAGGGCCTCTTCCGCGTCGTCGACGCGGGCTTCACCCTGGTCTCCCTCGACCTGTCCCGCCTGGACTCCTACGCCGCCGTGGAGGCCGTGAACGCCCTCGTCGGTCCCGTGACGGAGCGCGAGCTCGCCCTCGAACTGAGCGCCCCGACGCCCGCCTCGGGCGGCCTCATCGACGCCTACCGCACGCTCCTCGAGGGCCTGTCCCAGTGGAAGGTCCCCCTCCGCTTCGTCCGCGTCTCCGAACGTGACCTCGGCGGCGCCGAACCCGACGTGGGCACGCTGCGCTCCATCGTCGACCTGGCCACGGACTACAACGCCTCCGTCTGCGTCGGCGACGTCCGCGAGGGCTTCCCCCGCATGCTCCCCACCTATGTCGCCGCGGGCGCGAAGAAGGTCGACTGCGTGGGCCCCTTCGAGCGGCTCGCGCTGACCTCCTGGCCCCCCGAGGTCCGCGAGAGTCTCGAGTCCAGGTCCACCGCCTCGGGCGTCGCCGCCGGAGAGCTCCTCAGCGTCGTCGAGGACTCCCTGCCACCCCTCGACCCCCAGGCCCGCGAGCGGCTCGAGGCCCTCTCCTTCGCCGAAGCCGCCGAGGTCCTCGCCGCCCTGGGCGCCGCCGGCACGGGCCACTCCGTCATGCGCTTCCTCGCGCAGAACCAGGGCGAGTAGCCCCCGCGCGGTGTAGAAGGCCCCCATGCGAATCGTCTCAGGCTCCGCGAAGGGCAGGGCGCTGGCCGGCCCCAAGCCCACGTCGCAACACATCCGCCCCACCGCGGACCGCGTGCGGGAGACCCTCTTCAACGTGCTCGGCCAGTTCCTCGACGGCCAGCGCGTCCTCGACCTCTACGCCGGCACCGGCGCCCTCGGCCTCGAGGCCCTGTCCCGCGGCGCGGGCGCCGTGGTCCTCGTCGACCAGGACCGCGAGGCCCAGGCGCTGTGCAAGCAGAACACCCAGGCGCTCGGCTTCTCGGCCCAGGTGGAGCTGCTCTCCCAGCCCGTGGCGCGAGGGCTCGACACGCTGGGACGCCGGGGCGACCGCTTCGAGCTCATCTTCGCGGACCCGCCCTACGCGGCGCGCGTGGTGGAGACGGTGCTGGAGGCCGTCACGGCGGCGAAGGTGCTCGCGCCCGGCGGGATGCTCGTCGTCGAGCACGACAAGCGCGAGGAGGCCCCCGAGTCGCACGCCGGGCTCACCCGGGAGGACCAGCGCCGCTTCGGGGACACCCTGGTCAGCTTCTACCGGGCGCCGTGAGCATTCCTTGACCGGCCCTCGGCCCCGTCCGAGACTCCCCGTCGCATGCCTGTCGCCATCTACCCAGGTTCGTTCGATCCGCTCACCAACGGGCACCTGAGCCTCATCCAGCGCAGCCTGAAGATGTTCGACAAAGTCATCGTCGCCATCGCGGTGAACCCCAAGAAGACCCCCCTCTTCACCGAGGACGAGCGCCGCGACCTCATCCGCGACGCCGTGAAGGACGACCGTGTGGAGGTGGACGCCTTCCATGGTCTGCTGGTCGACTACGTCAAGCGCCGCGGGGTGAACGTCATCGTCCGCGGGCTGCGCGCGGTGTCGGACTTCGAATACGAGTTCCAGCTCGCGAACATGAACCGCAAGCTGGCGCCCACCGTCGAGACGGTCTTCATGATGACAGGTGAGGACTACTTCTACATCTCCTCCCAGCTCGTGCGTGAAGTCGCCTCGTTCGGAGGGGACGTCACGGGGCTGGTCCCGCCCAATGTCCACGCGGGGCTGCAGGCGAAATTCGCGCGGAAGACGTAGCGGCCCGACAGCACTTGTCGGGCCGGCCCTGGCGCGCTACGCATCCGGGCCATGAAACTTGCCCGCCGGCTCCAGGCCATCAAGCCCTCCCCGACGCTCGCTCTCAATTTCCGCGCCAAGGCGCTCGCGGCCCAAGGCGTGGACATCGTGGTCCTGGCGGCGGGCGAGCCCGACTTCGACACGCCCGACTACATCAAGCAGGCCGCGGTCGACGCCATCAACGCGGGCTTCACCAAATACACCGCCACCGCGGGCATCCCCGAGCTGCGTGAGGCCATCTGCAACAAGCTGGAGCGCGACAACGGGCTGCGCTTCACCCCCGAGCAGGTGCTCGTCACCTCCGGCGGCAAGCAGGCGCTCTACAACTTCTGCCAGGCGGTGCTGGACGAGGGTGACGAGGTCATCATCTTCGCGCCCTACTGGGTCAGCTACCCGGACATGGTGCGGCTGGCCGGCGCGACGCCCGTCATCGTCAACACGCGCGAGGAGGACGGCTTCGCGCCGGACCCGGACGCCATCCGCCGGGTGCTCACCCCGCGCACGCGCGCCATCATCATCAACAGCCCGGGCAACCCCACCGGCGCGGTGTACTCGCGCGCCGCGCTGGAGGGCATCGCCGACGCCGTGCGCGGCCACGACTGCCTCATCGTCACCGACGACATCTACGAGAAGCTCCTCTACACGGGCGAGCGGCTGGGCCTCAGCGACGTGGCCCCGGACCTGGTGCCCCGGCTGGTCGTCGTCAACGGCATGAGCAAGGCGTACTCCATGACGGGCTGGCGCCTGGGCTACGCGGCGGGGCCCCGGCCCGTGCTGTCCGCGATGCAGCTGGTGCAGGACCAGTCCACGTCCAACACCTCGTCCATCGGCCAGAAGGCGGCGCTGGCGGCGCTCAAGGGCCCGCCGGACACCATCACGGCCATGGTGAAGGAGTACCAGGAGCGCCGGGACTTCTTCGTGGGCGGCCTCAACGCGCTCGACGGCGTGCGCTGCCGGATGCCCGAGGGCGCCTTCTACGCGCTCGCGGACGTGCGCGGCCTCTACGGGCGGCCCTACAAGGGCAAGGCCGTGGCGGGCTCGGTGCAGCTCTCCGAAATCCTGCTGGACGACTTCCGCGTCGCCGCGGTGCCGGGAGATCCGTTCGGCGCCGAGGGCTACATCCGCATGAGCTTCGCGACCTCGCGCCAGGTGCTCGGCAAGGGGCTGGAGCGGCTGGGCGAACTGGTCCAGGCGCTGCGCTGAAGTCCCTCGAGCGCTCCGGTGTCGCCCGAGTGCGACGCCGGAGCGAACGGGCTCAGTCCGTGTAGGCGAAGGCGCGGTGCTCCTCGCCATAGGGGCGGTAGACGAGCACCGCGGCGCGGCCGGAGAGGTTGCCCACGGCCACCCAGATGTCCTTGGCGTTGCGCAGGTCCAGGCCCAGCCGGGCGGGGGCCTTGCCGTACTTCTTCTCCATCGCCTCGAGCGTGAGCACCTCCACGTCGTAGAGCGAGATGAGGTCCGTGCGCTTCACGCGCAGCTGCTTCACCCACGCGGCGACGAGCTCCTCGGGCGTGGCGTAGCGCTTGTCCTCGAGCTGGAACGGGTAGAACAGCTCGTTGGCGGTGCTGCGCACGTCGCCGGTGAGCAGGAACTGGAAGAGCACGCGCGCGCTCGTCTGGATGTCCTGCCGCTTGAGCTCCTCCGCGGAGGTGGGCGGCGGGGGCGCCGTGTCGAGCCCCGCCTGGAGGTTCGTGGGCATGGCCGGCACAGGCGCGGCGGCCGTCGGGGGCGCCGTGGTGGGCTTCTGTGCGGGCGCGGGGGCGACGGGCTCGGCGCGCCTGGGCGGCGGAGGCTTCGCGTCCGCGGCGGGCTTCTCTGGCGCGGCGGCGGCGGGCTTTTCCGCGGCGGCGGGCTTCTCCGGGGCCGCGGCGGGCGTCTCCGCGGCGGCGGGGGGCTCGGCCGGCTTGGGGACGGGGGCGGGGGGCGGCTCGGCCTTCACGGGAGGCGAGGCGGCGGGGGCCTGGGCGGCGGGCTCCTGGGGGGCGGGGGGCGCGGCGGTGGGCTCGGGCGTCTCCTGCGCCAGGGCGAGCGCGGGCGAGGTGAGGGAGAGGATGAGGGCCAGGGACCAGCGACGCATGCGACCTCCGAGAAGGGGCGGAGCGTAGCAGAGCGGGGCGCCCTGGCGCGTGCCGGGTGTGGACCCGGCGCACCGGGCGGCTGGGCGGCCGGCAGGACACGGCCACATAACATCCGTGCATGCCGGGGCAGAGGTTGGTATGGGGGCGCCCCGATGCCCAAGCGTACCGATATCCGCAAGGTTCTGGTGATTGGCTCGGGCCCGATTGTCATCGGGCAGGCCGTCGAGTTCGACTACTCCGGTACTCAAGCCATCAAGGCTCTCCGGGATGAAGGCGTGGAGGTGGTGCTGCTCAACAGCAACCCCGCCACGGTGATGACGGACCCCGAATTCGCCTTTCGCACCTATATCGAGCCCATCACCGTCGACGCGGCGGAGCGCATCCTCGCCGCCGAGCGGCCGGACTCGCTGCTGCCGACGATGGGTGGCCAGACGGCCCTCAACCTGGCCAAGGCGCTCGCCGAGCAGGGCATCCTGGAGAAGTACGGGGTGCGGCTGATCGGCGCGTCGCTGGAGGCCATCAACAAGGCCGAGGACCGCCAGCTCTTCAAGGCGGCCATGCAGAAGATCGGCGTGGCGCTGCCCAAGAGCGGCTACGCGACGACGCTCGACCAGGCCATGTCGCTGGTGGAGGAGATCGGCTTCCCGGCCATCATCCGGCCCTCCTTCACGCTCGGCGGCACCGGCGGCGGCATCGCCTACAACCGCGAGGAGTTCGAGACCATCTGCCGCTCGGGCCTGAAGGCCTCGCCCACGTCCACCATCCTCGTCGAGGAGAGCGTGCTGGGGTGGAAGGAGTACGAGCTGGAGGTGGTCCGCGACACGGCGGACAACGTCATCATCGTCTGCTCCATCGAGAACCTGGACCCCATGGGGGTGCACACGGGTGACTCGATCACGGTGGCGCCCGCGCAGACGCTGACGGACCGCGAGTACCAGCGGATGCGTCAGGCGTCCCTGGCCATCATCCGGGAGATTGGCGTCGACACGGGTGGCAGCAACATCCAGTTCGGCATCCACCCGAAGGATGGCCGGATGGTGGTCATCGAGATGAACCCGCGCGTGTCGCGCTCCAGCGCGCTGGCGTCGAAGGCGACGGGGTATCCCATCGCGAAGATCGCCGCGAAGCTGGCGCTGGGCTACACGCTGGACGAGCTGCGCAACGACATCACCCGCGACACGCCGGCCTCGTTCGAGCCGACGCTGGACTACGTGGTGGTGAAGGTGCCGCGCTTCAACTTCGAGAAGTTCCCGCACGCGGACCGGACGCTGACCACGAGCATGCGCTCGGTGGGCGAGGTGATGGCCATCGGCCGGACCTTCCCCGAGGCGTACATGAAGGCGCTGCGCTCGATGGAGCTGGGGCGCGTGGGGCTGGAGCCGCCCGAGCTGCCGCAGGAGAAGGAGGAGCGTGAGAAGGTGCTGCGCGAGGCCCTGCGCATCCCGCGCCCCGAGCGGCCGTGGTTCGTGGCCCAGGCCTTCCGCGAGGGCCTGACGGTGGCGGACGTGCACCAGCTGTCCGCCATCGACCCGTGGTTCCTGCGCTACATCGAGATGCTGGTGCGCGAGGCGCAGTCCATCCAGGAGTACGGCCGGTTGGATCAGCTGCCGGACGAGGTGCTGCGGCAGGCGAAGGCGCACGGCTTCTCCGACAAGTACCTGGGCAAGCTGCTCGGCTACCCGGAGGAGGAGGTGCGGGCGCACCGGCACTCGCGCAACATCCGTCCGGTGTTCAAGCGGGTGGACACGTGCGCGGCGGAGTTCGAGGCGTTCACGCCCTACCTGTACTCGACGTACGAGGAGGAGGACGAGGCGCCTCCGACGGACCGGCAGAAGGTGCTCATCCTGGGCAGCGGTCCCATCCGGATTGGACAGGGCATCGAGTTCGACTACGCGTGCGTGCACGCGGCCTTCGCGCTGCGCGAGGCCGGGTACGAGACGGTGATGGTCAACTGCAACCCGGAGACGGTGTCGACGGACTACGACACGTCGGACCGGCTGTACTTCGAGCCGCTGACGATTGAAGACGTGCTCGAGGTGTCGCAGCGCGAGAAGCCGGTGGGGGCGATTGTCCAGTTCGGTGGGCAGACGCCGCTGCGCATCTCGGTGCCGCTGGAGAAGGCGGGCCTGCCGATTCTCGGGACGCCGCCGGACGCGATTGACCGGGCGGAGGACCGCGAGCGGTTCAGCGCGCTCATCGAGAAGCTGGGGCTGACGCAGCCGGAGAACGGGGTGGCGCGCAGCCACGCGGAGGCGTTCAAGGTGGCCGAGCGCATCGGCTACCCGGTGATGGTGCGGCCCTCGTACGTGCTGGGCGGGCGGGCGATGGAGACGGTGTACGACGCGGCCAGCCTGGAGCGGTACATGCGTGAGGCGGTGAGCGCGTCGCCGGAGCACCCGGTGCTCATCGACCGGTTCCTGAAGGACGCCATCGAGGTGGACCTGGACCTGGTGGCGGACCGGACGGGCGCGGTGATGATTGGCGGCGTGCTGGAGCACATCCAGGAGGCCGGGGTGCACTCGGGTGACGCGGCGGCGACGCTGCCTCCGCACTCGCTGTCGCCGGACCTGGTGGAGCGGATGAAGGACCAGGCGATTGCGCTGGCGCAGGAGCTGGGCGTGGTGGGGCTGATGAACGTGCAGTTCGCCATCCAGGGGAAGACCATCTACATCCTGGAGGTGAACCCGCGTGCGAGCCGCACGGTGCCGTTCATCTCGAAGGCCACGGGTGTGGCGATGGCGAAGATCGCCGCGCTGTGCATGGTGGGCAAGACGCTGGCGGAGCTGGGGGCGACGCAGGAGCCCCAGATGAACCACGTCGCGGTGAAGGAGAGCGTGTTCCCGTTCGCGCGCTTCGCGGGGGTGGACGTCATCCTCGGGCCCGAGATGAAGTCGACGGGCGAGGTGATGGGGCTGGCGCAGGACTACGCGTCGGCCTTCGCCAAGAGCCAGCTGGCGGCGGGGGTGAAGCTGCCGAAGAGCGGCAAGGTGTTCATCTCCGTGAAGGACGATGACAAGCCGGCGGTGGTGGACCTGGCGCGGCGCCTGCGGGCGATGGGGTTCACGCTCATCGTGACGGCGGGGACGCACAAGTACCTGGCGACGAAGGGCATCGAGGCGCAGGTGGTGCAGAAGGTGAAGGAGGGCCGGCCGAACATCGTCGACAAGATCGTCGACGGGGAGATCGTGCTGGTCATCAACACAACCTTCGGCAAGCAGGAGATCGCGGACAGCTTCTCCATTCGCCGTGAGTCGTTGATGCACTCGGTGCCGTACTACACGACGGTGCAGGCGGCGCGCATGGCGGTGGGCGCGCTGGAGTCACTCAAGCGGGCGGACCTGGAGGTCAAGCCGCTGCAGGAGTACCTGGGCGTCACGAGCACGGTGCCGGGCAAGGCGCGCCGGTAGGGTTCAGGACGCTCGGTCCTGAGGTGAGTCGCGGCCCCGTTCCCCTGAGTTGGGAGCGGGGCCGTGGTGCTTCCGGGGGAGGAATGCCTCGGTTGAATGGTTACCGAGCCCGAGACAGCGTCACCGTCAGCGAGGTGATTGCCGGCGGCAGGGAGAGGGAGACAGTGCCTGCCTTGAGCTCATCCTGGGTGAGCTGGTGCTTGATGGTTCCAATCTCGTCGTCGAGGAGCGTGTCGATATCGAGGACCTTGAACTCGATGGGCTGGGCGAGCAGCACCTCCGCGGAGGTGGAGCAGCCACCCGTGCTCCACTGGGGCGTCCAGCTGGAGATCTCGGGTGTCCGCGTCACCAGCGGCTCGCCAGCGACGGAAGTCGGGCACCGCAGCTCGACGACCACATCCGGCGCCGAGCCATCGACGTCCCAGTCAAGGTTGTCGTTGGGATCCTGCGCGGAGATGGTGGCCTGAGAGGGCTGGATGGCCACCAAGGAGGAGACATCCAGCACGCACTCTCGTCGCTCGACATTGCAGGAGTTCAAACCCACGCACGCGGAACAGTAGAGGCCGCTGTTCCCACAGGCGTTCGTCGTGTTCCCCGCGATACAGGTGGTTCCCTGGCAGCAGCCCGAACACGACTCCGGGGTGCATTCCACCAGCGGGGGCGGTAGCGGCTCGGAGGTATCTCCGCAGCCACCTTCATCCGCTCCCATCAACACAACGGCGAGTACAGCCAGAAACAGGGATTTGTGCATGAGCTTTTCAGGTGATGCGACGTGAAGGATTCAACGAGGCGCGGTGGGCTGCGCCTCGGATGTGAAAGTCAGCGAGGTGCTTCGCTCAGCGACACCAGGAGGACTCTGCTTCCTCCGTCCGAACGCAGCCCCAAGGAGGAAATCCGCTGAAAGGGGACACCGAGGAGCTGCTGTCGTTCCGAGTCAGGACGCGGAGCGAGCACGAGGTTCATGGCTCGACCTTGGTCAAAGGCCGTTCGGCTCGCAGGCTGGACGTAGCCGACCAGGGTGAAGGTGTCGTTTCGAAGGCGGTGGAGCTCGAAGGATTCGCCGGTAGGGGAGGCGACGACGGTGGCCGATCTCAACTGATAGACCGTCTCCGTTGATGCGAAACCGTAGGAACCCTCCGGCATGTCGTTCGCACGTTGAGGTCTATTGCTTCGAGGGATAGGACTGACCTGGTTCTTGCTGCGGAGCCCCTCGATGGTGGAGGGGTGAGTTGAAGCACCGACAAGGCCGCTGATGGGAACGGCTCGCGGTGGTGCGGGCTGCTGCGCGACTGGAGCGATCGGCAGGTCGGGGTTGCTCCCTCTCGACTCCCGCTGGCGCTGGGACCTTCCGCGCTCTGGAGAGGGCGTGGTGGGCTCGGGGCGGTGGGGCGTCGACTCGGACTCGCGCAGGTACAGGAATCCCACTGCGACCAGTAGCAGAGGGACCAGCAGTCGTGGCCCGAAGCGCGTTCTTGAAGGTTCGACTTTCGTCGGGGGGAGGCTCGCTGTCGGAGCCACGGGTGGAGCGACTCGCTCGGCGGTGGTCACAGGGGGCGCTGGAGGCCCGGCCTTCACGACGTCGGCCGGACTCGGGCGAGGTGGGGCTGCGACCGGAACGAGGACCTCCCTGGGCACGGAGGGGGGCGGAGCAATGGGCGTAGGCGTTGCCAGACGTTCAATTTCCTTATGGAGGTCTTTGAACATCGTGTGACAGTTGATGCCTCCGTACCCGCGGAACCGGCCGCGCCCGTGAATGGAGCCAACACTCGAGAAGAGAGATTTGTATCGAACGTGGACCAGGGCACTGTCCGACTCATAGAAGGCCCAGACGATGTCCACATTGGCGTGAGTGTCATGGCGACACCTCGCCAGGGCTTGCATGACGATATCGTCCCATCCGCCGTAGCCGACTACGACCAGGATGTACTCACGCAGAAGTGACTGAAGCGACGCGTCGAGATACGGACGATCCTGGGTCAACTGGATCGGGGTATGGAGCGTATCCGACCGGGTCCAGTACCCATGCAGATGGACGACGCGATGGTCGCCCCGTTCGGGCCTCGCGGCATCCAGTTGTCCGTCTGCGTGAAGAATGACCTGCGAAACCCGGCCCCCCGCTTGGCGAATGGCGGCGGAGATAAGGGGGTCGAAATTCGTTGTCAGGATGGGACCGAATCGCTCGGGGAACGAGACGACCAGCTTGCCAAGATCTCGTGTCGCGGCAGGCAGGTACCAACCGTGGTGGTCTTCGTCAAAGCGCTGGACGTCAGTGCTATCGACGGAGGATGCCGTCAGCCGCGCTTGAAGTACGGCTTCACGAATGACCCGGTTGACCGCATCCTGATTGCGCCAACTCCGAAGGAGTTGCATCGCGAGTTGGTACTGTCGCGTGCTGTCCGCCGTGGCAAGAGTGGCATCGAACTCGGCCTCTGCCTTCGCGCCTGCTGCCGCCCTGGCGCGCCTGACCATCTCCGCGGTGCCTGGGACACCGGGGGATCCGGGTGTGTCCGGCATCGACAACGGAGAACCCACAAGAAAGGCGATCTTCTTGTCGCTGTTGCTCAGCGAGTTGAGCAGGGAGTTGGGTGACGCGAGTCGTTCAAGGGCTTCAACGGGCATGAGTGGGGCGGGTTCCTGAGTAGGTCAAACTGACGTCGCGTTCTCGGAGGAGCCACCATCGGCGTTACCGCTGCTCTGCCTCCTGGCTTCCTCCTCGTAGGCGACGAGCACCAGCGTCCGGAGCTTCTCGATGTCGCCAGACGCGTTGAAGTAGATGCGGCTCCTACCGATGCCGTCCGGCGCCGCCTCCACCTCGAACCCCGGGGCGAGCATCGCCGCCTGTTCCGCGGGTAGCCGGGTGACGAGCGATTTCTTCTTCCCATTGGTGAAGGCCCGGATGAACCAGGACGTCACCTTGCCCAGGTTGATGCCGAAGTAGGTGGTCGAGTCCTTGTAACTGATGGACTGCCTGAGCGCGGACTCGGCGCACTGCTTCTGGACGATTCGGAAGATCTCCAGCTCGAGCTCCGTGGTCTCGATCTGTGGCACCACTGGCCCATCCGCGACCTCTGCCGTTCGCTGCAGCGCCTCCGCGGGACTCGGCGCGGCGGCACTGGGGGCGTTGGGCTGGGCGATTTCCTGCTGGATCGACTTTGTCATCATGTCCAGGAGCGTGGTCTGGATGGACTTCTTCACGATGGGGACGAAGCGCTCGACCACGTTGCGTGTGACGCGCCCGGAAACCAGCTCGACCTCCGCCAGCAGGAACCGAACGAAGCTCTCGGAGGGGTTGCGCAGCAGCTCGTTGATGAGCGCCGTGACCTTGCCGACGAAGATGATCTCCTCTGCGTGTCCCTGGATGGACGTCGCATCGAAGAACTCCTTCGTGAAGGGGCGAAGCAGGTCGACATCCCGATCGGTGAAGTTGAGGACGTTGAACTCCATGAACGGAGTCGCATCCATCATGTTGGAGGACTGGAGGTCGGTGAAGAACCGGTAGCGCGTGCCATTCGTCACGACTCCGATGCGCACGGACGGCGTGGCGTTGAAGTAGCGCGCCAGTTGTCCGTCGTGGTCCTCGGGAACCGCGTCCGCGGCCTTGCACTCGATGAAGAGCGCGGGCTGCCCCTTCAGGTGCAGCGCATAGTCCACCTTCTCCATGACGCCGCCGCGCTTCTTGGCGAAGTCCGCGACGTACTCCGGCTGCGTCTCCGTGGGATCGTAGATGTCGTAACCCAGCGCTTGGATGAACGGGAGGATGAGAGCCTGCTTCGTGGCCTCCTCCCCCTTGATGAACGCCTGCCGCTTACGAACCTGCTCGGACAGCAGTCGCAAATCTTCGCCAAGGCCCATGTCGTTCCCCCACTTCGTGCACGGCGCACCGCCGCATCCCTTACACGCTAACTCATGGCGCGAATCACTCAAACACCTCTCGGTATCGGCTGTTTGAGCAAGGTCAAGGCAGACCCTGTGTCACGCTTTGACCCTACTACCGTGGTGGTATTGCATCTGGCATTGGGTTCGCTCGCGGTGTGCTCTGCCTTCGTCGCCGGACGGAAGCGCTTCCCGTCCCACGCTTGGGCGGCTACCCTTGACGCGCTGCTTCCGCCCCTGGACCTACATCCTCCCCCGAGGAGCTTCACGCATGTCGTCGTCTCTGCCCCCCGCCTTCAACATCGCCTCCGTGGACGTGGAGGGCTTCCACCGGGACCTGAAGGCACTGCGCGCGGAGCTCGACGCCAATCTGGGCGAAGCGGATGCGAAGCATCTCCGCAAGATCGAGCGCTGGGGCCGCATCGGTACGCTGCTGGGCATCGCCACCTGCTGGATCGCTCCGAACCCGTTCAGCGCCGCCGCGCTCAGCGTGGGCCGCTCGACGCGCTGGCTCCTCATGCATCACGTGGGACACCGCGGCTATGACCGCGTCCCCGGGCTCCCTGCGTCCCGCACCGGCAAGGGCTTCGCCAAGGGGGCACGCCGCTACCTCGATTGGCTCGACTGGATGCTCCCGGATGCCTGGGTGTTCGAGCACAACGTCCTCCACCACTCGTACACCGGTGAGGAGTCGGACCCCGACCTCCTCGAGCGCAACGCGGAGGGCACGCTGCGCAACCCGGCCCGGCCCCTGTTCCTGCGCTACGTCCAGCTCACGCTCCTGGCCCTCACCTGGCGCGCCTCGTACTACGCCCCCGAGACGCTCAGCGCCCTGCGCCGCAAGGGCCGTCGCGATGGTGGCTCGCTCTCCGGCGCCGAGTGGAAGGAGCTGCTGCTGCGCTGCTACCTCCCGTACGCCGCCGTCCAGTTCGTCCTCTTCCCGGCCCTGTTCCTCATCATCGGTCCCTGGGCGGCGTTCAGCGCGTTCTGCAACTCGCTGATGGCGGACGTGCTCACCAGCGTCCACACGTTCCTCGTCGTCGGCCCCAACCACACCGGTGAGGACCTGTACCGCTTCGACACGTCCCCCGCGAACAAGGGCGAGCGCTACGTTCAGCAGGTCATCGGCAGCGCGAACTACCGCACCGGTGGAGACCTCAACGACTTCGCCCACCTCTGGCTGAACTACCAGATCGAACACCACATCTGGCCCGACCTGCCGATGCTCAAGTACCGCGAGGCCCAGCCCAAGGTCCTCGCGCTCTGCCAGAAGTACGGCATCCCCTACGTCCAGGAGAGCGTCTGGACCCGCGTCCGGAAGATGGTGGACGTCGTCGTGGGCAAGCGCTCCATGCGCAAGCTCACCCCGCGCGAGAGCGCGGAGGCCGCTCCGGTCGCCCCCGAGTCACTCCAGGCCCACGTGGCCTGACGTCGAGGGCTCAGCTCGGCGACGCGCGACGCTGGCGGGGCGGCATGGCTCGCGTCAGCGTCTTCTCCGCCGTGCCACCGTTGTCCTCACGGCGCAGGACCTCCGCATCCACCACCCGCGCACCATCGGCGGAGACCGGCGGCCCGAGCGTCACCACGAGCACCCGGTAGGACTCCTCCAGCCGCTTGTGCAGCTTGATGAAGTTCACCTGCGCCGTGCCCGGCATGTCCTCGGTGTACGTGAAGTACCAGCGCAGCTCGTCCAGGTGCGTGTAGTACCGGTCCACCACCGCCTGCTCCTGCTCGGGCAGGTGGATGAGCTGCTCGAAGGCCCCCTCCGCGTACCGCGAGGCGATGGTCTCCAGCAGCGGCTCGCGGCTGCGCAAGCGCGAGAAGAGCGCGAACATCTCGTCACGCCGTGCTTCCAACCGGCGCATGATTCCAGCCGCGTCCATCGCAATCAGGTTGCGGACACGCGCGGCGATCTCATCGGCCTTCTTGCGACGAGCCATGGGACCGCAGCCTAACCTCTGCTCACAAGCCGGGCCAATGGGGGGCGAACAGCGTGGCCTGACAGACGAATCGCGGGCCGCCGTTTTTCGGCGGCAGGGGACTCCAGTTCGCCTGCTACGCTCGTCGCATGGTGCTCAAGATCGTCCAGGCGGGAGAGCCGGTACTTCGTCAACAGGCGCGAGACCTGACGCCCGAGGAGATTGGCAGTCCGGAGATTCAGCGGCTCATCGTGTTGATGCGCGACACGATGCGAGACGCCCCGGGCGTGGGGCTCGCGGCGCCCCAGGTCGGCGTGGGCCTTCGGCTGGTCGTCATCGAGGACCGCGCGGAGTACCAGGCCGGCGTGGCACCCGCGGACCTCGCGGCGCGCGAGCGGCAGCCGGTGCCCTTCCATGTGCTCATCAACCCGAAGCTGACGGTGGAGGACGCGACCCCCGCCGAGTTCCACGAGGGCTGCCTCAGCGTGACGGGCTTCGCGGCGCTCGTGGCCCGAGCACGTGGCGTACGCGTGGAGGCGCTGGACGAGCAGGGCCGCCCCGTGACGATTCGCGCCTCGGGCTGGTACGCCCGCATCCTCCAGCACGAGCTGGACCACCTCGACGGTACGCTCTACGTCGACCGGATGGCCACTCGCAGCTTCACGACGGGGGAGAACCATCGTCGCCACTGGGCCGGGCGCTCCACCGCCGAGGTGCGGTCCGCGCTCCGGATTGCCTCCGACACCGACGCGTCCTCGGCCTGAGGAGCACAGCTTCGACAGTCCCCCAGCGGTACAGCGCGAAGTCGAGCCCTCCTCGCGTTGTACCCGGGGAGGGGAGCGCCTACGGTGACCTCCGTCAAACCCTGACGGGGGTACACCGATGACTGTCGCGAACGAAGACCTCACCCGGCCCATCCTGATTGGCCGCTCGAGCTCTCACTTCACCCGCATCGCGCGCATCTTCGCGGCGGAGCTGGGCGTCGCCTACGACTTCCACATCCTGCGCGACATCATGTCGCCCAATCTCCAGGATTACGGCGGCAATCCCGCGCTCAAGATTCCCGTGCTGCGCACGGCCCGAGGCTCGTGGTTCGGTACGCTCAATGTCTGTCGCGAGCTGCGGCGCCACTCGACCCACAAGGCACGCGTGCTGTGGCCCGAGGACCTGACCGAGTCCCTGTCCGCCAACATGCAGGAGCTGGTCCTCCAGACCATGGCCACGGAGGTGACGATCGTCATGTCCAAGGTGGGGGGCGGGGCCCAGGCCGGGGCTCACCACGACAAGCTGCGCACGAGCCTGCTCAACATGATGGCGTGGCTGGAGCAGAACGTGGACGCCGCGCTCGCCGAGCTCCCCTCGGAGCGAAGTGTGAGCTTCCTCGAGGTCTCCCTCTATTGCCTCGTGATGCACCTGTCGTTCCGCGAGGTGCTGGACACCACTCCCTACGCGGCGCTCACCGCGTTCTGTCAGCGATTCGGCCAGCGCGCCTCGTGCGTCGAGACGACCTTCCGCTTCGACACCTGAGCACTCGCGTCATGCCCGGGGCCTGCCGTGCCCCGGGTTGCGACGTGACACGAGTCGCGCGATAAGCGACGGCGATGATCACCGAGGTCCAGGCAGGTCCCTATACCGTCCGAGGCATCTCCGTCGGCGGTGTCTACACCTCCCTCCAGGTGCCCGAACTCGACGTGGTGCTCGACGTCGGCATCCCCATCCGCTCGTTCGCCGGGTGCGATCGCATCTTCCTCAGCCATGCGCACCCGGACCACGCCAGCGCGCTCGGGGCGCTGCTCGGCATCCGCCGGTTGATGGGGAAGGGCGCTCCGCAGCTCTTCATCCCCGCCGAAATCGAGGCGCCCGTCCACGAGGCCCTCCAGGTCCTCTCCCGGCTCCATCACACGTCGATGGAGGTGACCACCGTCCCCATGCGGCACGGAGACGTGCAGCCCCTGGGGCAGGGGCTCCACGTGCGCGCCTTCCGCACGCATCACCCCGTGCCTTCTCTCGGCTATCAGTTCTTCCGCCGCGCGACGAAGCTCCGCCCCGAGTTTCTCGCGCTGCCGCCTCAGGAGATCGCCCAGCGCCGCAAGGCCGGTGAGGACCTCTTCACGCAGGTGGACCACCTGGAGCTCGCCTACGCGACGGACACGCTCTCGCGCATCCTGGAGACCGAGCCGACCTTGTTCGACTCGCGCGTGCTCGTCATCGAGTGCACCTTCGTCGACCCGAAGCGCTCCGTGCAGGACGCGCGAGATCGCGCGCACCTCCACCTCGACGAACTCCTCGCCCAGGCTGACCGCTTCCGCAACGAGGCCCTCGTGCTCATGCACTTCAGCCAGGCGCTCGGGCCGCAGGAGGTGCACGCCCTCGTTCGTGAGCGGTTGCCGCCCACCCTCGCGGAGCGCGTCCGCATCTTCGCGCCCGAGTCGGGCCGCTGGTTCGGTTGAGCACTGGGCTGTCGCGCTGAACAGCTCAGTCCGGCCGCAGTGCCTCCAGCTCCGCGAGCACCGCGCGCAACTCAGGCGCCTCCAGCGCCTTCTCCACCGACGCGAAGAACTCGGACAGGTCTCCCGCGCCCTGGTGCTCGTAGACGCAGGCCTGTAGCCCCATCTCCAGCCTGTCCACCTGCCGCACGAGCCGCGCCTCGAACGACGTGCCCTGCTCGTACTCATCCCAGAGCGCCAGGTACTCCGCGCCGCGCGGCAGCTTCCCCACGAGCTGCTCCATGGCCCGCCGCTCCCGCGCGTGCTTGTCCTCGCGCCCCACGCCGTCGTGCGGCGTCAGGTCTCCCACGTACGCCTCACCCAAATCATGCAGCAGCGCGATGCGCACCGCGCGGCTCGCGTCCGCCTCCGGGAAGTGGCTGTCCGCGATGAACAGGCACAGCAGCGCCACGAAGAGCGAGTGCTCCGCCACGCTCTCGCAGCGCTCGGCTGGAATCCCCACCCGCAGCCAGCCCTGACGGAAGAGCTGCTTCAAGTGGTTCAGCTCGAAGTACGTCTCGATGAGCGGGAGCGTCTTGCGTCCTCGCAACAGGGCCACGGGCGGCGAGCTCTTCGTCTTCATGTCGCCCTCCACGGTACACCGGCCCGCGTCCGTACTCCGGGTGGGTCGCCGTCCCAGGTCCGGGAACCCTCCGTGTGCGTCTTCGCTGGGCCCACGTGCGTTCACCCCGTCACCTCGGGTAGAGGGGAGGCGAGGGGAGCGTGTCCACGCATCCGGACATGGCTCCGAGGAGGGGGAAGCACCCATGGAGTCGTCTCGTTGGTTCGTCGCCGCGCTGCTCGTGTGTGTCGTCGCCTGCAAGCAGGAGCCTCCCGCGCCCCCGCCGGCGCCCGTGGCCGCGCCCGTTGTCACGGAGCCCGAAGACCTGCCGTTCCCCGAGACACCCCTGCCGCTCGTCGCCGAAGCCGCGCCGCCCGACGCCGAGCCCGCGAAGCCTCCCGAGCCCCCGTTCACCGGTGACCTCCCGGCCCTGCGCAAGCGCGGCGTCCTGCGCATCCTCGTGGAGACCACCGATGAGAGCTCCCTGCCTCGCCAGGGCACGCCCCGCTCGCAGGACCGCGAGCTGCTGGAGCGCTTCGCCGAGAAGCACGGCGTGTCCGTCGAGCTCATCGCCGTGGAGCGCTTCGACCAGCTCATCCCCCTGCTGAAAGAGGGACGCGGGGACATCATCGCCGCCGACCTCACCGTCACCCCGGAGCGCTCCCGCGAGCTGTCCTTCACCCGCCCCATTGCCCTGGTCAACGAGGTGCTCGTCGGCAAGAAGGGCGCCACGGACCTGCCGCGCAAGCCCCAGGACCTCGCGGGCCGCGCCGTGCACGTGCGCGCCAGCTCCACCTTCGCCACGTCCCTCGCCGCGCTCGCGAAAGCCCAGGCCCCGGGCCTCACCGTCCATCCCGAGCCCGAGAGCCTCGACTCCGAGGAGCTCGTGTGGCAGGTCTCTCGCGGCGAGCTGCCCCTCACCGTGGTCGACAGCCACCTGCTCGCGGCCATCCAGACCTACAACCCGGACGTCGAGGCGCTCTTCCCCGTCGCGGAGAAGCGCGCCCTCGCCTGGGCCGTGCGGCTGGAGAACCCCCTGCTGCGCACCGCGCTGGACGCCTTCCTCGTCGAGCGCGCCCTCACCGACCACCGCGAGCAGCGCTTCACCGGAGACCTCGACGGCATCCGCAAGCGCGGCGTGCTCCGCGTCCTCACGCGCAACAGCCCCGTCACGTACTTCCTCCACCGCGGCGAACAGGCGGGCTTCGACTACCAGATGGCGAAGCTCGCCGCGGACGCGCTCAAGGTGCGCCTGGAGGTCGTCGTCCCGGACACGTACGAGGAGCTGCTCACGTGGCTCAAGGAAGGCCGGGGCGACGTCATCGCCGCCGCGCTCACCGTCACACCCGAGCGCCAGCGCGAGGTCGCCTTCAGTCGCCCGTATCTCTTCGTGGAGGAGGTCCTCGTGCAGCGGGTCGGCTCGCCGCGTCCCGCGTCCCTCGCGGACCTGAAGGGCCAGTCCATCCACGTGCGTCGCACGTCCAGCCACTTCTCCAATCTGAGCACCCTCGCGACCCAGCACGGGTTCACCGTCGTCGAGGAGCCCGAGGACCAGGACACCGAGACGCTCATCGACCGCGTGGCGCGCGGCGAGATTCCCTTCACCGTCACGGACAGCCACATCCTCGCCGCCGAGCGCGTCTATCGCGAGGACGTGGAGGCCGCTTTGACGGTACCGGGGCAGGGCGCGCCCGCGGGCAAGGACGGACACCACGGCATCGCCTTCGCCGTGCGCCCGGGGAGCGTGAAGCTGCGCGCCTTCCTCGACGGCTTCGTGCAGAAGACCTACCGCGGGACCGAATACAACCTGGCTCGCCGCCGCTACTTCGAGGGCCGCCGCGCCGAGGCCCCGGCGACCACCGAGGCGGCCGTGGCCACGGGCACCATCTCCCCCTATGACTTGCTGGTGCGCTCGTACTCCTCGCGCTACGGAATGGACTGGCGATTGATGGTGGCGCAGATGTTCCAGGAGAGCCGCTTCGACCCCACGGCGCGCAGTTGGGTGGGCGCGCAGGGCCTCTTCCAGGTCATGCCCGCCACGGGCCGCGAGCTGGGCTTCCGCAAGCTCGAGGACCCTGAGCAGGGCATCCACGCGGGCGTGAAGTACATGCACCAGCTCCTCGGCCGCATCGCCCCGGAGATTCCCTTCAAGCAGCGCCTGCGCTTCGCCCTGGCCTCCTACAACGCGGGCCTGGGCCACGTGCTGGACGCACGCCGGCTCGCGCAGGAGCAGGGCCTGGACCCCAACCGCTGGTTCGGCAACGTGGAGAAGGCCATGCTCCTCCTGGAGAAGCCCAAGCACTACCGCCGCGCGCGACACGGCTACTGCCGGGGCTCGGAGCCCGTGAAGTACGTCTCCGAAATCCAGACGCGCTACGGCGCCTACGTGTCCGTCGTCCAGCACTGACGGGCACGGGACGGAGTCACAGTCCCACGCCCACGTAGGCCGCGGCCCACGGGCCGCTGAGCGAGACGGAGAAGCTGTCCGGGCCCTTCACCGGGCTCACCTGGAAGTTCTTCGCCTGCGACACGAACTGCGTGTAGCCGACCTGCATCCGCGTGTGGAACCAGCGGTTGAGCTGGTACTGCAGCGCCGCGCCCGCGCCTCCGCCGAAGATCCACTTGCGCGAGCGCGCCTGGAAGTACCGGCCGTCGATGACCGGATCTCCGCCGCCCGTCCCCGGGATGTTCGCGGAGATGCGGCCGGTGGCGAGCGACACCTCCGACGCGGCGCCGAACAGGCTCACGCCCAGGCTCAGCGAGTCCGTGAGCGACAGGCGCTTCTCCATGCCCGGCCGCAGCGCCAGGACCTGGACGTCGTCACCCAGCAGGTACCAGTCCACGCCATTGGTCCACCACCAGTCCGTCCGACCGGAGCCGCGCACCATGTTGAAGTGGATTCCTCCGGCCAGTCGCACCGCGTTGGCCCGGGCGCCCACGGTGCGCACCTCGTTCCTCAGCCCGGGGATGTCCGTGGTCGGGTGCTGCATCCGCCCCCAGCCGCCGCCCACGTCCACGGCGACCTGGGGGATGCGCCGCTCCTGCTCGGGCTCCGGTGGAGGAGGCGGCGTGTCGGCGAAGGCCGGGGACACCGGCCCCCACGCCATGAGCAACCCGAGTCCATACAGGGACGTGCGCATGAGGGACCTCTAGAGCCCCGCCACCTTCGCGGCGCTGCTCACCGTGTAGACCAACGTCAACTCCTGCTGAGAGCGCGGCGGCGCCGTCAGCTCGAAGCGGGCGATGCCCTCCGCGCTCACCTTCGTGGGCGCCGGGCGGGTGGTGTCCTTCTGGAGCGTCACCTCCACCGACTCCACCTCCGAGACGGGGATGCGCTCCTCCAGCGCCACCGCCGCGGGCTGGGCGCTCATGTTGGAGAGGAACATCTTCACGTGGTGCGTCTTCTGCTTGCGCCCCGACAGCCGGCTCGTCTCCTCCTGGATGTCCGTCATCCGGGCGACGCGCAGCGAGTCCTCGCTGCCGAAGCCCAGGCGCACGCGCTCGCCCTTGCCGGTGAAGCGCAGCTGCGAGCGCCCCACGTAGCCGCTGGTCCGCACCAGGTCCACGGGCCCCGCCAGCAACACGGACGGGCCCACGTTGTCGAACCTCGCCACGCGGTGCACCAGCGGCGACAGCTCCGGGCACACCACCAGCTCCGACGCGGCGGGCGCGGTGAAGTGGAACAGGGGGATGCGGTGCGGCTCTCCGTCCGCGGGGATGTGGGCGCGGTGGGGCGCGGTGAGGGACAGCGCCTCGCCGCCGTCATCCATGCCGGGAAGGCCCTCGTCGCGTCGGGCACCGGCGCCCTCGCCCGTGTTCTGGATGACCTCCTCGCGCACCGAGACGTCCACCACCTGCTTCTCGCGCTCCGTCTTGTCGCGCAGGAAGAGCCAGTCCGACTCCAGCCGGGGCGGCGCCGCGCCCAGCGTGGGACGCGCCGTGGACAGCGCCAGCTCCACGTCCTTCCATTCCTCCTCGGTGCGCTGCCACACCACGGCCTCGCACTCCAGGCGCACCGTCGGACCCTGGGTGCCCTGGGCCGGCTCCAGCGTCGCGCGGTACGCTGGACGCCACGCGGCGCAGGGCACCAGGTAGGTGATGGACAGCAGCGCCGTGCCGCCCGCGGGATGGCCGACCTCGAGCTCGGCGTGCACGTCCAGCTTCGTCTCGGGCTTCTGCGTGTTCGACAGCGCGCCGCGCGCCTGCGCGAGCTGCTGTTGCAGGCGCTGCTCCTCCACGGCCGCCAGTCGCCGGGCCGAGTCCACGGCCTCCAGCGCCTCGCGCACGTTGTCGAGCTGCTGCTTCCACGTGTCGGGCTGCGCGACGCCTCCGCCGGACTGCTCGGAGATGGCGCGGTACACGTCCGCGTGGGCCGCGGTGAGCAGGCCGTGGCGCGTGTTCAGCCGCTCCCGGTCCGCGCGGGCCTGTCGCTCCAGGCGCTCCAGGTCCGCGACGCGACGGCTCAGCTCCGTGGCGTGCTCGCGCAGCGCCTCCGGAGGCTGGGCGCGCGTCACGCGGCGCACGCGGGCCTGGGACACGGTGCCTCCGGCGAGCTTCGCCTGGAGCGAGCGGTCCACCGCCAGCGGCGACAGGCCGGCGATGACCAGCCGCTGCGCTCCGGGGACCAACGGGACTTCTCCGCGACGCTCGACGAGCGCGCGATCTTCCAGGACGGTGACCTTGACCACCGGCAGGGTGAGGGGCGTGCTCATCAGGTCCTCCGGTTTCCGCCGCCCAGCATCTTGCTGGCGGGAATCTTCACGGTCCACGTCGCCTTCAGGGTCTGCGCCTCACCGGGCTGGAGCACCACGCGCCAGGCACGCTCGCCTTCCACGGGGGCCTCGCCCGGAAGCGGCGTGCGCTTCTGCCAGGGGGGCGCCGTCTCCGTCTCCTCCACCTTGATGTCCTTCTCGTAGCCGGTGGGCACGGCGGGCACGCGCTCGCAGACCTCCACGAGGATGCGGTTGGAGAGCCGGTTGGCCAGCTCCACCGACACGTGGTGCGTGAGCATCGTCGCGCCGCCGAAGATACCGCCGGTGGCCTCGTCGAAACGCGTGTTGCGCGCGACCTTGATGGACTCCTCCACGCCCAGGCCCAGGCGCTGCGTGGCGCCCGGGGGCATCGTGGGCAGCGGGGAGGTCATCAGGAACTCGTCGCCGAGCGTGACGTCCACGGGGCCGGCGAGCAGCGGGTAGGGCGTCCGGTTCTCCACGCGCACCGTGCGGAAGGCCCTCGGCTCCACGGAGGGGACGATGACGTACTCGGCGGACAGGCCCACCGGCACCGACAACACCGGCAACGTGTGCCAGGCCGAGTCCGAGGGCACGTCGACCCGCGACTCCAGATCGAACTTCGCGTCGAAGTGCATCGCCGACTCGCGCGGCGGCACGGACCACGTCGGAAGGGGCAACTGGCGGAGGCTCGACACCTGCTGCTCGCTCACGGCGATGAACGAGAGGACGTTCACCTGGATCTGCATGGCCTGCAGCGCGATGAGCTCCCGCGTGACGTGGGTGGGACGTGAGCGCAGTCGGCCCCGGCCCTCCAGGTCATCGGCTGCGGCCAGCGTGAGCCGGTCGTAGTCCAGCAGGCTGTCGGAGGGCTCCAGGCGCGGCGCGGCGGCGGAGAGTCGGTCCACGCTGGCGCCTCCACCTCCCCTGGCCCCGTCGAAGTCGGCGAGGTCCATGGAGGCCATCGGCATGTCGTCGTCGTCGCCCGGCGCTTCGGCCAGGACCTCTTCCTCCAGGGGCGCCTGGTTCCTGGCGAAGCCGCCTCGCGAGCGCGACAGCTCCCGCTGGGGCGCCATGGAGGGACGGGGCGGTATGGACGGAGCGGCGAGACGCTTGGCCCTCGCCGACGGTGGCGCGGAGCCCACGGCGCCACCGGGCGCGCTGCGGAGCCTCTCCATTCCCGAGTCAGTGCTCTCGTGGTCCGCGACGTACGGCGCGGGCGCGGGGGGCGGAGGTGGCTCCATCGGCGGCGGCCTCGGCTTGGTGAGCGCCGGAGCGCGCCGGGCGTCGTAGCCCGCGAACAGCTCGTCGAGCCCCGGCGGTGGCTCACGCCAGCCCGAGCGCGGCGGTGGCGGCTGGCGACGACCGATGCGCAGCGCCTTGAGCTCGGGAACCTCGGCCCGGCGGTCCAGGGCCGCGGTGGAGACGGACAGCTTCACGCCGGTCCAGTCCTCACCGGTGTTCTGGCTGACGGTGGCCCGCATGCGCAGCGTGCCTTCCTCCAGCGTGCGAGGCAGCCGCAAATCGTAGGTCGGGACCCAGAGCGCGCCGGGCACGGCGTACTCCAGCGCGATGAGCGCGGGCGTCTCGCGGGGCCAGGGGTTGCCGGACAGCGTGAGCACCGCGGCGCGGTACACGCGGGCGCGCTCGCCGCGGACGGACGAGGAGGCCTCGTGCAGGCGCTGGCGTCGCAGGCGGACGTCGCTCTCCGCGTCGCGCAGCTCCCGCTCCAGGTCGAGCAGCCGCGCGTTCAGCGTGGCCAGCTCCGTGTCCACGAAGGACGTGAGCGCCAGCAGTGAGTCGAGGGGCGTCTGGTGGGGCGTGTAGCGGGCCTTCTTCTGCGGCGGGAAGGTGGGCTTGAGCTTGCCCACGGCCTGCAGCTCGCGCCGGGTGACCTCCAGGCGTGCCGTCACGTCCGAGACGCGCGAGAGGGCTTCCTCCAGGGCGCGGTGCTCCTGGGGGACGTCGACCTCGGGAGGGAGCTGGACATCGAAGGTGGGCCGGATGGCGCGGATGGTGAGGCCGGGCGGGCCCTGTCGCACCGCGGCCCGGAGCGTCCCGGTTCGCAGCGAGAGGGGAAGTCCGTTGAGCTGGATTTCATTGGGGACGCGGTCCTCCACCAGCTGGAGGGTGGCGATGCGCGTGCAAAGCGCCCCCTCCGCGTGAACGGTGACCGCATCCAACATGGATGGCACGACGAGCATGCGCCCCCTCGGCTCAGGTGAGGGCGCAAGGGTAGTCGAGATGGGCTCCGGAATCATGTCCCCCTGGGGACGTCCACCCCGGGTGGGGCCATGGGGCCCTGGGGGTGGGGTTCCGGGGCCCACCGCAGCACGCGTCCACCGGGCAGTCGCAGGGCCCACTGGCGCCGGCGCGTCGTGTCGTGACGCCGGGCGATGAGCACGATGCCCCAGCGTCGCACCAGCTCGCCCGAGGCTGTCACGCGCCAGCTCGCGTCGAAGTCGAGCAGGTCCCTGGACAGGTCGCCCGGCAGTCGGCCCTCGTCGCGCAGGGCCTGGGCGAAGCGCCGTCCCTCCACGCGCGAGTCGGGCTCCATGGACATGGGGTTGGACCGGGCCCATTGCTCGAAGCGCGGCGCGAAGTCGGGACCGAGCGCGGAGGCCAGCAAGGGCCACGCACGCTCCACGCCCCGGCGGCGCTTGCTCATCAGGGACTGCGCGGCCGCGAGCACGCGGGCCTCGTCGAACCCTGGTGGAACAGGCGCGCCGACTCCGAGCGCGCGCACGAGCTCCGCCTGGGCGCGGGCTTGTCGCTCACGGGCGCTCATGCCATGCCCTCCCGATTCGCGTCGGTGGCGCCGCGCTCCTGCGTGGCACTCCGCGTATCCCGCTGCTCATGGACCCCGCGAGGGACACCCCGCTCGGGCGTGCTTCGGTGGGCCTCTCGGCCATGTCGCTCCGTGCCGCGCAGGAGCGCCTGCTCCATCGCGGACAGCTCCGCGGTGAGCTCCGCCTCGGGCGGGAAGCGGTCATCGCGCTCGAGCATCACCGGAACGGGCCCCAGTCGCGCGGCCAGTCGCTCCAGCAAGGTGAGCGGCCTCGGGGGGAGCGGATGCGCATGCGTGTCGTGATACAGCCCGCCGCGCTGGACGCCGCCGGCCACGTGCACATAGGCCAAGCGCTCACGAGGCACGGCCGCGAGCACCGCGTCCGCATCCGTGCCGTGATTCAGCACGTGGGCGTGGAGGTTGGCCACGTCCAGGAGCAGCGAGGCCCCGGTCCGCTCCAGCACGCCGCGCAGCAGGTCCGCTTCCGAGAAGGCCGCGTCGGGCCACTCGAACAGCGAGGCCACGTTCTCCAGCGCGAGCGGCACGGGCAGCGCGGCCTCGGCCATCCGGATGTTCTCGGTCAGCACCTCCAGCGCCTCCTCGGAGCGCTGCACCGGCAGCAGGTGCCCCGACTCGAGCCCTCCCGCGCGGACGAACGCGAGGTGCTCGCTGACGCACACCGCGCCCAGCCGCTCCGCCAGTCCCGCCAGCCACGCCAACCGCCGCGGGTCGGGCGGCTCCGCGGAGCCCAGACCCAGCGAGACCGCGTGCAGCACCACGGGGACACCGCGCTCGCGCAGCCGTGAGAGCGGCTCGGGGATGGGGCCCTTCGGCGAGAGGTGCTCGGCGAGCACCTCCACGAAGCCGAGCCCGGGGCGCCGGTCGATGAAGAGCGCCAGCTCGCGTCGCCACCCGATGCCGACCTTCCGAAGACCGGGCACCGTCAATCGCCACCTCCACCGCAGCCGCCGCAACCACCACCGCCGCCTCCGTCGCCGCCGCTGCTGCAACTGCTGGAGCCGCTGCAACCACTCGAGCTGCTCACGCCGCCGAAGGATGAGCCCGAGGGGTCGATGTGCCGGCGCATCAGCTCGAAGTCGCTCATCGCCACCGCGCCCAGGCCGAAGAGGGCCACCGCCACCCCCAGGTCCTGGCTGTTCATCACCTGGGAGTTCTCCGTGCTCATGACGGACGTCTTCAGCGGCTGCTGATTCCAGCGCAGCGCGTGGAGCAGCGCCGAGCCCCGGCGGCTGGTCCACACAGGCCTCGTGAGGAAGAAGAGGGTGACCGCCGTGACGAAGCAGAGGAAGACCAGGAAGGACACGGGCTTCTCGCGCTCCAGGCCCACGTTGATCTTGGCGAGCCCCAGCAGGAGGACGCCGAGCAGCGGCAGCAGCGGCAGCCACCGGGCCCGCGTGGCCTGTCCTTCGTCGACCAACCAGCCGCGCTGTTGCAGGGGATGCTTGAGCCGCTCCAGCGCGGGCTCGATGCTGGCGACCAGCTCCGCGTTGCTCTTCTTCGACTCATGGACCGCGGCGTAGACGAGCCGCTCGAAAGGGGACGCGAAGTCGGACCGCTTGCCCGTCGTCGTCAGGGTCGTGCCGTCCATGACCAGGGCCTTGTCGTGGAGCAGCCTCGCCAGGGCCGTGTGCGCCACGGCCTTGGGGCCGGAGAGCATCGCGAGCTCATACGGGTCCAGCTTCTGCGGCAACACGTCCGGGCCGCCTCCCGGTGTGCGCAGCATCCAGCGCAGCAGCAGTCCGAGCGCCACGGCGCCCATGGCCAGCAGGACATACAGCGCGAGGAAATCCGGGCCCGACAGGTTCAAGGGGTCCATCATTGCGCCCTCCCACGGTGGGTTCGCCCCTTGATGAAACGCTGCCGGGCGCACGTGACAGCCCGGTCCCGTGACGTCTTCGTGACGTCCGGGTGTCACCGGGGCGCCATGTGTCGGGACCTGTCGGCCAGCCTAGCGTGGAAGCCTTTTCGCTGGGGAGGTGCGGCCTGCGCGACCCAGGGTCAGCTCGCGTCCTGACGTGCGACGGGCTCGGGCGTGGGCTTGGGGCGCTTCACCTCCTTGCCCGTGCAGTCGTGTCCGACCACGGGTGGGAAGGTGCTGCTGGGGCGGTACTCCCAATGCCACGGCTCGGAGGGCACGGTGCGGCGGAAGCCGAAGCGACAGGCATTGGCCTGGAGCCATTGATAGCGCTTCGACGTGCGCTTGCCGATGACCAGGTCCACCGCGAGCCCGCGCTGATGGTTGGAGCGTCCGGGCCGCGCCGCCTTGTTGCCCCGACCCCGGCGGTACTGCTCGTACAGGAGGCGTTGCTCGGGCAGGGAGCGGTAGCCGCTGGTGACCCGGAGGGCGATGTCGTGCTTCGCCGCGTCCAACGTCATGCGTTGGAGCGCGGAGGCCGCGTCGCGGTGGAGACGGTGGCCGCCATCGATGTGGACCAGCTTCGCGGCCTTCGCCTTGCGACGAGGACGGGCCTCGGCCGCGAGGACGGCGGTCGTGAAGAGGCACACGAGGAGAACGGCACTCCAGCGGAATAGCGCGAGCGACATGGCGGAATCCGGCCCGGGGGGTTGGGGCCTGACTTTCGCGCGTCCATTCCCGCAGGCAAGCAGCCGGGGAGCCGAGCCCTCGACGGACGGTTTCGCGTCGTCAGAACAACGAGAGCTGCGCGGCGGCGGGCTTGGCCGTCGGTGCGGGCAATGGTTGGAAGCCGCGGGCGCGCGCCCAGTCCTCGCTCGGGCCGGACCAGTGGTGCAGGTCCATGCGCGCCTGGCCTCGCTCGTCGAACCCGACGCCCTCGGCCTCGAGCAGCTCCTTCTGTCCGTGGCCCGTCAGGCTGATGCCGCCCGTGCGGTTGATGATGCGCTGCCAGGGCACCGTGGCCGAGCGTGCGCCCAGCGCGCCCAACGCATGGCCGACCACCCTCGCGTCGCAGCCGTCACCGACGATGGTCGCGATGTCGCCGTAGGTGGCCACCTTGCCGGAGGGGACGGCCTGGACGACGGTGTAGATGCGCTCGAAGTAGTCGCGCTCGTCGCGCGCGGGCTGCGTCATGGGGGCGTTGCTCCTGTCGAGGACACTGTCACCCTGTGGGGCCTTCAGCCGCTGCGCGAGCCCAGGCCCGTGGCTTCGCCTGCCTTCAGGCGCTCGTGCAGCGTGCGGGCCTCCAGGTACCAGAACTGCACGTTGCCGAAGCTGAGGATGTCGCCGTCGCGCAGCGTCGCCTCGCGCAGGCCCAGGGTGCCCGCGTTGAGGAACGTGCCGTTGGTGGAGCCCAGGTCCTGCACCGTGCAGCGGTGCTGGGATTCGTTCCAGCGCAGCTCGGCGTGCAGCTTGGAGACGGACGCGTCGTCGATGACCACGTCGCAGTCCATGCGCCGGCCGATGCGCAGCCGGTCCGTGGCGTGCAGCGGCGGGAGCGTGGCGACGCGCAGGTGTTCGAATTCGAACAGGAGGGTCATCATGCCCAGGCTGATGTCCTCGGGCGCGGCCATGCGGGTGGGCGCGAGCACGGCGGCCGAGGCCTCCGAGGGGGGACGCTGGATGAGGGCGAAGGGCCCCAGCTGGCGCTCGAAATCCCTGGCGGGCAGTGACGCGGCGAGCGCGCGCAATTCCTGGACGGACAGCACGGAAGGCAGCCTAGCGGCTCACCCCGCGTGCGCCCAGCGTCCGCGAGGGTCCCTGTACGGCTTTCATTGACCTGCATGTCACGGGTTCCCTACATTGGGACCTTCATGGAGGGGGCCGGGCTCCGGGAGGAGCGCCGGCCCTCGACTTTTTCGTGAACCTGGGAGTGGTGGAAGGAGCTGTGTCGATGGCTAGCGGGAGCGACAACATCCCGATGACCCCCTCCGGGCTGCGCAAGCTCAAGTCGGAGCTCAAGCACCTGCAGTCCGTCGAGCGAGGCAAGATCTCGCGAGAGATCGAGGTCGCCCGCGCCCACGGGGACCTGCGCGAGAACGCGGAGTACCACGCGGCGAAGGAGAAGCAGTCCCACATCGAGGGCCGCATCCTGACCCTCAATGACTGGATTGCGCGCGCGGAGGTCATCGACCCCAGCAAGCTGGGCGGTGACAAGGTCATCTTCGGGGCGACGGTGGACCTGCTGGACACGGAGACGGACAAGCCCGTCACCTACCGCATCGTCGGGGAGATGGAGGCGGACCTGAAGAAGCGCTGGCTCGCCGTGACGTCGCCGGTGGCGCGGGCGCTCATCGGCAAGCGCGTGGGCGACATCGCCACGGTGCAGAGCCCCGGTGGCACGCGCGAGCTGGAGATCCAGGAGATCCGCTTCGAGGATCCCCAGGACGAAGCCCCGGCTGGCGAGGGCTGAGTCCGCCGTCCGACGGGAACAGCTGAGGACAGCGGACCGGGGGAGCGGGCCTTGGCTCGCTTCCCCGGTCGCGTTTTCTGGGAGACGTCACCCCCGTTCCGTAGGATGGATGGACGTGACTCACGCGTGAACCATCCGCTCGCCAGTCTTGTAGGGCCCCTGCGCTACGCGTGTCAGCGCGACTTCGCCATGCTCGCGACGGTGAAGGGGCTGACGCCCGTCCTGGAGCGCGCGCTGGCCGGAGCCAGCGGCGTGAACGCCGAGGCGCTGGGACACCTGCGCGCGGCGCTGCCGTACGTGGACCATCCCACGCCCGAGCGCCGCAAGGCCGCGCTGCGGCGGGTCGTCGCGGGCCTGAAGCTCAGCGGCGTCGCGCTGCCGGCGGAGCTGGAGGGGCTCGCGAGCGGGGAGGGGACCGAGGACGCGGGGCACGAGTCGCGTGGGACGCTGGCATCGGAGCCGCGCGGTGAGGCGTCAGGCGCGCGGCGCGCTCCTTCTGGCGAGCCGAACCCTCCGCGAGGGACGTCGGAGTCGGAGCCTCGCGGTCATGCGGCCAGCGCGCGGCGTACACCTTCGGGCGAGCCGAACCCTCCGCGAGGGATGCCGGGTTTGGAGCCTCGCCAGGCCGCGTCCGGAGCACGTCCTCCGGCGTCGGGAGACCAGGCGCGTGGAGGGGCCGACACGGCGCGGACGCCTCGCCCCCATCCGAACGCGGGACGGGTCCAGGAGGGGCAGTTGGGCCCGGTGGTCCGGGGGGCGAGCGGACGCGCCTCGGTGGACGGCGGACAGGGTGGGCCGCCTCCGGGCTACGTCCAGATTCCACCGTGGAGGTCGAACGAGCCCGTGCCGACCTCTGCCCGGGCGAAGACCGCGGCGCCCCGCACCGGGGGCGCGGAGATGGGGAACGCGCCCCGCGCTTCATACGGCGCGCAGGCGGGACTCGCGCGTCCTGGTACGCCCCCAGCCCCGCGCGCCGACGGACGTCCGGGCCGACAGACCTCCATCGACACGGGCCCCGCGAGCACGTCCCCGGCCAAGGCGCGCAAGGAGAAGGAGCAGCGCAAGAAGAAGCGCGCCGTGGCGGCGGAGGCCTCCCGCTCCGAGGCGAAGCTCTTGTCCATCGCGCCGCGCTCGGGGCCGTTGTCCTCGCCGCTGAAGACGCTGGGCAAGCGACTGGGGCCCCGGCTCATCTCCGCGTTGGACAAGAAGGGCCTCCGGCGGATGGGCGACATCCTCTTCCTCCTGCCTCGCTGCTACGAGGACCGCAGGCGGCTGCTCACCATCGCCGAGCTGGAGCCCGGCGCGCGCGGCGTCACGGTGGGCATCGTCAAGGTCGCCGACTTCGTGCCCGGCAAGCAGGGACGGCGGATGTTCCGCGCGGTGGTGGGGGACCGCTCGGGCAGCATCGCGGCCACGTATTTCAACGCCGGCCCGTGGCTCAAGAGCCGCTTCACCGTGGGCAAGCGCATCGTGCTCTCCGGCGAGGTGCGCGCGACGATGAGCGGGCGCGAGATGGCGCACCCGGAGATCGAGCCCGCCGAGGACCTGGACTCCGCCGGCTCCGTGCACTTCAACCGCATCGTCCCCGTGTACCCGGGCTTCGAGCGCGGCGAGCAGCGCTCGTTCCGAGAGCTGGCCTCGCGCGTCGGTGAGCAGTACGCGCACGAGCTCGAGGACCCGCTGCCCCCGGAGCTGCGCCGTCGCCTGGAGCTGATGCCGCTGCCGGAGGCGCTGCGCTTCATCCACTTCCCGCCGGACTCGGCCGACCTGGAGGCGCTCGACGTCCACCAGAGCCCGGCGCACCGTCGGCTCGCGTTCGACGAGCTGTTCTTCCTCCAGCTCGGCATGGCGCTCAAGCGCCAGGGCGTCAAGGCGGAGCTGGGCATCGCGTTCGACGTGTCCCCCACGCGGATGGACAAGGCGCGCGCGGCGCTGCCCTTCCAGCTCACGGGGGCCCAGGCGCGCGTGGTGGAGGAGCTCGCCCGGGACATGGCTCGCGAGGAGCCGATGAACCGGCTGGTGCAGGGCGACGTGGGCAGCGGCAAGACGGCGGTGGCCATGGTCGCCGCGATGGTGGCGCTGCAGGCCGGCTACCAGGTCGCGGTGATGGCCCCCACCGAAATCCTGGCGGAGCAGCACGAGCGCAACTTCCGCAAGGTGCTCGGTCCGCTCGGCTTCCAGGTGGGGCTGGTGAGCGCGTCCGGCGCGGCGAAGGCCAAGCGCCAGGTGCGCGACGCCGTCGCCCGGGGAGACATCCACCTGGCCGTGGGCACGCACGCCCTCATCCAGCAGGACATGTCCTTCGACAAGCTGGGGCTGGTGGTCATCGACGAGCAGCACCGCTTCGGCGTGCTCCAGCGTCACTCCCTGATGAGCAAGGGCCCCAAGCCGGACGTGCTGGTGATGACGGCCACGCCCATCCCGCGCACGCTGGCCATGACGCTCTATGGAGATCTGGACCTCTCCATCATCGACCAGCTCCCGCCTGGCCGCACGCCCATCAACACGCGCGTGTTCAACGACAAGCAGCGCGCGCGCGTCTACGAGTCCATCGCCTCGGAGCTCGCCAAGGGCCACCAGGCCTACGTCGTGTATCCGCTGGTGGAGGAGTCGGAGAAGCTGGACCTGGAGGACGCGACGCGCGGCGTGGAGAAGCTGCGGGCGGCCTTCCCCCAGGCGAAGGTGGGCCTCCTGCACGGGCGGATGAAGGCGGAGGAGAAGGACGCGGTCATGGAGGACTTCCGCGAGAAGCGGCTGGACGTCCTCGTGTGCACCACCGTGGTGGAGGTGGGCGTGGACGTGCCCAACGCCTCGGTGATGGTGGTGGAGGCGGCGGAGCGCTTCGGCCTGTCCCAGCTCCACCAGCTCCGTGGGCGCGTGGGACGTGGCGCCGCGGCCAGCTACTGCTACCTGGTGGCGAGCAGCGCGCGCTCGTGGGAGTCCACCGAGCGGCTGTCGGTGATGGAGGCCAGCAGCGACGGCTTCGTCATCGCGGAGAAGGACCTGGAGATTCGCGGGCCGGGCGAGTTCCTCGGCACGCGGCAGAGCGGCCTGCCGGAGCTGGCGGTGGCGAACCTCGCGCGGGATGGGGACCTGCTCTCCATGGCGCAGGCCGAGGCCCGGCGCATCCTCGCCAGGGACCCGGACATGAAGTCTCCCGAGCACCAGGGCCTGGTGAAGGCGCTCGAGGAGCGGTGGGAAGGCCGGCTCGCGCTCGCGCGGGTGGGGTAGCGCGCGTCAGGGCTCCGCGTCGGGGCTCTTGGGCTTCGGGAGCGGCTCGTAGCCGCGCTCCTCCACCCAGGCACGCTTGCGCGTGGCTGTCCTCCCCTCCGGTCCGGCGAGGACGCCCTCGCCCTCGGTGCAGGCCAGGCCCAACCTCCGCTCGCACGGGTCCACCGCGACGACCGTGCAGCCCTTGAACGAGTAGATGCCGGGGCTGTCGTCCGAGGTCCCGGCGAAGGTGTCCTGGCTTCCACCCAGGTCGATGGTCGTACAGCCCCCACCCTCCGAGGACTGGGGCTCGGAGCACAGGAAGACCGCGCTGTAGGAGCCGCCCGAGGTCTCCCCGGACGTTCGATAGAGGTCCGAATACGGGTCGGCGCAGAGCCAGGCGGTCTCGGCGCACGCTGGCAGGTGGGCCTTCTTGCAGGGGGCGTCGTCCCCATCGCGGGTGAACACCCCATCCTCCCCGCCGAACTTGTCCAGGTTGAAGTAGGTGCTCTTGCGGGTCTTCTCATCGCCCCAGCGCACGGCGTGGCGCGCGGCGTCGAGGGCCGCGGGCTTCTTCTTCGCGCGGAACAGGCACAAGGACAGGTCCGCCCACGCGGCGCCGTCCTGGGGTGACAGCTGGGTGAGCTTCTCGAACAGGGGACAGGCCTTGGCGAACTGCTTCGCGTCATAGGCCTTCTGGGCCTGGGCACGCAGGGTGGCGGCGTCCGGAGGCGCGGCCGTGAGCAGCAGGAGCAGGGGTGTCAGCATGGAGGGCGTCCGCGTCAGAGGCGGGTGGCGGCCGTGACGTACACCGGGAGGCGGAAATTCACGTCCAAGGTCTTTTCCTGCTCGGTGACGCCCCAAACCTCGAGCTCCCAGGAGACCTCCTCGCCCAGCTGTCGCCAGGTGGAGGAGCGCGCGTCGGTGATAGCGTCCGAAGACGCGGCGTGCCTTCCAGCGGCGATAGAAGGCCCGCAGCAGGAAGCGCCAGGTCACGTAGAGCCCCAAGGTCGTCAGCGCGAGCAGCATGAATCCACCGCCGAGCCGCTGCTTCTGGGGCGTGTCCGGGCCCAGGACCTCGGGGGCGAGGTGCCCGAAGGCGCCGAGCAGCCCCACGATGGCGAGGCCCCCGAGGATGGGACGCAGGAGCGGCCCGGTCGCGAGCTGGGGGGCCACCGTCTCCTGGGTCCAGGGGTGGTCCCACAGCCAGGGCTCGGCGCGGTGCGCCTTCGCGAAGGCTCGCAGCCGCAGCGAGCGCCGCATGCGGACCGCGCCCCAGACGCCACACACCAACGTCCCCACGAGCAACGCGCCCTGGACGCTGACCGGCTCGAGCGTGGTCGGCCGGAGGCCGAGGAGCTGATACCCGCCGACGAGCGCCAGCAGCAGCGGGATGATTCCCTGGACGAACGGGAGACGCGTGGGCGGAGGTTGGATACCGCCTGGGGATTCGACTCGCCCGAAGATGTACGCCGGCTCGGCCATCGCGCGAGCGTAGGGTGGGGGGCCTTGCCTTGGATAGCGTGCCGCCGGGGAAATTCCCGCGAGGCTTGTCGGACCCGCCCGCTGCTGCGAGCGCCTCGCGTGGTTAGGCTTCGGGCATGGGAGATCTGGAGCGCGCCGAGTATCTGTCCCGACAGGGCATCCATGATCCTCGGGTGCTGGAGGGCATCGGCCGCTTGAGCCGGGCGGAGTTCGTGGCGGAGCACTCGCGCTCGGAGGCGGGCGTCGACGCGCCGCTGCCCATCGGCCATGGACAGACCATCAGCCAGCCCTATGTCGTGGCGTTCATGACGCAGGCCCTGCGCCTGGAGGGGCATGAGCGGGTGCTGGAGATCGGCACGGGCTCCGGCTACCAGACGGCGCTGCTGTCGCTCTTGTGCCGCGAGGTGTTCACGGTGGAGATCGTCCCGGAGCTCGCCCGCTCGGCGCGCGAGCGGCTCCACCGGCTGGGCTTCCAGAACGTGTACTTCCGCCAGGGCGACGGCGCGGAGGGCTGGCCGGAGCAGGCGCCGTTCGACGCCATCATGGTCACCGCCGCGCCGGTCGAGGTGCCCTCCTCGCTGCTCTCCCAGCTCCGGCGCGGGGGCCGGATGGTGGTCCCCGTCGGACCGCTGGAGGGCGCCCAGCAGCTGCTGCTCATCCATCGGGCCAAGGAGGTGGGTCATCTCCCCCGGGTGGAGTCCCTGCTGCCCGTGCGCTTCGTCCCCCTGACGGGGCCGACGGGAGTCCCCCGGCCCTGACGGGTCCGAGAGGGGAGCGGTCCGCCCGGATGCCTGGAAGCCACCACGGGCCGAGAAGTCGCGTTGCCCCCGAACGTGGCCGCCCGCTAACGTCCCGGCATCATGATCATCTGTCCGGTCTGCGACCACGTACAGCCCGAGGGCACCGAGTGCGATGTCTGCGGGAAGCGCTTCCCGGTGGACGCCGCGGGCGCGACGCCCCCGGTGGCCCCGCTGCCGGAGCTGGAGCTGACGCCGCACGCCGGTGGCCGCGACGCGGTGAACGCGCAGCCGCTGCCGGAGCTGGACATCACGCGCCTTCGCAGCGGGCCGGACCTGCCGCCGCAGGTGGTGCAGGACCTGGAGCTCACGCGCTCGGCGCCGACGGGGGACCTGCCGGTGGCGGTGCTCCCCGAGCTGGACACGGGCCGCGCGCCGGATGACGGCGTGCGCACCGCGGCCCCGCTGGGCGCGGTGGTCTGCCGCTACTGCCGCAACGTCCAGGCGCAGGGGCTGCTCTGCGACAACTGCGGCATGCGGCTGCCTCGCGCCCGCGTGGCGCCTGTCGTGGTGGCCGGGAAGCCGGGCGAGGACAACGACTGGATGGCCTGCCCCTCGTGCCACACCCGGGGCCGCCCGGGTCGGGCCTGCTCCGAGTGTGGCACGCGGCTGGTGGAGCAGACATGAGCGCCTCGGAGTCCGGCTTCAAGGCGGAGTACGCGTGCAGCGAGGGCTGCGACTTCCGGGCCTCGCTCCTGGACGTCGTCTATCGCTGCCCCCGCTGCGAAGGCCTGCTGGAGGTGCGTCACGACGTGGACGCCCTGCGCGCGGTGCCCGCGGCGGAGTGGAAGCGGCGCTTCGAGTCGCGCTTCGGTTCATCGCGCCTGCCGGAGGGCTCCGGCGTGTGGGGCAAGCGCGAGTGGGCCTACCCACAGCTCCCCGTGGAGGACATCGTCTCGCTGGGCGAGGGCCGCGTCCCGCTCAAGCCCCTGCCGCGCATGGCGTCCGAGCTGGGGCTGTCCGCGTTGGACCTGAAGGAGTGCGGCGTCTCGCCCACGGGCAGCTTCAAGGACTGGGGCATGACGGTGCTCGTGTCCGCCGTGAAGCACATGCGGGCCCGGGGCATGCCCCTGCGCGCCGTGGCGTGCGCGTCCACGGGAGACACCTCCGCGGCGCTGTCCGCCTACTGCGCGGCGGCGGGGATTCCCGCGGTGGTCTTCCTGCCGCGCGACAAGGTCTCCCTCGCGCAGCTGGTGCAGCCCATCGCCAATGGCGCGCGTGTGCTGTCGCTCGACACGGACTTCGACGGCTGCATGCGCCTGGTGCAGGCGGTGACGGCGGACACGGGCCTGTACCTGGCCAACTCGATGAACTCGCTGCGCATCGAGGGCCAGAAGATGGTCGCCGTGGAGCTGTGCCAGGACCTGGGCTGGGAGCCACCGGACTGGGTGGTGATTCCGGGCGGGAACCTGGGCAATGCCAGCGCCCTGGGCAAGGGCTTCGAGCTGATGCTCGAGCTGGGCCTCATCACCCGCAGGCCGCGCATCGCCGTGGCGCAGGCCCAGCGCGCCAACCCCCTGGCCCGCGCCTTCCGGGGCGGCTTCCAGGAGCTGCGGCCCATGCAGGCCGAGAGCACGCTGGCGTCCGCCATCCAGATTGGCAACCCGGTGTCCTTCCGCCGCGCGGTGCGAATCCTCAAGGCCTTCGACGGCGTGGTGGAGGAGGCGACGGAGTCGGAGCTGGCCAACGCCGCCGCGCGCGCGGACCGCGAGGGGACGTTCACCTGTCCCCAGACGGGCGTGGCGCTCGCGGCGCTGGAGAAGCTCGTCGCCCAGGGCGTCATCGAGAAGGGCTCGCGCGTGGCGGTGGTGTCCACCGCGCACGGGCTGAAGTTCGCGGACTTCAAGGTGGGCTACCACCGGGGCACGCTGGCGGACGTCACCAGCCGCTACGCGAATCCTCCGGTGCAGCTGCCCGCGAACCTCGATGCGGTGCGCTCGGCCCTGTCGGACCTGGGCTGACGTCGCGAGGGAAGGGCGGGGCTCACCTCGAGGGGAGCCGCCGCCCCCGGAGACGGCGAGGCGCGCGTCAGTCCGCGAGCAGCGGGACGCGCTTGTCGATGGTGAGCCCGAAGCCCGCGAGGCCCCGGTAGGTGATGTCCGTGTTGGTCATCACCTGCAGCGTGCGCACGTTCAGGTCGTTGAGGATCTGGCAGCCCATGCCCAGGTCGCGCGTCTCGTGCGGGCCGCTGCGCAGGTCGGCGCTGCCGTCCGCGTTGCGCTTGTGGTGGATGCCGAAGTCGTCCCCGTGCATGCCGGGCAGGTACACCAGGACGCCGGTGCCCTCACGCGCGATGCGGGCGAGCGACTGGTCCAGCAGCGCGTTGCAGTTGCACGTGGGCGAGCCGAACACGTCGCCCATCGTGCAGGCCGCGTGCAGGCGCACCAGGGCGCTCGGGCGGGCGGCGGGGTCTCCCTTCACCAGCACCAGCGACTTGGCGCCGTCCGGCAGCCACGTGTACGTGAGCGCCGTGAAGTCGCCGTAGCGGGTGGTGACGGTGTGCTGGCCCGGCTCGCGGCGCACCAGCCGGTCCTTGCGGCGGCGGTACTCGATGAGGTCCGCGATGGTGATGACGCGCAGCTTGTGCTCCAGCGCGAAGGCCTGCAGGTCCGGCATCCGCATCATGGTGCCGTCGTCCTTCACCAGCTCGCACAGGATGCCGGAGGGGCCCAGGCCCGCCAGCCGGGACAGGTCCACGGTGGCCTCGGTGTGGCCCGCGCGGCGCAGCACGCCGCCCTCGCGGTAGCGCAGCGGGAAGATGTGCCCGGGGCGCAGGAAGTCGTTGGCCTGGCTCTCCGGGTCCGCCAGCGCCAGGATGGTCTTCGCGCGGTCCGCCGCGGACACGCCCGTGGTCGTCCCGTGCCGGTAGTCCACGGACACCGTGAAGGCCGTGCGGTGGGACTCGGTGTTGTCCGACACCATCTGCGGCAGCCGCAGCGCGTCCAGTCGGTCCGCCAGCATGGGCATGCAGACGATGCCGCTGGTGTGGCGCACCATGAAGGCCAGGTGCTCGGGCGTCACCTTCTCCGCCGCCATGATGAGGTCGCCCTCGTTCTCGCGGTCCTCGTCGTCCGCGACGATGACGAACTTGCCGTCGCGGATGTCCTGGATGGCATCCTCGATGGAGGAGAGCTTGGCGTCGTGGCTCATGGTGGCTTCGGTCCGCTCGCGGGTCTGCATGTGCAGGCGCATGTAGCGTCTAGGTCCGGGGCTGGCAAGCCAACCCGCCTCCCGGCGTGCGCCCGGATGATGGGCCGGAGTAGGTCCTCCAGGGGCGCTCCTCCGACTGCCCGTTTCGGTGTGGGCGGAATCGTGTGCGACCTGGAAGGTTGGAGTCCCCAGGGACGATGACTCGACGCGTGGGACGGGCTGCTGTAGGGTGCCCGGTTCCGAGATGAGCGCCAACACCCAGGACTTGAGGACGCGGCTCGACCAGCTCCAGGAGAGCCTGTCCGTCCGCCAGAGCACCACCCACTTCGCCCACACCGGGGTCGCCACCATGGTGGCCCTCATGTTCGGTGGGGCGGCGGGCAAGCTGTTCTACGACTCCCTGCGCACCCCGCTGCTGGCCTGGGGCGTGGCCCTGCTGGCCGTGGTGCTGCTGGGGTACGCCTTCCGCCGCTACGTGCTGGGACGCCGGGTGCTGGCGGACGAGCTCCAGCGCTACCAGACGATGCTGGAGCTGCGCAGCCAGCTCCGGCTGGACGAGCCCTCCGCGCTGCTGCCCCAGTGAGCGGGGCGCGCAAGGTCTCCCGTCGGGGCCGGTTCATCGTCCTGGAGGGACTGGACGGCGCCGGCACCACCACGCAGGCGGAGCGGCTGGCGGCCGCGCTGCGGGCGGAGGGGCATGGAGTGCTCACCACGCGTGAGCCCTCGGACGGGCCGGTGGGCACGCTGATTCGCCAGGCCCTCACGGGCCGCCTGGGCCTGCCCCAGGGCGCGGGGCCCCTGACGCCCCAGACGCTGGCGCTGCTGTTCGCGGCGGACCGCACGGACCACCTGGCGGCGCGCGTGTTGCCCGCGCTGGAGGAGGGCAAGCTCGTGCTGTGTGACAGGTACGTGCTGTCCTCGCTGGCCTACCAGGGGGCGTCCCTGCCCATGGGCTGGGTGGAGCAGGTGAACGATTACGCCGTGTCGCCGGACCTGACGCTGTTCGTGGGCGTGGCGCCGGAAGTCGCCGCGAAGCGACGGGCGGCGCGGGGTGGGGCGGCGGAGCTGTTCGAGGCGGACGAGGCGCAGCGGCGCATCGCGAAGCAGTACCTGGCCGCCATCCGCCGCCGCGCGAAGAAGGAGCGCATCGTCCACATCGACGGTGAGCAGGGCATCGAGGCGGTGACGCAGGCCTCGCTGGTCCAGATTCGCAAGCTGCTCGGACGCAAGCGCTAAAGGGGGCCTGCAGCCCCCCGTGGTCGGGTGCGCCCCAGCCCCGAGGGGCGGGGCCGAGCCCTTTGAATTCGGACATCGCGGACAGTCCCCCCGACTCGCGCCACGGAAATCCGAGCCGTTGCGGTAGAGTCCGCCGCTCCATGGAGCGCACGGGCGCGGCGGCGATCATCATCGGCAACGAGGTCCTGACGGCGAAGGTCCAGGACCAGAACGGTCCGCACCTCATCAAGAGGCTGCGCGAGGTGGGCATCCCCCTGCGTTCGGTGGAGACCATCCTGGACGACGTGGACGCCATCGTGGACGCGATGAACCGGGCGCGGCAGCGCGCGCGCTACGTGTTCACCAGCGGCGGCATCGGCCCCACCCACGACGACGTCACGGTGCGCGCGGTGGCGATGGCGCTGGGCAGGTCCGTGGTGCGCCTGCCGGAGATGGTGTCGCTCATCGAGGCGCGCGCGCCCGAGGGCAAGGTGACTCCGGAGGGCATGCGCCTGGCCGACGCGCCCGAGGGCGCCGTGCTGCTGCCCCAGGCGGGCACGTGGTACCCGGTGCTCACCGTCGGTGACGTCTACCTGCTGCCCGGCGTGCCGCAGCTCTTCCGGATGCAGCTGGAGACGGTGCTCGCGCGCCTGAGCGGCAGTCCCGTGGTGCTCCAGAACCTGTTCCTGCGCCTGGGCGAGAGTGAAATCGCCGCCGTGTTGGACCACGTGGCGCTGAACATGCCGCACGTGGCCATCGGCTCGTATCCGGAGTTCGACCCGGCCAAGGACTACCGGGTGAAGATCACCGTCGAGGCCGGCGAGCGAGGCCCGGTGGAGGAGGCCGTCGCGCGCATCATCGGCGGCCTGCCCGACGGCGCGGTGCTGCGGCGGGAGTGACGAAGCCTCCCGCCGCGACCGGCGACTACAGCGACAGCCCCAGCCGCTGGCGCAGCCGGAAGAAGTCGTCGGTGAAGGACCAGGACACCAGGGTGCGCAGCCGCTCCCCCTCGCGCACGGCCTGGATCACGGGCTCGGCCGAGTCCAGCTTCGCGCCCGCGAAGTTCGGGTCCTCGCGCAGCACCATGCCCAGGCCCACGGACACGTCACCCGCCATCAGCAGGCCCGCGCGGTCCGCCGAGTAGTCCAGCGCGTCCAGCCACGGCGCCAGCTCCAGCTTCTGCACGTCGCCCAGCGACATCGCGGGGCCCTCCAGCGCCTTGATGGCCTTGCGGGAGAACGCCTTGCGCAGCTGCTTCACCGCCTCGTCGTTGCGCCGGCCCAGCGCGGAGAAGTTCTGCGCGTGGATGCGGATGGCGTTGCCGAACAGGTCCGCCGTCTCGCCCTGCGACAGCTTCTCCAGCACGGCCGCCTTGTTGAGCAGGCCCAGCGCCGCGCGGCCCAGCAGGAACTTCTGCTCGCGCGCGTTGAAGCGGCGCACCACGTCCTGACCGATGCACACCGACATGGGCTCGGTCGTCTCCAGCACCGTGAGCCCGCGCCGCGCCTGGTACGCGTCGAACTCCTCGACGCCGAACACCTGCGCCACCGCGCGCACGGCCTTGTACACCGCGCTGTCCGGCTTGAGCTTGTCCGTCTTCGGGTTGACGCCGACGATGTCGAAGCTCGGCGGGTAGACCTTCTCCAACTGGTCACCCATCGCCCGCAGCACCTCCAGCAGCGGGCCACGGACGCCCGGGTGCAGCAGCACCGTGTCCACGTCCGTCGACGTCAGCGCCTCGCGAGCCTCCTGCGCCAGCCGCGCGCGGCCCTCCGTGTAGAAGGCCAGCTCCACCTCGTTCGTCGAGCGCAGGAACTGGAGCACCGACGCCACGCAGAACGCCTTGTCCAACTGCTTGAGGCCCTCCCACAGCTTGAACAGCGCGTGCAGGCTGTCCACCCGCGTCGGGTCCTGGCGGAGGATCTGCTTGTGCTCCTCGATGGCCATCGGCACGGACGACGTGTCGCGCGCGTACAGGCCGGCCAGCGCGAAGCGGGCCGTGAGGTTCGTGCCATCCGCGTCCACCACCTGGCGGTACAGCCCGGTGGCGCGGGCGGGCTCGGACAGGGCGCCCGCGTACAGCTCCGCCACCCGCACCCGCAGGGCGCTCGCGCGGCGTGGGTCCGTGGACGCCGAGGCCTGGGCCTCCAGGAGCTGCGCCAGCTCCGGCAGGTTCCTCGCGCGCTCGTACAGCGTCACCAGCTTGTCGATGAGCGTGGTGTCGCCGGGCGACAGCTCCAGCGCGCGGCGGTACAGCGGCGTGGCCGCGGCCGCGTCACCCAGGCCCTCGTCGTACGTGCGCGCCAGCTCCAGCGTGAAGCGCGCGCGGGCGTCCGCAGGCAGCTCCTGCTGCAACAGCTTGTGCAGGCAGTCCACCGCGCCCGCGTAGTTGCGCGCCTGCGTGTGCAGCGTGGCCAGCCGCTCCAGCGCCTCCTGGTGCCGGGGCTGCGAGGCGAGCACCGTCATCAGATACGCGATGGCGCGCGTCGCGTCGTTCAGGTGCGTCTGGTACAGCGTGCCCAAGGTCAGGTGGAAGGGCGCGAGCGTGCGCACGTCTCCGCCCAGCTGCACGCGCTGGGTCAGCATGGCGGCGGCCTCCGCGTACTGCTGGGCCTCCAGCAGCAGGGCGGCGCGCAGCTCCAGCGCCTCGATGTGGCCCGGCTGCGCCGACAGCGCCTTCTCCAGCAGCGCCACCGCGCGCGGCTTGTCTCCCAGCGCCCCGTGGTGCAGCCGCGCCGCGCTCACGAAGCCCGTGGCCGCGGCGACGTGGTCCTTCTGCGCCAGCTTCGCCTCGGCGCGCCGCTCGTGCAGCGCGGCCAGGTCCGCCGAGCCGCCCCGGTGCGCCAGCAGCTCCTCCAGCCCCGCCTGCGCCGCCGGGTGCAGCGGGTCTCTCTCCAGCGCCTGCTTGTAGAGCGCCGCCGCGCCGTCCGTGTCCTTCTGGATGAGCGACGCCAGCCGCGCCGCGCCGATGAACGCGTCGATGGCGCCGCGCGGGTCCTTGCTCAGTCGCGCCTCGGCCTCCAGCGCCGAGCGCGCCTCGGCCGCGTCTCCGCGCCGCATCGCCACGCGCCGCGTCCCCTGCAGCGCCGGGATGCACTGCGGCTGCAGCTCCAGCGCCTGCTTGTAGAGCGCCGCCGCGCGCTCCAGGTCCCCGAAGCGCGTCTCCGCGAGCTCGGCGGTGCGCAGCAGCATCTCCAGCGCCTCGTCCGCGTCGCGCGCGTGCGCCAGCCGCAGCGTGTACAGCCGGGCCAGGCCCGACACGTCCCCCGCCAGCTTGAGCGAGCGCTCCAGCGCGAACGCGAGCCGCGCGTCACCCGGGTCCGCCTCGAAGGCGCGCTTGTACGCCTCCAGCGTGCCCTCCGCGGGGCCCTTGTCCAGGTCCACCACGGCGGACAGCCGCAGCGCGGTGGCCAGGCGCGGATCATTCACCCGCTCGGCGATGCGCTGACGCAATTCCGCGCGGCGCGGCCGGTCCGACGCGCGGATGCGCTCCAGCAGGGTAAGGGCGGTGAGGTTGCCCGCGTCCAGGCCCAGCACGGCCTCGCAGCACAGCGCCGCGCGCGAGGGCTCCTGGAAGCGGTCCAGGTACAGCCGCGCCAGCTTCAGGTACGCCGTCACCTTGGCCGCGGGCGTGTTCCCCACCTGCGTCTCGCGGTCCAGGATGGCGACCAGCTCCTTCACGTTGTCCTGCGCCAGGAACAGCCGCTCCAGCGCGCGCAGCGTGGCGGCGTGCCCCGGCGTCAGCCGCAGCACCTCCTGGTAGGTCTCGATGGCCAGGTCCGGGCGGCGCAGCGCGTCCTCCCAGATGACCGCGGCCTGGAACAGCGCGTTGGCGCGCTCCAGCGGGTCCGTGCGGTTGGCGGCCTCCTCTCGCAGCATCGCGACCAGGCTCTCCCACGCGCCCTGGGCGCGGTAGATGCGGGCCAGCGCCCGCAGCGCGGGGAAGTAGCTGGGCGCCAGCATCAGCGCCTCCTGGTACGAGGCGATGGCGTCGTCCTCGCGGGACAGGCGCTGCTCGTACAGCTCACCAATCTTGTAGATGAGCGCGGCGGCCTGCTCCGTGGACTGCGAGCTCTCCGACTCCGCCCGGTACATGTCCACCAGCTTCTCCCAGCGGCCGTCCTGGGCGTACAGCCGGCCCAGGGCCTTGAGCGCGGGGAGGTACGACGGCGACAGCGCCAGCACGCGCTCGTACGCGGTGATGGCGCCCGCGCGGTCCTTCAGGTTCTCGTCGAGAATCTCGGCGTTGCGGTGGAGCAGCGACAGCACCTGCTTGGTGTCGCCCGCGAGCGACGCCTCCAGGTCGTGCGTCTCCAGCAGCTCCCGGAAGCGCTGCGCGCGCTCGTACAGCCGCGCCAGGTTGCGGATGGTGGGCAGGTGGTCCGACGCCAGGTCGAGGATGCGCTTCATGCACTCGATGGCGTGGTCCAGGTCTCCCAGCCGGTCCTCGTACACCCCGGCCATCTTGTTGAGCGTGGTGATGAGCTGATCCCGGTCCGACGTCTGGAGCAGGTCCTGCTCGAACATCGCCACCAGCTCCGCGAAGCGGCCCTGGCGCTCGTAGAGGCGGGTGAGGGCCTTCTGCGCGGGCAGGTAACCGGGTTGCAGCTGGAGGCAGGAGTTGTAGCGGGAGATGGCGTCCTCCTGCCGTCCCAGCCGCTCCTCGAGAATCTCCGCGGCCTTGTACATGCGCGCGGCCTTCTGCTTGGCGTCCTCGGCGGCGGCGACCTCCGCGTCGAAGACGGAGACCAGCCCCTCCCAGTTCTGCATCCGGTAGTAGAGCTTGCCCAGGCCCGCGAGCGCCGCCGCGTGACCGGGGATGCGCGCGACGATGGCCTGATAGCGCGCCGCCGCGTCGGCCTCGCGCTTGAGGACCTCCTCGTACAGCGCGGCCAGCCGCAGGTTGGTGGCCACCAGCTCGCTCTCGTCGTTGAGCGACCCCACGCGCGCGAGCAGCACGTCCGCCAGCTCCTCGAAGCGGCCCTGCGTCTCGTAGATGCCGGCCAGCTCGCTGAGGATGAGCGGGTCATTGGGCGCCGCGTGGCGGCCGTCCAGGAGCGCCGCCAGGGCCTCGCCCTTCTGGCCCAGGCGCTCGTGCACCTTGGCGATCTGCAGGTAGGCCGGCGCGGCCTGGGGCCCCAGCAGGGAGGCCTCCGCCGTGAGCGCCTCCAGCAGCTCCTCGGTGCGGCCCTCGCGCTCGGCGGCGCGCTTGAGCGCGGCGAGCAGCAGCGGGTCCGCGCGGTCCAGGGCGAAGGCCTCGCGCAGGAGCGACGCGGCGGGCTCGCGCTGCTTGAGGCGCTCCTCGAGCAGCAGGCCCGCGGACGTCAGGTAGTGCGCGCGCAGCGACGGCTGCTGCATGGTGGCGGCCAGCAGCCGGTAGACCTCCACCAGCGCGGCGGCGTCATTGCGCGCGGCGTAGACGGACTCGAGCTGCGTGAGGACCACCACGTCGGTGGGGCGGCGCTCCAGGCACTGGCGCAGGCACGCGGCGGACTCCTCGTCGCGGGACAGGCGCTCCTGGAGGACGATGCCCTTCTCGAACAGGAGCGCGGCCTGGTGGCGCGCGTCGTCGGTGGCGGCCAGCTCCGCGTCGAGCAGCTGGATGACCATCTGCCAGTTGCCCACGTCCGCGAAGAGCCGGCGCGCGGCGCGGATGTTGACCAGGTAGCGCGGCGCGAGCTTGTACGCGTTCTGGAACGCGACGGCCGCGTTGCGCGGATTCTTGAGCGGCTCCTCCCAGAGCAGGCCGACCTCGTGGAAGAGCTGCGCGGCGGTGGTGGCGTCCGTCGCGCTGAGCGTCCGGGCCTCGCGCTCGAGCGAGGCGATGCGCTCGCGGGCCTCGTCCTCCATGCTGGGCGTGGGCGCCGCCTGGGGCGCGGCCTGGACGGACTGCGTGAGCACTTCCGTGGCGGAGGGGCCCGTCTTGCCAGACACGACGGCGGACGGAGGAGGGGCGGCCGTGACAGGGGGTCGCGGGATGTCGTTGCGCTCGCTCATGAAAGGCCGGCTCCGGGGGCCAGGGATGATGAGGGGAGAATGGCCGGGAGCGGTCGTAACACGCGCTTGCCCGGTCCCTCAACTTCCCGACTTTCCAGGCGATTTGGGTGTCCGGATACCCGGGGAGCAGCCGTGCGCCTGCTCGGGAATCCGGGGGGAGGCGGGGGTGACACGCCCACGAACCGGCCAGGCGATGGAACCGCCGCGGCGTTGTGGTGGAGTTCGTGGTGAGCAGGGGTTCCCACGAAGGAGAGACACAGGTGCCGACCCAGATGACGCGGTCCCAGGTGATGAAGGCGCTCGAGGCGGCCGGCGACCCGAGGGTGCGAGAGCGCTATGTGCGCGACGGCGCCGGAGAGAACGTGTTCGGCGTCTTGATGGGGAAGGTTCGCGCGCTCGCCGGCCAGGTGGGGCAGGACCACGCGCTGGGCCTGGAGCTCTGGGCCACGGGGAACCACGAGGCCCGCCTCCTCGCCTGCATGCTGCTGGACCCGGAGGCCCTCACGGAGAAGGCGGCCCGCGAGCTGGTCGAGCCGCTCACCCTGCCGCTCCTGGTGGACGAGCTGGTGGGCCGGGTGCTCGTGAAGGCGCCGGTCGCCGAGGCCCTGGAGAAGCGCTGGCGAGACGGCGATCAGGAACTGCCGCGCCGCGCCGGCTGGAAGCTCCTCGCCGGACGGATTCCGGCGGGACTGGCGAAGGACCTCGATGTCGGGGCGACGCTCGCTCGCATCGAGAGGGAGCTTCCGGGCGCGCCGTACCGCGTGAAGGAGGGACTCAACCATTGCCTCGTGTGGATCGGCCTCCATCTGCCGGAGCACCGCGCCGAGGTCATCGCCATCGGTGAGCGGTTGGGGCGCTGGGACCCGAGGCCCATCCCGAAGGGCTGCACGTCCAGCTACGCGCCGGAGTGGATCGCCGCGGTCCTCGCGCTGCGCAAGGGCGAGAAGACCGAGGCGCGCAAGAAGATGGAGGCCGCGGCCGGGAAGAAGAAGCCCGCCCCGGCGCGTGAGAAGCCCTCGACGAAGAAGGCGGCACCCGCGAGCAGGAAGAGCGCGTCGAAGACGCCAGCTCCGGCGAGCCAGAAGCGCGCGCCGAAGAAGGTGGCGGCCCGGAAACGCGCGGGCTGAGCGGTGGGCGGAGCGAGGCTCCGCCGAACCGGACTGGCCCTACAGCAGCTCGCTCAGGTTGCTCTCCGCGATGCTCGTCAGCAGGGAGACGCGCTTGTGCAGCCACGACCCGAACGGCTGGATGCGGCCGACGGGCGTCTTCTTCGGCAGGTCGGTGATGCTCTCGTCGAACGCGACGATGGCCCGCTCCCCGGCGGCGTTCACGGAGCGGTTGTCGAAGGCGAAGGACCGGTCGACATGCCAGCCGCCATGGAAGGGCTGGAGGTCCTCCAGCGCCTCATTGCCCGAGGCCTCCACCAGATCGTTGATGTCGTAGACGTCGTCGGCGATCTCCATGCAGCTCCAGCCACCACCGGTGACGTTGCCGGCGTGGAAGCACGGCAGGTCCTCGTCGGCGTTCGCGGAGATGATCCACGTGATGGAGCCGTAGACGCGCAGGAAGTAATCCCAGCTCGACTCCTTCTTCCTGGGCTTGAGCGGCCTGGCCTTCAACCACTGCCCGATGCGCGGCTTGTGGAAGCGCACGAAGAACGACACATGTTCCTCGGCGGACGCGATGCGCTGCTTGTCCTTCTTCGCGTCGACCAGCTCCGCGATGAAGTGCCCCGAGGGGATTCGCTCATGGAGGTCCTTGAGCATCGCCACGGCGAGGTCCACGGCCTCGAAGGCGTCCTGGGGCTTCGGGAACTTCGTGCCCTTGGGCCGCGAGGGCTTCCTGGGCGCGCCCTTCACGGGCTTGGGCTCCGGATTGGGGTACTTCGCTTTCCAGAGCTCCTGGTTGTACTGCACGAAGCCCTCCTTCTCCTTCGCGCGGACGCGCTTCTCCGCGTAGGCGACGGCCGCCTCCCAGCTCTCGTGCGCCTTCTCCTGGCGATCCTCGAGCGTGTGGTTCCCATCGACATGGATGGACCAGTACTGCTTCCCACCCTTGAGGTACTGGCGCTCGAGCACCTTCTTCGAGTTCGGGTTCCAGGCGTTGCCGTCACGGAAGCCCAGCTTGCGGTAGCGAGCCAGCAGGTCCTCGACCTCGGAGGCGTCGACGAGCGCGACGTGGTGGTGCCCGTTCAACGTGCCACGGCGAACCTGGGCCTTGTCCCCGCGCACCGAGATATCGACGTAGAGGAGCCAGCCTCCCCGATACAACACGTGCCGCGCCGTCACGGGCGCGGAGAACTTCTCCGCCTTCGGGTCCCGCTTGTAGAGCCTCCCGGCGCTCGAGACGCGCAGCTCACCGCCCTCCGAGTAGAGCCAGAGCTCATCCTTCACATCGAGCTGCGGGTCCGAGTACCAGATGGCGTCACCGCCATTGAGCTCCTGGAGTCGCTTCCAATCAGGATCAGCCATGGATGGGTTCTCGCCCGGGGCCTGGAGGACGTCAATGCCTCGGGCATCCGCTCCCTGTTTGCCTGGAATCCTCGCGCTGCTCGAGTCGGCGCATGAGGTCATTCAGGTGTCGCGCCATCGTCGTGACGTGCGGCGGTTCGATCATCGTCTGGTGGTTTCCGGGGACGCCGATGAGCTCCAGCCCGCCGCGCACCAGCTCCTGCCATGGGCGCTCGGGATGGAGCGGATGGGGCGGGGTGTACTCCTGGGCGCGCAGATAGATGGCGCGGCCCTCGGTGGGGCCGGGCTCGTAGCTGAACAGCGCGCGCATGTGCGCCTTCCAGACGGAGAGGAAGATCTGCAGGTCCACCAGGGAGAACGACTCCGGCACCGTGGCGCCATCCCGCGCGCGACGCAGCACCTCGAGCATCTGTGCCTGCGGCTCCAGTCCGCGCAGCAAGGTGATGAGCGCGGGTGACGAGTCCCCGAAGATGGCCGCGAGCAGCTCCGCGTCATCCTCGAAGCGCGTGGGGAGCTGCCCCGGGCCCGGCGTGTCGAGGAAGACGAGCAGCTCGGGAGGGACGCCGAGCCGCCGCAGCCGCTGCGCCATCTCGTAGACGATGGTGCCGCCCATGGAGAGGCCCACCAGGTAGTAGGGCGGCTCGGGGCGCAGCTGGAGCAGCGCGTTCAGGTGGACGGAGGCGAGCTGCTCGACGGTCTGGAGGGGCTCGCATTCTCCGTTCACGCCGGGCGCCTGGAAGCCGTAGACGGAGCGCTCGGGACCGAGTGCCCGGACCAGCTCCTGATAGCAGAACACCGTGCCGCCAATCGGGTGCATGCACAGCAGCGGCGGCAGGCGGTCGTCACGTCCTCGTTGGAGGAGGACGACGCCGTCGGGCAGTGACGGCGCCTTCGTGGTGGAGGCCACGGGCGCGCGTTGCTCCTCGAGCCACGCGGCGAGCGCCGCCACCGTGGGGCTCTGGAAGAGGACCTGCAGCGGGACCTTGAAGCCGAAGCGCTCGGACAGCTTCGCGACGAGCTGCGCGGCGAGCAATGAGTGCCCACCCAGGTCGAAGAAGCTCGCCGTCACGTCGCGGACCTCGCGGCCCAGCACCTGCGCCCACAGCGCTGTGAGCGCTTCCTCGAGGGGCGAGCCCGGCGCCACGCGCGTCGAATCGTCGGCGGACGCGGTGGGACGAGGCAGGACGCGATGGTCGACCTTGCCATTGGCGGTGAGTGGCAGCGCGGGCAGCACCACGAAGTCCGAGGGGACCATGTGCGGTGGCAAGCAGCCCTGGAGGAAGTCGCGGAGCGCGCGAGGCGCCAGTTCCGGCTCACTCGCGACGTAGCCGACGAGGCGCCGGTCGCCGGGGATGTCCTCGCGGACGAGGGCGATGGCGTCACGGACTTCGGGATGGGCGCGCAGCGCGGCCTCGACTTCGCCCAGCTCGATGCGGAAGCCGCGCAGCTTCACCTGGTTGTCGGTCCGGCCGATGAAGTCCAGCGCGCCGTCATGGCGAAGCCGGACGAGGTCTCCGGTGCGGTACAGCCGCGCGCCGGGCGTCGTCGAGAACGGATGCGGGACGAAGCGCTCGGCGGTGAGGTCGGCTCTGTCCCAATAGCCCCACGCGAGCCCGTCGCCGCCGACATACAGCTCGCCCGTGACGCCCGTGGGCACGGGCCTCAGGTGGGCATCGAGGACGTAGGCGGTGCTGTTGGCGATGGGCCGCCCGATGGGAACGGAGTGTTCCTGCGGCGTGCTCACGGGGTGCCAGGAGCTGAACGTGGTGTTCTCCGTGGGACCGTAGACGTGGAGGAGCCTTTGAGGCGCGCCGGCGGAGAGGACCCGGTTGACGCACGCGAGGTCGGCGTTCTCCCCACCGAAGAGGAGGAAGCGCAGGTCGCAGAAGGCCGAGGGCTCCGTGCGTGCGACGAGGTTGAAGAGCGCGGTGGTGAGGAACAGCGCGGTGATGCGCTCCTCGCGCAGCCGGCGGGAGAGCATGGTCGGGTCGATGACGTCGTCCTTGTCCAGGATGACGAGCGTCGCGCCATTGAGCAGCGCGCCCCAGAGCTCGAAGGTGGAGGCGTCGAAGGCGATGGTGGCGGCCTGGCCGACGCGGTCGTCCGGTCCGAGCTGGACGTAGTCGGAGCCCAGGACGAGCCGGAGGACGGCGCGGTGGGGGATGCAGACCCCTTTGGGCCGGCCCGTGGAGCCCGAGGTGTACGTGACGTAGGCCAGGTCGTCCGGTCCGGTGTCGCGTGTGGGTCGGTCCGTCGCTTCCTCGTCGGTGAGGGAGAGGGCGTCGATGCACAGCGGTGCGGCGATGCCCTTCGGCACGCGGGACACGAGCGAGGTCTGCGTGACGATGCACTGGACCTGCGCGTCCCGGGCCATCAACTCCAGCCGTTCGGAGGGATAGTCCGGGTCGAGCGGCACGTAGGCACCACCGGCCTTGAGGATGGCGAGCAGCGTGACCACCAGCCGAGGCGAGCGGGGCAGGCACACGCCGACCCGAGGCAGTGCACGGATCACGCCCTGGGCACGAAGCAGGTGCGCGAGCTGGTTGGCCTGTCGTTCCAGCGCCGCGTACGTGAGCACCGTGGTGCCATGCTGGAGGGCGATGGCCTCGGGCCGTCGGGTGGCCTGGGCCTCGAACAGGTCGACGATGGAACGCTCAGCCGGGTAGTCGCGAGCGGTGTCGTTCCACTCGACGAGCCATTGCTGTCTCTCTTGTGCGGAGAGCAGGTCGAACGCGTGGATGGAGGCATGGGGATGCCGGACCACATGCTCCATCAGCGCGCGGAGATGCCGCGCCATGCGCTCGATGGTCGCGGGTGAGAACAGGGCCGTGGCGTACTCGAAGACGCCCACGAGCCCATCCGCGGACTCCTCCAGGGAGAGCGTGAGGTCGAACTTCGACGTCCCGGGATGCAGCTCCACCGCGTCCACCGTGAGGCCCGGGAGTTGAAGCTGACCGGTGGGCGCGTTCTGGAGAGCGAACATGACCTGGAGGAGAGGGCCATGAGAGAGGGAGCGCTCGACGCGGAGCTCATCGACGAGCTTCTCGAAGGGAAGCTCCTGGTGGGAGTAGGCGGAGAGGCAGACGTCGCGGGTGCGGAGGAGGACGTCGAGGAAGGAAGGGTTGCCGGAGAGGCGAGCGGGGAGGGGGAGCGTGTTGACGAAGAAGCCGATGAGGGATTCGAGCTGGGGGCGAGTGCGATTGGCGATGGGAGAGCCGACGAGGAAGTCGAGCTGGCCGGAGTAGCGGGAGAGGAGAACCTGGAAGGAGGAGAGGAGCGCCATGAAGAGGGAGGCGCCGTGGTGACGAGCGAGGGAGTCGAGAGAGGAGCGGAGGGAGAGGGGGAGGGAGAAGCGGTGGAGAGCGCCGTCGAAGCGCTGGAGGGAGGGGCGAGGGAAGTCGGTGGGCAGCGAGAGGAGGTGGGGGACGCCGTCGAGGAGACGAGTCCAGAAGGAGAGCTGGGAGGAGAGGAGGTCGCCGGAGAGGAGGGAGCGCTGCCAGGAGGAGAAGTCGGCGTACTGGAGGGAGAGGGGAGGCAGCGAGGGGGAGGAGAGCTCGCGGTAGAGGACGCCGAAGGACCAGCCGTCGGAGATGATGTGGTGGAGGTTGAGGAGGAGGACGTGGCGCTGGGGAGCCAGGCGGAAGAGGCGAGCGCGGAAGAGCGGACCCTTCTCGAGGTCGAACGGCGCCGCGGCTTCGAGTCGCACGCGTCGCGTGGCCTCCTCATCGGGCGATTCCAGGGCGGAGAGGTCGAATCGCTCCCAGGACAGCTGTGCTGATTCCTGGATGTGCTGGAGGGGAGCACCGTGGCCTGGGAAGGTCGTGCGAAGAGACTCGTGTCGGTCCACGAGGCGCTGGAGGCGCGCGCGGAGCGCCTCGGCATCGAGCTCGCCGTCCAGTCGGAGCGCGAAGGGCATGTTGTAGACGCCCTGTTGCTCGTGGAGCTGGCTGAGAAACCAGAGTCGCTCCTGCGCGAAGGAGAGCGGAGGCGCCGTGTCCCGAGTCCTCCGGGGAATGAGCCCGGCGTCTTGTACCGAGGGCGAGGTTCCGAGGAGCTTCTCCACGGCACGCGCGAACCGTTCGAGCGTCGGCGCCTCGAAGAGCAGCTTCACGGGAACGGTGACACCGAGCGATTCCCGCGCACGGGAGACGACCTGTGTGGCGAGCAGGGAGTGCCCGCCCAGCTCGAAGAAGTTCGCCGTGACACTGAGCTGTTCGAGCTGGAGGACCGAGGACCAGATGGCCGCCAACGCCACCTCCAGCCCGGTGCGAGGCGCCACGAAGTCCTCGACGGTGCCTCCCTCCGGGGCCGGGAGTGCGCGTCGGTCGACCTTGCCGTTCGGTGTCAGGGGTAGCGCATCGAGCACAACGAAGGCCGACGGCACCATGTGAGCCGGGAGCTGGCTCCGCAGGTGCTCACGAAGTGCTGTCGCGGTCGTGGAGGTCGCGGCGTAGGCCACGAGGCGTCTGTCTCCAGGAGAGTCCTCGCGGACGAGGACCGCGGCGTCGCGGACCTCGGGATGTGCACGCAGCGCGGCTTCAATCTCACCCAGCTCGATGCGGAAGCCGCGCAGCTTCACCTGGTTGTCGGCGCGGCCGACGAACTCCAGCTCACCGTCCTGGCGGAGTCGGACGAGGTCCCCGGTTCGATAGAGCCGAGCCCCTGGAACCGAGGAGTCCGGATGCGGAACGAAGCGCTCGGCGGTGAGGTCGGGTCTGTTCCAATAGCCCCACGCGAGCCCCTCGCCACCGACATGCAGCTCGCCGGTGACGCCCAGGGGAACGGGTTGCCCGTGGGCATCCAGGACGTAGGCCGTGCTGTTGGACACGGGGCGACCGATGGGAACCGCGTGCTCCTGTCGCTGACGCACCGGATACCAGGTGCTGTAGGTGCTGTTCTCCGTCGGGCCGTAGAAGTTTGCGAGCTGCCCGGGGGCGCCATGGGTGAGCACGTCGTTCACACAGGACGGGTCCGCGGCCTCTCCGCCGAACCCCAGCCATCGCAGACCCTTGAAGACTTCCGGCTGGGAGCGCGCGACGAGGTTGAACAGCGCGGTGGTGAGGAAGAGGGTGGTGATTCGCTCGTCCTGGAGGCGGCGGTTGAGCAGCACCGGGTCGAGGACCTCGTCCTTGTCCAGGATGACGAGCGTCGAGCCATTGAGCAGCGGAGCCCATACCTCGAAGGTGGAGGCATCGAAGGCGATGGTCGCGGCCTGTCCAACGCGGTCGTCAGGGCCGAGCCGGATGTGGTCGGCCTCGCGGACCATGCGCACCACGCCGCGATGGGGAATGCAGACGCCCTTGGGAAGGCCCGTGGAGCCCGAGGTGTAGATGATGTGCGCCAGGTCCTCTGACGTGCTCTCACGAGGAAGCGCGCTCTCATCGGACCTCGTCGGTTCCTCGGCAGGTGACTCGAGACTCAGCACCGTGATGTCCGAGGAGAACGTCGAGCGGAGCGCGTCGAGGCTCACGATGGCGACGACCCGAGCGTCACGGACCATGAAGTCGAGTCGCTCGGAGGGATAGTCCGGGTCGAGCGGCACGTAGGCGCCACCGGCCTTGAGGATGGCGAGCAGCGTGACGACCAGTTCGGGCGTGCGAGGCAGGCAGACGCCGACCTGAGGACGCGCACGGCTCACCCCCTGGCCACGCAGGCGTCGCGCGAGACGATTGGCGCGAGCGTCGAGTTCTCCATAGGTGAGGCTCGTCGACCCGTGCCGCACGGCGATGGCGTGGGGACGCAGGGACACCTGCTCCGCGAACAGGTCGATGATGGACGCACCGGCCGGGAAGGCGCGGGCCGTGTCATTCCACTCGACGAGCCACCGAGCGCGCTCCTTCGCGGAGAGCACGTCGAGAGAGTGGATGGGCGCGTGAGGGTTTCGCGCGACCTGCTCCATCAGGTTCTGGAGATGCTCGGCCATCCGCGCCACGGTGTCCGGCGAGAACAGCGCCGTGGCGTACTCGAAGACGCCGTTCAGTCCGTGCGGCGTCTCCTCGACGAAGAGCGTGAGGTCGAACTTCGACGTCCCGGGATGCAGCTCGAGGTGCTCGACCGTGACGCCCGGCAAGGTGGGCGGGACACCGGGCGCGTTCTGGAGAGCGAACATGACCTGAAGGAGAGGGCCATGAGAGAGGGAGCGCTCGACGCGGAGCTCATCGACGAGCTTCTCGAAGGGAAGCTCCTGGTGGGAGTAGGCGGAGAGGCAGACGTCGCGGGTGCGGAGGAGGACGTCGAGGAAGGAAGGGTTGCCGGAGAGGCGAGCGGGGAGGGGGAGCGTGTTGACGAAGAAGCCGATGAGGGATTCGAGCTGGGGGCGAGTGCGATTGGCGATGGGAGAGCCGACGAGGAAGTCGAGCTGGCCGGAGTAGCGGGAGAGGAGAACCTGGAAGGAGGAGAGGAGCGCCATGAAGAGGGAGGCGCCGTGGTGACGAGCGAGGGAGTCGAGAGAGGAGCGGAGGGAGAGGGGGAGGGAGAAGCGGTGGAGAGCGCCGTCGAAGCGCTGGAGGGAGGGGCGAGGGAAGTCGGTGGGCAGCGAGAGGAGGTGGGGGACGCCGTCGAGGAGACGAGTCCAGAAGGAGAGCTGGGAGGAGAGGAGGTCGCCGGAGAGGAGGGAGCGCTGCCAGGAGGAGAAGTCGGCGTACTGGAGGGAGAGGGGAGGCAGCGAGGGGGAGGAGAGCTCGCGGTAGAGGACGCCGAAGGACCAGCCGTCGGAGATGATGTGGTGGAGGTTGAGGAGGAGGACGTGGCGCTGGGGAGCCAGGCGGAAGAGGCGAGCGCGGAAGAGCGGACCCTTCTCGAGGTCGAACGGCGCCGCGGCCTCGCGTTGGAGGCACTCCTGGAGGTCGTCAGGAGACGAGGTCAGGTCGACGACCCGCCAGTCGAGCTCCATGTCGTCGGAGATGACCTGCGTGGGAGTGCTGCCCCCAGGAAAGCGCGTGCGCAGAGACTCGTGACGAAGGACGACGGCTCGAAGACGCTCACGTAGCGCAGGGACATCGAGCTCACCTTCGAGTCTCAGCCCGAAGGGCATGTTGTAGACGCCCTTCTGGTCATGGAGCTGGCTGAAGAACCAGAGTCGCTCTTGCGCGAACGACAGGGGCAGCGCCGAGTCCCGGCTCACCGTGGGAATGAGCGTGGACCCGGTGGGCTGGGGTTCGCCGAGGAGTTGCTCCAGCACGCGCGCCAGGGACTCGATGGTGGGTGACTCGAAGAGGGCTCGGACGGGGACGTGGACACCGAGCGTGTCCTGGATGCGCGAGACGACCTGGGTCGCGAGCAGTGAATGCCCACCGAGGTCGAAGAAGCTCGCGGTGACACTGACGCGCTCCAAGGACAGCACCGTGCTCCAGATGTCGACGAGTCGCGACTCCAGCTCCGTGCGAGGCGCGACGAAGTCCTCGGCGTCGAGCAGGCCGAGGATCGGAGGCGGAAGCGCGCGTCGGTCCACCTTCCCGTTGGGCGTCAGCGGAAGCGAGTCGAGGACGACGACCGTCGAGGGGACCATGTAGCTGGGGAGTCGGCGTCCCAGCTCCTCGCGAAGCCGGGTCCCCGCCACCTGCGTCACGGCATAGGCCACGAGGCGTCTGTCCCCCGGAGTGTCCTCCCGGACGAGGACGGCGGCGTCACGGACCTCGGGATGCGCACGCAGCGCGGCTTCAATCTCGCCCAGCTCGATGCGGAAGCCGCGCAGCTTCACCTGGTTGTCGGCGCGGCCGATGAACTCCAGCTCTCCATCCTGGCGGAGTCGGACGAGGTCTCCCGTGCGATAGAGCCGAGCCCCCGGCACCGAGGAGAACGGATGGGGAACGAAGCGCTCCGCGGTGAGGTCGGGCCTGTCCCAGTAACCCCACGCGAGGCCGTCACCACCGACATGCAGCTCACCGGTGACACCGACGGGGACGGGTTGCCCGTGGGCGTCCAGGACATAGGCCGTGCTGTTGGACACAGGTCGCCCGATGGGCACCGAGAGCTCCGAGGATGGCCGCGCCCGATACCACGTGCTGTAGGTGCTGTTCTCGGTGGGGCCATACCCGTTCACGAGCGCACCAGGGGCGCCATGCGTCAGCACGCTCTGGAGACACGTGGCATCCGCGGCCTCGCCACCGAAGATGATCCAGCGCAGGCCGGAGAACGCATCCGGGTGCACGCGCGCAGTGTGGTGGAAGATGGCGGTGGCCACGACGAGCGCGGAGATGCGCTCCTCCCTCAGCCGGCGAGCGAAGACCGAGGGCTGGATGAGCTCGTCCTTGTCGATGATGACCAGCGTGGCCCCGTTGAGCAGCGCGCCCCAGATCTCCAACGTGGAGAGGTCGAACGTCACGGTGGTGACCTGGGCCACCCGGTCGTCGGGCCCCAGGCGGACCTGGTCCGGGTCCAGCGCCATGCGCACGACGCCTCGATGTGGAATGCAGACGCCCTTGGGGCGCCCCGTGGAGCCCGAGGTGTAGATGATGTGGGCCAGGTCCTCCGCGGTGCTGTCGGTCGGCAGCGGCGTGGCCTCGGTGCACTCCAACGTGTCGAGCTTCACCGTGCGCCACGGACCCTCGGGCAGCCGCTCACTCAACGCGCCATGGGAGACGAGGGCCGTGAGGCGTGCGTCGTGGGCCATGAAGGCCAGCCGTTCGGTGGGGTGCTCCGGGTCGAGCGGGACGTAGGCCCCGCCCGCCTTGATGGTCGCCAGGAACGCGACGATGAGGTCCGCGGACCGGGGCAGGCACACGCCGACCTGCGGACTCCGACGGTCGACGCCTCGCGCGCGCAGCACCCGGGCGAGCGCATTGGCGCGGGCATCGAGCTGGGCATATGTCAGCTCGGACACTCCGTGCCGCACGGCCACGGCGTCGGGGTTGCGCGCCACCTGCGCGTCGAAGAGCGCTCCGAGCGGTGTCTGCGACGGGTACGCGCGCGTCGTGTCGTTCCACTCGACCAACCACCGTTGCTGCTCATCCTCGGAGAGCAACGAAGCCCGGGCGCAGGCATGTTCCGGCGCACGGACGAAGGTCTCGGCGAGCCGGACGAAGTGCTCCGCCATCCGCGCGACGGTGGGCTCGGAGAACAACGCGGTGGAGTACTCGAGGGTGCCTCGCCATCCGTTGGACGAGGGCTCCACCGAGAGGAAGAGCTCGAAGCGCGCCGTGCCGGTGTCCACCTCCAGCGGCGCGACCTGGACACCTGGAAGGCGAAGCTGTCCCCCCGGTGCGTTCTGGAGCGCGAACAGCACCTGGACCAGCGGGCTGCGTCCCGGCTCCCGTTCGACTTGGAGCTCGTCGACGAGCCGCTCGAAGGGATGCTCCTGATGTGCGTAGGCGCCGAGGCACGCGTCACGGGTGCGATGGAGGACGTCGCGGAAGGACGGGTTGCCGGAGAGGCGAGCGGGGAGGGGGAGCGTGTTGACGAAGAAGCCGATGAGCGATTCGAGCTGGGGCCGCGTGCGATTGGCGATGGGCGAGCCGACGAGGAACTCGAGCTGGCCGGAGTAACGGGAGAGGAGAACCTGGAAGGTAGCCAGCAAGGCCATGAAGAGCGTGGCGCCTTCATCCTGCGCGAGTCCTTCGAGGGCCTCGACCAGCGGCAGCGGAAGCGAGAAGCGGTGGAGCGCGCCCTCGATGCGTTGATGTGGCGGGCGAGGGAAATCGGTGGGCAGCGCGAGGACGTGAGGCACACCGTCCAGCAGTCGCTTCCAGAACGTCTGCCGCGTCGCGAGGGCCTCACCCGCGAGCCGCACCCGCTGCCACGATGAGTAGTCGGCGTACTGGATGGAGAGCGGAGGCAGCACCGGGGGCGTGCCCCCGACTCGCGCGGCGTACTCGGTGGACAGCTCCCGGAAGAGCACTCCGAAGGACCAACCGTCGGAGATGATGTGGTGCAGGTTGAGCAACAACAGGTGTCGCTGCTCGGCCCACGTCACGAGCATCGCTCGAAAGAGCGGACCTCGGGCCAGGTCGAAGGGTCGTTCCGCCTCCGCCTGCACCCGTCCTCGCGCCTCCTCCAGGGACGCAGCGGACCGCCGCTCCAATGTGATGGACCATGACTCCAGGACCACTTGCTCGGGCGCTCCTTCGCCGGGGAAGCACGTGCGCAGGGATTCGTGCCGGGCCACCAGGACCCGCAGGCTCTGCTCCAGCAGGGAGGCCTCGAGTGGCCCGTCCACCTGGAACGCCATCGGGAGCGAGTAGACCGCGCTGCCCGGCATCCATCGGTCGAGGAACCACAGTCGCTGCTGGGCGAACGAAGGGACTCGACGCTCGGCACCCACGGCACGTGGGATGAGGCCTTCATCCTCGTTGTCCGACGGAGCCTCCTCGAGGCCCGCGCACAGCTCGCGCAGGACGGGCTGGTCGAAGAGGGCACGCAGGGGGATGTGCCGCCGCGTCGCCTCGCGCATGCGGGTGACCGCCTGGGTCGCGAGCAGTGAGTGGCCTCCCAGGTCGAAGAAGTTCGCGGTGGCGCTCACCGCGTCCATCCCCAGCACCTCCGCCCAGATGCGCGCGACGGTCTGCTCGAGCCCTGTCTCCGGCGCGACGAGCTCCGAGGCCGCCTGGGGCGCGGGCAGCCGCGCGCGGTCCACCTTGCCATTGGGGGTGAGCGGCAGCGCCTCCATCACCACGATGGCGGATGGGACCATGTGCCCGGGGAGCTGGCGCTGGACGTGCTCCCGCAGCTCCGACGACGAAGCCCTCGCGACGACATACGCGACCAGCCGCCTGTCACCGGGCGAGTCCTCGCGAACGAACGCGAGCGCCTCCGTCACCCCCGTGTGCTGGCGCAGCGCGCTCTCCACCTCGCCCAGCTCGATGCGGAAGCCTCGCAGCTTCACCTGGTGGTCGCGTCGCCCGATGAACTCCACCGCGCCATCCGGACGCACACGGGCGAGGTCTCCCGTGCGGTACATGCGACCTCCAGGCGTGTGGCTCCATGGGTCCGGCAGGAAGCGCTCACCCGTCAGGTCCGCGCGCTGCCAGTAGCCCCACGCGAGCCCGCATCCTCCCGTGTACAGCTCTCCCACGTCTCCGTCTGGGACGGCGCGGAGCGACTCGTCCAGCACGTACATCCGGGTCCCCGAGATGGACCGGCCGATGGCCACGGCCGTGGAGTCCTCCTCCGCCAGCGCGCCTCGCATGGGGTGGAAGCTGGTGAAGGTCGTGTTCTCCGTGGGCCCGTAGAAGTTGACCAGGCGCACGTGGGGAAGCTGCGCCAGGGCCTTGCGCGCATGGGGCACGGAGAGGACCTCGCCTCCCGTGAGCAGCTCGCGCACCTTCGCCGTGCCGGGCAACCCCAGCTCCACCAGCTGGTGGAACAAGCCCGTGGTCATCCAGACAATCGTCACACCCTGCGCTTCGAGGAACGGCCCCAGCTCATCCAGTCCCGCGGCGCCCTGGGTGAACACCGCCAGCCGCGCCCCGTTGAGCAGCGACCCCCAGATTTCGAACGTCGACGCATCGAAGGCGACGGGCGCCAGCTGCAGCAGTACGTCCTGGGGCGTCACGTCGACATAGTTGGCCCCCAGCACCAACCGCAGCACTCCGCGATGCGGCACGCAGACGCCCTTGGGCCTGCCCGTGGAGCCCGAGGTGAAGACGACATACGCCAGGTCATCCGGGCACACGTCCCGCGCGGGAGGATGGTGGGGGAGCACGGCCAGCGCGTCGCCGAGGACATCCAGACACAGGCGCACGCCCTCCGAGGGCAGGCGCGGCAGCAGCGACGTGCGCGTGATGATGACCCGAACGTCCGCGTCCTGGGCCATGAGCGCCAGGCGCTCGGAGGGGTAGTCCGGGTCGAGCGGTACGTAGGCGCCACCGGCCTTGAGGATGGCCAGGAGCGAGACGAGCAGCTCCGCCGAGCGCGGCAGGCAGACGCCCACCCGGGGGTTCTCGCGTCCGACGCCCTCGGCGCGCAGCCGCCACGCGAGCTGATTGGCCCGCCGCTCCAGCTCCGCGTACGTCAGGCTCACGCCGTCACTGGTGAGCGCCAGCGACTGGGGCCGCAGGGCGACCTGGGCTTCGAAGGCCTCCGCGATGCTGGCCGGAGCGGAATCCTGCGGGAGGGTCGACAAGGAGGGGGCGTCGAGCATGTCAACGCGTCGCCCCCAGGAGATGAGAGACGGTGGCTGCCGCGTGCGACACGGCAGCCGATGGGACAGGGCGTCACGCGTGAGACATATCTAGGAGGCCTGGCCAGACAGACGCAAGATTGGCTGGCCCTCCCCGCCCTGGTGAGGCGGATCTGAAACTGAGTTGTGTTTCAGGCCGTTGTTCTCACGGGTGACTCGTCGGGTCCGCTGGATTCGTCCCGGCCGCGCGCTCGTCCCCGTCCCGCGCGCCGTCGAGGTCCCGGTCGATGCCGATGCGCGTGCCCGAGCCGAGTGGCACGCAGGTGTACGTCAACACGCCGCCGCTCGCGGTGGTGGCCGTACGCACCGTCGCATCCGTCACCGCCGGCAGGGCCTGCCGGTCCGACGTGAACTTCCCACCTCCCACGTAGAGCAGGCCCACCTCGTGCGAGCCCACCCGGCCCTTGGCCACCAGGTCACACTCGCCCGCGTTGGCGCGCGCCAGCAGCAGGTCGATGCGCGGCCCCGCCACGGCCGCGCGCGCGGCCGTCAGCGTCACCTGCTGCCCGACGATGGGCGCCAGGTTCGTGTCGAACGCGAGCATGAACTGCTCCATGTTCAGCTTCGCCCTGTGGCCCTCGGGCGTGTTCGGGATGCCCACGGAGTTGAAGATGGGGTGGAAGTCGAAGCCGCTGTTGAAGGTGAGCAGCGTGGGGACGCTGCCGTCGCTCAGGAAGCCGAAGCCCCGGACCTGGTCTCCCAGGAAGGGGTCGATGGGAGAGTTGCCGCTGACGAACGGCGCGCCGAACATGCCCACCTTCTGGTACGCGTTGCGCAGGTGCGGCACCTTCGGGAACTGCGGCTCCACGTCGAAGGAGGACTGGCCCGCCGTGCCGAAGAAGCCCTTGAACGCACCCTCGGACGGGTTCGCCTCCGGGTCGATGACGTGGCACGCGCCGCAGGAGCCGTGGAAGAACGTCGTCGTGTTCAGGAAGAAGTCCCGCCCCGCCGCCTGCGCGGGCGTCAGCGAGTTGTCCAGGTGGCGGATGGGGTTGGGCGGATAGACGACCTGGAGCACGAAGTCGGTGAACTTCTGCATCTGCGCCGGCGTGAGCGTCGTGTCGCGGCCCAGCAGGTCCACGAAGGCCGGGTTGAACTGCTTGAAGGCCGCCGCCTCGTCATGGGAGCCCGAGTTGGGTTGCGCGGTGGCCGCGTCGAAGCCGCCGTTGCGGTCGCCTCGCCAGTGCATGGGGCCCTGGTTCGCCATGCCGCGCAGGCTCTGCGTCGCCATGGGGCCCTTGAGCGGATGGAACGCGGTGGACTGGCCGAACGTCGGGTCGTCGCCGAACTCCGGGAGGATGGGGACGATGGGGCTCGGGTTGGCCTTCACCGCGCCGTCCGGGTTGCCCAGGTCCCACGCCAGGCTGTCGAAGTCGCCGAAGATGTGGCAGCTGCCGCACGACGAGTCACCATGGCTGGAGCTCAGCCGCGCGTCGTAGAGGAAGGGCCGGCCTTCGACGACGCTCGCGGGCTCCGGGTTGTACATGGGCAGGTGCGCGATCTCCTGGCGCGTCGTCGTGTTGATGACGGAGATGGCGTTGTCGAAGCGCGTCAGCACGTAGATGCGCCGCCGGGCCTCGTCCAGCACCATGCCCGTGGGCCCGCCGCCGGAGAGGAGGATTTGATTCGCCGTGCTCGGCACGAACGTCCCGTTCTCCAGCGCGGCCGTGGAGTAGACGCCCAGCTTCGACGAGCCGAACGCCGCCACGAACAGCGTCGAGCCGTCCGCCGTCACCGCCATGCCCAGCGGCTGCGCCAGGCTCTTCTCACTCTCCGCGTTGGGCGTGGGCGCGCAGCACACGTCGTAGTCGATGTGCTTGTTGAGGTGGCGCGCCGTCACGCTCGAGTTTCCGAGCACGGTGATGCGGCTCTCGTGCAGGTGGCCGCGCAGCGAGCTGCCCGCGAAGGTGCCCGGCCCTTCGAAGCGCAGGTCGTTGCGCGCCTCGGTGTTGCTGACGTACACCTTCCCGTTGACCGGGTTGACGGCCATGTTGAACAGGATGGTGCCCACGCCCGAGTACACGCTCCCGGGGCCGTGGATGGGCGCGGGCGGGTTGGCGTTGGCGTTGAGGGTGAAGACGTCCTTGTCCGGCAGCGAGAAGCGCACCGACGACGTCCAGGAGCGGTTCAGCACGTCCACCCAGTCCTGGCCGTTGTGCTTGAGCAGGACCCCGACCTCCGGGGCGCGGACGCCCGCGAAGTTGGTGTTGGGGCCGGGGACTCCGCCCACGGCCTCGCCGCCGTCCGGCACCGCCAGCTCATGCATCACCGTGGTGCGGTTGCCGGAGTGGAAGGCCGCCGCGTACACCCGCGAGCCGTCCGGCGTCACCGCCAGCGCCCGGGGCGTGTCCGCGAACAGGGAGACGATGGTGAGCGGCGTGCCGCCCAGCGTGGACCCCAGCTGCTCCGAGTCGAACACCCACACGTCCGCGCGGCCGATGCCCGGCGTGGTGAGCTTCGGGTCGAACGGCGCGTTCTGGCCGCGGTGCGCAGCGGTGATGAACGCGCGCCGACGTCCAGGACCGGCGAAGACCAGGTCCCGGGGCTCGTCGCCCACGAGCAGCGTGCGCGTCACCACGCCGCCCTGTCCGTCCGCGTCCACGCGCACCACGCTCACGCTGTCCGACAGGTGGTTGACGACCCAGACCTCGTCGTTCGTCCGCGCGGCCACCGCCACGGGCTCCAGGCCCACGGGCACCGAGCCTCGGTGGGTGAGGCCGTTGTTCGCGACGCGGAAGATCTCCAGCCGGTTGTCCGGCGTGTTGACGGCGAAGAGCAGCTTGCCATCGGGGGACAGCGCGAGCGGCCGCACCTGCCCGCTCTCGAACAGCGTGAAGGACGAGGCCTGGGCTCGGGGGCCCACCACGACTCCCGCCACCAACAACAGCGCGACGACGCTTCTTACGGCACCAGCTCGAACAGCCGTACACGAGGCTTTCACGATGATGCGCTCCAGGGGATGGGTGACGCTTCCCTCCCTCCGACAGGGGAGTGACGGCCGGGTGGGAATGGGCAATCTTCCGTGGTTCCGCACCGTGACGTAAATGCTGACATCACGACGCGTGAAGGTTTGACACGCGGGCGGGCCGCGCTTGACAGACGCCATTCGTTGAGTCGCGAAGGGGGCGGGTGGTTGGGACTGGAGCGTCCGGACCGACCCATGGCATGTGTGGACGCGCAGGACCTTGACAGGAGTGTGAGCGGATGGCCTGGAAGATGCCCGAGGAACCCTTTGTCGACGCGGAGCCTGACTCCCTGCTGGAGACCGTCATCGTCCCACGCACCCGGGATCTGGGAGACGGCTTCGAGGTGCGCCGCGCGCTGCCGTCGTCGCGGCGGCGGATGGTGGGCCCGTTCATCTTCATGGACCAGATGGGCCCCGCGGTGCTCCAGGCCGGCAAGGGGCTGGACGTGCGGCCCCATCCGCACATCGGCCTGGCCACGGTGACGTACCTGTTCGAGGGCGAGGTGCTCCACCGCGACTCGCTGGGCGTGGTGCAGCGCATCCGCCCCGGCGCGGTGAACTGGATGGTGGCCGGGCGCGGAATCGTCCACTCGGAGCGTACGCCTCCGGAGCTGCGGGTCGCGTCCAACCGCATGTTCGGCATCCAGTTCTGGGTGGCGCTGCCCGGCAAGCACGAGGAGGACGCGCCTTCGTTCGTCCATACGCCGTCGGAGGCGCTGCCCGTCGTGCAGGATGGTGGCGTCGAGCTCAAGCTCATCGCGGGGGAGCTGGCCGGTGCGCGCTCGCCGGTGACGACGCAGTCGGCGCTCTTCTACGCGGACGTGAAGCTGGACGCGGGGGCGCGGATTCCCGTGCCCGCGGTGCACGAGGAGCGCGGCCTCTTCGTCGCCGAGGGACAGGTGGAGGTGGGCGGCGAGAGCTTCGGCCCCGGTCAGCTCCTGGTGCTGCGTCCGGGCAAGGAGGTGGTGGCGCGGGGCGGCGGGACCACGCGCTCCAGGCTGCTGCTCTTCGGCGGCGAGCCGATGGATGGGCCCCGGCACATCTGGTGGAACTTCGTCTCCAGCTCGAAGGAGCGCATCGAGCAGGCGAAGGAGGACTGGACGGCCCAGCGCATCGGTCAGGTCCCCGGTGAGTCGGAGTTCATTCCGCTGCCGGAGCCCGAGCCGAGCGTGCCCCGCTATCCCTGACGTGCCCCGCAGGACGGGACTCGCGGGCCCCGCAGGCGTCACGCGTCTGCGGGGATTCCGGTGGCCCGCGAGTTGTTCGAACCCTGGACAGACATGCCAACCTCCCGTGAGTCGCCGCTCGGACTGAGGGGAAGCCGACGGGCGAGGGGGTCTGGTTGTGTTTGGATTGTGCTGTGAGGCACTCGGTGTAATTGCTTGCGTGCCGGCCCGGGGCGGTTGTCGCCGCCCGGAGAGGTCCGCATGCGGGGGAGTCGCCGTGAGCCTTACTTGTGCCAAGGTCCAGGAGAAGACGGTTTCCGTGGGGGATTATCTGTGGCTCCGTCTCCAGGAGCTGGGAGTCCGTCATGTCTTCGGCGTGCCCGGAGACTTCAACCTGGGGATGCTGGAGCAGCTGTTGAAACAACCCGGGCTGACCTGGGTGGGGTGCTGCAACGAGCTCAACGCCGCCTATGCCGCGGATGGGTATGCGCGATTGAAAGGCATTGCCGCGCTCGCGACGGCGTATGGCGTGGGCGAACTGAGCGCCGTCAACGGGCTGGCGGGCGCATATGCGGAGCGGGTGCCGGTGGTGGCCATCACCGGGGCACCACCGTTGTCCCATATGCAGCGGCGCAGCTGGATACACCACACGCTGGGGGACGGTGAGTATGGCAATACGCTCGCCAGCATCGCGCCGTTCACCGCGGCGCGGGCGGTGCTGACACAGGCCAACGCGGCGATGGAGATCGACCGGGTGCTGCGCACGTGCCTGCGTGAGCGGCGGCCCGTGTACCTCCAGCTCCCCACCGACGTGTGCTTCCAGCAGGTGCCCGCGCCAGAGGCGCCGCTCGAGCGGGAGGCGGCTGTCAGTGACAGGGCCAGCCTGCGCGCGCTGCTGGAGGAGCTGGTGCCCCGGCTGCGAGGGGCACGGCGCAGCGTGCTGCTGGTGGACAGCGACGCCCAGCGCTTCGGGCTGGAGCCCCAGGTGGCGGCGCTGGCGGAGTCCGCGGGGATGCCCATCGCGTCGCTGGGTTCGGGGCGAGGCCTCCTCGACGAAGCTCACGGGGCCTTCCTGGGCTTCTACGGGGGGCGGCTGTCGGACCCGTACGTGCGGGAGTGGGTGGACGGGGCCGACTGCGTGGTGGGCCTGTCCACGCGCTTCATGGACCTCAACACGCACTCCTTCACCCAGCGGCTGGAGCCCTCGCGGTTCGTGGACCTTCAGTCCACCACGGCGGCGTTGGGGCGGGCGGAGTCTCCGTGGCTGCCCTCGCTGTACAGCGGGCTGGTGCTGGGCGAGGTGCTGGAGGCGTTGCGCGAGGCGGTGGGCAGCCGGAAGCGGCAGGACTTCGTGCCCCGCTCGCTGCGACTCCGGTCCCAGGCGGCCTCCAGGCCAGCGGCCCCGGCGGCGAGGAGCGAGGGGCCCCTGACGCACGCGCAGCTGTGGCCCGCGCTGTCCGCGCTGCTGGAGCCGGAGGATGTGCTCGTCGTCGAGGCGGGCAGCCCCATGGTGGGCTTCGCCTCCGCGCAGCTGCCACGGGGAGCGAGCTGGGTGGCCCAGCCGCTGTGGTGCTCCATCGGTTACACGCTGCCTGCGGTGCTGGGCACCAGCCTGGCGGCCCCGGAGCGGCGTCAGCTGCTCTTCATCGGGGACGGCTCGTTCCTGATGACGGCGCAAGAGCTGTCCACGTTGCTGCACCTGAAGCTCAAGCCGCTGGTGTTCCTCCTCAACAACGCGGGCTACACCGTGGAGCGCCTCATCGTCGGTCCGCGGTCCGTCTACAATGACATCCCGAAGTGGAACTACCCGGCCATCTGCGATGCGCTGGGGACGCCGGGGCAAGCGCTGACCCTGCTCATCGAGAAGCCCGAGCAACTGGCGCCGGTGCTGGCGGAGGCCGTGCGTGCCCAGCACGAGGGACGTCTGGTGTTCGTGGAGGTCCGGCTGGCGCCGCTGGATGCCCCCGCTGGCCTGGCCCAGCTGGGCGCCTCCGTCTTTTCGCTGTCATACCGGGAGGACAGCGGACTGCCTCGCCCCTGACGCTGGTGGCATTCCCTCTCAGGGGTGTCCATGGGCAAATCCCTCTCAGGCTGGTAGCCTGGGAGGGCCGTACAACCCGTGGAAGTTCCCTGGAGGCACGAATGCAGGCTGGAAGGTTCGTCAGCAGTGCGTTGCTTGCGGTGGGGTTGATGCTGGTGGGCTGCGGTGGTCCCGTGGTGGAGGACGCCGAGGCGCAGGATCTCACGTCGCGCGAGGATGCCGCCCCCAATTGCAATGGGGTGTACTACGAGCACACGTATTACAGCGATGCCACGTACATGAATGTCGTGGGCTTCCGAGGCTGTGACTGTGCCTTCTGGTCGAGCTTCGGTCGGACCAGTGCGTTCGTCGAGTCCTACTACGGGACCTGTCGTTAGCACGTCGCGCTGAAACGAAGACGGCCCGCCCCGGAAGTGCTCCCGGAGCGGGCCGCGGTGTCTGTGAATGACAGGCTCAGGCCGTGGCCGCGCGCACCGCCGCGAGCAGCTCGCCGGAGTCGACCATGTCGCTCACGGCCTGGATGTCCTTGTGCAGCTCGCGGTCCTTCTCCATGTGCGGCACCTTGGAGCGGATGAGCTCGTAGGCCGCCAGCGCGCCCTTGCCGGGCTTGACGGGCAGCCGGAAGTCCAGCGCCTGCGCCGCCACCAGCATCTCGATGGCCAGACACGAGCGGGCGAAGTCCCCCACCTGCCGGCCCTTGAGCGCCGCCGTCATGCCCATGGACACATGGTCCTCGCGGCCCGCGGACGACGGAATCGAGTCCACCGACGCGGGGTGGCTGAGCACGCGCGACTCGGCCACCAGCGCCGCGCTCGTCACCTGCGCGATCATGAAGCCCGAGTTGAGCCCGGAGTTCTTCGCCAGGAACGCCGGCAGCCCCGACAGCGCCGGGTTCACCAGCTGCTCCACCCGCCGCTCGCTGATGGAGGACAGCTGCGTGAGCGCCATCGCCACCACGTCCATCGCCAGGGAGATGGGCTGGCCGTGGAAGTTGCCGCCCGAGACGATGCGCTCGGTCTCCGTGAAGACCAGCGGGTTGTCCGTGGCGCTGTTGACCTCCACCTCGAGAATTCGCCGCGCGAAGGACAGGCCCTCGCGCGCCGCGCCGTGCACCTGCGGCATGCAGCGCAGCGAGTAGGGGTCCTGCACCTTGCTGCAGTTGACGTGTGTCTCCACCAGCTCGCTGTTCACCAGGATGCGCCGCAGGTGCGCCGCGCACGCCTTCTGGCCCGGATGGGCTCGGACGTCGTGAATCTCCGGGATGAACGGCTTGTGGCTGCCGAGCAGACCTTCCAGCGTCATCGCGCCGGCGACGTCGGCCAGCTCCGCCAGGGACTCGGCGCGCAGCTGGAGCAGGGTGCCCACCGCGCACATCGCCTGGGTGCCGTTGACCAGCGCCAGGCCCTCCTTGGCCTCGAGGATGACCGGCTGCAGGCCCGCCATCTCCAGCGCCTTGCGCGCCGGCAGCCGCTGGCCCTGGTGGAACGCCTCGCCCTCGCCGATGAACACGAGCGCCAGGTGCGCCAGGGGGGCCAGGTCACCGGACGCGCCCACGCTGCCGCGCTCGGGGACGACGGGGACGACGTCGCGGTTGAGCATGTCCAGCGCCAGCGTCAGCGTCTCCGGACGGATGCCCGAGTAGCCCTTGGCGAGCACGTTGCAGCGCAGCAGCAGCAGCGCGCGCGCTTCACCGTGGGGCAGGGGCGTGCCGACACCACAGGCGTGGGAGAGGATGAGGTTGCGCTGCAGGTCGCGCAGGTCCTTCTTGTCGATGCGGACCTCGGCCAGGGTGCCGAAGCCGGTGTTGATGCCGTAGGACGGGGTGTCGCCCGCGGCGACCCGGTCCACCAGGGCTCGCGAGGCGCGGACCCGGGCGGCGGCCTCGGGGGCCAGCTCCACGGTCACCTCGTTGCGGGCGACCTGGAGGATCTGCTCCAGCGTCAGGGTGTCACCGTCGATGAGGATACGGGGGCGCGACATTGGGGGCTCCAAGGGGTGGTGGAATGCGAGACAGCGGCAGCGGGGCTTTACACCGGGGAGTGGGGCTCGTATAGGTCCGCGCGACTGAAGAGGGAGGTCACGGTCCCCGTGGCGCTGATCGTCCAGAAGTACGGCGGTACCTCCGTTGGTGACACCGAGCGGATGAAGAACGTCGCCCGCCGCTGTCTGGCCGCCCAGCAGGCGGGCCATGACGTGGTGGTGGTGGTCTCGGCGATGTCGGGTGAGACGAACCGGCTGCTCAAGCTGGTGGCGCAGATCACCGACCGGCCGGACGAGCGTGAGCAGGACGTCGTCGTGGCCACCGGGGAGCAGGTCTCCATCGGGTTGGTGGCGATGGCCATCCAGGCCCAGGGTGGCAAGGCGACGAGCTTCCTGGGGCACCAGGTGCGCATCGTCACCGACAGCACCTTCTCGAAAGCGCGCATCAAGAGCATCGACGCGCAGCCCATCCGACAGGCCCTGTCCAAGGGGCACATCGTGGTGGTGGCGGGCTTCCAGGGCGTGGACGAGGAGGGGAGCGTCACGACGCTGGGGCGCGGAGGCTCGGACACCACGGCGGTGGCGGTGGCCGCGGCGCTGAGCGCGGATGCGTGTGAAATCTATACGGACGTCGACGGCGTCTACACCACGGACCCGAACATGGTCCCCGCCGCGCGCAAGCTGGAGCGCATCGCCTACGAGGAGATGCTGGAGCTGGCGAGCGTGGGCGCGAAGGTGTTGCAGATCCGCTCCGTCGAATTCGCCATGAAGTACAAGGTGCCGCTCTGGGTGAAGTCGTCGTTCACCCAGGACCCGGGCACACTCGTGTGTGAGGAGGACAAGTCCATGGAGGACGTGCTGGTCCGCGGCGTGGCGTATGACCGCAACGAGGCGAAGATCACCATCTGCGGCGTGCCGGACGTGCCGGGCGTGGCGGCGAAGATCTTCGGCCCGCTCGACGAGAAGCACATCGTGGTGGACCTCATCGTCCAGAACCAGTCCCGCGAGGGGCGCACGGACCTGACCTTCACGGTGGGCAAGTCGGACTTCCTCAAGGCGCAGGAGGTGGTGCGCGAGGCGGTGAAGGACATTCCCGTCTCCGGCATCGAGACGGACGACAACGTGGCCAAGGTGTCCATCGTCGGCGTGGGCATGCGCAACCACTCGGGCGTGGCGGCGCGGATGTTCACGGCGCTGTCGGCCGAGGGCATCAACATCCAGATGATCTCCACGTCGGAGATCAAGGTGTCGTGCGTGGTCCACTCCAAGTACACGGAGCTGGCGGTGCGGGCGCTGCACACGGCGTTCGGGTTGGATCAGCCGCTGCCGCCCGAGGGCGCGACGACGGTGTCGGAGACGGCGGCGCTCAAGGGCGAGAAGGTCTGAGCCGGTGGCGGGGCGGACGGCCGCGCTCGCCGTCGTCGCGTTGGCGGTGATGGGCGTCGGGGCGGTGGCCCGCTGGCGCTGGCCGGATTCCCGGTCAGCGTTGGATTGTCCTCCGGAGGCGGTGCGCATCCGGGCGGACGGGGTGGCGACGTGTGGTGAGGGTGAGGAGCCCACGGGGGCGGCGGCGCTGGCGTTGGGGCGCAGGCTGGACCTGAACGTCGCCACGGCGGAGGAGCTGGCATTGTTGCCGGGTGTGGGGGCTTCGCTGGCGCGAGCGCTGGTGGAGGCTCGGGACGCGGCGGGCGGGTTCCGGAGCTGGGAGGCGGTGGACGAGGTCCCCGGGGTGGGTGAAGCCCGGTTGAAGACCCTCCAGGCGGCCACGGTGCTGGGCTCGCCTCCGGATGCCGGGCCCGTGTGGTAAGCACGCGGCGTGCAGATCGCCTGCCCTCAGTGCTCGATGCAGTATGCCTTGGATCCCCGCCTGCTTCCGCCGGGAGGGGCGTCGGTCCAGTGTACTCGCTGCAGCCATGTGTTCCTGGCCTCGCCGCAGGCGCAGACTCCGCGCCCCGTCGCCGCGGAGGGCGCTGGCCCCAAGACGCCGAGTGGCTCGTGGGGTACGGCGCCCGGTGGCAATCCCAGCTTGATGCGCACGCAGATCTTCGGCTCCGGGAAGGCGTCGGAAGGCGCTGGCGGTGCGCAGGTCGCGGGTGCCTCGGGTGTGCAGGGGACGACACAGAGCTTCGGCGCGGTGGGCGGGGCGCATGATGCCGTGAGCGGGCAGGGCGGGACGCAGGCCGCGGGTGCTCATGGGGCCACGCAGACCTTCGGCGCGGTCGGCTCCCAGGGCGCGCCATCGACCGAGGGTGCGGGCGCCTACGGGGCGACGCAGACCTTCGGCGCAGTCGGCGCTCCCGGAATGACGCATGCCTCCGGCGTGGGGGCTCAGGGTTCGACGCAGACGTTCGGAGCTGTGGGTGCCCCTGGCATGACGCAGCCTTCGGTGGCGGGCACTCACGGCTCAACGCAGACCTTCGGCGCGGTGGGCACGCCTGGTATGACGCAGGCCTTGGCGGGGGCTCACGGCTCGACGCAGACCTTCGGCGCTGTCCCTCCGTCGGGCCCGGCCCCCACTTCAGGAAGCCCGATATTCCCCAGCCACACGGGCGGAAGTCCTCGCCAGACCACGCAGGTCTTCGGTGCGGCCACGTCAGGCCCCCCTCCGTCGCCTCCCTCGATTGCCCCCGTGACGCTCGGAGCTTCGGGCACGTCGGGCGCGAGCCCGTCCACTCCCGCGAGCGGGGCTCCCGGCCACATCGGGCGCACGCTCACGTACGGAGCCGTGTCTGCCCCGGCCGATGCGGGAGCCGTCCCCGAGCTCCCCGCCGAGAGGTCCACGAGCCTCTACGGCGAGGCCTCGTCGTCCACCGAACTCTTCGGTGCCGCCAACGCGCCCGGGTCTCCGGTCAATCGCAAGACCTCCGTGTACGGCGCGGCCACCGACGCCGGGTCGCACGGCGTGAACCTTCCGCCCATGGAGCTGCCGGGACTCGGCGCCCTGGGCGCCGCCGGTGGCCAGGGACCCAGCACCTCGGAGCCCGCCTACCGCCGAGGCGCCGTCTCCCTCCCACCGGAGCTGCTGTCCGCGAACCGCGAGTCCGCGGACCTCGTGGCCTCGACCCCTTCGAGTTCCTCTTCGCGGCTCTGGCTGGGCCTGGTCGTGGCGGCCGGGGTGCTGCTGGCCGGAGTGCTCGCCTATCCCGCGTGGAAGAACCGTGACGCGGACATGCCGGCCACCGCGGTGACGGAGAAGGAGCGGGCCTCGGTCCTGCTGCGCAGGGACGACTCCGCCTCCAGGGACCAGGCCATCCAGAGCCTCAAGGCCCTCACGGCCACGTATCCAAAATACACCGAGGCCCAGGCCGAGCTCGTCGTGGCGCTCTCGCTGCGCCTGGGCGAGCTCCAGGCCGAGGCCGAGCGGCTGCGAACCCAGGGCGAACTCCTCCAGCGAGACATCGACGAGCGCGCCGCCGCCCAGGCCACCGTCGACTGGGAGAGCCGGGTCAACGCGCTGAAGGCGCAGCGCGAGGACGTCATCAAGCTCGGCGGACCGCTGCGCATCGAGATCGACCGCCTGCGCAAGGAAGTGGACGTCCTGGCCGAGGCCCTCGAAGCCGCGCCCGAGGTGGAGCCCACGCCGGCCCTGGCCGCGCGGGTGAAGGCCCGGGCCCTCCACGCGGGGGTGACGGCGGCGCCGGATGCCCTCGCGCTGGCCGAGCGCCTGCGCAACGTGGAGGGCGCCCCGAAGGCGTGGAGCACCGTGGCCCGCGCCGAGTACGTGCTCAGCTCCGGCTCTCCGCCGGAGTCGGTGGCCCAGTCCGTGTCGGAGCTGGAGGCGCTCCGTCAGGCGGATGGCACCCTGCTGCGCCCCTACGTCCTGGGTGCCCGGCTGGCCCTGCGCCAGAAGGACCCGGCGGCGGCGCGTTCACTGCTGGACGACGTGCTGGCGCTCAACAAGAACCACGAGCTGGCGCGAAAGCTGCTCGAGCAGGTCTCCACGAGCGCCCCGCGGCCCTGAAACGACGTGCGTCCCACCCGGGCGGAGGACTGGAGAAAGTCCAGTCCCACCCGGCGCTGATCCCCACGCCTGCCTCCGCGCTCCGAGCGGAGCGGGGTGCTCGCGCGGGGCATGCCTCTTGCTGAACCCAGGGCCGATTCGAGGACTGGGTCTTGGGAGGCATGGTCGATGGCGGAGGTCTTCTTCTGGTGTGCCGCGCTGCTGCTGGCGCACACGTATTTTCTCTACCCATTGAGCCTGTTCGTGCTGGATGGGGCGGCGCAGGTGGCGCAGAACATCCGGGCGATGCGAGGCGGGGACGCGCGCCGTGAGCTGCCGGGCAGGCGTGGGGCGGCTCCATCGGTGAGCCTGGTGGTCGCGGCGTACAACGAGGCGTCCTGCATCGGGCAGAAGCTCGAGAACAGCCTCGCGCTCGACTACCCGGCCGACCGCTTCGAGGTGCTCATCGGCTCGGACGGCTCCACCGACGGCACCAACGAGCGCGTGCTGGAGTGCCGGGACGAGCGCGTGCGCCTGTCCCCCGCGCCCCGCGCGGGCAAGACGACGGTGCTCAACCGCTGCATCCCCATGGCCAAGGGAGACATCGTGGTCCTCTCGGACGCGAACACGATGATCGAACCCGACGCCATCGAGAAGCTGGTGCGCCACTTCGATGACCCGGAGGTGGGGGCGGTCTGCGGCAAGCTGCGCCTCTACAACCCGACGAAGAAGGACTACGAGGAGAGCGCGTACTGGAGCTACGAGTCCCTCATCAAGATGTACGAGGGGCGCCGGGGCGCGGTGGTGGGGGCCAACGGGGGCCTGTACGCCATCCGCCGCACGCTCTACACGCAGCTGCCGCCGTCCACCATCGTGGATGACTTCGTCATCCCGCTGCGCATCCTCGAGAAGGGCTACAAGGTCGCGTACGAGGAGAAGGCCGTCGCGCACGAGGAGACGACAGAGGACTACGGCAAGGAGTTCGGCCGCCGCGCGCGCATCGCCGCCGGCAACTTCCAGAGCCTGCGCATGGTGCCGGGCCTCCTGCTGCCCACCGCGGGCTTCCCCGCGTTCGCCTTCTGGTCGCACAAGCTCTTGCGCTGGTGCGCGCCCGCGCTGATGGGCGTGGCGCTGCTGGCGAACCTGTTCCTGCTCGACAGCATGTTCTACCGCGCCACGCTCTTCGCCCAGGGCCTGTTCTACGCGCTGGCGTACCTGGGGAAGGTGGGCGTGCTCAAGCGCGGCGCGGCGAAGCGGGTGGCCTCGGTGGCCTACTACTTCGTCACCATGAACCTGGCCATCGTCGTGGGCTTCTGGCGCTTCCTGCGCAACTCGCAGCGCGCCGCGTGGGACCGCACCGCGCGCGCGTCCTGAGACGAAGTCCTCGCCGCTTCACCGGCGCCCGGCTCTTCCTGGAGTCGGGCGCCGTTCGTTTCAGCGCAGGGCCACGGGGATGGGCGCGGGCTTCTTCTTCGCCGGGGCGCTCGCGGGGAGCACGCTGCCGTAGGCCGCGAAGAGCTGCCCGGTGAGCACCGGGGCCTTGTTCGGGCCGGGGTGGCGCAAGAGGTCGTTGAGCACCTCGCCCGTCTTCGGATCCCTCGGCAGGTGGGGGCGTGCCAGGTTCATCCGGTAGCGCACCACGCCCCGGTTGACCCGGTGGATGACGGTGACGGTGCCCTGCGCGTCCACGCTGTCGACGATGCCCACGTGGGTGAGGCCATCGTTGCGGCGGCCGTCCCGGTTCTGGTCGTACGTCTCGTGGAAGAACACCAGGTCCCCGGGCACGGGCCGGCCGTCCTCGTACACGCGGCCATGGGCGCGGGCGTAGCGGTACAGCGCGGTGACGCCGTTGTCCCCAGGCTTGAGCGTCCCGCGGAAGGACAGGCCCGCCTGCGCGTAGACGCCCTCGATGAGGCCCGTGCAGTCGGACGGGTACTTGCGGCCGTCGAAGGTCACCTGCGGCTTGCCCACCACCGAGCGCGCCGCGGCCAGGACCTTCTCGCGCGCATCGGCCGAGATGGGGCGCGCGCCCTGGGTGCTCACCTTCGTGGTGGCCGGCTTGCCCTTCGCGGGCCGGGACGCGGCGGCGCGCGCGGGCGTCTTCGCCCTGGCCGGCGCGGGCTTCTTCTCCGCTTGCGCCGGCGCCACGGGCGTGGAGAGCGACTCGCGCGGGAAGGCCGGCGGCGAGGCCGAGTGGTAGCGGACCGCGTACGAGTCCAGCCAGGGCTCCAGCCGGCCGGACGGGGTGGCGCAGCCCGTCGCGAGCATCGAGAGCATTCCCATCAGCGTGAGCCACCGCATGCGCGACCTCCCTGTAGCGTCCTGGGGCACCATGCTGGCCCCGGCTTCGTGTGTCGTCAAAAAACCTACCCAGGCAACCGTCCGTGGCGGCGCGTGTTTCCGGGGGGAGCGGGGTGCGGTATTGCTCCAGGAGAATGTTTTCACTCCGCCGAGCCTTCCCCGTCCTCCTGCTGGCCACCGGGTGCCTGCCCAATCCGTATGACCGCGCCGCCAGCACGGACACCGTGGAGGGCTATCGCGCCTTCCTGCGGGAGAACCCGACGCACCCGGATGGTGACGCCGCCGAGGCCCGGCTGGAGGAGCTGGAGTTCGAGGAGGCGAAGCGGCTGCACACGGTGCTCGCCTACAAGCGCTTCCTGGAGGCGTACCCGGAGGCGCCGCACACGCGCACCGCGAGGACGCTGCTGGAGGGCCTGCGCTTCAACGCCGCGAAGGAGGCCGACTCCGTGGCCGCCTGGAAGCAGTTCCTCCAGGAGCACCCGGACGGCGCCCAGCGCGACGAGGCGAAGCGGCTGATGCTGGAGGCGGAGTCGCGCGAGCTGGCGACGACGGAGGACCCGAAGCGGCTGGCCGAGTACCTGCGCGAGAAGCCGGATGATCCACGCCGACTCCAGGTCGAGTCGCGGCTGGACGCGCAGGCCTTCGAGCAGGCCAGGGGCTCCGGCGCGACGAAGCTGTTCGCCTACCTCAAGGACTTCCCGGCCGGCGTGCACCGCGAGGAGGCGCGCGTCCTGCTGCTGGGGCTGGAGGTGGAGGGGCTGCTCGTCTCGGGGCTGGTGGACGAGGCCGAGGCGCGGGTGAAGGCGCATCCGCTGGGGCCCAAGCTCACGGACTTCCCGGCGCGACTGACGCGCGCCCGCGCCGAGCAGGCCGCGCTGGCGCATCCGGATCCGCTCGTGCGCGCCGCGCACGTGGGCCACTACCTGCGCGACCTGGAGGACCTGAAGCGCTCGCTGCTGGCGCCGGACGCGCTGGACCGCTGGCAGGCGGCGGAGGAACTGGGCCAGCACGTCTCCGTGCGCGCGGTGGATCCGCTCCTGGACGCGCTGCGCTCGGCGCGCAACCCGTTGATCCGCCAGAACGCGCTGGAGTCGCTGCGCACGGTGCTCACGTCGCTGCCGCGCCCGGTGGCGGAGTACGAGGTGGCCTCCCGGCTGGACGCCCTGCGCGAGCGGGCCAGCAGCGCGGAGATGTACCTCACCGTGGCCGTCCTCCTGGACCTCTCCGGGCAGCTGCCGCAGGCCTCCACCGAGTACCAGCGCGCCTTCGACTCCGGCGTGCCGGACCCCGTGGTGCTGCGCCGCTGGGTGGACATCCGCGAGGGGCGCAAGCAGCCCTTCTCCGCCGCGGTGGCCGCGCGCCAGCTCGCGGTGTGGGCGCTGAACGTGGCCCGCGACGAGACGGTGACGACAGAGGGCCGCGTGCCCCTGGCCTCGGCGCGGCAGCTGTGCGCGGCGGCCGTCAACGCGAGATTCGCCCAGGAGGCCATCGCCCGCGCGCGCGCCGTCTCCACCGAGTTCCCCGAGGACCTGGCTGAGTTCGAGCGCCGCGCCGAGGAGGCCCGCCGCCTCACCGAGGCCCGGCTGGCGGACGCGGAGCTGATCCTCCGCGAGCAGTCGCCCGGGGTGCGCACCTGCGCGGACCGCGGCGTCACCGAGCGGCTGGAGGGCGGGGTGAAGGAGCGCACCGCCGCCCTCGCCACGGTGAGCACGAAGCTGCCCCAGGTGGGCCGGGTGCTGCTGGAGCTGGCCCGGGAGCGGGACCCGTCCGCCCAGGTCCGCGAGGCGGCCTCGGCGCGGCTGACGGCGCACAAGCCCGTGCCGTGAAGTCCGGCTGATCCGTTCGTCCCGGGCGGGCGGGGCGGTTAGAGTTCCGCGCCCCATGGTCTCCCCGCCCACCCCCAGGCCGCTCGGTCCGCCGAGTGGCCCGTCGCGCATCGACTACGCCCGGCTCCTCAACGAGGAGCAGCTGCGCGCGGTGGAGGCGGACGCGGGGCCGGTGCTGGTCATCGCCGGCGCGGGCTCCGGCAAGACGCGCACGCTCACCTTCCGCGCGGCGCGCAGGCTGGAGCTGGGCCTCTCGCCCGACCACCTCCTGCTCTTGACGTTCACCAACAAGGCCGCGCGCGAGATGACCCGCCGCCTGGCGGAGCTGGTGGGCGGCTTCGTGGACGTGGGGCGCGTGACGGGCGGCACGTTCCACCACGTGGCGCATGCGCTCCTGCGCGAGCACGCGACGGCGCTGGGCTACTCGGAGCGCTTCACCGTGCTGGACCGGCAGGACGCGCGGGACCTCATGGTGAGCTGTCTGGCCGAGCGCAAGCTCAAGAGCGACAAGCGCTTCCCCCGGCCGGAGCTGGTGCTGGAGCTGGTGTCGCTCGCCACCAACCTGCAGCAGGCCGTGTCGGAGGTGCTGGTGGACCGCCGGCCGCAGTTCGTCCCGCTGGCGCCGGAGGTGCTCGCCACGGCGGCGCTCTACCGCCTGCGCAAGACGCGGCTGCACCTGATGGACTTCGATGATCTGCTCCTCAACCTGAAGCGGCTGCTCGTCGAACACCCCCGCGTCCGCGCCCTGCTCGCCGAGCGCTTCCACGCCGTGCTCGTGGACGAGTACCAGGACACCAACAGCCTCCAGGGCGAGCTGGTGGATCTGCTCGCCGGGGAGCGTCAGGACCTCACCGTCGTGGGGGACGACTGCCAGTCCATCTACAGCTTCCGGGGCGCGGACTTCTCCAACATCATGGGCTTCCCGGAGCGGCACCCCGGCTGCGCCGTCTTCACCCTGACGCGCAACTACCGCTCGACCCCGGAGGTCCTCCAGCTCGCCAACGCCGCCATCGCCCAGAACACGCGGCAGTTCCCCAAGGCGCTCGTCTCCGAGCGCGCCTCCGGGCCCCGACCCCTCGTCGTCCCCACGCTGGACGCGGCCGAACAGGCGACCTGGGTGGCTGAACACATCCAGACGCTCCGCGCGCGGGGCGAACCCCTGGAGTCGATGGCCGTCCTCTACCGCGCCCACAACCACGGCCTGGAGCTCCAACTGGAGCTGACGCGCCGGGGCCTGCCGTTCCGGGTGCGCTCCGGGGTGCGCTTCTTCGAGCAGCCCCACGTCAAGGACGTGCTGGCCCACCTGCGCTGGGTGAACAACCCCCGGGACGAGCTGGCGTTCCGCCGGGTGGTGCGCGCGGTGCCGGGCGTGGGACCCACCACGGCGGAGCGCCTGTGGACCTCGCTGCGCGCCCTGCCGGAGGGCCTGCCCCTGGGGGAGCGGCTGGTCCACGAGGACGTGCGGCGCCACGTGTCGAAGAAGTCGCTTCCGGCCTTCGAGCGGCTCACGGCGCTGATGGGGCGGCTGGGACGCCCGGAGGCCACGCGCGACCCGGGGGGGCTCATCGAGGACGTGCTGGCGGGTGGGTACGCCGCCCGGCTCGCCCTGGAGGCCATGCCCGAGGACAGCCGGGAGGACGACCTGCGGCGGCTGGCGGAGCTGGCCCGGCGGTTCGAGGACCTGCCGCGCTTCCTGTCGGAGCTGGCGCTGGTGGCGGAGTTCGCCGCCAAGGAGGCCCTGGAGGGCGATGCCCCCGGGGACGTCCTGACGCTCAGCTCCGTCCATCAGGCCAAGGGGCTGGAGTGGCGGAGCGTCTTCGTCCTCTGGCTGGTGGACGGGCGCTTCCCCATGTCCCAGGCGACTCGCTCGGCCGAGGAGGAAGAGGAGGAGCGGCGCCTGTTCTACGTGGCCACCACCCGGGCCCGGGACCTCCTGGCGCTGGTGTACCCCCTGTCGGTGCTGCCCCGGGAGGGCGAGCGCATCGTCCTGCGCCCGTCCCGCTTCCTGGACGAGCTGCCGACGGGGGAGGGGGGGCCGTATGATCGCCTGGTCCTGCCCTCCACCGAGGCGGTCCGAGGGGTGCTCCCACCCCCCCTGGGGTGGAACGAGCCGGGTCCGGAGGGCTCCGAGGTGGAGGACTGAGGGCTTCGCCCAGAAACGCGCGCGCGAAGTCGCGACGTGATACAGAGTGGGACGGGGGCGCGCGTCTGGTGGCCCGCGCCCGTGAACTTCATGGCGGACAGACCTCGCATCGTCGGGATTGACCTGGGCACCACCAACACGCTGGTGGCGTCCGTGCGCAACCGCATCCCGAAGATCGTCCCCACGGATCGCGGCAACCTCATCCTCCCCACCGTCGTCGCCCTGTCGGCCAAGGGAGACCTCCTGGTGGGCGGGGTGGCCAAGGACCAGATGGTCACCAACCCCCGCAACACGCTGTGGGGGACCAAGCGCCTCATCGGCCGCAAGTACCACTCCAAGTCGGTGGAGGACCTGCGCGGCTCCTTCCCGTACGACATCGTCGAGGGCCCCAACGGGGACGCCGCGGTGATGATGGGCGGCAAGCTCTACACGCTGCCCCAGGTCTCCAGCTTCGTGCTCTCGCAGCTGAAGACCATCGCGGAGCAGTTCCTGGGCGGCCCCATCGACGCGGCCGTCATCTCCGTCCCGGCCTACTACAACGACAACCAGCGCCAGGCGGTGAAGGAGGCGGGCCGGCTCGCCGGCTTCGACGTCAAGCGCATCGTCAACGAGCCCACCGCGGCGGCGCTCGCGTACGGCTTCAACCGGGGCCTGGACCAGAAGGTCCTCGTCTACGACCTGGGCGGCGGCACCTTCGACGTCTCCGTGCTGCACCTGGCCGGCAACGTCTTCGAGGTCCTGGCGACGGGCGGCGACACCTTCCTGGGCGGCGCGGACTTCGACACGCGCATCATGGAGTACGTGCTGGAGCGCTTCCGGGAGGAGACCAAGGTCGACCTCACCGAGAACCCCATCGCCCTGCAGCGCATCAAGAACGCCGCCGAGGCGGCGAAGATCGACCTGACGCTCATCCCCAACGTCGTCATCGACCTGCCCTTCATCGACGAGCGCAAGGGCAAGCCGGTGGACCTGCGCATCCCCCTGACGCGCGAGTTCCTCAACAGCCTCACCGGCGACCTGGTGGACCGCACCTTCGAGATCTGCGACCGCGTGCTCGAGGAGAAGGGCATCGCCCGCTCGGACATCGACGAGATCATCCTCGTCGGCGGCCAGAGCCGCATGCCGCTCGTGCAGCAGAAGATTCAAGCGCACTTCGGCAAGCCGCCCAGGAAGGGCGTGCACCCCGACGAGTGCGTGGCCCTGGGCGCGGCGCTGCTGGGCGACTCGCTGGGCAGCATCGACGCGGTGACGCTGCTGGACGCGGTGTCCATGCCCATCGGCTACGCGCTGCCCAACGGCCGCGTGAAGCGCATCATCGAGAAGAACTCGCTCATCCCCATGGTGAAGAGCTTCCGCCTGCCTCCGCCGAAGGAGCCGGGCTCGGCCTACATCGAGCTGGACATCTTCCAGGGGGACAGCGACCTGATGGTGGACAACGAGTACCTGGGCACCGTCCGGGTCCCGTCCGCCGCGGCCGGCAGGAAGATCGACTTCCGCCTCACCGAGGAGTGTCTGCTCCAGGTGACGGTGGAGGAGGCCAGTGGTACTCCGCGCCGGGTGGACCTGGCCACGCGCGATACCCCGGAGCAGCTCAAGCGGGCGCTCTCGGATGTCCTGCGCAACAACGTCGACCATCAGCCCGTGGCGAGCGGCTCCAACGGCGCCAGCGATGACGAGCGGGGCCTGCTCTCCAGCATCAAGAGAGTCTTCCGAAGAGGATAGGTAGCAGCTCATGGCGAAGTTCCCGTCGAAGGAGTGGCTGGACGAAGCGGTCCGGCTCACGAACGAGGACCCCGAGTGCGCCGTCGCCGGCAAGGGATGGAAGGGCGACTTCGGGGCCATCATCGAGGCCGAGCCCGGCAAGCTGGCGAAGTCCTTCGTGGTGCATGTCGTCCCGGGCGACTGCCGCATCGAGAAGGCCCGCGTGCTCGCGGACCCGGATGACCTGGACGAGCTCGAGCCCGTCTACCTGGCCCGCGCCCCGTACACCGTCTGGAAGCAGCTGCTGCAGGGGACGCTGGACCCCGTGGAGGCGGTGCTCAAGCGCCGCATCTCCATGAAGGGCGACCTGCAGCCCCTCATCGAGCGCATGAAGTACAAGGGCATCGCGGACCGCGTCTTCGCGAAGCTGCAGACGCAGTACATCGACGAGCCGTAGGCCGGGGGGCAACGAGCCATGGGTATCCGTGACGACTTGAAGAAGCAGGCGCTGGAGCTCTCCAGCAAGGCCGTGGAGAAGCTCATGGCCGACGAGAAGCGCGCCATGGCCATCGCCAACGCCATCGGCAAGGCCCAGCGGGGCAAGCAGGCCCTGGACCGCGGCCAGGAGGAGCTGCTCAAGGCGTTCCACTTCGCGCCGAAGAGCGAGTTCAAGGCCGTGGGCAAGCAGCTGTCCGGCCTCAAGCGTCGGCTGCGTGAGCTGGAAGAGAAGCTGGATGGGCTCTCGTAGAAATTGCGTTGACACCCGAGGGAGCAGATGGCATCTAGCTCCCCGTCGCGACGCGGTGGCAACACGCAGCGCGGGCGTATAGCTCAGCGGTAGAGCACTGCCTTCACACGGCAGGGGTCGCAGGTTCAAACCCTGCTGCGCCCAACAAGAAGAGGCCGTGAATCCAAGGGGAAACCCAAGGGTTCACGGCCTCTTCGCTTTCCGGCGCATGACTTTGGCGGCGCCCGGCTCCGGCGCGCCCGGCATGAGGTCCGGACGCGCCCTGGCTTCGGGGGATGTGCTGCGGGCTGCTTCAGCTCTCCGACGGTTTGACGAGCGTGTCGGCGCCCGTCTCCGGCGTGTGCGGCGGCAGGTTCTTCGCCTTGATGAGCGAGGCGACGATGCTGGCGCCCAGCAGCGTGGCGATGACGCCCAGCGAGACGGCCGGGTGGATCTTCACGAAGTCGATGAGCGCCATCTTCGCGCCCACGAACACCAGCACGCCCGACAGGCCCACCTTCAGGTAGCTGAACTTCTCCACCGCGCCGGCCAGCAGGAAGAACAGCGAGCGCAGGCCCAGGATGGCGAAGATGTTGGACGTGAAGACGATGAACGGATCTCGCGTCACCGCGAAGATGGCGGGGATGGAGTCCAGGGCGAAGAGGATGTCCGACGCCTCCACCAGGATGAGCGCCATCAGCAGCGGCGTGGCCAGCCGGCGGCCGTTCTCCATGGTGAAGAAGTGGTGCCCGTCGAAGCGCGTGGTGGACGGGATGCTCTTGCGCAGCATCCGCATCATCCACCCGTCCTCCGGGTGGTCCTCCTTGTTGCGCTGCACGAACAGCTTCAGGCCGGTGATGATGAGGAAGCCGCCGAAGACGTAGATGAGCCAGTGGAAGCGCTCCAGCATGGCCACGCCGGCGAAGATCATGATGGCCCGGAGCACGAGCGCGCTCAGGATGCCCCAGAAGAGCACCCGGTGCTGGTACAGCGCGGGGATGCGCATCGCCGAGAAGATGACGACGAAGACGAAGATGTTGTCGACGGAGAGCGACTTCTCGATGAGGTAGCCGGTGAGGAACTCCAGCCCGGGCTTGCCTCCGAACTTCCACCAGAGCCCCGCGTTGAACAGCAGCGCCAGGCTGATCCACACCGTGCTCCAGCCCAGCGCTTCCTTGAAGCTGACCGTGTGGGCCTTCCGGTGGAAGACGCCGAGGTCCAGGGCGAGCATCGCGATGACGAAGGCAATGAAGCCGCCCCACAGGACGGGACTGCCGACGGTTTGTAGAGGTTCCATAGGTGGGGTTCAGATAAGAGCCGCCGTTCTCTTCGACAAATAGGGATTACAGACTCACTCCTTCGGAAAAACCGAAGGATGGCTCCCGCAAGCGCTCCAGGGCTGTCCCGGGAGGGGGCGGCCCGGGGAGGGCCGGAGCGGGCGTCACTGGCTGGGGAAGGGTTGCGGGACGTGGTGGGTTTCGGGCCGTCCGGTTGGAAAAACGACAGTCACCGGGCCGCTGAGACCAGCCAGGCGTCGACGCCCCGAGGCAATCCTGGCCTCGGGGGAGCGGCGCGGCGAGGGCCCGCAGGGCGATAGGCGTCCGCGGCTCCTCCGCCACTCTCGCGGCCCCTCGCAGAAGGACCGCCATTTGATCCGGAACCGTGTTCTCTCATCCCTGTGTGGCGCCTTGTTCCTCCTGTCCGCCTCCGCGTGCGGCGCCGACCCGGGCGCTCCCGGAGCCCAGACGCCCGGCGGCACCGAGTCGCCGTCCGAGCAACCCCAGGTCCCGAGCCCCGACCCCACGCCGGGCAACCCCGCGCCGGAGCCCACGCCCGGGGTGACTCCGACACCTGAGCCGACGCCCGAGCCGACGCCCGAGCCCACCCCGGAGCCGACTCCCGAGCAGCCCTCCGTGGACAAGTTCGGCGTGACGCGGCTGTACCCGTCCAAGGCGGGCGGCGAGTCCTGGGCGCTGGCGGACGACCCCACGTCGGACCCCCGGTTCGACCCGCAGCGCGCCATCACCCGCAACGCGGACGGCTCGTGGAAGATGAAGCACAGCCAGGTGCGCATGGGCGTCACCACCTCCACCGGCTACTCCGCCGCGAAGATTCCGACGTATGACCGGGATGTGCTGGCCAGCCGGGGCTACATGCAGGCGCCCAACGACTGGAAGAACGTCGAGATGACGGGCTTCGTGAAGCTCAACGCCGCGTCGGACGGCTCGGACAACTTCGACTGGTACGCGCGCGGCGGCAAGCACAACAACAACAACTCCGGCTGCGAGGGCAGCAGCTACAAGGGCGGCCTGCACTACGACGGCCGCGCCCGCTGGCAGAAGGAGACGTGGCATGTCTCCTACGACCAGGCGCCGTACAAGCCCGCCACCTCCGCGCTCAAGGGGCGCTGGGTGGGCTTCAAGGCGGTGATGCGCAACACCACCGTCAGCGGCAAGGAGGCCGTGCGGCTGGAGATGTACGTCAACGAGAACGCCGACAAGGTGACGTGGAAGAAGGTCTACGACTGGGTGGACGCTGGGGACTGGGGCGGGGACGCCGGGCACTGCGGCGGCTCCGTGGGCGCCATGCCGATCACCTGGGGTGGCCCCATCGCCACGTTCCGCTGGGACAACGCGGAGGACGTCGACTTCAAGTGGCTGTCCGTCCGTGAAATCCAGCCGTAGTCGCTGAGCCGTCTCCACCGACGACGACACCGGGGCGCGGGAGGTCCTCCTTCCGCGCCCTTCGTGTCTCCCGCCCGGGGCCGTGTCGGGACGCGGACGCGAGCCGGGACTGGAAGGCCCCTGGTCCAGGTGACACCCCGTTCGCAGCCTACTTCACGCCGGCCGTGAGAGCGGGCGGCGACTCGGGTGTGTGCGGCCTCGGCGCGTCGTCGGGCCGCTTCGGTGGGGGGCGGGGACATGCGAATCACTTTCCTGGGCCATGCAGGCTTCGCCGTGGAGTGCGCGGGGAGCGTCGTCGTCATGGACCCGTGGCTGTCCCCGCGCGGGGCGTTCGACTCGGCGTGGATGCAGCTGCCCCGCAACCACCACCTGGCCCCGCGCGTGCGCGAGCTGTTGGAGACGCCCGGCCGCGAGCGCTACCTGTACGTCAGCCACGAGCACAAGGACCACTTCGACCCGGAGTTCCTGGCCAGCCTCCGCACCCGGGACTTCACGGTGGTGATTCCCCGCTTCCAGCGCTCGGAGCTGCAGGACATCTTCGCCCGCTACGGCTGCAAGCGCGTCATCGCCTGCGAGGACGGACGCGAGGTGCCCATCAAGGGCGGCTACCTCAAGCTCTTCGTGTCCGAGCAGGGCACCAACCGCGACTCCGCCATCATGGTGCGCGGCGACGGCCAGTGCTTCGTCAACCTCAACGACTGCAAGCTGCATGACCGGCTGGCGCGCATCAGCGAGGAGGAGGGGCCCATCGACCTCTTCACCGCCCAGTTCTCCGGCGCCATCTGGCACCCCACCTGCTACGAGTACACGCCGGAGACGTACGCGGCCATCTCGCTGAAGAAGCGCGAGAGCAAGTTCGAGGCGGTGGCGCGCGCGCTGGAGGTGGTGAAGCCGCGGGCCTACCTGGCCTCGGCCGGCCCCGCGTGCTTCCTGGACCCGGCCCTGTTCGCGCTCAACCTGGAGAAGGTGAACATCTTCCCCAACGCCACCACGCTGTTCCGCTTCCTCGAGCAGCGGCTGCCCGGCGCCCACACCCGCTTCCTGGAGCCCATGCCGGGGGACGTGCTGGACGCGGCCTCGCTGGAGTACGTCTCGCTGGACGGCGCGCGGCTGACGGAGGAGGGCTTCGAGTCCTACCTGCGCACCTACGCGGCAGACATGGCGCACCTGTTCCGGGAGCGGCGGCGCAACATGCTGCGCGCGGAGGTGGATGAGATCCACGCCCGGCTGCGCGTGGAGCTGCAGCGCAAGCTGGACCTGTTGGACCTGCACGAGCGGGTGGGGATGCCGCTGTACGTGGAGCTGACGGAGCTGCCCGAGCGCCTCTTGCGCGTGGACTTCAAGGGCCGGCGCGTGGACGAGGTGGCGGAGATTCGCGAGACGACGCGCTACACCATGAAGGTGAGCGCCGCGGACATGGTGCGCGTGCTGGACCGGAAGCTGACGTGGGAGGACTTCCTCTTGTCGTTCCGCCTGCGGCTCAGCCGCTTCCCGGACGTCTACGAGCCCATCCTCCACGGCTTCCTGGGCGTCGAAATCGAGGACATGCGGGCCTTCTGCGAGGGCGTGCGCTCCACCGAGTCCCAGCGCGAGCGCACCGTGGTGACGGTGGGCCACCGGCGCTTCTCCGTGCAGCGCTTCTGTCCGCATCAGGGCGCGGACCTGTCCGAGGGGTGGGTGGAGGAGGGCAGGTACCTGGTCTGCCCGCGCCACCGCTGGCAGTTCGACCTGGAGGACGGCGGCCGGTGCGACATGAACGGCTCCACCCTCTGCGCCGAGTCCGTGTCGGAGAAGCCCGCCACGCCCGCACCGGCCGAGGAGCCGCTCGCGCTCTGAAATCCTCGTGTGTCGACGCCATGGCACACCGGGCCATGCGGGAACCCCGTATGTGTTTCGCACCCTCCTGTGACATTCCAGGCTACATGGGTGGGTCGAGAGCCTTTGATTTGTAGCGCGGGGTGTCACACGTGTGGTCGCCGTCGCCTCGGGTCTTTCGTGACGTGTCTGTGTTTGATGAACATTGGTGCTGGGATTGAAACATCCGGCGCTGCCGTGTCAATGTCAGATGAATCACATACCATGCGAGGAGGTGACGCCCTCGGGGTGTCGCCTTTCTTCAACGGGGAGGTATGTGATGTCTCTGTCGGCAATGGTCAGCAAGCGGTGGATGTGGCTGTGTGGCGCGCTGAGCGGCACGATGCTGCTGGGCGCGGCCTGTGGTGCGCCCGAGGGTGAGGCGGAGGCTCCCGCGGCGGTGGAGCACGTACAGCCGCTGGTGACGTGTACGCCCGCCAGCTCCGGCACCACCATCTGTGGCGTCGTCACCAACGCGGCCGGAGCCCCGCTCGCCGGGGCGAGGGTGAGCGTCGGCAGCGCCGCGGGGACGTCGGCCTCGGACGGCTCGTTCTCGGTGACGGCGGCGGTGCCCATGGGCACGCCGGTGACCATCGATGTTCCGGGCTACATGCCCTACGTGGGCGCCGTCACACGCAACGTGCTCGGGGCGCGCTTCGTGTTGCACTCGCTGCACCGGCAGACGTTCAGCGCGTCGGGCACCGTCGTGGTGACGGACCCGCGCAACGGCGCCTCCATCCAGGTGAACCTGTCCGCGCTGCGCGGCCCCTCGGGTGAGCAGGTGCAGGGCCCGTTCACGGTGGGCGTGCGTCACATCGACACGGGCCTGTTGTCGATGCCGGGCACCGACGGCGCCGTCAACCTGTCGGGCCAGCAGGTGTTCCTGGAGTCGCGCGGCGCCATCTACACGGAGGTCCGCGACGGCAGGGGGCAGCTGCTCAAGCTGGCCCCGGGCGCCACCGCGCGTGTCTTCATCCCGCTGACGAATGACCTGGCCCCCACGGCCCCGGCGAACATCGCCTTCTGGTCCATGCCCGTGGGCTCCAACCAGTGGCGGCAGCAGCCCACCAGCGGCACCCGCACGAGCAACCCCGTGCAGTGCAACAACCGCGAGACGGTGAGCTGCAACGCGGATGACTGCGCGCGCATCTCCAACAGCGGCTTCACGGCCAACACCAATGAGGTCGGCTTCATCAACGCCGACATCGAGAAGACCAACCCCGCCTGTCTGCGCATCGACGTGAACGCGGCCTCACTGCCGCCGGGCACCACGCTGCCCATCTGCCTGGAGCTGGAGATTCCGCTCCCCACCGGTGGCAGCCAGACGCGCAACATCTGCGTGGGCGCGGGCACGGACGTCCTCTACAACCTGCCGGCCAACGCCAACATCGTCGTGCGCCAGGCCCAGGGCTACGGCTGCCCGCCGCCTCCTGGGGGCAGCGTGGTGGTGAACACCGGCGCGCCCTGGGGCGGCACCGGCGTGCCCTCGACGCCCGGCCAGTGCAACGGCGTGCTGACGCTGCCGCCGCTGCCGTGAAGTCCCTGACACCCTGAAGTCCAAGGGCCCCGGTGCGTCCAGCGCGCCGGGGCCTTCTTCGTGGGAGGACGGGGACGCGCCTTGGTCGTGCAGGCGACAGCCATCCGGGACCGGCAGGCGATTACGAGCCCCGGCCCGAGCGGACACCATCGGCCACCCCCATGAGAGTCATTCCCAGAGGCCGCGCTTTCGACCGGCGATTCCGAGTGGCTGTCCTTGGCGCGGGAGTCGGCGGCGTCGTGTCCGCGGCCGAGTGCCAGCGGGCGGGGCACGAGGTGGAGCGGGACTCTCGCCGCGAAGCGGCCCGCTGGCTCGCGCCTGCTGAGCGGCCGCGGGCCGTCTGGTTTCACATCGTCGTTGGAGGAGTTCCACATGAGGGAAGTCGCGCACACCACCCCGCTGCATTCGGAGCCCCGGGGGCCCGCCGAGCTCGTCCGCAGCTTCCTGCCCATCCTGTATGGTTGTGATGAGCACCGTCCCCGCGCCGCCGCGTCGAGGCACTATCACCCGGACACCACGTTCCATGACCCACTCGTCACGGTGCAGGGGCTGGAGCGCGCCCGGCGGCTCGTGTATGTCAACAGGACCTTCCTCTCGGATTGTCGCATGGCCTTCGGCGACGTCACCGAGTCGCGGCGTCCGGATGGCTCCCATGTCGTGATGGCCGAGGTGAAGACCTCGCTCGTCTTCAAGCACTTCCTCGCCCTGCGGCCCTGGCAGGCGCTGGTGGGGGATACCTTCACGTACCACGCCGTGCACAAGGTCGTGCTCGACCAGGACCTGAAGGTCACCGAGCACGAGGAGATCTGCAGCGTCCGCTCCGTGCTCGACTCCTCGCCTCTGGGGCGGGTGTTGTATGGCCTGGTCCGGAAGCTCAACCACGCGTGCACGTCCGACTTCGGCTACACGCTGAACCAGTACATCGCCGGGGACCGGAGCGTGCGGACCATCTTCTGACGCCCCAGGGCCCGCGCGGATGTCAGGGATTGAACGGCGTCCGCGGACCCGCGATATGGGGAGGGCCCCTGTTCGTTCGAGGGATTCCGGGTCGGCCTTCCTCCGTGCACGTCCATCCCGCTCGCGCCGGCCCCATCCCCGGGGGCAGACATGGTGAAGTGGACGTGGGTCGTCGTCGCAATGGTGTGGTGGCTCGCTGGCGCGGGCGGGTGCGACAGCCCGGACCGTGAGGTCATCGAGGTGCCGGTGGATCTGTCTCCCGGCACGCCGCTGCCGGACCCGGGAGACCTGGGGCCACCGCCGGCCGTGAGCTGCGCGCTCCGGGTCTCCGTCAGCACCCCGGATGACTGCGGCAAGCTGGAGTCCTACGACCTGACGGGCTGTGATCTGGAGAGCCTGAAGGGCGTGGACACCTCGGGCCCCTTCAACGCGCGCTTCCACGACACCTCGACGGGGCCGGGGCGCGCCACCGATCAGCTGCTGGGCCGGTACTACTTCCTCGAACCGGAGGCGGCCCACCCGATGTTCCTGGTGTCGACCGCCAATATTCCCGGCCGTCCCTACAGCGTGACGGCGGAGCTGGGGTGCCGGGCGGTGGGGACGGACCGCGTGCTGGGCTGTGACGTCTACTGCGAGGCGGGGAAGCCGCCCCGGGTGCTCAGCTTCGAGAGCGTCCGGACCCGCCGCCGGCCCGGGGAAGCAGAGTCCTCGGGCGGGCTGCGACTCATCGGCGAGGCCTCCACGGGGGCGAACACGGGCATGGGGGTGGATGTCTACGTCACCAAGGGGCACGCCTACGTGGTGAACATCGAGGCGGGCTTCCCGGGCGAGGGAGGTCTGTTCGTCTTCGACCTCGCGGACCGCACCGCGCCGCGTCTGGTGGCGTCCATCACGCACCCCGATGATGCCTATTGGAACGGGGTCTGGGCCAAGGACGACGCGCTCTATGTCGCCAGCGCGGCCCGGGGCGTCCTGGTGTTCGACATCTCCGACCCCGCGTCCCCCAGGCTCATCCAGGACCTGTCGGGCGGCATGCGGCGCAGCACCCATACCCTCTTCGTGAATGGCAATCGGCTGTATGCCATGGACAACGGGGACGTCCTCATCTTCGACGTCACCCACGCGCGCGAGCCCGTGTTGCTGGGTAGCTACCGGGACGAGAGCTCCCGGATGCCGGGGCGCAACTCCTATCCCCACGACGCCACCTCCCTGAACCACCTGCTCTTCGTCAACCATTGGGGCGCGGGCCTGCTCATCCTCGACGCGCGCGACCCCGCGAACGTGAAGAAGCTGGGCGCGTACGAGTATCCCAACGCGATGAGCCACTACTCGCGCGTGGCGTACTTCCAGAACAACCTCATCGCGTTCGAGGGCGGCGAGGGGTGGGGCGCCCACCTGCGGGTGCTCAACCTGAACGACCCGGCGAACCCCACCCTCATCGGCGAGTACAAGCTGTCGCCGGAGGTCTCCATCCACAACATGGAGCTCGTCGGCAACCGGCTCTATCTGGCGCACTTCCAGCAGGGCGTGCGCGTCCTGGATGTCACCGTTCCGAGCCGTCCCCGGGAGATCGCCTATCACCACACCTGGCGGGAGCACGACCCCGTGTTCCTCAACGTCTCCTCCTGGGAGGGCGCCGTCGGCATCCGCGTCCCAGGGGACGGCTATGTCTACGTGGTCGACTCGCAGCGAGGCCTGCTCGTCTTCCCGGAGCTGTGAGCCCGCCAGGGGCCCGGGTGTCCCCCGCACCGGGCCTCTGGTAGCCTGGATGGCAATGCAGTCCAGGAGGGGGAACTCCGATGAAGGCGCTGATGATTCCGCTCGTGACGTCGTGTGTCGTGGTGGGCGGCTGTCGCGAGAACAAGGTCGAGGGTGACACATCGGGTCCTGGGGCACCCGAAGTCGAGAAGCGACTCGAGGTGCCACCCAACGGCAAGGTCGTCATGCACCGGGTGTTCGACGACAAGTTCATGGAGATGGCGGCGATGCCGCTGCCGGACAACTGGATCGTCAACAACGGCAAGGCGGTCATCAGCGGACCGGGCAACGTGAATGTCTACATGGTCCCCACGAAGACGTTCATGTTCTCGGGCGACCCGATGATGCAGCAGGTGGCGGCGCGCAGCGGCCAGCCGATGCGGCGCTTCGAGTCCATCGACCAGGTCATCCAGCAGGACCTGGTTCCCATTGCACGCAAGGAGGGCGCGAAGCTGGTGAAGCAATACGACGCGCCGGACATCGCCGCGTCCGACAAGGGCTTCTCGGACCTGCTCTACAAGGTCGCCCCCATGCGCCAGCTCTTCCTGGCGAAGGTGACGGAGTGGACCGACAAGCGCGGTGAGCCGTACATGATGGTCGTCCACCTGAGCGCCACGGACCTGGGCAACATGGTGTCCTGGAACTACTACACGCACGCGCTCGACGCGCCCAAGGAGCGCTACGAGGAGAGCAAGAAGGTCGTCCTCCAGGCGCTCGCGGGCACGCGCTACAATCCGCAGTACGTCCAGGCCTACAACCAGGGCGAGATGGCCCGGGAGCGCGCGAGCTGGGCGGCGCACCACCAGCGCATGCAGGCCAACAAGGCCGCCTTCGAGGCGCAGCAGCGTGCCTTCCACGAGAAGAACGACGCCATCAACAGGTCCATCGCGGAGACCTACGCCAGCCGCGACGCCGCGTCGGACCGCATGCACCACCGCTTCGTGAACTACATCAAGGACGAGGAGACGGTGCGCAACACCGCCACCGGCACGCGCCACCAAGTCCAGACGGGCGCCAATCAGTACTGGATGAACGGCAACGGCCAATACGTCCCGTCGAACGACCCCAACTACGACCCGAACCGCGACCCCCACCTCAACCACCAGCAGTGGGACGAGGCGGAAGTGGAGGACTGAGCCGCCCCTTCCACCGTGCAGCCGGTTGCACAGCTTCGCCCGTCCGGCGTGCCGTCCCCTGCACGGTGGTGCCCCTGCTTCACGCGCGGACGCCCTGACACCCTGGTGGGCATCCGGAGTGCATGACATCCTGGGCTGACTTCCAGGAAAGGGGATGTGATGGCCTTGGAGCTGGCGGTAATCCTCGGTTGTGCGATTGCCGTGTCCTTCATCCTGGGGATTGTCTTCGCGCTCCCCAGGACCCACTCGAAGAAGACGCGTCGGCTCGGAGCCGGGCTGCTGATCGCGGGCGGGGTGTTGTCGGCTGGCGGGATGGCGTGGCTCGTCTGGAGCGTCGTCGACTTCTTCTCCAACACCAACTTCTCCAAGGGGCGGGTGCTGCGCCTGCGCGGGCGTGCCCGCGTGGCTCGCCGGGCGCTGGGGGCGGGCTGGGCGGATGACGCCGTGCCGGAGGTCTCGGGGCTCACGACGTGGCAGCGGACGGTGCTCGGGGAGGCGTGGATGACCTCGGCGCGGATGGAGCATGCGTCGGTGCCAGCCTTCGCGAAGCTGTCGCTCCGGCTCTCCGCGATGGGGGCGCCGTCGGCGCTGCTGGAGGACTGCCACCTGGCGGCGCTGGACGAGGTCCGCCACGCACGCAGGTGTTTCGCGCTCGCCCGGGCCTTCTCGGGAGTGGACTGGACGGCGGGGCCCATTCCGGAGCTGGAGCAGGAGGGCGTGAAGCCCATGGCGACGGGCTCCGAGGAGGCCTGGGCGCGGCTGGCGCGCGGCTCGTTGCTGGACGGGTGCCTCGCGGAGGGCGTGGCCTCCCTGGTGGCCGCGGAGGGCGCGCGGCGTGCCGCGGACCCCGTGGTGCGCGAGACGCTGTCGGTCATCGCCGAGGACGAGGCGCGGCACGCCGAGCTGGGCTGGGAAGTCCTCGACTTCGCGCTGGAGCGAGGCGCCGGGAGCGCGGAGGCCGGCCTGCGGCGGGCCCTGTCGGAGCTGGACGCGCGGAGCACGCCTTCGCTCCCGCCCATCCCGGGCGTGGACGAGGACTTCCTGGCGCGGCACGGCCTGCTATCCCAGGCGGAGCTGGGGCACTGGACCCGCGAGTGCATCCAGCGGACGCGCGCCCGGGCGCTGGCACTGCTCGAGCCGGGCCTCGCGCCTCGGGCGGATGACGGAGGAGGCGGGGCCCCGCTCAAATCGCCTGCCACGGTATGACGGTCTTCAGGTAGCCCTGACGGTTCGAGCGCAGCCCGGAGCGGTTGTAGTCGGTGACGCCCGCGACGTGGAAGAAGAAGTCCCAGGTGTTCACGGCGGTGCGGATGCCGAAGACCAGGCACATCGTCTCATGGAGCGCGACGTTCGTGCGGCCCTGTCCCTGCTTGTAGTTGCGGTAGGCCAGCGTCACCGGGGATTCGACCTTCGCGCCCGCGATGGGGTCCCAGACCCTGGCCAGGTAGTCGTCCTTGCGCATCTGGTGGGTGATGACCTCGTTGGGGCCCTGCGCCGCCGCCATCAACCCGTCCATGTAGGCCTCGGCCAGGTCCGGCCGATTGTGGTCGGTCGACATGCCAATCTTGTTGGCGTTCGCGTGATGAACCCGGACCTGGTTCGTGACGGTGTCCTGCGTCACATAGAAATGACAGCCGTTGAACGGGCCCGACATCATCAGGGGCGGCCCCACGTTGGAGAGGTCCATCGAGACGATGCAGGAGTCCTCCCAGCTCAAGTACTGGCAGGCCAGCGCCCCTCCTGGATTGACTTGATAGGCGTGGAGCTCGTTGGCTGGCGCGTTGCTGAAGAAGGCCTGTTTCCCCGCCGTGATGTCCAGGTAGATGTCGATGTTGTTCTGTTCGATGACGGCGTTGTTGGGCGCCCCGACGACGCCCCCGACGACCATCGCCGCGACGTCGGTCGCGAGCAGGTGCACGAACGGGGCGTTCCCGGCCAGGGGCTTGGTGCGGTTGTACCAGCCGGGCGCGGGCCGGTGGGTGTGGTGGAGGAACAGCGGCTTCTTCTGGAGGAGGTTCAGCCGCGTGCCGTTGTTGTTGAACTGTCCGATGAGGGTCATGTGTGGCTCCTGGCGTGACTGGCTTCAGAGCCAGGTGAACTTCAACTTCTTCGAACTGCCCACGTTCTCGAACATGGCCCAGAGGTCCTTGGGGTCCCTGCGCGCGAGCCCCACGCAGTTCGCCTGGTGGCGCTCCTCGGCCGAGTCATTCCAGCACGCGCGCGGGACTTCATACATCCCGTGGATGCCGTAGTGGTTGACGAGCCTCGCCTTGACGGTGGTCGCGAAGGCGGCGTCGTCGATGTGCACGTCCAGCTCACCGTCGTAGTCCATGGCCCGGCAGTCGAAGTTCGCGCTCCCCAGCACCACGTGCTGGCTGTCGATGATCATCAGCTTGGTGTGCAGGTAGACGGTCTCCGGTGCCTGGTTGATGCCCCCGTAGCGGTAGGGGAAGTAGACCTGGATCTTGGGCGCCACGTCGTCGTGCTTGGGCTGGGCCTTGCTCTTCTGGCCCGTCCCCTTGTGGATGAACCTCAGGACGGCGTCGAGCCGCACCTCCGTCCTCGCCTGGGTCTTCTTGTGCGTCAGCCGCAGGCGGTAGTCCTGCTGGGGCCAGTCATGCAGGTTGATGGAGGGCTCGTACACCTCCCAGACGTAGTCGTCCTTGGAGTACGTCTTCGTCCCCTGGGTTCGCGGGTCGACGTGCGTCGTGATCTCGCCGTCGATGACCTCCACGGCCAGGCAGTTCTCGTCCAGGTAGCCGCTCTCGATGGCCATCATCGCGTACGTGATGCGCGTCAGGTACGTGACGCCCTTGTCGGAGTCATGGAGGGGATCCGGGATGACCAGCACCACCTTGAGCTGCTTGGCGCCCATCTGCTTGATGCGCGTGCGCACCGCCTTCACCAGCTCCGGATTGAAGAACTGGAAGTTCTCGATGTAGATGTATTTGTTCGCGTGTGAGATGAGCTCCACCAGCTTGTCTCGGATGTGTGTCTGGTTCGAGAACGACTCGCTGTTGGTGGTCAGCGCGGTGATGGTGAGGTTGCCGCCCTGGATGACCTGGTCATTCGCGGTGGCCTGGAGGGTGGAGCGGGCGGCGGCGGGGTGCGGCTTGCCGAACAGGCTGAGCGTGGGGAGCTGCTTCCTCCAGCGGCGCAGCCACTCCGACTCGATGTCGAGCGTGACGGGGCCCTGGAGCAGCACGCCGGTGTCGTGGCAGGAGTGTCCGTAGGGCCGGGAGTGCGCGATGTTGTCCCAGTACTCGTGCTCGATGTTGAAGCCGCCCACGAGCACCTTCAGCGTGCCGGCGATGGAGAAGATGGCGATCTTCTGGTGGAGCGAGTAGCCCACGCCGGCGCCGCTGTGCTTCTCCAGGTACACCTGGATGCGCTGGTTGTGGTTGTGCAGCAGGGCCTGGGTGGCCTTGTTCTTGGCCAGCGTCTGCAGGGAGAAGTGGTCCGACATCTTCGCGAGCTCGAGCCCCTTGACGGTGAGGTCGTCGGGTTGCCAGAGGCAGATGTCGATGGGGTGGCCCGCGTCCGCGACCTCCTTGAGGACCTCTCCGAAGTTCCGGTTCGCGTGGCGGTCGAGCAGGGTGTCGTGCTGGAGGCACCACCAGCCCAGGCGCACATAGGTCTTCGCGTGGGGCTGCGCGTCCCGCACCTCGTAGAGGCAGTCGCGGAACATGTCGAAGTACTCTTCGCCGTCCATCAGGAACACGGCCGTGTTGTTCTGGGTCGGGGGCATGGACCTTCCTCGAGGGGGACCTCGAGACCGAGCCCTGACGAGGACATGGCCGCGGAGAACGGCGGGTGACAGGTCGGCGCTTCCGGGGGGGCTTTCCCGGAGACCTCTCGCGGAGGGACTTCGTCAGGGATGAGTCACGAGGCGGGCTCCCACTGAGCAAGGCACGTACCAGTGGGAGCCCGCGGGCTTCTGGAGCGAGGAGGACCCTGGTGGAGGCCCGCTGCTTGCCCCCGGGACGCAGGCGCGTTGCACGGGGACGCAGGGCGGGTATCAGGGGACGGTCGAGGTCGCACAGGGCCACCAGGCGGGCGGCGTGGCGCGGTCATCCCAGGTTCCGTCCCAGTAATCACGCAGCGTGTAGACCTCCGTGTTCGCGGAGACGCAATAGCGCTCCGGATGCCTGTTCACGTAGAGGGCCGGCTCCTGGATGTTGAAGCTGAAGTTCCTGCAATACGTCTCGCTGCCCGACGGAGGCGGCGTCGCGGTGGCGGCGCGCACCTGTGTGCGCAGGGCGCTCGTGTTGTGCTCGCAGACGTACCCGCGGAATCTCCCGTCCAGTTCGATGAAGAGGTCCATCTTCACGCGGCCGCTGTCGACGTCGCAGCCGTCGAAGTAGGTCTGACCCGGTGGCAGCGCCGGGTCTTCCTTGTATCGATACGAGACCAGGGAGTAGCCCTGCGGCGGCTCGGGGCACTGCGGGAACATGGCGTTGTAGAAGGGGTGGAGCGCGCCCTCGCGATACACCACGTAGTGGTAGACGCAAGGCGTCGTCCTCGCCCTCTTCTCCGAGGAGGCCGCCGCAGCCCATCGATGCGCCGGCCAGCAGTCCCAGGCACAACACTCCGTGTCGCCATCGTCTCGTCATGCTTCGCTCCCGTGGTGGGTTCATCCCGGAAGACGCGGCACGGGTGTGGCGTGGGACATGTCGAAGCGACGAGAGGTCAGGGCTGCTCCCGGCGCAGCTCACGCACCACGTGGCGCAGGGACGGGAGTGGCTCGAGGGTGGGAGGGAAGCGGGTGGTCCGGGCCGCCTGCTCCAGCCACCGCCGCACGGCTGTCGGTGAGGGGGCCTCGGGGGCGGATGCCGTCAGCACGAAGACGAGCGCCTCGCGCTCCGGGCCCGCATCCAGCTCCAGGCTCCCGGGGAGCGCCATCCGTCCAGGCTCCAGCCGGAGCGCGCCGCCGGTCTCCGCGAAGCCATGCAGCGGAGTGACCTGGCCCCGGCTGTCGACGGCGAGCACGTACAGCGCGCCGCCCACCGGGTCCTCGACCTCCAGGCGCACGCGGTCTCCGGGGCGCAGCGCCACATCCAGGGCCTGCTCGAAGACGGCGTCGCCGCGTTTGACATGCAGGCGCGTGGTCAGTCCTCCGCGCACGCGGATCCGCTCCTCGACGTCCGGCGCGGGGCGCAGGAGCGGCAGGCCCAGGGCGAGCAGCGCACAGAGCGCGAGCGCTGGCTGGGCCCAGCGCAGCGGCCTTGCCCAGGGGTGGACGGGGGCGGGCTCGAGCTCATGCAGGCGTGCCGCGATGACGGTGAAGGGGCGCCGCCGCACGAAGGCACTCTGGGCGGCGCGACGCTCCTCCAGGTGGGCCGCGAGCAGGGGCATCTCGCGCGCGGCCTCCTCCATGGACCGGGCCTCCTCGGGGGTCACTTCACCGCAGAGGTAGCGTTCAATCAGGAGCTCCGGGACGCCCGGGAAGCGGGGCAGGGGTGAGGGGCTCATGCGGAGGCGGGTCCTTTCCACGAGACGGCGCTCTCAGAGACCTCGAGGAGGCGCCGGGCGGTCTCGAAGAAGGTCTGGAGCTTTCGTTGCACGGTCTTGCGTGAGACGTCGAGCAGGGTGGCGATCTGCTCCTGTTCCAGCTCATCGAGGAACCGGTGCGCGACGATGCGCTGGACGTCCTCGGGACAGTGGGCGAGCACGTGTCTCAGGAGGTCCGCGTCAGTGACGAACCGCTCCATCGAGGTGTCCAGCTCGTCGTCCACGAGGGCGCGCAGGGTGATGGCGGAGGTGCGCTCGGTGCGACGACGGCGCAGCAGCGAGAAGCACTGGCGGTCCGCCACGGTGAGCAGCCACGAGAGCGCGGAGGTGGCCTCGCGCACCTGTTTCAGGTGGACGTGGACCCGCAGGAAGACCTCCTGTGTCACGTCCCAGGCTTGCGCGTCGTCCCCGAGCAATCGCTGGCAGCGCCGGTACACGGCCTCGCCATAGCGGTGGTAGTAGCCTTCGGTCCGTTCGACGTCCTCGTCCTTCGGTTGCACGTACGACCTCACGTGGCCCCCGGCCAGTGTCGCCGAGCCGCGCGGTGGATGGGATGGGGTTCCTCGGTGCGAGCCACATGGTCATCACGGCGTGGGGCATCTTTCCGGGACAGGCTTCACCTCTTGACGCGCGGGGCTGTTGTTGTTCCCGCGATGTCTTTGGGGATGGGGCTTGTCTGTGTGGCGGAGGTCTGCTGGGGTGTTTGTCTTATGTCGACCCTGCAAGAGCGGATCGCCGCGTTCTATGACTTCCTCTGGCCATTCCTGGAGGAGGAGGGGACGCGGTATGCGTATCTTGACGCGTCGCCCGGTGGACGGCCGATGTCGGAGCTCCTCGATGCGATTCCCTCGCGGCGGGGCGTGGGGAAGGGCTCGCGCGTGGTGGACGTCGGGTGTGGCAAGGGGCGTCAGGTGGTGGCGCTGGCGCGGCGGCTGGAGGGGCACGTCGTCGGGGTGGACCCGTTGGAGCAGAACCTGTCGCTCGCGGCGGAGCGGGCCCGACGGGAAGGGGTGGAGGGGCGGGTGAGCTTCGCGCGGGGCGGAATCGAGCGGCTGCCGCTGGAGACGTCTTCGGTCGACTTCGTCTGGTGTCTGGACATGCTCAACCACGCCGAGGACCTGGAGGGTGCGATGAAGGAGTGCGCGCGTGTCCTTCGCCCGGGGGGGTCGATGATGAATTGCAGCGCGCTGGCCACGGAGCTGCTGGAGCCTCGCGAGGCGGAGCGCGTCACCTGGCGGTTGGGGTTGAACTCCGCGACGCTGTCACGTGAGCGGATGTCGGCGGCCTGCGCTGCCGCCGGGCTGCGTATCGTGGAGTTCGGCACGACGACGGACGAGGGCTCGCCGTACCTGGAGGAACTCGACGAGGGGATGGCTCGCCACGCGCTCCGGCTGGCGAAGGTGCGGCGGGCGCGCAAGCAGATGGAGTCCCGGCTGGGGGCCGACGCGCTCGAGGTGCTGTGTGCCTATGACGAGTGGAACATCTTCCTGTTGCTCGGGAAGGTGACCTATGGCGTCTGGGTGCTGGAGCGCGCCGCGTGAGGCCCGGAGTACCTGGCCATCTCCCCGTGCTCCTCGGCATCGACACGGTGGCCCTCGGCTACCAATGCACCGAGCACGTGGCCACCGCCCATGCGACGCACGGGGTCCTGACGAAGTCGAAGCAACGCGACGGCCCCTACTGGGAGACCTCGTACCGCAGGTGTCCCAGGTCCGTTCGCTGCCCGGGATGGATGACGAAGGCATGCCGCTTGGGGTCCTGCTCCAGGCTCAACGCGTGGTCGCCCGGCGGAAGCCCCGCGATGATGAAGCGTCCGTCCCCGGTGATGCGCTTGAGCGGGCGGTCGTCGTCATCCCAGACACGAATGGAGGGCCACTGTGCGAAGTAGGGTTCGGCCGGCGGGTCGAGGCTGCCCACGACGGCGCCCGTGTCCTCCAGGCGGATGTCGGCGACGATGCGCTCGCCCTCCTTGCCCTCCACCGTCACGCTTCCGGAGCGACCATCGTCGAGCCACGCATGGACGGTCCGATGTCCGGCGGCGGGCTTCACCGCGAAGCCGGAGCCCTCGAACCGGACGTGATGGTAGGTCGGAGTCGTGTTCCCGCAGCGGCGCCAGTACGTCGGCGGCTGCGCGACCGCGATGCGCGCTCCCTGCGCCGGCGTGCCGTCGGGCAAGAGGACGTGTCCGGCGAATTCGAAGTACCGGGGCGTGGGCGCATGCGGTGGGCCGATGACGTGGAATGAACTCGGGTCGTAGGGAACCTGCACGACCGCGGGCTCTCCGGGTTTCAGCGCCACCTCCTTCCCGCCGTGGAAGTCGCGCCACCCGTGGTAGCCCGTGACGGCGACGGTGTGGTTCCCGGCCTCGACCAGGCCTGTCCACGTGCCGTCGTCCTGTCGTCGCAGGGGAACGCCCACCGACACGGCATCGATGGCGTCGTCAGCGGCCGGCTGGAAGTGGCGCCACCTGGCGCTGCGGCTGCGCCGGGGCTTCACCGTCACCGGGGTGAAGCCCGCGAGCTGGATGTCCAGCGTCGCCCACGCCTCGGCCTGGACCTCCGCCTCACGCGGATGGGCCTGGGCCTCGGCCGTGAATGGATGGATTCGCACCGCGCCTGGAGTGACGCCGTCCAGGATGTAGCGGCCATTCGCATCCGTCACCGCCTGGGTGGGCATCTGCCGGGGGTGGGATGGAACGCTGAGCGCCATCAGCCTCACGCCCACCGCGGGCGTGCCATCCAGGTTGCGCACCTGTCCGCTGAGCGTCGCCCCTGGAGGCAAGGCCAGCACCGTGGAGATGCTCCCGCCCGCGACGAGCCCGAGGTCGTGCTCACAGGCCTCGCCGTGTCCGACACCTCGGGCGCACAGATGGACCACACCCGTCGGCGCCTCGGAGAAGAGCGCGATGCCCTGGGCGTTGGTGACGGCCGTCTCCATTGGCATTGAGACGTCGATGGGATCTCTCAGCAGCGCCACCGTGGCGCCTGGGAGCGGCCGCTGATCCTTCGCCGAGACCACCCGGACCTGCGCCTTCCCCCTGCCGTCCAGGGATGGAGGAAGGCGCGGTGGAGACTCCTTGGGGACGGAAGGCTTCACCGGCGCGGGGAGCGGCGCGGGGGTGGACGCGGGCGGAGGCGCGGCGCGGGTCAACTCCTGTCGCACCAACGCCGCCGCGCAGAGCGAGACCGCCAGCCCGGTGACGGCAATCCATCCACCTCGTCCTCGCATGACGCGGACCTCCGAGCGCTTCGTGGGCGCGACGGTCCACGGTACCACCGCCCTGAACGAGGCAGACAGGCGCCCCTGAATATTTCCAGGGAGAGCGCGTCTTCAGCGCACTCACTGGCCACGAGTCCCCCCGGCCACATCCCCCGGAGCTGACATGTCTTCGCGCGCCCCAGGACGTCATCGAGGTCGCCGTGTTCGAGACCTCCGTCTCCGAGGAGCTCTCCCAGTCGGTGGACCGCAAGAAGCTGGAGGCCATGCTCCTGGGCGAGCTGTCCCATGACTCGCGGCTGCGCATCGTCCCCGTGAAGGGCCTGCCCTCGACGAGCCTGCGCCCGGGGGCCTCCGCCGAGGAGCGCATCGACGCGGCCCGTGGGAAGGGAATCTCCCCGGACGTGTGGGTCTTCCCGGCGGTCTTCCTCTCCGATGCGGTGGGCACGAGCGGCGGCAAGCTCGTCTCCATGAAGGCCTTCACCGTGCGCGGCGAGGTCATCTCCGCATACGGCACCGGTACGTCGCAGGCCGAGGACAAGGGCACCCTCTTCCAGAACGAACAGGTCGTGAAGAACACGGCGGCGAAGACCCGCTCCGTGGTGCTCGACCAGCTCGGGCCCAACCTGCCTTCACGCGAGGCCGTGGCCGGGCTGCAGAAGGCGCGGATGCAGAAGAAGGTGGCCACCATCGAGGAGCAGGCCGGCATCCTCCCCGAGGACGACGCACAGACGCGCCTGCGCAAGATCCTCGAGGCGGCCAAGAACGGCCCCAAGCCCGCGCCACAGGCGGCCGCCCAGGAATAGGCAGACAGGTGTGCTTCCCTCAAGGACTGACGCGGGCACCTTCGGACAAGAGGGGGCCTGCTTCCGCGCGGAGCGGAGGCGCTGCCATGGGGGCCGGAGTGGGGTAGGGTGTCGCCCCTTCTCGCACCTCGGGATTCCTCGACCGCATGTCCACGGACGTTCCTGTCACCGAAGAGGCCGTGCGTCCCGCGCCCTGGCGGGTGAGACTCCGGGCCCTGGGCTCGGAGCTGGCGTTCCCCGTCAGCCTCTTCTTCTTCAGCCGGCTGGCGTTGCTGCTGTTCGCGCGGGTGTCGCTGGTGTTCGACAACCGGCTGCACCGCCCACCGTTCCAGCAGACCGGCCCGGCGGGACTGGATGCGTTCTGCCGCTGGGACTGCGGCTGGTACACGGAGATCGCCCGGCAGGGTTATGAGCGCCCCCAGGCCACCAACTTCTTCCCGCTGCTGCCCATGCTGGGGCGGCTGGTCCATGAGGCGACAGGCCTGAGCATCCAGGTGTCGCTGGTGCTGGTGGCCAACGTGGCCGGGCTGCTCGGGCTCATCGTCCTGTACCGGCTCTTCCGCGCGCTCGAGGACGAGGACACGGCCCGCGCGGCCCTGCTGGTCTTCACCGCCTATCCGTTCGCCTTCTTCCAGTCCGCGGGCTACCCGGAGTCGTGGATGGTGTTCCTCACCGCGCTCGCGGTGCTGCTCAGCGTGCGAGGGAGACACGGGTGGGCGGCGCTCGCGCTGGGCTTCGGCGGACTGTCACGTCACCTGTCCCTCGTGGCGGGGCTCTCGCTGCTCTATCAGCAGCTGCGCTCCCGAGGTGGCGGGCTCAAGGCGTGGTTCCACCGCGACATCCTGGCGCTCGCCGTGCCGCTGGTCGTGACGTCGCTCTACTTCGTCTTCCTCGCGTGGAAGTTCGGCGACCCGCAGCTGTGGTGGAAGGTCCGCGCCGGCGAGTGGTCGGGCGCGTGGTCGGGACTCGGGACGTGGTGGCTCCGAGATGACTGGGCGCCCGAGGTCAGCCTCTACGTGGCGGTGTCCTTCATCCCGGGCGTGGGGGCGCTCCTGCTCACGCGTCGTCGCCAGTGGTGGCCGCTGGCCGCGTTCGGCATTCCGTTGATGCTGGTGCTGTGGACGGTGGGCCTGGTGGGCCTGGGGCGCTACAGCGCGGCCGTGTGGCCCGCGTTCCTGCCGCTGGGCGCGTGGCTCGCGCGCCGGCCCGCGCTGCGAGGGCCCGTGGTGCTGGGCATGGCCCTGTTCCAGGGCATGCTCGTGTTCCTCTTCGTGCACTCCTATCCCATCAACTGACGTCGAGGGCCCCGGTGGCGCATGGCCGCCGGAGCCCTCGGTGGCTCATCCGTCGCGACGCGCCCGGCGACGCAGCGGCAGGGAGAGGAGCAGCAGGGCCAGCGGCGCGAGCGTGGCCGCGCCGCCGGTGCTGCAGCCGCCTCCGGCGATGAGGAAGTCATCATTGCCGTCCAGCGGGTTCGAGCCGTCTGCGACCTCCACGCCGTCACTGGCGCCGCCCCCATCCGTGTCGGGGTTGTTCGGGTCCGTCTCGCCCGGGTCGACGCGGCCGTTGTGGTTCGCGTCCTCCTCGCCGTCCGGCAGGCCATCCCCGTCCGTGTCCGGATTGAGCGGATCCGTGGGGTTCTCGCCCTTCACCTCGATGCCGTCGGGCAGGCCGTCACCATCCGTGTCGGGGTTGTTCGGGTCCGTCTCCCGCGCGTCGACGCGGCCGTTGTGATTGGCGTCCTCCTCGCCATCCGTCAGCCCGTCGCCATCCGTGTCCGGGTTCTTCGGGTCGGTGGTGGTGCTCGGGTCCTCGTCCGGACGGAAGTTCGGCGAGGTCTGGTCCGTGTGCGGGTGCGCCGTCTCGCGCGTCACGCCCAGCTCCGTGCCGTCCAGCACGCCGTCGTTGTCGCTGTCCGGGTCCAACGCGTCGATGAGGCCGTCCCCGTCCGTGTCGGTGATGCCATCCACGCCATCCGGCACTCCGTCGGAGTCGGAGTCCGCGTTGCGCGGGTCGAGGCCCAGCGCAATCTCGGTCGCGTCATCGATGCCGTCCATGTCGGAGTCCACGTCGTCGGGGGCGAAGAGCGGGTCCGTCTCGCCGGCGTCGACGCGGCCGTTGTGGTTCGCGTCCTCGATGCCGTCGCGCACGCCGCCGCCATCCGTGTCGGGGTTGAGCGGGTCCGTCTTCGTCGAAGGGTCCGCGTCCGGCGTGAAGCGCGCCGGGTCCGTGTCGGTGCCCTGCGGCTCGGTGAGGCCCAGCTCCAGGCCATCCGTCAGCCCGTCGCCGTCCGTGTCCGCCTTCTTCGGGTCCGTCTCGCCGTCATCGACGAGGCCGTTGTGGTTGGCGTCCTCGTTGCCATCCAGGAGACCGTCGTCATCCGTGTCGTCATCGAGCGGGTCCGTGCCCGCGACCTTCACCTCGATGCCGTCCGGCAGACCGTCGCCGTCGGTGTCGGCGTGGTTCGGGTCCGTGCCGAGCGCGAGCTCCTCCGCGTCCGTCAGTCCGTCACCATCCGAGTCGGCCGTGATGACCCACGCGTAGGAGGCCGGCGAGCCATCCACGTTGCCCGCGGCGTCCACCGCGCGCACCTCCAGGGTGTGTGTCCCGAGCGCCAGGTTCGTGAAGGCCGCGGGATTGGTGCACGGCGTCCAGGCCGCGCCGTCCAGGCTGCACTCGAAGGTGGAGCCGGGCTCGGTGGACTCGAAGACGAACGTGGCGTCGGCGGGCGCCTCCGTGAGCGGCGGACCACTGACGATGCGCGTGTCCGGCGCCTGGGTGTCCACCGTCCACGTGTACGAGGCGGGCGTCGGGTCCACGTTGCCGTCCTCATCCTTCGCGCGGACCTCCAGCGTGTGCTCGCCGTCGGTCAGGTCCGTCAGCTCGGAGGGGTTCTGGCACTCGCCGAAGGGAGCGCCGTCCAGGCTGCACTCGTACGTCACCGGGGACTCGTCCGAGCTGAAGCCGAAGGTGGCCGAGGACTGACGCGTCAACGTGGGCGGCGTCTGGGTGAACGCCGTCTGCGGCGGCTCGGCATCCACGGTGAAGGTGTGGACGACGGGTGTGCTGGTGTTGCCCGCCTCGTCCGTCGCGCTGACGGAGACGGTGTGCGAGCCCTCGCCGAGCGGCGTGCTCCCCGTCAGCGTCCACATACCCGAGCCATCCACCTCGAAGGTGCCCAGCACCGTGCCGTCCACCGTCACGGTGACGGTGCTGCCCGGCTCCGCCGTGCCCGAATACGTCACCGTCGCGACGCTCGACACCGAGCCATCCGCCGGCGTGTCGATGTCCACGGCGGGCGCCTGGGTATCCACCGTCCACGAGTGCTCCGCGGGCGTCGCGTCCGCGTTGCCCGCCGCGTCCACCGCGCGCACAGCGAGGGTGTGCGCGCCGTCCGCGAGGCTGTCGAACGTCGCCTGGGCGGAGCACGCGAGGAAGGCCGCGCCGTCCAGGCTGCACTCGAAGGTCACCGGCGACTCGTTCGAGGAGAAGACGAAGGACGCGGAGGCCACGTTCGTCAGGGCCTCGGGACCGCTGTCGATGGCCGTGTCCGGTGCCGTCGTGTCCACCGCGAAGGTGACGCTCGTCGGCTCGCTGGTGTTTCCCGCGGCATCCGTGGCGGTGACGACCGCCGTGTACGTGCCGTCGCCCAGCGTCACGGGCGGCGTGAAGGTCCACCCACCGGCGCCATTCACGGGGATGGGACCGTAGGTCGTCCCTCCCACCGTCACCATCACCGACGTCGCGTCCGTGGCCGTGCCCGTGAGCGTCACGACGCCGTCATCCAGCACCGCGCCCTGGGCGGGCGACGCGATGAGCGGAGCGGCCGGCGGCGTCAGGTCCACCGTCCACGTGTACTCGGCGGGCGTGGGGTCCACGTTGCCCGCGGCGTCCACCGCGCGCACCGTCAGGGTGTGCTCGCCCTCGGCGAAGCCCTCGAACAGGGCCGGGCTGGTGCAGGCGACGTACGTCGCGCCGTCCACGCTGCACTCGAAGGTGGAGCCCGGCTCGCTGGCGGCGAGCTCGAATGAGGCCTCCACGGCGCGGGTGGGCGAGTCCGGACCGGACACGATGAGCGTGTCCGGCGCAGTGGTGTCCACCGTCCAGGTGTGGGTCGCGGGCGTCGCGTCCATGTTGCCCACCGCGTCCACCGCGCGCACGCGGAGCTGGTGCTCACCGTCCGCGAGCCCCGAGTAGCTCACGGGTGAGGTGCAGGCCACATAGGCCGCGCCATCCAGGCTGCACTCGTAGCCGACCGCGCCCCCCTCGGAGCGCAGCTCGAAGGTGGCAGAAGTCTCACGGGTGAGCGCGTCCGGTCCGGACTCGATGAACGTCTCCGGCGGCGTCAGGTCGATGGTGAAGCCGTGGGACGTCGCATCGGAGGTGTTGCCCGCGGCGTCCACCGCGACGGCCGTGAGCGTGAGGGGGCCTTCGGGCTGCGCGGTGGAGAAGGTGAAGGTCCACGTGCCGGACGACGTCACGGAGATGGGGCCGTAGGTGGCGCCGTTCACCTCCAGGTAGACCTGACTGTCCGACGCGGCCGTGCCAGTGATGGTGGGCGTCGCGGTGCCCACCGTGCCGCCATTCGCCGGCGAGACGACGACAGGAGCCGAGGGCGCCTGCAGGTCCACCGTCCACGTGTACGTCGCGGGCGACGGGTCCGCCGTGCCCAGGGCGTTGACGGCGCGGACCGCGAGGACGTGGGTGGCCTCGGAGAGGCCGGTGATGCTCAGCGGGCTGGTGCAGGGCGTGAAGGCCGCTCCATCCAGGCTGCACTCGAAGGAGACGCCGCCGTTCTCCATGCGGAGCGCGAAGGTGGCCGCGGTCTCGCGCGTGAAGGCCGCGGGGCCGGAGTCGATGAAGGTCTCCGGCGTGGACAAATCGATGTCGAACCCGTTGGACGCCGTCCCGCTGGTGTTGCCCGCGGAGTCCGTCGCGGTGGCCTCCATCGTGTGGGGACCTTCGCTCAGCGCGGTCGGGCTGGGCAGGCTCCACTCGCCGTCGATGTTCGCCGTCACCGTGCCAATCACGTCCCCGTCCACCTCCACCGTCACCTGAGCGAAGGGCTCGGCGGTGCCGGAGTAGACGGGCGTCGCGGTGGCGATGGTGGTGCCGTCCGCCGGCGTGGCGATGACCGGGGCGTCGGGAGCCACCGTGTCCACGGTGAACTCGGAGGGCGCGCTGTCGTCACTCACGTTGCCCGCGGCATCGGTGGCCGTCGCCGTGGCCGTATGGAGCCCCTGGCCCAGGTCCACGGCGGGGGTGTACGTCCAGCGGCCCTGGGCATCCACGGGCGCGGTGCCCAGGGCGATGCCATCCACGCTCACCGTCACCAGCGTGCCCGCCGTCCCTGTGCCGGAGATGACCGGGCGCTGCGTGGGCACCACGACGCCGTTCGCGGGCGTGTCGATGACGGGCGCATCCGGCGCCGTCGTGTCCACGGTCCAGGTGTACGTCGCGGGCGAGGCGTCCACGTTGCCCGCCGTGTCGCGAGCGCGGACCGCCAGGGTGTGGCTGCCTTCCGAGAGGCCCGTAAAGGTTCGGGGGTTCGAGCAGGTGATGAACGTCGCGCCGTCCAGTGAGCACTCATACGTCACCGGGTCCGTGTCGCTGCCGAAGCCGAAGGTGGCGGAGGTGGCGTTGGTGATGGAGGGCGGGGTGCTGGTGAACGTCGTGGTGGGCGCCACGGTGTCGACGGTCCACGTGCGGGTGGCCGGCGTCGGGTCCACGTTGCCCGCGCTGTCACGGGTGCGCACGGTGAGCGTGTGGCTGCCCTGGGACAGGTCGTCGAACGTCACGGGGTTCGAGCAGGCGACGTACGTGGCGCCGTTCAGCGAGCACTCGAAGGTGACGCCGGACTCCGTGCTGTCGAAGCCGAAGGTCGCGCTGTCGCTGTTCGTCAGGCCGGAGGGCCCGCTGACGATGCTCGTGTCCGGCGCGGTGGTGTCCACCGTCCACGCGTACGTCGCGGGCGTCAGGTCCACGTTGCCCGCGGTGTCGCGCGCGCGGACCGCAAGAGTGTGCGCGCCGTCCGAGAGGCCGGGGAAGGACTGCGAGGCGGCGCAGGTGGCGAACGTCCCACCGTCGAGCGAGCACTCGAACGTCACCGGCGTCTCGGTGGCGCTGAAGGTGAACCCGGCGTCCGCCGAAGCGGAGGGGCTCGGCGGGCCGCTGAGGATGGTCGTGTCCGGCGCGAGGGTGTCCACCGTCCACGTGCGTGTGGCCGGCGTCAGGTCCACGTTGCCCGCGGCATCCACGGCGCGAACCGCGAAGGTGTGCGAGCCATCCGCCAGGTTCGAGAGCGACGTCGGGCTGGTGCACGCGGTGAACGGTGCCCCGTCGAGCGAGCACTGGAACGTCTGCGGGCTCTCGGTGGAGGTGAGGGTGAACGTCGCGCCGGTGTCCGAGGTCGTCCCCGTCGGGCCGCCCGAGAGGGTGGTGTCCGGCGCGGTGGTGTCGATGGTCCACGTGTAGACGGCGGGCGTGGGGTCCACGTTGCCCGCGGCATCCACGGCGCGGACCTCCAGCGTGTGGCTGCCCTGCGCGAGGGCAGGGAAGCTCTGCGAGGCGGAGCACGCGGTGAACATCACCGCGCCGTCCAGGCGGCACTCGTAGCTCACGCCGCTCTCGTTGGAGCTCAACTGGAAGTGGGCCACCGCCGAGTTGGACACGGCCGGGGGCGTGCTCGCGAAGGACGTGTCGGGGGCCACCGTGTCGACGGTCCACGTGCGGGTGGCTGGCGTCGCGTCCACGTTGCCGGCGCTGTCGCGCGCGCGGACCCGCAAGGTGTGGCTGCCCTGCGACAGCCCCGTGTACGTCATCGGGTCCGTGCAGCCGGTGAAGGTCGCACCATCGAGCGCGCACTCGTACGTCACGCCGCTCTCGTTGGAGTCGAAGTCGAACGTCGCCTCGGTGGAGGCCGTCGTCCCGGATGGGCCGCTGACGATGGTCGTCTCGGGCGCCACGGTGTCCACCGTCCACGTGCGCGTGGCCGGCGTTCCATCCACGTTGCCCGCGCTGTCACGCGCGCGGACCGCCAACGTGTGGTTGCCCTGGGACAGGTTGTTGAAGGTCGCGGGCGTGGTGCATGCGGCGAAGGTCCCACCGTCCAGGCTGCACTCGAAGAGGGCGGGCGACTCCGTGGAGGTGAAGGTGAACGTGGCGCTGTTCGAGTTGGTCGTCCCCGTCGGGCCCGAGGTGATGCTGGTGTCCGGCGCCACGGTGTCCACGGTCCAGGTCCGGCTGGCGGGCGTGGCGTCGAGGTTGCCGGCGGCGTCCACCGCCCGCACCTGCAAGGTGTGGCTGCCCTGAGACAGGCCAGGGAAGGTCACCGGGTCGGTGCACGCCGCGAAGGGGGCCCCGTCCAGCGAGCACTGGTACGTCACCGCGAGCTCGTTGGAGTTGAAGTCGAACGTCGCGCTCGCGCTGTTCGTCAGGCCGCTCGGGCCGCTGACGATGGTCGTATCCGGCGCCACGGTGTCCACCACCCAGGTGCGACTGGCGGGCGTCGGGTCCACGTTGCCGGCCGCATCCCGGGCCCTCACCTGGAACGTGTGGGAGCCCTGGGCGAGCCCCGTGTAGCTGGTGGGCGAGGTGCAGGCCGTGAAGGCCGCGCCGTCCAGGCTGCACTCATACGTCACGCCGCTCTCGTTGGAGTCGAAGGTGAAGCTCGCGCCCGGCGCCGCCACCGTGCCCACGGGGCCGGTGAGGAGGCTCGTGTCGGGCGCGGCGGTGTCGGTGGTGAAGCTCACCGTGGTGGCGGGGCTGGTGTTGCCGGCCGGGTCGCTCGTGGTCACCGTGGCGGTGTGCGCGCCGTCGGGGAGCGCGCTGCTCGCGCAGGACCAGGCGCCCGTGGTGGGGTGGGCCGGAGCGGTGCAGACGACCGCGCCCCCAATCACCACGCTGACGGTGCTGCCGGGCTCGGCCGTGCCGGTGAACCCGGGCTGGTTCGTCCCCAGGGTGCTCCCGTTCGAGGGCGCCGTCACGACGGGCGCGGGCGGCACGGACACGACGATGTTGGTCGGGCCGGTGGTGCTGGGGGAGGGGGAGCTGCTCGCGGAGCTGGCCGGCGCGCCGCGCTCGCCCTGAGCCGTGATGGTGGCCTGGTTGGCGATGACGCCGGAGGCCGCGGGGGTCACCACGGCGCGGAAGCGGATGCTGGTGCTCTGGTTGAGCTGCAGGCTGCCACCCAGCGTGCTCGTCGCGCCCGTGCCCAGCCGCACGGTGATGACCCCCGTGGGGCTGACCTCGCCCACGTCGTCACCCTGGATGTCGGTGAGGGGGCCCGCGTTGGGGCCGGTGAGGACTTCGAGCGAGCCCGGGACATAGGCGAGCTGGGCGGGGAGCGGATCCTGGAGGACGGTCTCGATGCTGACGTCGTCACCGGTGTTCGTGGTGACGATGGTGTAGTCGATGAGGTCGCCGCCGCGCAGCGAGCCGTCCGCACGCGGGTTCACCGCCGTGGCCGTCTTGTACGTGTTGGTGAAGTCCGGGCGCAGCGTGGCGATGGACGTCGCGAAGGCGCCGAGGATGTACGAGTCACCCGAGGACGTCGCCGTGACGGTCATCGACGTGGCGCCACCGGAGACGTGGTTGGTGATGTCCACCACGTCCATGTCCACGCCGGACATGCTCGCCGACGCGCCCGTCAGCCGGGGCAGGTCGTCGGCGTGGCTCGCGGGCGTGCCGAGCACCGAGCGCGTGCTGTTGAAGAAGTTGTTCACCGGGTTGGCGCCGTCGGAGATGTTGCTGCCGTTGACGCGGAACTGGTCGCCGGTGCGCGTCGCGTCGCCCTCGAAGGCCAGCACGCCCAGCTTGGCGTCGAAGCCCGAGCTCGGCACGTTGAAGCCAGACAGCGTCACCGTCTGGGGGTTGCCATTGCTGACGTAGTCCATGCCGTCGAACAAGGTCAGGTTGCGGATGGGCGAGTCCGGGTGGCGGTAGAACACCACCAGCGCCCAGGCGCTGAACGTGTCCGTGCTGTTGACGCTGGCGAGGGGCGCGGAGTCGACGTCGCTCACCTCGTAGACGCCCGAGCCGTTCGTGGCGACCAGGGTGGTGACGTCCGCGGAGGACTCGTAGATGTAGCGGCCGCTCGGCGCGTAGCTGTGCGAGACATCCGCCGTCAGCATCTGCGTGAAGACGCCGGGCCGGCCGAACTCGGCGGTGGTGTCCGGCGTCCGGGCGTTGGTGCTGGTGGACAGGTGCGCGGCCCAGTACAGGCGCGCGTACGTCACCACCGCGCCCGGGGGAATCACCAGCGCCGCCCGGCTGCGCGCCTGCGTGGCCGTCACCGAGGTGTTCGCCTGGGCCACGCCCGACTGGAGGGTCCAATAGACATCCACCGCGTCATCGGAGGTGTTCGAGCCGCAGTTCCCGACGGTTCCCACCACCGGCCCGGGGACGTTGGGGGCGCAGTCGTGGGCGAGCGTGTTGCCCACCATCAGCAGGTCGCCGCGCTGGTCCGCCGTGTGGCGAAGCACCGGCGCCGCCTGCGCCTGGCCCGCGAAGGCGGTCATCAGCAGCGGCAGCACCCAGCGCCTTCGCGACGCGGCGCCGCGAGTGGAGGTCGTGGTCATGGTGGGGGTACCTGAAGGGGCGGGAGGAGGGGACCGATGAGCGAGGTCCGCGACGACCTGGCGCTGGACGCCACGAGCCCGGGAATCGCCGGGGGGCATGGAATCCCAGTCAGCTATGGCTCGCCGGGGGGACGGCTCGGAGGCGGGGGTGGCTCGCTCTGTCACGGACCGTCGAAAAAGCAACCGGGGTGCCAGCGTGAAACACAGGATTCACGGCTGGGTTGTCGGTTTTCGAGGCCGCGTGAAACACACGCTCGAAGTGTCTGTCTGGGAGCTGGATCCAGATTCTGGAATCCGGACGAGCGTGTTTCAGCGGGGCCGCGAGCGCGCGGAGGGTGGATGTCTGGGATTGCTGTTTCGCGGCGAGAGAAATCACGCGTCGTGTCGACACGCGCAGCAGCGGATCCGCTGGCACGCGTCGGCAGGGTCAATGTCGACGCGGGGCCTACGGAGGCGGGACGCGGAGCTGGAGCGTCAGGCGCACGTTGTCCGAGCGGAGCCCCACCGGGCCATCGAAGGAGAAGGCCTCGGCAGGCAGCGCTCCCTCCCACGCCAGGGTGTCATCGGCCCAGACGCGCAAGGTGGGGCGGGTGAGCTCGACGCGCAGCACGTGCTCTCGTCCCCAGGCGGGCGCGCCGAGCGCGACACGGCGGGTGGGGCGCACGGTGACATAGCCTGAGTTCCCGCAGTCGGCGCTGCGGTGCAGGTCCGGGTTGCGCTTGTAGTTGACGACGAGGCCGGGCTTCGGCGTGAAGCGCCACATCACGTACACCACGTTGCAGCCATCCAGGGCGCGCAGCTTGAGGCCCACCTGCTGGCGCGGTGCTCCGGACTGCAACGCGCGCTGCTCCTCGGACGGGGCGTGGGGCGTGAAGCGCAGCTCGGCCCGCGAGGAGTCGGAGCCCGGGAGGATGGCTCGCAGCCGCGCGCCGTCCACGTCGAGCCGGCCGTCGGGCCGCCGCCGGGTCGCCCCCTCCGTCACCTTCAGCTGGCTCGGTGGCAAGGGCCTGTCCGCCGTCCTGGGCGCGGCCGCGAGGGCTCCTGACCCCAGGCAGGTCACCAGGAGCCACGTGCGCGCGCGGGTCCGCCTCAGGGCTGGGTGTTCCCGAGGAACGAGGTGAGCGCCTCCACATGGGCCGTCAGGTAGGCCTGCTCGGCGCGAAGCCTCGCCAGCTCCAACAGGAGGTAGTCCCGGAAGCGGCGAATCTCTCGCGTCTGCAGCGCCTCCACGTCGCGCAACTGGCCCTCCAGGTCCGTCACCAGCGCGGAGACCTCGCGCAGCCGGGCCTCCTCCGTCCTGTGCCGGGAGCGCAGCTCCACCAACAGCTCGGAGACCTGCTGGTCCATCCCCTCCACGTCATGCAGCGTCGCGCGGCGGCGGCCGTCGCGCGCGCGGGCGTTCGCCTTGCCCTGCCACAGGTGGCCCAGATCGTACGTGAGCATGACCTGCCCGAAGAGCGGCACGTCCTGGTCCACGTCGAAGACCTCGTCGTACCCGCCGCGCACGCTGAGCTGCCAGGCGCGGGCTCGACGCAGGCCACCGGCGGCGGACTCCACCGCGTCATCGGCCGCCCGGAGCTCCTCCAGCAGGGTCTCCAGCCGCTGCCCCCGGGCGAAGGCGGGACGGGCGGCCAGCCGCTCCCGCGCCAGCGCCGTGTCCGTGCTCAGCGAGCGCAGGTGGTCCAGCCGCACCTGGACGGCGTTGAGCTCCTCGAGCGTCGCGCGGCCTTGCTTGAGGTCGTCGCGCAGCGCGGTGACGAGCGCCTCCGCGCGGGGCAGGGCGTCCTGGAGGACACGGGCACGGGCCTCCAGCGCCGAGTCCTCGCCCAGCCCCGAGCCCTGGCGCACCGCCGCCTGGAGCGACGAGAGCGCCTGGTAGCGTCGGCACTCCGCCGCCGCGCGCCGGTGGATGGTGCGTCCGCGGTACAGGCCCACGAAGTCGTAGCTCAGGCCCGCAGTGACGCGCAGCTTGGGCTTGCCCAGGGCGGTGCCGCCCTCGGCCTCGCCGGTGTTCACCGCGCCGAAGCTCCCGAACACCTCCGGCGCCAGCTCCAGCGCGGCCTCCGCGTCACCCATCCCCTGGACCCAGTCGCAGTAGCCCGCGGAGCGCTCCTCCAAGCGAGCCTCCAGCGTGGTGGCCTCGGGCGTCGACTGGGCCCAGGAGACGGGAGTTCGCGCGGCGAGCAACAGCAGCGCGCCGCAAGTCAGGCTCTTCCGCATGGGACTTCTCCACCGTGTCGTCATGGGCGCGCGGCTCACAGCACCAGGGGCGCGCGGCCCAGGTGCAGCAGGTCCTCCCGGGCCGACGCGGCGTCCGTGAGCTTCAGCTCCACCATCACCCCGCGCAGCAGGTGCTGACGGATGGGGTGCTTGATGGAGACCTCGCCCTCCAGCACCCGCCCCACCACGCCCACCTCGCGGCACCAGACGACCTTCAGGGCGCAGGCGAACAGGGGCGCGCCCTCCGCCGCGTTGCCCAGGTTCTCGTACGGCACGAAGGCCACCGTCAGGTCCTTCTCGATGGCGCGCAGGTACGGCGAGGCCTTGAGCGACGCGATGAGCGCCTCATAACGCTGGGCCACGTCGTCGAGCGCCTTCGCGTCGTGCTCCAGGCTGCGCAGCGTCGCCTCCGCGCGCGCCTGCTCCAGCATCGAGTGCGTGTACTCCCGCTCCAGCAGCAGCACGTCCGACGTCATCCCGTCCGGCGTGCCGTCCTGCACCGCCGTCAGCCCCGCGATCTCACGGTGGATGCCCTCCACCCGCGTCTCCAGGTCCACCGTCGTCTGCGCCAGCGACAGGTTGCTCTGCGCCAGCTGCGCCAGGTGGTGGTTGAGGGTGAGCTTGTCTTCCTGCTGCAGGAGCCGTGCGCCATACAGCGCATCCGTGCGCGCGCGGGACAGGCCCGCGTAGGCGCGGTTGGACTCGAGGATCTCCTTGCGCGCCTCCTGGTACTCGCGGCGCAGCGTGGCCAGGCGCCTGGCCGTGCGGTCCTTGGAGGCGCGCTCGCCGCGCAGGGCGACCAGGAAGCGCTGCTGGAACGAGCGCTCCGCGGCCACGGTGCGCTGCGCGTCCGTCATCCGGTTCTCCACCGCGCGCTTCTCCGCGAGCACATGGTCCCGGGACGACGTCTGCGCGGCGAGCTGGGTGTTGAGCGTGAGGATCTGCGGGTCGGTGGGCGATATCACCGTCGGCGTCGCCCAGGAGTGGCTCAAGAGGAAGAAGCCCTGCACCGACAGGAACGAGATGAGGGCCGTGAGGATGAGGCCCAGCAACACCGAGCCCATCATCTTGTAGAGCGAGACGGCCACGGCGTTGATGCGATTGGCGACGCGTTGGTTCATGGAGAGCCCTCACCAGCGGGGTCGGTCGGAAGCTCGCCGCGGTTGGCCGCGGGACTGGGGGCCGGCGCGGCGCTGGGACTGCCCCGCGTCTCCCAGCTGCCGGAGTCCAGGGTCAGCAGCGCCAGCGGCGTGAACAGCGCGTACGTCACCGGCATCAAGAGGGCCATGGGCAGGAAGCACGCCCCATGCACCCGTCGCTCCTCCGGCAGGTGCCGCGTCTCCAGCCGGTAGATGATTCCCAAGAGGCCGATGACCAGGAAGTGGAACGCGAGGATGTCCATGAACTCACCCGTCAGGACGTTGTGGACGATGACGACGGGGTAGGCGAGCAGCAGCGCGAGCTGCGACACGTAGTGGATGGTGATGACCGGGTGCAGCCGCCACGCATGGGACAGGCCGCCCAGCAGGTCCACCAGGTTGGAGCGCCGCCACCGCAGCTGCTGGGAGAAGTAGCCCGCGAGCGTCGCCGGCGCGGCGGTGAAGCAGAACGCGTCCAGCGTGTAGACCGTCTCGTAGTCGTGTTTGACGATCTGCCGCGTGAGGAAGCGGTCCTCGCCGTACTTGATGGGCACGCCCGCGATGGCGCGCGCCTCCAGGATGGGCTCCAGCTCCAGCAGCACGTCGCGGCGGTACGCGGTGAGGCAGCCCGACAGGCACATCACCTGTCGGAAGCTGCGCTCCAGGTCCTTGAGCCACTGCTGGGCGAAGTGGAACTTGATCTCCACCATGCGCGTCAGCCAGTTCTGGTGTCGGTTCGTCACGTAGGTGCGGCCGCCCACCGCGGCGATGCGCGAGTGCGTGAAGCGGCGCACCAGGTGGCGCACGGCGGCGCGGTCCACGATGACGTCCGAGTCCACCGAGACGATGATCTCCGCGTCCACCGCGGCCTTCACGCCCCGGTTGATGCCCTTGCGCTTGCCCAGGTTCTCGGGGTTGCGCATCACGAGCACGTTGGGGTGGCCCTCGGCGGCCTTCATCGCCCACGCGTAGCTGTCATCCTTGGAGCAGTCGTCCACCACGACGATCTGCAGCAGCTCGCGGGGATAGTCCTGCTCCAGCAGGCTGCGGACGGCCTGGAAGATGCCCTGGCCCTCGTTGAAGAGGGGGATGACGATGGCGACCCGCGGCCGGTACGACTCGTCCACCTGGTCGATGCTCCGGCCCCGCACGCGGCGCAGGAACGGCCCCAGGATGTAGCGGTTCATCAGCACGACGATGAACAGCAGGTGGATGGGAAAGAGCTCCATCAGACCCCGCCCCCCATCACGCCACCCTCCCTCGCCACGGGGGGCGCTCCGCCCCTCGGCCCCCATGAGGGAGCGGTGGGAAAGTTGGCGACGCGGGGGCCCGCGCCAACTGCCCCCAGGGACGGTGGAAGGGGATTGCCCACCGGCGCGAGCGCGCGCCCCAGCGGCCGTCCGGAACAGGTCAGCCGGCCCGCCCCCGCGTCGAGGGGCGCTTCCGCCAGCCGACGCTCCCTCGGGACGTCAGTGCGCCGCGGGCGGCGAGGGCGACGTCAAGGCATCCGCGCGTTGCAGGTCGCGCAACAGCTCCGTCTTGCGCGCGTCGCGCTGGGCCGCGGAGGTGAAGGCGATGCCCTCCATGGACTCGCGCGCCGCGAGCGCCACGCGGGCCAGGCCATCCCGGGAGATGAGGCCCACCGCGAACGCGTCCACCGCCGCGCCCACGTAGGTGTCGAAGAAGTGGATGCGCTTGTCGCGCCACGCCCGCCGCGTCGTCTCAGGCGTGTCCACCACGTCGTGGATGAAGACGGCGTGCACCGCCTCCGGCGCGTGCTTCAGCATCCTGTCTCCGAACTCCACGTCGCCCTGGCCGCTGTCGCCCACGAAGACGAAGCTGTACTCGGGGAAGCAGCGCAGGTAGCGCAGGAAGTTGTCGAACTTCTTCGTGGCGATGCGCGAGTTGCCCAGGAGGTGCGTGAGGCTGCCGGACAGCACCACGTGCGGTGGAACGCCGTGCTTGCGCAGGCTGTCGAACGTCAGGTTCTCCACCGCGCCCAGCGGGTCCATGGGGCGCGCGGTGACGAAGGTGAGGTCGCCCTCGCGTCCGGGGATGATGCCCGGCCCCCGGTCCAGCTCCGCGTAGAAGGCGAGCACGCCCGGGTACACCGTCTTGGGCGGGTACCGGCTGTCCTTGAGGTTGGCGTAGAAGGTGTCGTCGATGTCGCTGAGCACCTTGCTCTCGCCGCTGGGCGCCAGGCGGGCCTCGTGCTGGATGTGGCCGAGGATCTCCTCGCGCAGCGCCACGTTGTCCACGTCGTCGAAGAGCAGCTTCTCCAGGTCCTGGTGGTTGTTGCCGGCGTCGAGCAGGTTCTTGAACGCCGTCAGATCGCGGCCCCGCACGCCGAGGAACAAATCCTTGATGCACTGCTCGGCGGTGTAGGGCGTGCCGCCCCTCTGGATGGCCGTCACCAGGCTGGCGCGCACGGGCAGCGCCAGCTCCTGCGCCCGCTCCCGGCACAGCAGCTTCATGAGGACGGTGTGGTGGTCCGGGCCGAAGACCCGGTCGTCCAGATCGCCCAGGAGCGACTCCAGGTCGACGTTGGCCAACAGGTAGTTCAGCTCGGCGGGCGTCGCGTCACCGAGCAGGTCCAGGATGCGGCGCTCCTCGCTGGCGTCGGTGTGACCGGCCATGAGCGTGCGCAGGGTCTCCAGCTTCTTCGTCGCGGCGCGTGGATCCATGTGGCTCCCCCCGTCCGGCGCGAGGCCGGCCTGGAACCTGGGGAGCCTACGCGGGGGTGGGGTGGGCGTGGTAGAGCAGGCGCATGTCGACTGTCGCGCCGCTGGAACTGGGTCCGGACGAAGTCCACGTGTGGATTGTCGAGCCCGAGCGCATCCTGGAGCGGCACCTCCTGGACGCGTACTGGGGCCTGTTGGACTCGGCCGAGCGCGAGAAGCAGCAGCGCTTCCGCTTCGAGCGCCACCAGAAGCAGTACCTGGTGAGTCACGCGCTGGTGCGCCTGACGCTGTCGCGCTACGCGCCGGTGCCGCCCACGGCGTGGAGCTTCTCGACCAACGCCTACGGGCGGCCGGAGATTCGCGGCGAGCACGGCGCCCGGCTGCGCTTCAACCTGTCCCACACCGACGGCATGGCGCTGGTGGCGGTGGGGCTGGACGCGGAGCTGGGCGCGGACGTGGAGGACGCGGAGCGCAAGGGCGAGACGGTGGAGATCGCCGACAGCTTCTTCGCCGCGCCCGAGGTCGCCGCGCTCAAGGCCCTGCCCGAGGGCGAGCAGCGCGGCCGCTTCTTCGAGTACTGGACGCTCAAGGAGTCCTACATCAAGGCCCGGGGCGCGGGCCTGTCCCTGCCGCTGGACCAGTTCGCCTTCCACCTGGAGGCGGGCAAGGAGCCGCGCATCTCGTTCGATGCGCGGATGAAGGACACGCCCCAGACCTGGCGCTTCATGCAGCTGCGGCCCTCGGCGCGTCACCAGGCCGCGGTGGCGATGCGCCGGCCGTGGGACCAGCCGTTCCGTGTGCGCTGGCAGTTCACCGTCCCGCTGGCGTCGGATGCGCCGCCCCGGTTCGAGGCGGCGCGGGGCCTCACGCTGGGGTCGACATCCACCGGGTGAGGTCCTCGCCCAGCGCGGCGAGCAGCGCGGCCTGCTGCGCGCGCAGGAAGAAGTGCCCGCCGTCGAAGTGACGGATGCGGAAGTCCGGGCTGCGCGTCTCCTCGCGCCACGTCTCCAGCCGGGCGAGCGACACGTGCTTGTCCGTGGTGCCGCCCATGACCGAGATGGGCACGTCGAGCTTCACGGGGGAGACGCCGTTCTCCCACCACGCGAGCGCGAAGTCCGCGCGCAGCGTGGGCACCAGCAGCTCCAGGAGCTCGCGGTGCTGGAGGATCTCCTCCGGCGTGCCGTCGTAGCGGCGCAGCTCCTCGATGAACTGCTCCTGCGGCAGGTGGTGGATGGGCTTGCGGTCCGACTCGCGCGGGGCGCCGGACGCAGCCAGCACCAGCCCGCGGGGCATGGGGCCGTTGCGCGCCTGCAGCCGCCGGGTGAGCTCCAGGGAGATGCGCGAGCCCATGCTGTAGCCGAAGAAGGCGAAGGGCTTGTCGAGCAGCGGCGCCAGCACCGGCAGCAGCGTGTCCACCAGCGCGGGCAGGCTGTCGAAGGGCTTCTCCATCAACCGCCGCTCGCGGCCGGGCAGCTGCACCGCGCACAGCTCCACGCCCGGTGGCAGGCCACCCTGCCAGCCGCTGTAGATGGAGGCGCTGCCGCCCGCGAAGGGCAGGGCGAACAGCCTCAGCCGAGCGTCCGGCAGGGGCTTGCGGGAAGGAAACCAGCGTTCGGGAGCGTTCGGATTCGAGGTGGGCGCACTGGGCATGGCGGTACGGTTCTGTCGCACAGCCGAGGAAAACGGGTCAAGCCCTGGCCACTTCGAGCCCGCTGAAGACTTCCACCCCGCGTACATGCCTGACTTGTTACGCGCGTATTTCGTGAATGAGTGGGCTGGCAGGACTCCGTGTGAGGCGTGCTAGCGTTTTCTCCCGTGAGCTACGAGCTTTCGCACCTGGACGCCCTCGAGGCGGAGTCGGTGTTCATCCTCCGGGAGGTGGTCGCCGAGCTGGACAGCCCGGTGCTGCTGTTCTCCGGCGGCAAGGACTCCGCGGTGATGCTGCACCTGGCGGTGAAGGCCTTCGCGCCCGCGCCGCTGCCTTTCCCCCTCATGCACGTGGACACCGGGCACAACTTCCCGGAGGTGCTCGCGTACCGGGACGCACGCGTGGCCGAGCTGGGCGCGAGGCTGCTGGTGGCGTCCGTGCAGGAGGCCATCGACGCCGGGCGGGTGGCGGAGGAGAAGGGGCCCCGCGCCTCGCGCAACCGGGCGCAGACGGTGCCGCTCCTGGAGGCCATCGAGAAGCACCGCTTCAACGCCGTGTTCGGCGGCGCGCGCCGGGACGAGGAGAAGGCGCGCGCGAAGGAGCGGGTGTTCTCCTTCCGCGACGAGTTCGGCCAGTGGGACCCCAAGCACCAGCGCCCGGAGCTGTGGAGCCTGTACAACGGCCGCCACCGCCGGGGTGAGCACCTGCGCGTCTTCCCGCTGTCCAACTGGACGGAGCTGGACGTGTGGCAGTACATCGCCCGCGAAGGTGTGGCGCTGCCCTCCATCTACTTCAGCCACCGGCGCGAGGTGTTCCGTCGGGACGGCATGTTGATGGCGTGGTCCCCGTACCTGCCGCTGCTCCCGGGCGAGGAGGTGACGACGGCGGCGGTGCGCTTCCGCACGGTGGGCGACATGACGTGCACCGCGTGCGTGGAGTCGGAGGCGGTGAAGGTGGAGGACGTCATCTCGGAGATCGCCGCCTCGCGCGTCACGGAGCGGGGCGCGAGTCGCGCGGACGACAAGTTCAGCGAGACGGCGATGGAAGACCGCAAGCGCGAGGGGTACTTCTAGTGGAACTGCTACGCTTCGCGACCGCGGGCTCCGTCGACGACGGCAAGAGCACCCTCATCGGCAGGCTGCTCCACGACACGCGCTCGATTCTCGAGGACCAGCTGGCCGCGGTGGAGCGCACCAGCCGCGCGCGCGGGGACGAGTACGTCAACCTGGCGCTGCTGTTGGACGGGCTCAAGGCCGAGCGCGAGCAGGGCATCACCATCGACGTGGCGTACCGCTACTTCGCCACGGCGAGCCGCAAGTTCATCATCGCGGACACGCCCGGGCACCTGCAGTACACGCGCAACATGGTGACGGGGGCGTCCACGGCGGACCTGGCGCTCATCCTGGTGGACGCGCGCAAGGGCGTGCTGGAGCAGACGCGGCGCCACGCGTTCCTCGCGTCGCTCCTGCGCGTGCCGCACCTGGTGCTGTGCGTGAACAAGATGGACCTGGTGGGCTTCGACGCGGCCGTCTTCGAGGCCATCCGCGAGGAGTTCCGCCAGTTCTCCATGAAGCTGGACGTGACGGACCTGACGTTCATCCCCATCTCCGCGCTGGGCGGGGACAACGTGGTGACGCGCTCGGAGAAGATGCCCTGGTATCAGGGGCCGACGCTGTTGCACCACCTGGAGAACGTGCACATCGCGTCGGACCGCAACCTCATCCACGTGCGCTTCCCCGTGCAGACGGTCATCCGGCCCATGTCGTCGAGGTTCCCGGACTACCGCGCGTACGCGGGGCAGGTGCTGGGCGGGGTGCTCAAGCCCGGCGACGAGCTGATGGCGCTGCCCTCCGGGTTCACCACGCGCATCCGCTCGCTGGACCTGGCGGGGCGGGAGGTGGCGCAGGCGTTCCCGCCCATGTCCGTGAATGTGTCGCTGGCGGACGAGCTGGACATCAGCCGGGGCGACCTGCTGTGCCGTCCGGGCAACCCGCCGCACGTGGGGCAGGACCTGGACGCGATGGTGTGCTGGCTGGCGGAGGGCGTGTCGCTGCAGACGGGCTCGCGGCTGGCGCTCAAGCACACCACGCGCTCGGTGCGCGCGCAGGTGAAGCAGCTGCACTACCGGCTGGACATCAACACGCTCAGCCGCGACGAGCAGAGTCCCCGGCTGGCGCTCAACGAGATTGGCCGGGTGACGCTGCGCACCACGGCGCCGTTGTTCTTCGACGCGTACCGCGACAACCGGCACACGGGCAGCTTCATCCTCATCGACGAAGCGACGAACGCGACGGTGGGGGCCGGGATGATCAACGGCCCCGCCGTGTGAGGTGCGCATGAACCGGCGGGGCTTCATCCTCTGGCTGACGGGCATGTCGGGCGCGGGCAAGAGCACGCTGTCGCGGGCGCTGCGCGAGCGGCTCTCCCCCGAGCGCGCCGTGGAGGTGCTGGACGGCGACGAGGTGCGCACGTGGCTGACGCGGGGCCTGGGCTTCTCGCGCGAGGACCGCGAGGAGAACGCGCGGCGCATCGGCCATGTGGCGCGGCTGCTCGCGCGGCACGGCGTGGGCGTCATCGTCGCGGCCATCTCCCCGTACCAGCGCTCTCGCGCGGAGGTGCGCGCGCTGGCGGCGGAGGCCCAGGTGGACTTCGTGGAGGTCTACATCGAGGCGCCCCTGGACGCGCTCATCACCCGCGACGTGAAGGGGCTCTACAAGAAGGCGCTGGCGGGGGAGCTGCCGCACTTCACCGGCGTCTCGGACCCCTACGAGGCCCCGGAGTCGCCGGACGTCACGGTCCGCTCGGCGACGGAGCCGGTGGAGGCGGGGGTGGAGCGCGTGCTGGACGCGCTCCGGGCGCGGGGCCACCTGTCACCCCGCGCCGCGTGAGCGCTCGCTAGAGCACGCGCTCCATGCGCACGTACGGGCGCTCGGCCTGGATGCCCTTGGCGCGGCAGTGCTCCAGGTACTTGTTGGACTCGATGAGCTGGGGCGCCGTCTCGTCGTAGACGAGGATCATCACGTGGCGCAGCCAGGGCTCCTGACCCATGGCGTAGACGTAGACCTCCTTGGGCGTCAGGTAGTTGGAGATCTCCGACGCGCGGGCGCAGTCGGAGCCGTTGAGGCGCCGGGCCTGGTCCATCTTCCGGGGCAGCGGGTTGGTGAGCAGCGGGCCGTACATCCAGCTCATCGGGCCGCCCTCGCACTCCATGCCGAGGAAGAGGATGTCGATGGGCCCGATGATTTCGCGCAGGTGCTGGTACATCCGCGGCTCGAGCGCGTTGGAGTCCGCCGCCATCAGGATGGACTTGCCGCCCAGCCGCACCAGGTGCGCCGTCTTCGCCTGGATGGCCAGGTCACTGTGCTCGCCGATGAAGGGCAGGCCGGTGATGGAGCCGCCGGGGATTTGAATCTCCTGCAGGTCGTCGATCTCCACCACGTTCTTGAAGCCCGTGGCCTGGAGCATCAGCCGCAGCGAGGGGTCCGCCAGCGAGTTGCCGTTGTTGCGCGGGACGATGATGGTGCCCACGCGGTGACGCAGCTGGATGAGCGTCTCCATCATCAGGTGGTCGGCGTGTCCGTGGGTGATGACCACGTAGTCCACGTGCTCGGGCAGGTCCGCGTGGGTGTAGCGCGGCAGGTCCGTGGGGAACTCGTAGCTGATGACGGGGTCGGTGAGGATGCTCACCTCCTTGGTCTCCAGCAGCACGCAGGCGTGGCCGAAGTAGCGCACGCGCACGCCCTCGCCGTCATAGCGGGCGGCCTTGCGCGGCACCACGTCGGTGAACAGGTCCGCGAACGCGGCGGCGGCCTTGGACGGCACGCCGAGCATCTCCGCCACCTGGCCCGGAGAGCCCGGCGTGTGGCGCATGCGGAACAGCGCGTCCAGGCCCTCGTGACGGAAGGGCACGTTGAGCCAGATGGGCGTGTCCTCCTCCAGGCGCGGCGTGCTGAAGATGTACGGGCGCCAGTCGCCGTCCACCTGGGACAGCGTCACGCTCTGCGAGGACTCCTGGTAGAAGCGGCTCTTGTAGAGCAGGGGCTCGATGAAGCGGGCGCTGGCGCGGTTGCTCAGGTCGTACGTGAGCTCCACGTAGCCGCGCAGCAGGTCGGGCACCTTGGCGTAGAGCGCCTCGAGCGAGCCGCCGTTGTTGGGCGCGAGCAGCTGCTCCAGCTCGCCCACCGCCTTGGTGTAGGCGAGCATGTGGGCCTGCTCCTTCTGCGTGCGCTCCAGGAGCTCCTTCACGCGAGGGGCCTTGGCCGTGGGGTGGTTGATGAAGGGGCCGCCCATCAACATGGGGTTCTTCAGCGCGGCCACGTGCACGTCCGGGTTCGCGACGAAGGACTGCATCAGCTTCTGGTGCAGGTTCGTGACGAACAGGGGCGCGGTGGCCGGCGAGAGCAGGTACCACCACGCGTACCACTGGTTGTACAGCGGCTCGATCGCCACGTTGGGCTTGAGGTACATCGGTCGGTCCAGCATCGGTTCTCCAGGCGAGCTTCGATTATCGAGGAGGGCTCGGAGACTGGGAAGCCCCAGGTGACGGCTGGCCGCCCGCCGAGCGCGAGTAGGGCTCCGGGCCCACGCGGGGTGTGTCTTCCGGGTGTGGCTTCCTGCTCGCTCGGCTTTCCCGTGCGCTACGATTGCGGCGGAGTTTCAAGAGTGCGCAGGTTTTGCGCGTCATCACGTGGAGACATCGTGAAGGCTCCGTCGAGTGTGGCCGAGTTGCCGGTGGCGTCGTGGGCGCGGGGGCTGGGGCCGTCCGCCATCCAGGACATGTTGCAGAAGATCACGCGGCCGGGGGTGTACTCGTTGGCCCTGGGGTTGCCGGCGGCGGAGCTGTTCCCGACGGAGGGGATGGCGGAGGCGGCGGCGCGGGTGCTGGCGGAGCAGGGGCAGGCGTTGCAGTACTCGGCGACGCTGGAGCCGTTGCGCGAGCAGGTGGTGGCGCTGATGGCGAAGCGGGGCGTGCGGTGCTCGCCGGAGCAGGTGTTCCTGACGACGGGGGCGCAGCAGGGGATGAACCTGCTGGCGCGGCTCTTGTTGGAGCCGGGGCGCAGCGTGTTGTTGGAGGACCGGGTGTATTCGGGGTTCCAGCAGGTGCTCGCGCCCTACGACGTGCGTCGGGTTCCGGTGCGGCGGGATGCACGCACGGGGTTGGACCTGGATGGGATGGAGGCGCTGCTCGCGGCGGGTGAGCGGCCGGCGCTGTTCTACACGATGAGCGACGGGCACAACCCGCTGGGGACGAGCCTCGCGCGGGAGGCTCGGGAGCGGCTGGCGGGGCTGGCGCGCGAGTACCGGATGCCGGTCATCGAGGATGATGCGTATGGGTTCCTGCACTACGAGGAGGGCGGGGCGCTCGCACCGGTGAAGGCGTGGGAGTCGGAGTGGGTGTTCTACGTCGGCTCGTTCTCGAAGATCCTCGCGCCGGCGCTGCGGGTGGGCTGGGTGGTGGTGCCGGAGTGGATGGTGTTCCGGCTGGCGACGGTGAAGGAGGCGAGCGACATCGACACGACGACCTTCCCGCAGCGGATGGTGCTGGCGTTCCTCCAGTCGGGGCGATTGGAGGGACATCTGGCGACGCTGCGGCGGGAGTACCGGCTGCGGCGGGACACGTTGCTGAAGGCGCTGGAGACGCAGCTGCCCACAGGGGCGACGTGGACGACGCCCACGAGCGGGATGTTCGTCTGGGTGGAGCTGCCCGAGGGGATGGACAGCACGGTGTTGCTGTCACGCGCGCTGGAGACGCAGCAGGTGGCGTACCTGCCGGGACAGGCCTTCGCGGTGAGCGGTGGACGCTCGGCGTCGCATGGCCTGCGGTTGAACTTCTCCGCCTGCGCGCCGGAGCGGATCACCGAGGCGGTGCGCAGGTTGGGTGAGGTGCTGCGGGCGGGGTGAGCTCCGTCAAGTGCGCCGCGGCGCCAGGTCGCGGAGCGCTCGCCGGTCGAGCTTGCCGTTCTGGGTCCTTGGCAGCTCCGCCAGCACGCGGAGCTCGTCGATGATCATGTACCGGGGCAGTCGCTCGGCGCAGTGCTTCTTGAGCTGGAGGAGGGTGGGCTTCGTGCCGTCGACGGCCACGACGAAGGCCACCAGTCGCGCGTCCAGGCCGGACTCGGTGGTGACGACCCCTGCCTCCCGCACTGCTGGATGGGTCAGCAGCGCCGTCTCGATTTCGCCCGGCTCGATGCGCCGCCCTCGCACCTTCAGCATGTTGTCGCGGCGACCGAGGTACTCGAACCCGCCATCCGGAAGCTGACGGCAGAGGTCCCCCGTCGCGTAGGGCCGCGCCTCCTGTGGCGGCTGACCCCAGTATCCCAGCATCACCGTGGGCCCCTCCACCATCAGCTCTCCGACGCCCGGCTGCGTCGCTTCGTCCGCCAGCCAGACGCGGTTACCACAGCTCGCATGTCCGATGGGCACCGGCTCGGTGCGCTCGGGGGCGATGTCGCCCACTTCGTAGGCGGTGCAGACGTTCGTCTCCGTGGGACCGTACAGGTTGAAGAACCGCGCGGTGGCGAGGCGCTCTCTCAGTGGGCGCAGGTGGCGGATGGGGAAGGGCTCGCCCGCGAACAGCACCGTCCGGAACGGGAGGTCTTCGTGCTCCAGCAGTCCTCCCTCCGACATCATCAGGATGAGCGCGGAGGGCACCGAGTACCAGACGGTGAACCGCTCGCGCAGCACCAGCTCCACCAGCTTCTTCGGCGTGAAGGCCAGCGCCTCCGGGATGAGCGTGACGGAGGCGCCCCCGAGGAACGCCGCATAGAGGTCCAGCACCGAGAGGTCGAAGAAGAACGGCGCGTGGTTGCTGAAGCGGTCCTCCGGCGTGGTGCCCAGCAGCGCATGGCTCCACTCGATGAAGGCCAGGGCGTTGCGCTGGCTGATGCACACGCCCTTGGGCGTGCCCGTGGAGCCGGAGGTGTAGAGGATGTAGGCCAGCGCGTGGTCGTCCAGGCCATGCCCCGGCAGCGACTCCGGGGAGACGTTGCCCAGGTTCGTCCATGCGCGCGCAGGACCCGTGTCGTCCACCAGCAGGAAGCGCAGACGGTCGAGGCCCCCGTTGCGCAGCTCGGATGCACGTGCGGCGCTGGTCACCACCACGTCGATGCGGCAGTCGTCGAGGATGAGCCGCGTGCGCGCGGCCGGGTTCAGTGGATCCAACGGGACATAGGCGGCGCCCAGCCGCGCGATGCCCTGCATGGCGGCCACTGCTCGCGCCGACTTCTCGGTCCACAGGCCTACCCGGTCGCCGCGCTGGACCCCCAGCTCCTGGAGGACCCGCGCCACCTGGTTGGCGAGCGCGTCGAGCTGTCCGTACGTGAGGATTTCATCGGGACCCCTGACGGCGATGGCCCCGGGGTTCCGCGCCGCGGCGCGCATGACAATCTGGTCGAGCGTCATAGGCCCAGGTGACTGGCGATGATGTCGCGTTGCATCTCCGAGGTGCCGGAGAAGAGGGCGCTGGGAATGGCGTCACGCAGCACGCGCTCGATGCCCACCTCGGCCACGTAGCCCAGGCCTCCGTGGATCTGGATGGCATCCAGGCCGCATTGGATCGCCCCCTCACTGATGGCCAGCTTGGCGAGGGACACCTCCATCGCCGCCTCCTGCCCGCGGTCCATCAGCCAGCAGGCCCGGTACAGGAGCAGTCGCGCCGCATCGAGCCGCTGCTTCATGTCCGCCAGCCGATGGGAGATGGCCTGGTTCTTTCCGATCGCCCGCTTGAACTGCTTGCGCTGTCGGGCGAAGTCCACCGTCTGCTCCAGCACCCGCTCCATCAACCCGACATAGGCGCCGAACAGACACGCCCGCTCCCACTGCATCGAGCGCTTGAACATCGGCGCGCCCTGGCCTTCCTCCCCGAGCCGCGCGGAGGCGGGCACCCGACAGCTCTCCAGATAGAGCGGGGCGATGGGGGAGGTGGACAGGCCCATCTTCTGGAAGGGCCGTCCCACCGAGAGCCCCGGCGTGTCCTTCTCGATGAGGAAGGCGCTCAAGCCCATGTAGCCGTGTGAGGGCGAGGTGACGGCGTACACCAGGAACACGTCGGCGACCGGCCCGTTGGTGACGTAGCTCTTGCTCCCATCGAGCACATAGTCGTGGCCGTCGCGCACCGCCCGCGTCTTGAGCGCGAAGACGTCCGAGCCCGCCTCCGGCTCCGAGATGGCGTTGGCGCCCACCCACGCTCCCGCGCACAACCGGGGGAGGTAGCGCTGCTTCTGCGCCTCGTCGCCGCACTCCAGCACCGGCAGCACGCACGCGAACAGGTGCGCCCCCACGGAGAAGACCAGCCCCGTGTCCGCGCATCCGCGTCCCAGCGCCTCCATCACCCGCGCCGTCGTCAACGTGTCCAGCCCGAGCCCTCCGTGGTGCTCGGGCACGGGCAGGCCCAGGAAGCCGAACTCACCGCATCGGCGCCAAAGGTCCCTCGGGAATCCCTCATGGCCGCTGGCCTCCGCGCTCAACTCCGACTTCGCGAACGACAGAGCGCTGTCGTACAGCTCCACCTGTTCACTCGAAAAGCTGAAGTCCATGCGGTCCTGAGTCGTCAGGGGTTGATGGGCCAGCCGCGCCGTGAGATTCGTGGGCGTCTGAAGACTTTCACCCTGGTGTGTGTGAATCGTCAAGAATCCCCCGGGTTGCCTTGGCTTGCATGTGTGTCGGGTTGGGTCTGTTTTGATTGTCTGGTATGTGATTCGCAATGTTTGACCTGGAGATTCCGGGTGCGTTAAGGGTTTGTGCAATGCGACACGAGGCAATCGCTGTCGTGGGCATCGGCCTTCGATTTCCTGGGGCCGAGTGTCCGCGGAGCCTGTGGAGGCTTCTGTGCGAGGGATTGGACGCCACCCGAGAGATCCCGACCTCCCGCTGGGAGAAGGGCTTGCTCCATGACCCCACCCCGGCCACTCCGGGGAAGGTGCGCCACTGGCGCGCTGGACTGCTGGAGGACGTCGCATCGGCGGATCCCCAGGCCTTCCGTCTGTCGAAGCGGGAGCTGCGGCAGATGGATCCCCAGCACCGCGTGCTGTTCGAGTGCGCGTGGCACGCGCTGGAGGACGCGGGCATCCCCCTGGATTCCCTCCGAGGCAGCCGCACCGGGGTCTTCGTCGGGGTCAACTTCAATGACTTCCAGCGGATGCTGGCGCGGGACTGGGGGGCGCTGGATGGGTATTCCGTGCTGGGGTCCACACCGTCCTTCGCGGCCAATCGCATCTCCCATGCGTTCGACCTCCGGGGGCCCAGCACCTGCTCCAGCGTGGGCTGCGCCTCGTCGACGACGGCCGTACATGAGGCCTGTAGAAGTCTGATGTTGGGAGAAGTGGACTGCGCGCTCGCAGGTGGTGTGGAGCTGATGCTCTCTCCGGACAGCAGCATCATGCTCTCCCAGGCCGGGGTGCTGTCGGCGCGCGGGGAGTGCCGGACCCTGGATGCCGGAGCGGATGGCTACATCCGTGGCGAGGGCGCCGGGATGCTCGTCCTCAAGCCGCTGTCCCGGGTGGACCCGAGTGATCGCGTGTACGCGGTGATCCGTGGCAGCGCCGTGAACCACAACGGCCGGAACGAGTGGATCATGGCGCCCAGCATCGAGGCGCAGACGGACGTCATCCGTCAGGCCTGCTCACGGGGCGGCGTGGAGGCCGCCAGCCTGGACTACGTGGAGCTGCACGGCTCGGCCTTCCTCAAGGGCGACGCGGCCGAGGCCCTCGCCATCGCCGAGGCGCTGGGTGGCGCGCGCTCGGAGCCCTGCCGGCTGGGCGCGATCAGCAACAACCTGGGCTATCTGGGGGCGGCGGCTGGCATCGCGCAGCTCATCAAGGTCTGCCTGTCGCTGTACCACCGCACCCTACCACCGACGGTTCATGTGGATTCCCCTAATCCCACACTCGCTTTCGACGAGCTGGGGCTGCAAATCCAGTCAAGCCTGGAGGCCTGGTCAGACCGCGGGGCAGGTCGACCCGCACGCGCTGGCGTCGTGTCTACCTCCCTGGGTGGGTCCAATGCCTTTGTCGTCCTGGAGTCCGTCCCGGAATTTCCTCTCATGCAAGGGCTTGCGGCCATCTCGTCGAACCACCTCCTGGTGCTCTCCGCGCTGACCCCGGAGGCACTCAGGCAGCAGTCCCAGCAGGTTCTGGATTTCCTTTCGGAGAACGCAGACTCTGCTGTCCGGATCGGGGATGTCTGTTTTACCGCGATGTTCAAGCGGCAGCACCATCGCCATCGTGCCGCGATGCTCGCCGGGGGGCGGGAAGGATTGATGCGAATGCTGAAGGCATTCATCGGTTCTCCGGAACAGACCCTCTGGGTGGAGGAGGGCCTGCCGAGCCACTGGGTCGAGGCGGCGCGGACCTATCTGGAGAAAGGCAGGGTTTGCCGCGAGGCCTTCCCAGGGCTCGAAGGACGATGTGTAAGTCTTCCGGCCTATCCCTTTCAGAGACAGCGTTTGTGGCCGGAGTGGCTTTCGCCCGAGGTGGTGTCTCGTGCTCCCTCGCGTTCGAGGCCGGAGTCCGCCGAGGCGCCCGTGCCCAGGACGGCCACGGGAATGGACTTCCGGGAGGGAACCACACCAGCGCGCGAGGCCCGGCTGCTGGAGCTCCTCCAGGGGCAGGTGGCGGCGGTGCTGGAGGTGGAGCCCGCGGAGCTGGACTGGCGAGGGCGGACGCTGTTCGAGCTGGGAATGAGCTCGGTGTCCCTGGTGATGCTCTCGGGTCGGCTGACGCGGGAGCTGGGCGTGGCGGTGGCGACGACCTTCCTCTTCGAGCATCCACGGTTGGACTCGCTGGCGACGGGCCTGCAGGGGCTCCTGGATTCGCGGGCGGGGGGCGCTCGGGCGTCTGACGAGGACGCGGGGCTGGTGGAGCGCATCTCCGGGTTGTCGGAGGCGCAGGCCCGCGAGCTGATTGCGCGGAAGCTCGCGGAGCTCGACCACGAGGAGGTGGAGGGATGAGCCGCGAGGACCGTGCGGGCGTGGAGTTGACGCCGCTGCAGCAGGCCTTGCTGACCATCGAGAAGCTCCAGCGCAAGCTCGGGGCTGTCGCCCGGGCTGACGACGGCGCCATCGCCATCATCGGGATGGGCTGTCGGTTTCCAGGCGGAGCCTCGAATCCCGCACGTTTCCGTGAGCTGCTCTGGAGTTCGGGTGTCGCGGTGACGGACGTCCCCGCTGAGCGTCGAGCGCTGCGGGGCGCTCATGACGCTGAGCCGTCCGCGCCTGGCAGGACGACGATGCGCCGGGCGGCGTTCGTGGAAGGCGTCGACCGGTTCGACGCGGAGTTCTTCCGCATCTCCCGACGGGAGGCGGAGGGGATGGACCCGCAGCAGCGCTTCTTCCTGGAGGTGAGCTGGGAGGCGCTCGAGGACGCGGGGCTCTCGCCGCACCGGCTCGCGGGGACGCGGACAGGCGTGTTCGCCGGCATCCACGCTCGGGATTACGCGCTGATCGCGGACGGTGGGTTGGAGCGCGTCGACGCGCACTACTCGACGGGCGTGGACGCGAGCTATGTCGCCGGGCGCCTCTCGTATCTGCTGGGCCTGGAGGGGCCCTGCATGGCCGTGGACACGGCTTGCTCGTCCTCGCTGGTCGCGGTGCATCTGGCCTGCCAGAGCCTGCGCGCGGGCGAGTCGACGGTGGCCATCGCGGGCGGCGTGAAGCTCCTCCTGGCGCCGCATCTGAGTGTGTTCCTGGCCAAGGCGGGGGCGCTCTCTCCTCGCCAGACCTGCCGCGCCTTCGACCGTGACGCGGACGGGATGGTGCAGGGGGAGGGATGTGGCGTGATCATCCTGAAGCGGCAGCGGGACGCCGTCCGGGATGGAGATCGAATCCTCGCGACGATTCGAGCCACGGCGACGAACCATGATGGCGCGAGCGGTGGGCTGACGGTGCCCAATGTCCGAGCGCAGGAGTCGCTGTATCGGCTCGCGCTGGAGCGCGCGGGACTCGAGGCGGGGCAGGTGGACTACCTGGAGGCCCATGGGACGGGGACCCGGCTCGGGGACCCCATCGAGCTGGAGGGGATTGCCAGGGTCTACGGGCGTGGGCGGGGCTCGGCGCGGCCGCTGTGGATCGGCTCTGTCAAACCGAACATCGGTCACACCGAAGCGGCGGCGGGAATCGCGGGGCTCATCAAGGCGGTGACGGTCCTGCAGACGGGGGAGGTCCCGCCCGCTGTGCACTTCGAGCACCCGACGCCCGAGTTCACCTGGGAAGGCTCCGGTCTCGAGGTGGTCCGCGAGCGCAGGTCCCTCCCGGAGCTGGGTCGTCCGCATCGGGTCGCCGTGAGCTCGTTCGGGATGAGCGGGGTGAATGCTCATGCGCTGCTCGAAGCGCATCGGGAGACGGTGGCTGCCGCTCCGGATGTGGGGCCCTACCTGTTGCCGCTCTCGGCGCGTGGCGAGGCCGCGCTGAGGGAGTTGGCTGGAGCGTGGTCGCGTCAGTTGCCGGGGATGAACCTCCGGGATGCATGCTTCACGGCGGGGGCGGGACGTGCGCACCACGAGCGGCGCCTCGCCTTGGTTGCCAGGACGCGCGAGGAGCTGCAGGCGCTGCTGCGCCGCGCTTCGGAGGGGCGCGAGGGGGAGGGGGCGTTCCAGGGGCGGCTCAAGGGCTCGGGCGGACGTGGCGTGGTCTTCGTGTTGGGAGATGACGTCTCCGCGGCCCGTGGGCGCATGCGCGCGGAGCGTGGCCAGGAGCAGGCATTCCTTCGCCACGTCGAGCAGCTCGACGGCGTCTTCCGGCAGGTGGCGGGCGTGTCCGTGTTCGAACTTGCGCGTGAGCGTGAGGCCGGGCACCTGCGCTCCGCCGACCAACGCGACGGCCTCGCCCACGAGGTGGCGGGCGAGTCGGTGGCCGAGCAGGAGCGCACGAAGGCGGCTGCACGCCTTCGCCCTATCGACGGGCGCGATGGCTTCGTCGGCGAGGCGGGCGATTCGGTGCTCGCGCAGGGGCGCGACGAGGTGGCTGCGCGCCGTCCCCATGGCGAGAGCCGCGATGGCCTCGTCGGCAGAACGCAGGGTGAGTCGGTGTTCCAGCCGGTGGGTGGGCACGAGGGGGATGCAGCGCTCCTCCTCATCTGTCAGCTCGCCCTGGCGGAGATGTGGCGCGCCTTTGGCGTCGAGCCGTCCGCTGTCGCCGGTCATGGCGTGGGTTCAATCTCCGCCGCCGTCATCGCGGGCCTGCTCACCGTGGAGGAGGCGCTCCGGAGCGTCCTGGGGCTTCTCCCGCCGGGCTCGCTTCCTGTCCGTCCGGCGAAGTGCGCCTTCCTGTCCTTCCGAGAGGAGGCGTGGCTGGACGCGGGAGCAAACGGGACAGCTGGCGACCTGGCGAACCGGGATGCTCCCGACGTGGACCTGTCCGCCGAACAGTTGATGGAGCGGAGCGCCTCCGTCTACCTGTCGCTGGCGTGTGAGGCCTCTCTCGGCGAAGCGTTGGAAGCGGCAGCGCAGCGCCGGGGCCGGGACGTGCTCGTGCTGCAGGCCGGCTTGGGGACCCGTCAGGAGCTGCTGACCCTCGCCGCGAGGCTCTACTGTGCTGGAGTCCCTCTCCGCTTCGAGCACCTCTTCCCGGAGGGGAGGAAGGTCGTCGCTCCGACCTACCCGTGGCAGCGCGAGCGCTTCTGGTGGGACGGCGAGATCGCGCCCGTGGTGGTCGAAGATGCCGCCGCGATTGCGGAGTTGTTTCACGAACTCTCGTGGAGCCCTCGTGAGTCGGAGCATGCGCAGGCCCGACTGGATGGCACCTGGCTCATCGTCTCCGAGGAACCGGAGGCCACCCAGTCGCTCCGTGATGCACTGGCCGATGCGGGAGGCGAAGTGGTGCTGGCGCGTCCAGGCGCTGCCTTCGAGCGCGTGTCGGATCGCGACCATCGTCTCGACTTCACCCAGGTCGCGTCCTTCTCGATGTTGCTGCGCGAGCTTTGCTCCGCTGACCAGCCGCTTCGCGGAGTGCTCTTCCTGGCTCGCGCCGGAAACCCCGAGTCCTTGCCCCGTGATGTCCGGGCCCAGGCCGTCGCCCTGACCTCGCTCGTTCAGGCCCTGGCCCGCGCGACGCTGGAGAGGCCCCCTCGGCTGTACCTCATCACCCGAGGCTCGCAGGCCGTGGGCGGAGGCTCGGAGTCGGTGTCTCTCCTGGGCGCCTCCCTCTGGGGGCTCGGGCGGGTCATCGCCTACGAGCACCCCGAGCTGCGGTGCCTCCGCATCGACGTCGACTCCGTGTCGGGGGTGGATTCGTCGCGGTTGCTCGTGGACGAGCTCCGTCGCTCCTCCTCGCCCGGCGCGGAGGACGACGAGGTCGCGCTGCGCGGAGACAGACGGCTGGTCCCGACGCTCACCCAAGGACGTCGTCCCTCCACGAAGCCGTTCCGTCCGCGAGCGGACCGCACGTACCTCATCACGGGTGGGCTCGGCGGCATCGGGCTCAGGTTGGCCTCCTGGCTGGTGGACCACGGCGCGCGTCACCTCGCGCTCTGCGGCCGGATGGGAGAGACGCCGGAGGCGCGTCGGGCCCTGGCTCCCTTGCGCGCGACGGGAGCGCGGGTGGACGTCTTCTCCGTCGATGTGAGCCAGTCCGAGGCGGTCGCGGACCTGTTGCGCTCGGTGCGCAGTGGAGGACCTCCCCTCGGCGGGCTCTTCCATTGCGCGGGTGTGCTGGCCGACGGCTCCCTGCTCCAACTGGAGCCCCGGAGCTTCGACCGCGTCCTGGGCCCCAAAGTCGACGGAGCCTGGAACCTCCACACACTGGCCACGGATGATTCGCTGGAGCAGTTCGTCCTGTTCTCATCGACCGCCTCGTTGCTGGGCGCTCCGGGGCAGGCCAACTACGCCGCGGCGAACGCCTTCCTCGATGCGCTGGCCCACCTTCGTCGCGCACGGGGGCTGCCCGCCATCAGCCTCCAGTGGGGAAGCTGGGCGGAGGTCGGCATGGCCGCCGCGGACGCCAGGCGCGGTGCCCGACTCGCCGAGCACGGCATGGAGCCCATGTCCGTCGACGCCGCGCTGTCCGCCATGGCCCTCACGCTCGCGGACGCCCCCGTGGTCCGCGCCATCGCCCGCTTCGATGCGGAGCGCTGGGCACGCAGTCACCCATCCGTGGCGCGCTCGTCCCTGTTCCGTCCCCGGGTCCACGCGCCCGCCGCGGAGGCTGAGCCGCGCAAGCTCCGCGAGGTGCTGCTCTCGCTGGAGGGCTCCGCGCGCTCCCAGATGATGGAGGCCCGGCTGAAGGACATGGTGGCCCAGGTCTGCCGACTGGCTCCCGAGCGTCTCGCGGCGACGGATTCGTTCGAGTCGCTGGGCCTCGATTCCATCATGGCGCTGGAGCTGCGCGACCTGGTCCTGGGCGAGCTCGAGGTGGGGCTGCCCCTCAAGCGCTTCGTGGATGACGGCTCCATCGGGCAGGTGGCGGCCGAGCTCCTGGAGAAGCTCGCCGTCGCCAGCGTGATGGGCGGAGTGTCCTCGGCGCGCACCGATACCAAGCGGGTCCTCCTATGACGCTGGCGGAGCTCCTCCAGTCTCTGGCCGCTCACGGCATCACGCTGAGCGTGGACGGCGAGCACCTGGCCGTCGACGCGCCGGACGGGGTGCTTCCCCCGCACCTGCGCGAACAGCTCATGCAGCACAAGGCGGCGCTCCGCGCGCTCCTGTCGGAGCGGGACGAGCCCCTGGCAGGCACTCCCTTGGAGGTGGTGCCTCGGCCCGAGGAGCGGCACCTGCCGTTCCCGATGACCGAGCTCCAGCAGGCCTACAGCGTGGGCCGACAGGCCGAGCTGGAGATGAACGCGTCGATGCACGCGTACAACGAGCTCGACTGCCCCGCGCTCGACCTCGCGCGCTTCGAGGAGGCGTGGAACCGGGTCGTGGACCGACACGAGATGCTGCGCGCCGTGGAGGCCCCGGGCTTCCAACAGCAGATCCTCCCCTCCGTCCCTCGCTACCACCTGCCCGTTGAGGACCTGCGCGGGCGCGGCCAGGAAGAGGCAGAGGCACGCCTCGTCGCCATCCGCGAGCGGCTGTCCCAGCAGGTGCTCCCGCTCGACCAGTGGCCCCTGTTCGAGCTGCGCGCGTGCCTGCTCGACGGCGACCGCGTGCGCCTCTTCATGAGCATCGATGGGACCTTCATCGATGGGTACAGCTTCCAGCTCCTCTACCGGGACCTGGTGCACTTCTACCGGCACCCCGAAGCCATCGCCGCGCCTCTCACGCTGTCGTATCGGGACTACTCGCTCGCCGTGCACCACGCCCGAGGTGCCCGCTACGCGCGCTCGCTCGAATACTGGCGCGCGCGCCTCCCGCACCTTCCCCCCGCGCCCGACCTCCCGCTGGAGAAGGACCCCCGTACGCTCCGGCGCCCGCGCTTCCGCCGCTGGTTCGCGCGCGTGGACGCGGAGGTGTGGCAGCGGCTCAAGCAGCGGGCCCGTGCACGCCGGCTGACCGAACCCGAGCTGCTGCTGGCCGCGTACGCGGAGGTCATCGCCCGCTGGAGCCGTGGCCCGCGCTTCACGCTCAACGTCCCGCACTTCAACCGGCTGCCCGTCCACCCCCAGGTCAACGACATCATCGGCACCTTCGCCAGCTTCACGCTGGTCGAGGTGGACCACCATCCGGAGCGCAGCTTCACCGAGCGCGCGCTGGCGATTCGCGAGCAGCTCCTCCTCGCGCTCGAACATCGCGAGGTGAGCGGCGTCGAGCTGCTGCGAGAGCTGTTCCGCGCCCAGGGGCGCATCTCCGGCGCCATCATGCCCGTGGTGATGACGAGCTTCGCCTCCCACTCCCGGAGCGGGGACTCGCATTGGGTGGACTTCCTGGCGGAGTCGTTCGGCGGGCTCGTCGAGGCCCTCACGCAGACGCCACAGGTGTGGATCGACCTTCAGATCGTCTACCAGCGGGGCGGCGTCTTCCTGAACTGGGACGTGGCGGAGGAACTCTTCCCGTCCGGGATGCTGGAGGACATGTTCGCCAGCTTCCACGCGCTGCTCCTCCGATTGGCGGAGGACGACGCGGCCTGGGAGCGCGCGGACCTGGACCTGCTTCCGCCGCGCCAGCGCGAGCTCATCGCCCGCGTCAACGACACGGCCCGTCCGCTGAGTGGTGAGCTGCTCCACACGGGCTTCTACCGGAACGCCGCCGCGCGTCCCGACGCACTCGCCCTGGTCGCCGAGGGGTGCACGCTGAGCTATGGCGAGCTGGCCCGCCGCGCCAACCGCCTGGGCCATGTGCTGCGCGAGCGTGGCGCCGCGCCCAATCACGTGGTCGCGGTGGTGATGGAGAAGGGGTGGGAGCAGGTCGTCGCGGTGCTCGGCGTCCTGGCCTCGGGCGCCGCGTACCTGCCCATCGACGCGGGCCTGCCGCTGGAGCGGCGCTCCTTCATGATGCGCAACGGCGGCGTCGAGCGGGTGGTGACCCAGCCGAAGTTCGCCCGGGACTCGTGGCCCGGGTCCGTCCAGGTGCTGGTCCTCACCCCCGAGGCCTTCGGTGAGTACCCCGACGCGCCGTTGTCGACCGCGCAGCGGCCCGAGGACCTCGCGCACATCCTCTACACGTCCGGATCCACGGGCCAGCCCAACGGGGCGATGCTCACGCACGCGGGGATGGTCAACGCCATCGAGTGGACGAACCGCAAGTACGGCGTCGGGCCGGATGACCGGCTCATCGCCCTGAGCGCCCTCCACCACGACTTCTCCGTCTACGACGTTTTCGGAACGCTGAGCGCGGGCGGCACGGTGGTGATGCCCGATGCCTCCCGGCGCAGAGACCCCTCGCATTGGGTCGAGCTGATGGCCCGTCACGGCGTCACGCTCTGGAGCACCGTGCCGGCGATGATGGAGATGCTGCTGACGTACCTCGAGGGAGGCAACGTCCGGCTCGCGTGTCCGCTGCGGCTCGTGATGTTGGGGGGCGACTGGATCGCCGTCACGCTCCCCGGGCGCCTGCGCGCGCGCTTCGGCGGTGTGAAGGTGGTGAGCGTCGGCGGACCGACCGAGACGTCGCTCTGGAACATCACCCATCCCGTCGAGGAGGCGGACGAGCGTCGTCGCAGCATTCAGTACGGCAAGCCCATCGCCAACACCCGGTACTACGTGCTGGACGAACGGCTGGAGGAGCGGCCTGTCTGGGTCCCCGGCGAGCTGTGCTGCGCGGGCATTGGCGTGGCCCTGGGCTACATCGGCGCGGGGGCGGGCTCGCGGAAGTTCACCGTCCACCCTCGCACGGGCGAGCGCATCTATCGCACCGGAGATCTCGGCCGGTATCTGCCCGATGGCACCATCGAGTTCCTCGGCCGCGTCGACTTCCAGCTCTCCATCCGTGGACAGCGCATCGAGCCCGGAGAAATCGAAGCGGCGCTGCTCCGTGCTCCGGACATCCGCGCCGCCGTGGTGGGGGCCGTCGGTGAGCACCATGAGAAGCGACTCGTCGCATATGTCGTCCTCGCGGACGGTGCGCGGGAGCTCGACACGAGGCGTGTCCGCGACTTCCTCTCGCGCGTGCTCCCCGAGCACATGGTGCCCGCGACGTATGTCGTGCTGGACGCCCTTCCGCTGACCCGCAACGCCAAGGTGGACCGCCGGGCGTTGCCTCACCCCGACGAGGTCGCCCAGGCGAAGCAGGACACCGCATCGCGGCCGCCCCCGGCGATAGGGGGCGGCGAAGGGACGCGCGCGCTCCAGGACGCGCTGTCCAAGGCCGTCGGGGCCGTGCTGGGGATTCCGGCGGTCCATCCGGATACCAACTTCTTCGAGCTCGGCGCCAACTCCGTGCACCTCATCCAGCTCCACCTGCGCATCAAGCAGGCCCTGGCGCTGACCATCCCCGTCGTCGAGCTGTTCGGGAACCCGACGGTCCGCTCGCTCGCGGCGCGACTCGGCGCTCCGGGGAGCGCGGCGCGTACCACGCCCGTCGTCGAGGCACCTCCGACGCAGGAGGACCGGGACATCGCCATCATCGGGATGAGCGGACGCTTCCCCGGCGCGGCCACGCTCGATGCGTTCTGGCGCAACCTGGTGGAGGGCGTCGAGTCCGTCGGCACCTTCACCGATGACGACCTGCGGGCCGCGGGCGTGAGCGAGTCGGCGTTCCGGGACCCGCGCTACGTCCGCGCCTCGGCGGTGATGGAGGACTTCGACGCGTTCGACGCCGACTTCTTCTCCCTCACCCCCCGCGAGGCGCGCTCGCTGGACCCTCAGCAGCGCGTGTTCCTGGAGTGCTCGTGGGAGGCGCTCGAACACGCGGGCTATCCACCTGGCGCGGGCGACGCCGTCGTCGGTGTCTACGCGGGCAAGAGCGTCAGCCACTACCGCTATCCGTATCCGGACCTCACGCGGCCGCTCAGCTTCTTCCAGGACCTCGTGTCCCAGGACAAGGACTTCCTGGCGACGCAGACGTCCTACAAGCTCGACCTGCGCGGTCCGAGCCTGAACCTCCAGACGGCCTGCTCGACGTCGCTCGTCGCCGTGTCGACGGCCTGCGACGCGCTGCTCGACGGACGCTGCGACATGGCGCTCGCGGGCGGGGTGGCCATCAAGGTCCCGCACAAGGTCGGCTACCTCTACGAAGAGGGCAGCATCTTCTCGAAGGACGGCCACTGCCGGCCGTTCGATGCCCGGGCCAGCGGCACCCTCCCTGGAAGCGGCGCCGGCGTCGTCGTGCTCAAGCGCCTGAAGCGAGCGCTCGCCGATGGGGACCGGGTCCTCGCGGTCATCAAGGGCTCCGCCATCAACAACGACGGGCACCGGAAGGTCGGCTTCATGGCGCCCGGTGTCGAAGGGCAATCCGACGTCGTCCGCCGGGCGCACCAGCGCGCCGGCATCGACCCTCGGAGCATCTCCTACGTCGAGGCGCACGGGACGGGGACCGCCATGGGCGACCCCATCGAGGTCGCGGCGCTGACCCGGGCCTTCGGTGAGCAGGCGGAGTCCCGGTCCTGTGCGCTGGGCTCGGTGAAGAGCAACATCGGGCACCTGGACAGCGCGGCGGGAATCGCCGGGCTCATCAAGGTCGTGCTGTCCCTCCAGCACCGCACCCTCGCGCCCTCGCTTCACTTCGAGGCGCCGAACCCGCGCATCGACTTCGAGCACAGCCCGTTCTTCGTGGTCGACAAGGCCACGCCGTGGAATGTGGCGAGCGGCCCGCGCCGCGCCGGAGTCAGCTCTTTCGGCATCGGCGGCACCAACGCGCATGTGGTGGTGGAAGAGGCTCCCGCGGCACAGCTGCCCGAGGCCTCCGGCGCGGATCGCCCCCGTCATGTCCTGACGCTCTCGGCGCGCAATGACGCGGCGCTGCGGTTGCTCGCGGGCCAGTACCAGGCGCTGTTGGAGGGAACCGACGTGTCGCTCGCGGACGTGTGCTTCTCCGCGAACACGGGCCGCGTCGCCTTCGAGCATCGGCTCGCGGTGGTGGCCTCGGAGCGTGGTGCCATGGCCGCCTCGCTCGGCGCCGCGGCGAGGAGCGAGGAGCGTCCGGGGTTGGTACACGGCGTGCTCGACGCGAGGTCGTCGCCGAAGGTCGCGTTCCTCTTCTCGGGGCAGGGCTCGCAGTACGTCGGCGCGGCTCGCGAGCTCTATCCGACGCATCCGGGTTTCCGCCGCCGCATCGATGCGTTCGATGTGCTGCTGCGTGACGTCTGGGGACGCTCGCTCCACTCCGTGCTCTATCCGGAGCCGGGACACGACTCGCCCATCGACCAGTTCGACTACGCGCAGCCGGTGCTCTTCGCGCTCGAGTACGCGCTGGCCGAGCTGTGGATGTCCTGGGGCATCCAGCCCGATGTCCTGCTCGGACACAGCACGGGAGAGCTGGCGGCCGCGTGCCTCGCGGGGGTGTTCAGCCTCGAGGACGGACTGAAGCTGGCGCTCCACCGTGGCCGGCTGATGCATCAGCTCCCAGAGGGAGGAAACCTCGCGGTCTCCACGGGTGAGGCGGAGGTGCGCGAGGTCCTGGCGCGAGGCGGATGGAGCTGCTCCATCGCCGCGCTCAATGGTCCCGACAACGTGGTCGTCTCCGGTCCCCCTGGCGAGCTGGGGGAGGTGGCCTCGGCCCTGGAGTCGCGCGGCCTCAAGGTGCGCCGCCTGAACATTCCGCGCGCGGCCCACTCGGTCATGGTCGAGGCCATCCTCCCGGAGTTCAGGGCCGTCACCTCCACGCTCTCCTACGCGCGGCCCGCCGTCCCCATGGTCTCCGGGATGACCGGCGAGCCCATCACGGACGCCATCACCACGCCGGACTATTGGAGCCGCCAGCTCCGAGACCCGGTGCGTTTCGCGCAGGGCGTGGAGCACCTGTACCACGACGGGGTGCGGGTGTTCATCGAGATGGGGCCCAAGGCGACGCTGCTCGGCATGGCGGCGCGGTGCGTTCCGGAAGGGGAGTGCGCGTGGCTGCCGAGCCTGCGGCCCGAGGACGGCGGCTGGCAGCAGATGTTGGAGAGTCTGTCGGCGCTGTATGTCCGAGGCGTCCGCGTGGACTGGACGGCCTTCGAGGCGGGCTTCACCCGGCGCAAGGTGGCGCTCCCCACGTATCCCTTCCAGCGGCAGAGGTACTGGGAAGAGGGCGCGGGGCTGCAGCGGCTTCAGGGCACGAGCGTCACCCGGGAGGAGCACCCCCTGCTCGGCGCGCGCCTGCCGTGGGCCGTGATCGGGGCGGACGCGCTGCTGTTCGAGTCGACGCTGGGTCCTTCGTCGCAGGCCTTCCTGGGGCAGCATCGCGTCTTCGGGACTCCGACGTTGCCCGCGACGGCCTACGTCGAGATGGCGCTGGCCGCGGGCGCGCGACTGCTCGGCACGAAGGCGCCGCGGTTGGAGAACCTGTCCTTGCTCGCGGCGATGACCTTCCCTGGAGACTCCAGTCGCAGGGTGCAGTGCTCGGTGAGCAAGGACGAGGCTGGCACGGCGACGGCGCGCATCTTCAGTCGCGCGATGGATGACGCGGAAGGCGAGTGGGTCCTTCATGCGACCGCGACGCTCCTCGCCCCACTCGAGGGAGAGGCGCCTGGTGAGTCAGCGGGCTACGACGCGGTGCTCGCGATGCAGCGGGCCGCGCTGCTCATCCCAGACCCTTATCGAAGGGCGCGGGAGTCCGGGGTCGACTTCGGCGCGGAGTTCCAGGGCATCACCGAGCTGCGCCGACAGTCGGAGCAGGTCCTGGCCCGAATCGAGAGGCCCGCCGCGCTCGGGGACCACGACGCGTTCTTCGCGCACCCGGCGCTGCTGGATGCGTGTCTCCAGGTGGTGGGCGGCGTGTATCCGGAGTCGAGCGGCTCCGAGCTCTATGTTCCGATGAACGTGGAGAGCCTCGAGCTGTTCGGAGGACTCGACGCGCGGATGTGGAGCCACGCGGTGGTGCTGCCCCTGGATGCCACGTGGAAGCGGCTTCGCGCCGATGTCCACGTCTTCGGGAGGGAGGGGAGGCTGTGCGCGCGAGTCCTCGGACTGGAGCTCCAGCGGACCCGTCGGGAAGCCTTGAGCCCGGCGACCCAGGCCCCGTTGGATGGATGGCTCTACGAGCGACGGTGGGAGCCGCTCGCGCTGGAGGCGGCGGGCACCCCTCCGACGGAGCGCGGACCGTGCCTGATTCTCGCGGACGAGCGTGGGCTGGGGCTGCAGCTCGCGCGAGCACTCGAACGGGATGGACGGACCTGCTTCATCGCGTTCCGCGGCCAGACGTTCCGTGCCATCGGCGACACGCGCTTCGAGTTGCCGGAGGACCCCGAGGTGCTCGCGGAGGCCCTGCGGACCCTGCGGCTTCCGGCCTCGCTCTCGGACGTCATCCTGCTGTGGGGGCTGGACGGCGCGGATTCGGAGGACCTCGACCCGGCGAGCCTCGACGCGGACGCGCGGCGCGGATGCGGAGGCGGCCTCGGGCTGCTGCGCTACCTCATCGAGCGTGGATACTCCCAGGCCGTGTGGTGGGTGACGCGGGGCGCGCAGGCCGTCGTCACCGGGCAGTCACTCCCTGGGATTGCACAGTCGCTGCTCTGGGGCCTGGCGCGACCTGTCGCCATCGAGTCCTCCGAGCTGGATGTCCGGTGCGTCGACCTTGATCCACGGAGCGCACCGGATGCGCAGGTGGAGGCGCTCACGCGGGAGCTCCACGCGCGAACAGAAGTGGCGGACAACCAGGTCGCCTTCCGCGGTGGCCGCCAGGTCGCACGGCTGCGCAGGGTCTCTGCTCGCGAGGTTCTGCCCGCGTCCTCGCGGCGGGCGGGCGCTGACGCTGTCCGGGAGGATCGCACCTATCTCGTGGTGGGTGGGCTCGGTCGGCTGGGGTGGCTGACGGCGGAGCTCCTGGCGAATCGGGGCGCGCGGAGCCTCGTGCTGACGGGGCGTGGCGCGGTGGGGCCGGAGGCGGCCGAGCGGCTGGCGCGACTGCGCACGCTCGGGGTGCGCGTCGAGTACCGACAGGTGGACGTCGCGGACGAGGACGCGCTCGCGGCAGTGCTCCGGGAGATCTCCGACGAGCTCGCGCCGCTGGGTGGCGTGTTCCACTCGGCGGGTGTGCTGGATGACGGAGTCCTGCGCCAGCAGCGCTGGGCCCGCTTCGAGAACGTGCTCAGGCCCAAGGTGAGGGGAGCGTGGAACCTGCACCGGCTGACCTCGAAGCTCGCGCTCGACCACTTCGTGTTGTTCTCGTCCGTGGCCTCCCTGGTCGGCTCCGCCGGACAGTCGAACCACTGCGCGGCGACGGCGTTCGAGGACGCGTTGGCGCATCACCGCCGAGCCCTCGGACTGCCGGGGCTCAGCATCAACTGGGGGGTGTGGGCGGGAGACGCCGGAGCCCGCGTGGACGTCGGCGCGCGCTCCCACACTCCGGGCTGGGGGAGCCTCCCCGTGCGCGAGGGGCTGGCGGCACTGGAAGCGCTGCTCACGAGCCCTGTCGCGCAGGTGGGCGTCGCGGAGATCGACTGGGCGGTGTTCGGCGGTGGCCGCTCCTCGCCCTACGACGCCGAGCTGCGCGACGCGGCCCGGGGGCGGACCGTGGAGCGCGCGCGCTTCCTGGAGACACTCGCACGCTCGCCCGTCACGCAGCGTCGCAAGCTGCTCCTGGACTACCTGCGTGAGCAGGTGGCGTGGATTCGCGGCGCGGCCTCCGGTGCGTCGGTCGACCCCTCGCAAGGCTTCAGCGAGATGGGCATCGACTCCCTGGCGGCGCTGCAGCTCAAGAACCGGCTCCAGAGCGGCTTCGGGCTCTCCCTGCCCGCCACCCTCGTCTTCAACTACCCCACCACCGAGAAGCTCGCGGAGCAGCTCGCCACCGCGTTCCTTCCCCTGGAGTTCGCCTCGCCCACCAGCGCCCCTCCCGAAGCCCCGGAGCAGGGCACGTCCGAACTGGAGAACCTGTCCGAAGCGCACCTCGCCCACCTGCTCGAAGAGCAGCTCTCGAAGATGAACTAGGAGCCCGCCGTGTCCGCCCAGGCAGACCATGCGGAGTTGATGAAGCGCGCGCTCCTGAAGCTCCAGGATGCGCAGGCACAGCTCGACGCCCACGCACGCGAGCGGCATGAGGCCCTGGCCATCGTCGGCATGGGATGCCGGTTCCCGGGCGGCGCCTCGACTCCCGGTCGCTACTGGCGACTGCTCCTCGACGGTGTCGACACCGTCACCGAGGTCCCCAAGGAGCGATGGGACGCGGAGGCCTTCTATCACCCCGAGCCCGACCAGCCGGGGAAGGTCTACTGCCGTCACGGCGCGTTCCTGGAGGACATCGACCAGTTCGAGCCCCGGTTCTTCGGCATCTCCCCGCGCGAGGCGGCGCGGATGGACCCGCAGCACCGGCTGCTGCTGGAGGTCGCCTGGGAGGCACTGGAGAGCGCGGGGCGCGACCCGAGCTCCCTGCGAGGAAGCCGAACGGGCGTGTTCATCGGGATGATGGGGCAGGACTACACGCAGCTCGCCACCCAGTCCCCCGAGCTCATCGACGCGCACACGGGCTCGGGCAATGGCGCGAGCGTCGCCTCGGGGCGGCTGTCGTACACGTTCGACTTCCAGGGGCCGAGCCTCACGGTCGACACCGCGTGCTCGTCGTCGCTGGTCGCCGTCCATCTCGCGCTCCGCTCGCTGCGCCAGCGCGAGGTCGACTTCGCGCTGGTGGGCGGGGTGAACCTGGTGCTGTCGCCGGTCGCGACGTTGATTGAGTCGCGCGCGCACATGCTCGCCGTGGACGGGCGCTGCAAGGCCTTCGATGCGGAGGCCAATGGGATGGGAAGAGGGGAGGGCTGTGGCCTCCTCGTCCTGCGGCGGCTCGCGGATGCCCTCGCGGACAAGGACCCCATCGTCGCGGTGATTCGCGGCTCGGCGGTCAACCAGGATGGCCGGACCAGCGGGTTGACGGTCCCGAACGGGCTCGCGCAGCGACAGGTCCTCGCGGAGGCACTGAGGGATGCGCGCGTCGATGCGGCGCGCGTGGGCTACGTCGAAGCCCATGGGACCGGGACGGCGCTCGGTGATCCCATCGAGCTGGAGGCGCTCGCCGCGGTCTACGGGGACAGGGCGACGCGCGAGCAGCCCCTGATGGTGGGCTCGGTGAAGACGAACCTGGGCCACCTGGAGGGCGCGGCGGGCATCGCGGGGCTGATGAAGGCCGCCCTGTGTCTGGCGAACGAGGCGATTCCTCCCCACCTCCACTTGCGGACCCCCACGCCGCACGTCGACTGGAGCCGGCTCTTCGTCGAGGTCCCCACCGCGCGGCGCGACTGGCGAGCCGAGGCGCCGCGCTTCGCGGCCGTGAGCTCGTTCGGGTTCTCGGGCACCAACGCGCACGTCATCCTCGAGTCCGCGCCGCGTCCGGAACAGGCGGCCGTCCAGGCCACCGCGCGCCTGCCGCAGCTCTTGACGCTCTCGGCCCGCACGAGCGGCAGCCTGCGCCGGTTGGCGGCGTCGTTCGCGGACGCGCTCGGCGGGGCGCGCGAGGATGCGCTCGCGCAGGTCTGCCACACGGCGAGGGTCAGCCGGAGCTCGCTGGAGGAGCGCGTGGCCTTCGTGGCCTCGACCTCCGAGGACCTGGCCGCCGCCCTGCGCGACTTCAGCCGTGGCGAGTCCCGAACCCCCGGCGCGTGGGTCGAAGGGCAGCGAGGCCCGGAGGCGCCGCTCGTCGCGTGGCTCTTCACCGGGCAGGGGGCCCAGTACGTGGGCATGGGGCGGGAGCTGTTCGAGACGGAGCCGGGCTTCCGTCGCGACCTCCTCCACTACGAGGAGATCCTCCGCCCCCATCTCGACCGGCCGCTGACCGAGGTGCTGTTCCAGGGCGACGCGGGCGCGCTGGACGAGACGCGGTACACGCAGCCGGCAATCGTGGCGCTCGAGCTGGCGGTGGCCGGTCTGCTGCGCTCGTGGGGCCTCCACGCCGACGCGGTCCTGGGGCACAGCGTCGGTGAGTATGCCGCCGCCATCTTCGCCGGCGCCCTGACCGCCGAGGCCGGGCTCCCGTTGGTGGCCGAGCGCGCGCGGCTGATGCAGGCGCTGCCCGAGCGCGGCGCCATGCTGGCCCTCTTCACCGACGAGGCGCGAGTCCTCCGAGCCGTGGCGGGGCATGAGCGGGTGTCGCTGGCGGCGCTCAATGGGCCAAGGAACACGGTCATCTCCGGAGCGCGGGAGTCGCTCGACGCCATCGCGCGCGAGCTGGCCGCCGAGGGCATCGAGAGCCAGCGCCTGAAGGTCTCGCATGCGTTCCACTCGCCGCTGATGCAGCCGATGTTGGAGTCGTTCGCGCGCGTCGTCGCCGGTGTGCGCCTCCAGGCGCCGCGGGTGTCCCTCATCTCCAACCTCGACGGCGCCGAGGCAGGGGAGGGCTTCACGTGTCCGGACTATTGGGTCCGGCATTGCCGCGAGCCGGTCCGCTTCGCGGAGGGACTCCGCACGCTCCTCCAGCGTGGGGTGCGCGCCTTCCTCGAGGTGGGTCCGAAGCCGGTCCTGTCGAACCTCGCGCGAGACCTCGCGGCCTCCGAATCCGCCCTGTGGCTGGAGACGCTGCACCCGCGTCGCTCGGACCGGATGGGACTGCTGCGCGCCGTGTCGGAGCTCTACGTGCGTGGCGCGACGGTGGACCTGGCGCGCGTCGATGGCACACGCGGGCGCATCGCCCTTCCGACCTATCCGTTCGAGCGGCAGCGGCACTGGCTGGACGTTCCCGCGCCCTGGTCACGTCCCACGAAGCCCGCGGTGCATCCACTGCTCGGTGAGCGGTGGGACTCCGTGGCGCTGCGTGAAGGCACCGCCGTCTTCTCGCGAGAGCTGGAGGCGCGGGCCCTTCCACTCCTGGAGGACCACCGCGTGTTCGGCAAGGCGGTGGTCCCCGCCGCGGCCTTCGTGGAGATGGTGGTCTCGGCCGTGGCGCAGGTGTCGGGCTCGGAGTCCATGACGCTGGAGGCGGTGACGCTCCACCAGCCGCTCGTCCTGCCGGAGTCGCGCACGCGCGTCGTCCAGACGCTCCTGGAGGAGCAGGGCGCCGCGGGCTTCACGTGCACCGTGATGAGCCGGGAGGACGAAGGGCGGGGCGAGCGCTCCTCCTGGATCACCCACCTGACCTGTCGGGTCCACGCGCCCGGTGCGACGCCGCCGCCTCGGGTGGCGCTGGAGGCACGACGGCAAGACTGCCCCAGCCCCGTCGACCTCGAGGCCTTCTCCGAGGCGATTCGTCAGCGCGGGCTCGACTACGGCCCCTCGCTGCGAGTGCTGTCGTCGCTGCACCGGGGGCCTGGGGCCGCGTGCTCCTTCAGCGAGGTGGAAGCGCGTGGCGTGGGCTACCGCGCCCATCCGGCGCTGCTCGATGCGTGCCTCCGGACCGCGGCCGCCGTCACGCCCCTGTCGCCAGACGACGCGCTGCTGCTCCCGGTCGCCATCCACCGCCTCGACCTCTACCAGCGCCTGCCCGCGCGCCTCTGGACCTTCGCCTCGCAGCGCGCCCAGGCCGGCTCGACGGAACACCCCACCACCGACATGACCCTCTGCGCCGAGGACGGCAGCGTGGTCGCGTCCCTCACCGGGCTCTCCGTCCGCAAGGCCGAGCGGGAGGTGTTGCTGCGCGGCCTCGATGTGGACTGGCAGGACTGGCTGTACCGCGTCACCTGGCGCCCGTGTGCCTCCCAGGGCGAGCTGCGCCCGGCGGGGCAGCACTGGGTCGTCTTCATCGGCGATGAGGACGTCGGGGACTCGCTGGCCGCGCTGCTCGAACAGCGGGGTGCCCGAGTCACCCGCGTACGCAAGGGCCTCTCCGTGGACCCCGCGAGGCCCGACCACTTCGACCACCTGTTCTCGCAGTGGCACGGCGCGGCTCCGCACGGCCTCGTGTACCTGTGGGGCGACGATGAAGAGGGGTCGAGCTGCGAGGGCGCGCTGCACCTGGTGCAGGCCCTGGCGCGAGTTTCCTGGACGCCCCGGTTGATGCTCATCACCCGAGGCACTCAAGCGCTGTCCTCCGATGCCCACGAGCCGCGCATCGCGCAGGCGCCGCTGTGGGGCCTCGGGCAGGCGGTGTCCACGGAGCTGCCGGAGCTGCGCTGCCTCCGGGTCGACCTCCCCGGTGCGCCCGTCAACGGGGAGGCCGAGGCCTGCCTGCGTGCGTTCGCGCTGGCCGAGCAGGAGCAGCAGGTCGCCGTGCGCGCGGAGGGCTTGTCCGTCGCTCGCTTGGAGCGCGCCCGCGCTCGCGCGGTGACGCGGAAGCTGGAGCTCTCCTCGGACGCGTCCTACCTCGTCGCGGGTGGACTGGGCGGGCTTGGACTCCGACTCGCGGGATGGCTGGCGGACCGGGGCGCGCGACACCTCATCCTGCTGGGGCGGCATGGGCCATCGGCGGAGACCCAGCGGCAGCTCGACGCGCTGACGGCGCGAGGCGTCCACATCCGTGTGGCCCTGGCGGACCTGGCTTCTCGCGACGAGCTCGCGGCGGCCCTGGCCCAGCTGAACGACGCTCCTCCGCTGCGAGGACTCTTCCACGCCGCGGGAGTCCTCCGCGACGGCACCCTGGCCCATCAGACGGCGGAGCGCTTCCGCGAAGTGCTGGCACCCAAGGTCCAGGGCGCGTGGAACCTTCACGCGCTCACCGCCGGGATGCCGCTGGATTTCTTCGTCTGCTTCTCCTCGGCGGCCTCGGTGCTGGGAACGCCGGGGCAGTCCAACTACGTCGCCGCGAACGCGTTCCTCGATGCACTGGCCCAGCTCCGGCGCGCGCAGGGGTACCCCGCGCTGACCCTCAACTGGGGCTCCTGGGCAGAGACGGGGATGGCCGCGCGAATGGGCCCGGCGTCGGCGAGGTCGCCCGCTGCCCTGGGCTTCGGGACGATTCCGGTGGAGCGGGGGCTGGAGGTCCTGGAGCGCCTCATGGGGGGAGCGAACACCTCGCTCGGTGTCTTCCCCATCGACTGGACCCGGCTCGCGGAGCAGTGGCCGGGACTCTCGCGTCAGGCCTTCTTCCAGGGCCTGCTGGGAGGCGCGCCGATGGAGCCGCGGGCGCCTTCCTTCCGCGCGCGACTGGACGCGGCCGCGCCGAACCGGAGGTTGGAGCTGCTGCGCCAGCACGTGGCGGAGCAGGTCGCACGCACGTTGGGGCTGGCGGAGTCGGAGCGGCTCTCCGGTGGCGAGCGGCTCTTCGACCTGGGCTTCGATTCACTGCTGGCGGTGGAGCTGAAGAACCGGCTCGCGAGCAGCCTCGGCAAGAGCCTGCGCTCCACGCTGGTCTTCGATTTTCCCTCGGTGTCGGGGCTCGTCACGCACCTCGCGGGAGAGCTGGGGCTGGGCGAGCCCACCCAGCGGCCACTGGAGGGCCCGACGCGGGAGGACGCATTGACCGCGGAGATACAGGCGCTGTCGGAGCAGGAGCTCACCTCACTCATCGACCAGGAGCTGGTGAGCGCGCTCACCCGCTGAGGACCGGATGGCGAAACTACCGACACGCATCTGCGAGCTGCCGGCCGTCAAGCTCGCCTATCTCGCGAACCAGCTCCGCGCCAAGAAGGACCTCCTGGCCGCGGAGCCCATCGCCGTCGTCGGCATGTCCTGCCGCTTCCCTGGCGGAGGCGAGCTGCCGGAGACCTTCTGGCAATTCCTCCGCGAGGGAGGCGATGCGACCCGCGAGGTGCCTCCCGAGCGCTGGAACATCGACGAAATCTACGACCCCACGCCGGGCGCGAAGGGGAAGGTGTACACGCGCCGGGGCGCCTTCATCGAGAACGTCGACCTGTTCGAGCCCGCGTTCTTCGGCATCCCTCCGCGCGACGCGAAGGACATGGATCCGCAGCAGCGCATGCTGCTCGAGGAGTGCTGGCGCTCCCTGGAGCGCGCGGGCATCCCTCCCGCGGGGCTGACCGGGAGCCGCACCGGTGTCTTCGTGGGGCTGATGCACAACGACTACAACGTGCTCGGCATCACCGCGGGCGTGGAGATGCACTCCGCGTCCCTCAACTACCCGTCCATGGCGGCGGGGCGCATCGCCCACACGCTGGGCCTCCAGGGGCCGGCGCTCACCGTGGACACCGCCTGTTCATCCTCCGCGGTCGCCGTCCACCTGGCGTGCCAGAGCCTGCGCAACGACGAGAGCGACCTGGCCCTCGCGGGAGGCGTCAGCCTGAGCCTGTCCCCCATCACCATGATGTTCGAGTGCCAGAACCGGATGTTGGCGGTCGATGGTCGGTGCAAGACCTTCGATGCGTCGGCGGATGGCTTCTCGCGCGGGGAAGGGTGCGGCGTCGTCGTGCTCAAGCGCCTGTCGGACGCGCTGGTCCAGGGCAACCCCATCCTCGGCGTCATCCGGGGCTCGGCGCTCAACCACGATGGACGCAGCAGCGGCTTGATGGTGCCGAACGGGCGCGCGCAGGAGCGCGTCATCCGCATGGCGCTGGAGGGCTGCGGCGTGGAGCCCGAGCAGGTGGGCTACGTCGAGGCCCACGGCACGGGGACGTCGCTCGGCGACCCCATCGAGATGGAGGCGCTCCGCTCGGTCTTCGGCCGCGCGCCCGCGCGAGCCTCGCCGCTGTTCGTCGGCTCCGTGAAGACGAACATCGGACACCTGGAGGCCGCGGCCGGAATCGCGGGGCTCATCAAGGTGCTGCTGGCCTTGCGGCACGAGGCCATCCCCGCGCACCTCCACTTCTCGCGGCCGAACCCGAACATCCGCTGGGAGGACCTGCCGGTGGTCATCCCCACCGCGCTGCAGCCCTGGCCGCGAGGGGAACAGCGGCGGCTCGCGGGCCTGAGCAGCTTCGGCTTCAGCGGCACCAACGTGCACCTCGTGGTGGAGGAGGCCCCGCTGCTGCCTCGCCCTCCGGTGGTGCGTGAGCGCCCCGTCCACCTGCTGACCCTGTCGGCCAAGACCGAGGCCGCGCTCGAGGCGCTGGTGGAGGTGCATGCGTCCACGCTGCCCGACGAGGGCGAAATGCTCGGAGACTGGTGCTACACGGCCAACGTCGGTCGCTCCCACTTCGAGCACCGCGCGGCGGTCTCGGGCGCGAACGCGGCCGAGCTCCGGGCGGGCCTGTCGCGTCTGGGCGCGGGGAGGACCCAGCCACAGCGCGAGCCTCGACGGGGGACGGAGGGCCCGAGGCCGGTCTTCCTGTTCACGGGGCAGGGCTCGCTGCGTCCCGGGGTGGGGCGCGAGCTCGCGCAGACCTGGCCCGTGTTCCATGCGGCGGTGCAGCGGTGCTCGGAGGCGCTGAAGGGGCTGCTCGAACCCAGGCTCGAGGACATCCTGCATGGCGAGCAGTCCTCCTCCTTGCTCGCGGACACGCGCTACGCCCAGCCCGCGCTCGTGGCGCTCGAATACGCGCTCTGCGAGCTGTGGTCGTCGTGGGGCATCGTCCCAGGAGCGGTGGTCGGTCACAGCCTGGGCGAGTACGCGGCCGCCGTGGTCGCCGGAGTCCTGTCCATCGAGGACGCGCTGAAGCTGGTCGTCGCGCGCTCCCGGCTCATCCATGAGGCCCCGGGCGAGGGCGCGATGCTGGCCGTCAACGCCACGCTGGAGGTGCTTGCTCCGACGCTCGCGCCGGTCTCCCAGCTCATCTCGCTCGCGGCGGTCAACGGTCCCCAGGACCTGGTCATCTCCGGAGACCGCGCGGCGCTCTCCGAGGTCGCGGCGCGTCTGTCGCGTGAGGGCATCGGCTGCAGGCCGCTGTCCGTCACCCACGCCTTCCACTCGCCGCTCATGGAGCCGGTGGTGACGGCGTTCGAGGCGTGCTTCGACGGGGTGGCGCTCGCCGCGCCACGGCTCCCCTTCGTCTCCACGCTGGAGGACGGGCTCGTCTCGGAGGCGCTGACCCGCCCCGCGTACTGGTGCCGCCACCTGCGCGAGCCCGTCCGCTTCGCCGACGCGCTGGAGACATTGCGTGAACAGAAGCACCGCACGTTCCTGGAGGTGGGGCCCACGCCGGTCCTCACCGGCCTCGGCCTGCGCAGCTACCCCCACGAGGAGGCGCTGAGCTGGCTTCCGAGCCTGCGTCCCTCCTCTGGCGAGACAGCGCAGCTGCTCACCGTCCTGGGCGCTCTCTACGAGCGGGGCTTCGAGGTGGACTGGAGCGCGTTCGATGCACCCTTCGAGCGGCGGTCCGTCACCCTCCCGACGTACCCCTTCCGTCGCGAGCGCTATTGGATCGACTCCCCGACGGGGGGCTCCATGGCGGAGCGGAGGACGGCTCGCGCCAGTTCCCCTCTGCTCGCGGGCGCACCGTTGTCACTCGCGGGGACGAAGGGGACGCGCTTCGCGGCGCGCCTGGGTATCCGGGAGCCCTCGTTCCTCGCCGAGCATCGGGTCTTCGGCGCGACGGTGCTGCCGGCCGCCTGCTACGTCGAGATGGCGCTGGGGGCCGCGCACTTCACGGCGTCGCCGGAGGCGTCGTTCGACGTGCTCTCGTTCGAGCTGGAGCGCCCGCTCGTGCTCGGCGAGGCCGAGGGCCGTGAGGTCCAGACGGTGCTGACGCCAGGGGAAGGGCGCACGCACTTCGAGATCTACAGTCAGGAGACGACGGGCGCCGAGGGGGACTGGGCCCGCCTCGCCCATGGTTATCTCGCGGAGCATCGCGAGTCCGCGCGACACGTCGAGCTGGAGGCCGGGCTGCTCGCGCGCTTCTCCCCGCCGCGACCGGTCGAGCCGTTCTACGCGCTGATGGCGCGCCATGGCATCGAGTACGGCCCGTCGTTCCGTGCCATCGATGCGCTGAGGTTCGGGAAGAACGCCTGCCTCGCCCATGTGCGGCTGCCCGACAACCAGGTCATCGGGATGGGCGAGTACCGGCTGCATCCGCTCATCCTCGACGCCTGCTTCCAGACCGTCGCGGCCCTGTTCATGGAGGAGGCCAGCGAGGCACGGGACCACCGCCAACGGATGCCGGTCGCCATCCAGCGCCTGCGCTGGTTCAAGAAGCCCGGGAGCAGCGCCTGGGTCCACGCACGCCACGACGAGCGAGCCTCCGCCTCCGATGAGCTCTTGAGCATCGACCTGCGCATCCTCGGGGAGACAGGGGAGGTCATCGCCGAGGTCGAGGGGCTGCTGCTGAAGCGCATCGACCGGCGAGCGCTCTCGACGTCCCTCTCCGGCTCCACGCGGGAGCTGCTCCTCGAGCTGGCGTGGCGCGAGCTGGATTCTCCTCCGACCCGGACACCGGCTTCCCTCCAGACCCAGCGTTGGTTGTTGCTCGCGGACTCGGGCGGCGTCGCGGAGGGCCTGAAGGCGCAGGTCCAGCGTCACGGTGGAACATGTGTCTGGGTGACGCCGGACGCGAGCGAGGAGCCGGGCCACGTCCATGTCGACCCGAGCGATCCAGACGGCTTCGTCCGACTCCTCCAGGCGCTGTCCGATGAGGGGGCCGCGCCGACGACGGTCGTCTGCCTCTGGGGGCTCGACGAGCGCCGGGCCGAAGCGCTCTCACCGGATTCCCTCATGGGGGCAACCGCACGGAGCGCGACGGGCGTCCTCCACCTCGTGCAGGCCATGGCGCGCGCGAGATGGGCCCAGCGGCCGGCGCTGTGGCTGGTGAGCCGAGGCGCCGTCGCGGCCGCACCAGGGGACACCGTGGATGGCCTCGCGCAGTCGATGCTCTGGGGACTGGGACGCGCGGCCGCCATCGAACATCCGGAGCTGGGGTGCCGGTTGGTGGACCTGGACGACGGCGAGGACGCCGCCTCGCGGTTGTTCGAGCGGATGACCCGCGTGACAGGGGAGAACCTGCTGGCGCTCCGAGGCGCTCGGCTCCTTGGCGCTCGGCTCACGCGGCCCGTCGCGCCGTCGAACACCCCCCGCCCGATGGGTGTGCACGCCGATGGCGCGTATCTCATCACCGGAGGCTTGGGCGCGCTCGGGCTCGCCACCGCCGCGTGGTTGGTGGAAGCCGGCGCCCGTCACCTGGTCCTGGTCGGCCGAGGCGCACCGACAGACGCGACGAAGCCGCGACTCGACGAGCTGGGCGCGCGCGGCTGTGAGGTCACGGTGGCGCGCGCGGATGTCTCGCGCCTGGACGACGTGCGGCGCGTCCTGGAGGACCTCGCCGGGAGAGGCACCCGGCTGCGAGGCATCTTCCACGCTGCGGGCGTGCTGGAGGACGGCGTGTTCCTGCGGCAGGACCGGGAGCGTCTGGAGCGTGTGCTCGCGCCCAAGGTGATGGGCGCGTGGAACCTGCATCACGCGACGGTTGGGCTGCCGCTCGACCTCTTCGTCCTGTACTCGTCCGCGGCGTCGCTCGTCGGCGTCGCCGGGCAGGCCAACTACATGGCCGCCAACACCTTCCTCGACGCGCTGGCGCACCACCGCCGCGCGAAGGCGCTGCCCGCGCTCAGCGTCAACTGGGGACAGTGGGCTGGCGAGGGAATGGCCCAGAAGGCGAGGGGACGCACGGCGACAGCGGATGTCACGGGCCTTCAGCCCCAGCGGGCGTTGCGTTTGCTCGAGGAGCTGCTGGGCCGGGAGGTCGCGCAGGTGGGGGTGCTGCCCTTCGACCCCTCCACGCAGGGGGCTTCGCTCTCCGAGGTCCACGGCCCCCTGTTCTCCGAGCTGGCGGCGCGTGAGAAGGCGCCCTCCGCCGGCACGGGCCGGATGGTGGAGCTGCTGGAGGAGTTCACGCGCTCGGATGGCGCGCGTCGGCGAGGGCTCCTGACGCACTACGTGCGGGGCCGGTTGGCGCCGTTGCTCGGGTTCCCGCCGGAGCACGAGGTGCTCCAGAAGAAGATCTCCCTCAACGAGATGGGGCTCGACTCGCTGCGCGCCGTCGAGCTGAAGAACCGCATGGGCCGCGAGCTGGGGGTGGACCTGCCCATGGCCCGCTTCATCGACGGCACCGGTGTCGCCGGAATCGTGGAGGCGCTGCACGAGCAGCTCGAGCTCAGCGAGCTGCTCGCGCGTGTCCCCGTCTCCGCCGCGCAGTCCGAGGTCGAGGAGCTGACGCTATGAGGATGGGTGAGCTGCTCGCCGAGCTGAATCGGCGGGGCCTCGAGGTCCGTGCCGAGGGCGAGCAATTGAAGCTCCGAGGCCCGAAGGGGGCCGCGGGCGAGGAGCTCCTGAAGGTGCTCGCCGAGCACAAGCAGGAGCTGCTGGCGCTGCTGAGAGAGCGCCAGCGGGTGGACGAGGAGCGCCCCATCACCCCCGTCGAGCGCACGGGGCCAGCCCCGCTGTCGTTCGGACAGCAGCGACTGTGGTTCCTCGACCGGCTCGAACCCGGAGGCGCCAGCTACAACCTGGTGATGCCCATGCGGGTCGAGGGACATCTCGACGTGGGGATCCTGGAGCGCTGCTTCGTCGAGATCGTCCGCCGTCACGAAATCCTCCGCACGCGCTACGCCGAGCAGGAGGGCGTCCCGGTGCAGCTCGTCGACCCCGAGCCACGGCTCGAGTTCGAGGTGATGCAGGAGGCGGAGGTGTTCGCCCACGAGCCCTCGGGCACGGAGGCGTTCCTGCGCCGCGAAGGGGAGCGGCCCTTCGATTTGTCCGAGGGCCCGTTGATCCGCATCCTCGTGGTCGACCGGGGGCCCCAAGGCCAGTACGTCCAGGCCTGCCTGCATCACATCTCGGCGGATGTCTGGGCGCGCGGCCTCATCATCCGCGAGCTGACGGCCCTCTACGCGGCCTTCGTCCAGGGGCGGCCCTCTCCTCTGCCTCCCTTGCCGCTGCAGTACTCCGATTTCGCCATCTGGCAGCGGGGGCACCTGCGGGGCGAGGTCCGCCGCGAGCTGGTGGACGCCTGGAAGCGGCGACTGGCCGGGATGCCTCCGCTGCTGGAGCTCCCCACGGACCGCCCGCGTCCCCGGGTGCGGACCTATGCGGGAGGCGAGGTCCGCCTCGAGGTGGAGGCCCCGCTCACCGAGGCGCTGAAGACCCTGAGCCATGCGGCCAACGCCACACCCTTCATGGGCATGCTGGGCGCCTTCTTCGTCCTGCTGCACCGGCTCACCGGACAGGAGGACCTGGTCATCGGCGCGAACTCCATCAACCGGACCCGCACCGAGCTGGAGCCGCTGGTGGGCTTCTTCGTCGACAACCTGGTGATGCGAGTGGACCTGGGGGGCCGTCCGGACTTCTCCACCGTGGTGAAGCGCGTCCGGGAGGTGGTGCTCGACGCCTTCGCTCATCAGGACCTGCCCTTCGACCTGCTCGTCGAGGAGCTGAAGCCCCCGCGCAACCCCGGCTACAATCCCCTGTTCCAGACCGTGTTCTCGTGGACGCGGGCCATGGAAGGCACGCCGGCGCCGAGCGGGATGAACATCCTCCCGCTCGAGTTCGAGACCACCACCTCGCGCTTCGACCTGGACCTCTTCGTGGAGGACCACGGCGACCGGCTCACGGTGCGCTTCGTGTTCAACCGGGGCCTCTTCGACCAGGGCACCGTCCAGCACTACGCGGACTGCTTCCAGCAACTGCTGCGGGGGTTGCTCACCGAGCCCCAGCGCCCGGTGGGCGAGCTCCCGTTGCTGCCCGCGGACGCGCGCGAGCGCATCCTCCGGCAGTGGAACGACACGCGAGGGGAGGGCGCGGACGGGCCGTGCCTGCACGCGTTGTTCGAGGCCCGCGCGGCGCGGACGCCGGACGCCTGCGCGCTCGTCATGGGGGACTGGGAGCTGACCTATGGCGAGCTGGACCAGCGCGCGGACCGACTCGCGGCGGCGCTGCAGGCGCTGGGCGTGGGGCCCGAGACGCGGGTGGGCCTCTGCATGGAGCGCTCGCCCCGGCTCATCGTGAGCCTGCTGGCGGTGCTCAAGGCGGGCGGCGTGTTCCTCGCGCTCGACCCCGACGAGCCGCACGCGCGACTGCGGCGCATCCTCGACGACGCCCGTCCGCGGGTGCTGCTCACCTCCGGGACACACCCGGAGCTGGAGGCCGGCATGACGGTCCTCCACGTGGACGCGGCGGCGGAGCGGCTCCCGGACGCCACCGGTGTGTGCCTGCGCCGTGACGTCACCCCGGACCACCTGGCCTACGTCCTCTACACCTCCGGCTCCACGGGCCAGCCGAAGGGCACGGAGGTCACGCACCGGAGCATCGTCAACTATCTGAAGTGGAGCGTGCGGACGTACCGGCTCGACGAGGGCACGGGGAGCCCGGTGCTCGGGTCCATCAGCTTCGACGGCACGCTGACCAGCCTCTTCGCGCCGCTCATCTCGGGCCGAGCGCTGTTCCTGCTGCCACGGGGGCGGGAGCTGGACCTGCTGTCCTCCAGGGACTACCCCGAGCAGGGCTTCAGCTTCATCAAGCTGACGCCCTCGCACCTGCGCGCGTTCGACGGGCTGGGGCGGCTGCGCGAGGTGCTGGAGCGCACCCATGCGGTCGTCCTCGGTGGCGAGGGACTCCACGGTGGAGACCTGGAGACGTGGCGTGCCTTGCGCCTCCCCACGCGCGTCATCAACGAGTACGGCCCCACGGAGGCCGCCGTGGCGTGCTGCTTCCACGACGTGCCCGCGGACGGCGGCGCGCTCCCCGAGCGCATCCCCATCGGCAAGCCCATCTCGAACACCGCGCTGTATGTCCTGGACCGCTGGGGGCAGCCGGTGGCCGTCGGCGTGTCGGGGGAGCTGTACATCGGCGGCGTGGGGCTGGCCCGGGGATACCTGGGGCGCCCGGACCTGACAGCCGAGCGCTTCGTGCCCGACCCCTTCGAGGCGGGCGCGCGGCTGTATCGCACGGGAGATCTGGCCCGGTATCTGCCGGACGGCACGCTCGAGTTCCTGGGGCGGTTGGACGACCAGCTCAAGATTCGTGGTCACCGCGTCGAGTCCGGAGAGGTGGAGGCCGCCCTCGCGCGACACCCGAGGGTCACCCACGCCGCCGTGGTGTTGCAGCGCGCCCCGGGACAGGAGCCGCGCCTCGTCGCCTACGTCCAGCCCTCGGAGCCGCGACCGCCGGGTGAGGACCTGGAGCGCGTGCTGCGCGAGTTCCTCCAGGGAGAGCTCCCCGAGTACATGCGCCCGTCGGTCCTCCTCATCCTCGACGTGCTGCCGCTCACGCCCAGCGGCAAGGTGGACCGCAAGGCGCTTCCCAGCGCGGAGGCAGGGCCACGGACCCGGGGCCTCGCCGTGCGCGAATCCGGCGTGCTGCCCGACACGGAGCGAAAGCTCCAGGCCCTCTTCCGCGAGCTGCTGGGGCTCGACGCCGTGGCTCCCGGCGACAGCTTCTTCGACCTGGGTGGGCACTCGCTGCTCGCCGTCACCCTCATCGCGCGCATCCGGAGCGTGCTGGACGTGGAGGTCCCCCTCAACGAACTCTTCGAGCGACCCACGGTGGAGGGACTCGCCCGGTGGGTCGACGCGCAGGCTGGAGTGCTCGCGCCGCGCCTGCCCGAGGGCGTGGTGGCGCTGAGGCCCCAGGGGAGAAACCCGCCGCTGTTCGTCGCGCCTCCCTCCGCGGGCAATCCCGCCGTCTATGTCTCGCTCACCCGCCACCTGAGCCCCGAGCAGCCCGTCTTCGGCTTCCAGATGCCGGGGCTGCTGGACGACAGCGCCCCCAGGGCCACCATCGAGGAGGCGGCGGCGCACTACGTGGACATCATGCGGCGGATGCAGCCTCGGGGGCCGTATCGCCTCGCGGGGTGGTCCTTCGGCGGCATCATCGTGTGCGAGATGGCGCGCCAGCTCGAGGCGCAGGGAGAGCAGGTCGCGCTGCTCGGCCTGATTGATGGCGCCTCGCTCGACCGCAAGGCCGCGCAGGACAGTCAGGACCTCCGGCAGGCGGTCTCCACGGGCTCGCAGCTGGTGAAGGTGCTGGCGCAGACGCCGCTGCCGCGGGACTACGAGAACCTCCGGCTCGTGGGCGAGTGGATGGGCATCAGCCTCCCGGAGACGCCCAAGGACCTCTGGCGCAAGGACTCGGGCGGGCAGCGCACGTACCTGCGCAGGTTCCTGAAGGACGTGTCGCGAACGGCGCGGAACATGTTGGTCACCCTGCGGGCGGAGCGCTCCTACACCTTCACCGCGTACGGGGGCCGCGCCACGCTCTTCCGGGCCGAGCCCCCGAGCCAGGGGCGGGATTCGCTGGTCGACAGCGTGCGCAGGTTCGCGCCCAATGGCTTGCAGGTCATCGTGGTCCCCGGCAATCACATGACACTCGTCATGGATGAGAAGAACGCCGCGGTGCTGGCCTCGCGGCTCCAGCAATGCCTGGACGCGGCCCTGCCCGGAGTGCCCGGACAAGAACCTTCTCGGGCGCTCCTGCCCGCGAATGGGTGGAAGGCGCAGTTCTCGAAGGAGGTCGCGTGATGCCGCACCGGATCCTGTCAATGGATGGTTCCTCCATCAGTGGAGGGGAGGGCTACGTCACCACGGGCATGCTCGGAGCGCTCCGACAGACGCTCGACGCGGGAGGAGACCGACGGGCCCTGCTCAATCAGGTGGACCTCTTCGTGGGCACCTCCGCGGGCTCGTTCAACGCGGCCTTCTTCGCCAGCGCGGCGGACCCGGACAGCGCCTACGACAAGAGCCTCCAGTTCTGGGGCGAGGCCGTCGCCATGAACAGGAAGGGCGTCTCCCTGGGACGCACGCTGCTGGCCCTGACGGGCGCCAGCTCCTTCCTCGACTCGAACTACATGCGCGACTTCCTGGGCGGCTACTTCGGGATGACGACGCGGCTGGGCGATCTGAAGCGCAAGGTCGTCATCCCGAGCTTCCAGCTCGATGGACAGCGCAAGGGCGTGCGGACGTGGAAATCGAAGATCTTCCACAACACGGGCCCGGAGAACGACCCGGACATGAATGAGCTGCTCATCGACGTCCTGATGCGCAGCGGCTCGCCGCCGCTCTCCTATCCCATCTATCAGGGGCTCAAGGAGCGGGGCAGCGGCTACGTGGATGGCGGGCTGTACGCCAACAATCCCTCGCTCGTGGGGCTGGCCCAGGCCATCAACAACAGCTCCCGCAAGAACAAGCACGAGCAGGTGGACACGCTGGCGACCGAGCCGCCCAGCCTGGACTCCATCCTGGTGCTGTCCATGGGCAACGGCATCATGTCCTCCTTCCTCTCGCCCACCTTCCGGAGCGGTGAGTCCAACTGGGGCTTCGCCCGGTGGCTGTTGGACACCCGAGACCCGATGGTGCTGGTGAAGATGTTGCTGGAGGCGGGCTCGGACGCGGTGAACTACCAGTGCCGGATGATCCTCCGGAAGAAGTACTTCCGGCTGGACCCCATCGTGGAGCAGCGCATCTCCGCCTACGACGCGAAGCATGTGGAGGCGGCGCTCGTCCAACTGCTGAGTCAGCAGTCCACCATGGACCAGCTCCAGCGCACGCGGCACTGGCTCGAGAAGTCCGGCTGGCTGGGCGACTCGCGGCAGGACACGCAGCCCTCACAGGTGGGGACCTGATGGCTGAGACGACGCAAGTCCTCCTGGTCTCGGGGAGCGGCGGCGCGGGCCGGACGACGGTGGCGGCGGCGACGGGCCTTGCGGCCTCGCGTCGGGGCCAGCGCACGTTGGTCTTTTCCTTCGACTCCTCACGAGACCTGCGTGGGGCCTTCGGCCTGGTGGCGCCGGTGCTCCCGGAGGCCCGGGGGCTGCCCGTTCGCGTCGATGACCGGCTGCACCTTCAGGAGCTCGACGTCACGTCGGAGCTGAAGCGCCGCTGGAGCGAGGGCCGCGGCGAGGTGGCCGCGCTGCTCGGTGGTGGCCTGGAGGGCGTGACGGCGGAGGAGGTGGCGCTCGCTCCGGGGGTGGAGGTGCTGCTGGCGCTCCTCCTGCTCGGCGAGCACAGCCGCGCGCGGACGTACGACCTCATCGTCATCGATGCGGGAGACGCGCCGCGCTTCGTCGGCGGCGCGGACGCCGTGGGCTGGTATGCGCGCAGGTCGAGGGCTCCGGAGCAGAGCGCTCGGCGGGCACGGCCGTCGCGCGTGGACCCGGATGTCCTCCACTCGGTCAGCGACAAGCTGACGGACGTGGGCGCGCTGCTGCGAGACCCCACGGTGACGCGCGTGCGGTGGGTGACGGCGCATGACCACCGGACCGAGCAGGGCCTCCGGAGGGCCTGCTCGGCGTTCGGTCTGCAAGGCCTTGCCCTGGATGGAATCATCCTCAATCGCCTCTCGCTGGTGGGGGAGGATGCGGCCCTCGCCCGGCACCCGGTGGTCGAGAACCTCCAGCACCTGGTCGGCTCCATCCCGGTGACAGGGATTGCGCTCCAGGGGCGGGACATCGTCGGGGAGGAGGCGCTCGAGGCCTTCGCGACGCTGCTGTACCGAGGCGAAGACCCGGCGCGGCTCGGGAGCACGCCTCCCAGCGTTGGCGTCGGCAAGCAGGCCGTGGATGTGTACCGGCTGGAGCTCCAGCTCCCCTTCGCGCGCAAGGAAGAGGTCTCGCTCTCCCGGCGCGAGGCGGAGCTCGTCATCCAGGTAGGTGCCCTCCGGCGCAATGTCCTGCTCCCCAGGATGGTCGCGCCACTCGCCACCGCCGGGGCGAGCCTGGAGGGCGACAGACTCGTCGTCGAGTTCAAGAAAGAGAGGGTTTGAACATGGTCTGGCAGAACAGACGTTTGCCGAAGGACTTCTTCCGGTTGGAGACGCAGCCCGAGGAAGGCGCCCGCGTCGCGGAGGTCGTCGATGCCGTGATTCCAGGAGGGAAGGGCTTCATCCAGCAGCTCTTCCGCGCGAAGAAGGACGTGCTGCAAGGGGTCTCCCACCTGCTCCAGGCGCAGATCCACGAGCTGGAGCACATCGACTCGGCCATCCGGGGCGAGTACCGGCCGGGCGTCGCCGGTGCGGCGGCCTCGTGCGCGGAGTCGCCGCTCAGCCCGCGCATGATGACCATCAAGCAGATGATGGAGGAGGCCAGCGCGAAGCTCCGCGGAGAGCGGGTCGCTCACGCCCATGGGCCCGACGCCGCGTGTCCTCCGGCTCACACCACCCATGGCGCGGTGGAGCGCCCCAGGAGCACGGAAGGTGAGCCGGGCAGCCGTCCCGGCACCACGGGTCCGGAGAAGATTTCGCTCACCTGAGTCCACGTCGTCCGCGTCGTGCATCCACGGTCTTCCTCGCCACGTCGGTGGGCGCTGTCCCACCACGGGCGAGGTGTCGTCGAGGAGGCGGTCTCATGGAACAAGAGGGGCAGGGACGTATCCTCGCGGAGCGACTCGCCGCGCTTTCACCCGAGCGCAGGGCGCTGCTGGAGCTGGCGCTGAAGCGGGCCCCGGCACCTCGTGCGGTGGGTCCGCGTCCTGGCCTGGACGTGTTGCTCCAGGAGGGGACGGAGGACTTCGCGACGTTGGCGCCGTTCCCGGAGGTCGCCGCGTCGTTCTCCTGGGTGCTCGCGGCGCGAGGGACGCGGACATACGAGCAGGCCCGGCTCCTGGAGGACGCGCACCGCGAGCTGCGCGGGGTGCTGTTCCGGTCGGTGGACCTCACCGCGTGCGAGCGGGTCCTCGGCTTCGGCGGCGGTGAAGGCCGCGAGTGGGTGTCGCTGGCCCGACGGCCCGGGACGTTCCGCGTCTTCGGCCATGCATCCTCGTCCCGAGAGGTGGAGGCGGCCCGCGAGCGCGTGCGTGCCCAGGCGCTGGAGGGCCGCATCGAGGTCGTGACGGGCGGGCTCGACTCCGACGCGCTGGAGCCGGGCTTCGATGTCGCCTTCGGACTGGAGGCCCTCGGCCCTCCGGAGGACCGGCGGGCTCTCTTCGCGGCCCTGGGGAAGAAGGTCCGCGAAGGGGGGCGACTGGTCCTCGGGGACGTGTTCCTGAAGACGGGCCTGGCGCCGCCGCACGTCGAGCGACTGTCGCTGCCGCTCATCGAGGAGCTGGCCGTCTGGCTCACCACGAATGGCTTCCTCGTCGTGGACTGCGTGGACGCGGCCCGTGAGATGGGGAACTTCCTCCACGAGCCCCAACTGGACGCGCGGCTGTCGCAGCTGGGCTGGGGGGGCGAGGATGCGCGTGCGCAGGTGGCCCGCGCGTACGAGGTGATGGGCGGTCTGCTCCGTGGCGGCGCGGCCGCCTATCTGCTGCTGACCGCCGAGCGGCGCGGTGGGATGGAGTCAGGGCAGCTGGAGGCGCAGAACCGCGAGAGGCTGACGGCGGCGACTCCCTACGCCGAGCTGCCACACACGTGGGTGTATGCGCCCACGTGGCGTCCCGTCGCCAGCCCTCCGCCCGCGGAGGAAGCCACCCCGTCGCCCGGGCACTGCCTGGTCTTCGCGGACAAGGGAGGCCTGGGCGAGGCGCTCTCGCGGCGCGTGAGCGAGGCGGGGGGACGCTGCACCTTCGTCCACCGCGGCGAGGTGTTCCGACAGCGCGAGGACGGCGGTTACGAAGTGCCCCCGCGGAACCCGGAGTCCTTCCTCCGGTTGATGGAGGCGCTGTCCGCCGCCGGGCTCGTGCCTTCCCAGGTCGTCTACCTGTGGAGCCTCGAGGTGTCGGAGCCGGAGGGGCTGACCGTCGCGCGGCTCCAGGACGAGACGCTCGATGCGTGCGGCGGCCTGCTGTACCTCGCCCAGGCCCTGCTCACGGCGGGCGCGAGCCACCCGGCCTCGCCTTCACTCTGGATGGCCACGCGGGGCGCCCAGCGCGCCGACGACACGGGCGGGCTCCCGGGCCTGCTGGGGGCTCCACTCTGGGGCTTGGGGAAGGCGATCGCCTATGAGCACCCGGAGCTCGACTGCCGCCGGGTCGACCTGGATCCGCGGCGCGACCTCGAGGACGGAGCGCAGGCGCTGTGGACGGAGCTGCGCTCCCGCGACGACGAGGACCAGGTCCTGTTGCGCGAGGGGCGGCGCCACGTGCTGCGGCTGGCCCGGCATCGGCGGTGGGACTGGGAGGGCGCGGGACGCCTCCAGTTCAGGGCGGACGCCACCTACCTGGTGACGGGAGGGCTGGGCGGACTGGGCCTCCAGGTGGCGCGGTGGATGGTGGAGCGCGGGGCGCGCAACCTGGTGCTCCTGGGGCGCAAGCGGGCGAGCGACGTGTCCGCCGAGGAGGTGAAGGAGATGCGCGCCCGGGGCGCGGCCATCATTTCGCTCGCGGGTGTGTCGGTGGACTCGGACCTCGACTTCGTGATGGCGGGCATCTCGAAGCGCATGCCGCCGCTGCGAGGCATCATCCACGCGGCGACGGAGGTGGACGACGGCATCCTCGTGCACCAGACGCGCGAGCGCCTGGGCCGGGTGTTCGCGGCCAAGGTCGCCGGTGCGTGGAACCTGCACCGGTGGCTCGCGGGCACGCCGCTCGACTTCTTCTTCTCGCTGTCCTCGTCCACGTCGTTGATGGGCGCCTCGGGGCAGGGCAACCACCTGGCGGCGACAGCCTTCCTGGACGGGCTCGCCGAGTACCGACGCTCCCAGGGCCTGCCAGGGCAGAGCTCGAGCTGGGGCGCCTGGACTCAGCCCGGCGACGAGGCCCAGGCGGCGCTGGACGCGCGCATGCGCAAGCGCGGCGTGGGCCTGGTGCCTGCGAGGCAGGCATTCGCCATCCTGGAGCAGGTCTTTGGTCCGATGCCGGCGGTGGTGGGGGTGATGCCCATCCACTGGCCCACGTTCCTCGGCGGCCTTCCGGGGGACGGGCCTCCGCCGTTGTTCGCGGACTTCGGTGGGGATGCTGGCGCGGGTCACGCGGGCGCGGAGCTCAGACGCGAGCTGCTGCGCCGCGTGCGCCAGGGCTCCGCGGAGGACGGGCGGAGCGCGGTGCTCGAGTGGTTCCGCGCGCGGGTGGCGAAGGTGCTGGAGCTGGGCGTCACCCAGCTCCCGGAGCCGGAGCAGTCGCTGCATGAGCTGGGGCTCGACTCCCTGATGGGCGTGGAGCTCAAGAAGCTGCTGCACGCGGAGCTGCGGGTGGAGTTCCCCCTCCAGGAGCTGTTGGGGGGCAAGAGCATCGGTGAGCTGTCGGGTTCTCTCTACGAAGCCCTGCGTTGAGATTCGCAAAGGAGTGGAACGTGTCTGGTGATTCCGTTCAGGTCCGCTTCGTCGTTGCTCCCTTCCTCCCCGAACACCAGCCCGCGCTGGGCGTGAGCACGCTGATAGGGGTGCTCGGCAGGAGCGGCATCCAGGCGGATGTCCGCTACCTCAACGTCCAGTTCATGCGGCAGATCGGCTGGGAGCTCTACTACTACCTCTCCTACGCCACGCCCCCGGAGATCCTCGCGGGGGAGATGGCCTTCCTGCCGGCCTCGCCGGACCTGCTGCTGGGGGAGATGGTCTTCGCTCCGGCGCTGTGGGGCGACGCGGCCTCGAACTGGGAGGAGTACGCGGACCGCCTGACGCCGCTGCTGGAGGTGAAGCAGCACACGGAGGGCGCCACCTCGGGCGGCGCGCGGCGTGAGCAGGCGCTGCACTGGGGACGTGCCCGCGAGCTCATCCGCGCCCTGCGCGAGGACAGCCCGCGCATCGTCAGGCAGTGGGCGCAGGACATCCTCGTGGACAATCCGCGCGTCATCGGCTTCACCTCGACGTTCCAGCAGAGCGTCGCCTCGCTCGCGCTGGCGAAGGAGCTGCGCCGGCTGCGCCCGCGCGAGGAGCTGACGCTCATCATGGGCGGCGCCAACTGCGAGGCCGACATGGGCAAGGCGCTCTCGGACAACTTCCCCTTCATGGACCACGTGGTCTCCGGAGAGGGCGAGGGCGTCATCGTCGACCTGGTCAAGGGCGTGTTGGATCGCCGAGGCGGCCGCCCCCAGCCTCGCTACGTGGCCGCGCCGCCGTTCGAGGCCATGGACACGCTGCCGATTCCGGACTTCGACCACTACTTCGAGGCCATCAAGGACATGCCGATGGCCAAGCGCGCCAACCTGACGGCGGAGTCGTCACGTGGCTGCTGGTGGGGGGCGAAGTCGCACTGCACCTTCTGCGGCCTCAACGGCTCCGGCATGGCGTACCGGAGCAAGGACCCGGGTCGCTTCGTCCAGGAGCTGCGCACGCTGGCGGGTCGCTACGGCTTCAACTTCTTCATGATGGCCGACAACATCCTGGACCTGAAATACATCAAGTCGGTGTTCCCCGCGCTCATCGAGCAGGGGGACGAAATCACCATGTTCTATGAGACGAAGAGCAACCTCCGGAAGGAGCAGCTCGAGCTCATGGTCGCCGGGGGGGTCACCGAGCTGCAGCCGGGCATCGAGAGCCTCAGCACGCCCATCCTGGAGCTGATGGACAAGGGCACCACGCGCCTGCAGAACATCCAGCTCATCAAGTGGTGCGAGGAGTTCGACATCAACGTGAACTGGAACATCCTCTTCGGCTTCCCGGGTGAGGCGCCCGAGGAGTACGCGGAGATGGCCCGGCTGATGCCCTCGCTCGTCCACCTGCCCCCGCCTGGAGGATGCGGGCGCATCCGCATGGACCGGTTCGCGCCGTATTGGAAGACGCCGGAGAAGTACAACCTCAAGAACGTCCGCCAGAAGTGGGCGTATGACTATGTCTACGCCGCGCTGCCCGCCGAGGAGCGCCGGCGCATCGCGTACTACTTCGACTACGACCTCGAGGGCGACATCGACCCGACGGTCTATCTCCAGGACACGCTGAAGCGGACCGAGGAGTGGCGCGACGGGTACAGCCGGGGCGTGACGCTCGAGCTGAAGACGCGCGATGGCGCGACGTACGTGCTGGACACGCGGGACGGGGCGTCGCGGGAGACGGAGGTGACGGTGGACGGCATCCGGCTGTTGAAGGCCATGGACTCCATCCAGAGCGCTCGTGTCGGGCTCGAGAAGGTGAACGAGTCGCGCGAGGGAGGCCCGATGCCGGCGGCGGACTTCGACGCGATGCTCGCGCGGTTCCTGGAGTGGGGTTGGGTCATCCGCGAGGGCGCGAAGCACCTGAGCCTCGTGCTGGACCGCACGGAGCGCCAGCGCATCATCGACCTGAAGATGGCCGCGCAGCTGGGCACGATCGACTGGGCCCGTCTTGGGGCCAGGCCGGCGGTGAGCCCCGGCCCCGCGCAGCTCGTCGCCTCTTCGACCTAGGCCCACGCGATGCCCGACGACTCGACGTCCTCCCCCACGGAGGAGCTGACGCCCCTGCAGCGGGCGGCCCTGGCCATCAAGACCCTCCGCGCGAAGGTGGAGGGGTTGGAGCACGCGCGCTCGGAGCCCATCGCCATCATCGGCATGGGGTGCCGCTTTCCTGGAGGCGCGGACACGCCGGAGCGGTACTGGGAGCTCCTGCGCGCGGGAGTCGACGCGGTGGGGCCGGTGCCCGCGGACCGCTGGGACGCGCAGGCCTATTTCGCCGAGGACCCCGATGCCGCGTGGAAGATGGTCGTGCGCGAAGGGGGCTTCCTCTCGCAGCCCATCGCCGCGTTCGACTGCGAGTTCTTCGGGCTGTCGCCACGCGAGGCGAGCTACGTCGACCCCCAGCAGCGCTTGATGCTGGAGGTCGCGTGGGAGTCGCTGGAGGACGCGGGCATTGCCCCGGGCTCGCTGGCGGGGAGCGACACGGGCGTGTACGTCGGCTTCCTCAGCAGCGACTACGGGCGCGTCCCGTTCAATGCGCTGCCGACGAGGGACCTGCCCTACATGGGGACGGGGAACGAGCTGAGCTTCTCGGCGGGGCGCGTCTCGTATGTGCTGGGATTGCAGGGCCCGTCCATGGTCGTCGCGACGGCGTGCTCGTCGGCGCTCGTCTCGGTCCACCTCGCGTGCCAGGCGCTGCGTCAGGCGGAGTGCTCGCTGGCACTCGCGGGGGGCGTGAACCTCATCCTCCATCCGGACAACAACATCGTCCTGTCGAAGATGCGGGCGCTGGCGCCGGATGGGCGCTCGAAGACCTTCGATGCGTCCGCCAACGGGTACGGGCGAGGTGAGGGCTGCGGCGTCCTGGTGCTCAAGCGGCTCTCGGATGCGCTGCGGGACAAGGACCGCATCCACGCCGTCGTCCGGGGCTCGGCGGTGAACCACGACGGGCCCAGCGGTGGGCTGACGGTGCCTCATGGGCCCGCGCAGGAGAAGCTGCTGCGCAGGGCGCTGAGGTCCGCGAGCCTCTCGCCGTCCGACGTGCGCTACGTGGAGGCGCATGGGACGGGGACGCCGCTGGGAGACCCCATCGAGCTGCGGGCCCTGGACGCGGTGCTCGGGGAGGGGCGAGGTACAGAGGCGCCGCTCCTGGTCGGCTCGGTGAAGACGAACCTGGGCCACCTGGAGTCGGCCGCTGGCGCCGCGGGGCTCATCAAGGTCGCGCTCTCGCTGCGCCATGGCGCCATTCCTCCGCACCTGCACCTGCGCAATCCCAACCCGGCCATCGACTGGGAGCAGCTGCGGCTCCGGGTGCCCACGGAGATGACACCGTGGCCCGCGGGGCCCCGGGTCGCGGGCATCAGCGGGTTCGGCCTCAGTGGGGTCAACGCCCATGTCCTCGTCGCGGAGGCCCCGCCCGAGGCCCCCAGGGGCCCGGAGGAGTTCCCGAGGCCCGTCCACGTCCTTGCGTTGTCGGCGAGGAGTCCGGAGGCGCTGGGGGCGCTCGCGCAGCGCTACGACGAGGCGCTCGGGAGCGCGGAGCTGACCGCAACACCCGTGGGGGATGTGTGCTTCACCGCGAACACGGGGCGCACCCATTTCCAGTACCGTCTCGCCGTGCTCGGGGACTCGCACGAGGGCCTGCGCGAGCAGCTCCGCGCGAGACGTGACGTGCAGCGCGTCCAAGGCGCTCCCCGCATCGCGTTCCTGTTCACGGGACAGGGCTCGCAGTGGCTCGGGATGGGCGAGGAGCTCTTCCGGACGGAGCCGCTCTTCCGTCAGACGCTGCAGCGCTGTGACGAGGTGCTGGCTCCGCTGCTGGGACAGTCGCTCCCCGGGCTGCTGTACCCGTCCGAGCGCGACGAGGCCGCCCGCGCGCGACTGGACGCGACGGGCTTCACGCAGCCGGTGCTGTTCGCGCTCGAGTACGCACTGGCGCGGGTGTGGATGTCGTGGGGCATCGTCCCTGACTTCGTGATGGGGCACTCCGTGGGCGAGCTGGTGGCCGCGTGCGTGGCCGGTGTCTTCACGTTGGAGGAGGGTCTCCAGCTCATCGTGGCGCGCGCCCGGTTGATGCAGTCGCTCCCCTCGGGGGGCGCGATGGCCACCGTGTCCGCGGACCCGTCGATGGTGGAGGCGCTGCTGCCCCGGTACGCGGGACAGGTCTCCATCGCGGCGCTCAACGGTCCGCGCAGCGTCGTCATCTCGGGTCGCGAGGGCGCGGTGCGCGACTGTCTCGGCGAGCTGGACAAGCAGGGCAAGCGCGGCTCGCTCCTGCGTGTGTCCCACGCCTTCCATTCGGCGCTGATGGACCCCATCCTCGACGCGTTCTCGCGCGAGGTGGCCAAGGTCCGCCTCCAGCCTCCGGCCATCCCACTCATCTCCAACGTGAGCGGTGAGGAGGCCCGTGGTGAGCTGCTGGAGCCCCGGTATTGGGTGGAGCAGCTCCGGGGGCCCGTGCGGTTCGCGCGGAGCGTGGAGACGCTGAGCCGGGCGGGGGTCCAGGCCTTCGTGGAGGTGGGGCCCAGGCCGACCCTGACCGCGATGGGGCAGGCGTGTGTCTCCGGGGAGGGAACGCTCTGGTTGTCGAGCCTCCGGCCGGAGCGCTCGGATTGGCGGCAGATGCTGGAGGGGCTCGCCTCGCTCTATTCGGCGGGCGCGACGGTGGATTGGCTCGGGCTGGATGCAGGCCGGGAGCGACGCAAGGTCTCGCTGCCGGGGTACCCCTTTCAACGCAAGAGGCACTGGATGGAGCTGGCCGGCACGGGGTGGGATCGTCAGGGCGTGCGAGCCCGGAGCACCGCGGGCGTCCACCCGCTGCTGGGGAGCCGACAGGACTCGCCGGCCCGGACACGACAGTTCGAGTCCTCGCTGGGGGCCTCCTCGCCCGCGTTCCTTCGAGACCACGCCGTATACGGACAGCTCGTCGTGCCGGGAGCGGCGTACGTGGAGATGGGGCTCGCCGCGGGTCTGGCGCTGTTCGGAGCGGACGGAGGTGTCGTCGACGAGCTCGGCTTCTCCCAGGCGCTCTTCCTCCCTGACGAAGGGGAGCGGCGCGTGCAGTTGCTCTACACGCCGGAGGGAGACCGCGCGGGGCGGTTCGAGATCTTCAGCCAGGAGTCGACGGCAGGTGAGCCCGAGCCGTCATGGACCCTCCATGCCCACGGCAGGCTCCGCGCGGCGACGCGAGAGTCGGGTGGACGTGTCGACCTCCAAGCGCTGCGGACCGCGCTCGGCGCCGAAGTGGCCGTGGATGGCTACTACGACAAGCTGGGCAAGGCGGGTCTCGCCTATGGCCCCAGCTTCCGAGCCATTCGCGGGCTGTGGAGTGGTGGGAGCGAGGTGTTGGGGCAGCTCGCCCTGGCCGGTGGGGCCGTGGTGGATGCGGAGCGCTATGTCCTTGTGCCCGCGCTCCTGGATGCCTGCTTCCAGATGGTGGGGGCCGTCCTGGAGGAGGAGGGCGATGCCGCCTATCTGCCGGTCGGCGTCGGAAGGGTCCAGGTGCGGAGAGCGGGGGCACGTGAGGTCTGGGCGCACGCGCGGATGTCGCGTGACGAGGAGGCGAAGGGGTCCGGCTACACGTGTGACCTGGAGCTGGTCACCGCGGAGGGGGAGCTCGTGGCCGTGGTGGAGCGGCTGCGACTGCAGCGTGTCGGTCGCGACGGATTCCTGGGAGCAAGGAGCAAGCGCTTGCAGAACTGGCTCTATGAGCTGGAGTGGCGGGACGCTCCGTCAGTGGCGGCGTCCCGGTCTGTCGGTTTCGGCCTCATCCTCGATGACGGGACAGGGGTGGGGAGCCGCCTCGCGGAGGGGCTCCGGGCACGAGGCTGGCGCGTGGAGACGGTGGCGCGAGAGCGTGCCTTCGACCGCGAGCGCGCCGAGGCGCTCCTCGCGATGCGTGAAGGCCCGGCACCGGTGCACGTCATCGACCTCTGGAGTTTGGATGGCGCGGGGACCGATGTGCCCGGTGCGGCCTTGGAGCACGGCACGCGGGTGCTGGAGCTGGTGCAGGCCCTCGTCCGGGCCCCGATGGGGTCCACGTCGCTCTGGCTCGTGACACGAGGGGCGCAGGCCGCTGTCGAAGGAGGGCCGCTCTCCGGACCCGCGGGCGCGGTCCTGTGGGGACTCGGCAAGGCGATTGCTCGCGAGCATCCGGAGCTTCAATGCCGCCGCGTGGACCTGGACCCGAGTGCTCCCGAGCACGAGGTGGAGCAACTGCGGGACGAGCTGCTCGGCGGGAGCGAGGAGGAGGTGGCCCTTCGAGGTCGGAGCCGCCGCGTGCCACGACTGGTGCGCAGCCGTCGACTGCGGCTGTCGAGCGGCGAGACCGAAGCCTCGCTGCGTCCGGATGCGAGCTACCTCGTCACGGGGGGGCTCGGCGGGCTGGGGCTCGCCGTGGCGGAGCGACTGGTGGAACGTGGGGCGCGGCATCTCGTCCTGTTGGGGCGAAGGGCTCCGGGGGAAGCTGCACGCGCGCGACTGGCGGGACTGGCGGAGCGGGGCGTGGAGGTGCGGACGCTCTCGTGCGACGTGTCCGTGGCTTCCGAGCTCGAGCGTGCCCTCGAGGGATGTCAGCCGCCCATCCGTGGCGTGGTGCATGCGGCGGGTGTCATCGACGACGGGCTGTTGATGCAGATGACGCCCGAGCGGTTCGCCAACGTGTTCGCCGCGAAGGTCTCCGGCGGATGGAATCTGCACCGTGTGTTCCAGGGGGCGGCGCTCGACTTCTTCGTCCTCTTCTCCTCGGCGGCGTCGATGATTGGCTCCGCCGGTCAGTCGAGCTACGTGGCCGCGAATGCATTCCTGGACTCACTGGCGCACCTGCGTCGTGCCGAGGGGTTGCCCGGCCTGAGCCTCGACTGGGGCGCCTGGTCCGAAGTCGGCGCCGCCGCGGAGGAGTCACTCCAGCGGCGCATGGAGCAGCTGGGCTTCGGCGTGATTCCTCCCGCGGACGGGCTGCGCGTCTTCGAGCAGGCGCTGGGGTTGGGAGGTCAGCTCGGCATCCTGCCGGTGGACTGGGCCGTGCTCGGGCGCCGGGGGCGCGCCGCGCTGTACGAGGACTTCGTCGCGCAGCCGGGGCCGGCCGCGAGCGAAGACCTCCGGGCGAAGCTGGAGCGCCTGCCGCCCGCCGAGCGCCGAGCCGAGCTGCGCGTGCACGTGGGCGGCCTGGTGAACGGTGTGTTGGGGCGACCTCTGACGGAGGCGCTGGACCCGGGCCAGGGCTTCTTCGACCTGGGCATGGACTCGCTGATGTCCGTGGAGCTGCGCAACGTCCTCCAGCGAAGCCTGGGCGTCTCGCTGCCCGCGACGGTCGCCTTCGACAACCCCACGGTGAACGCGCTCGTGGACCATCTGGCCAGGGAGGTGCTGGGCCTGCCGGAGCAGGCGGCACCCGCGAGGGAGCGGGTCGAGGACGCGGACCTGGAAGCGCTCCTGTCCGACGTGGATGACCTGGCCGATGGCGACGTCCAGGAACTGCTGCGCCGTCGCCGCTGAGCCGAGCCCTTCGAGGACACCATGACGACGGATTCCACCCCCCGCCTCAGTGACCTGCCGCCACTCAAGCTGGCGTTGTTGGCGCGCAAGGTCGAGTCGAAGCTGTCGCTGGCGTTGAGCGAGCCCATCGCCATCATCGGGATGGGGCTGCGGTTCCCTGGCGGCGCGGACACGCCGGAGTCCTTCTGGGAGTTGTTGAAGGAGGGGAGGGAGGCCATCACTCCCATTCCTTCTTCGCGCTGGGATGTCGACGCGTACTACGACCCGACGCCGGGGACGCCGGGGAAGATGTACACGCGGCATGGTGCCTTCATCCGAGGGGTAGAGGACTTCGACCCGCAGTTCTTCGGCATCTCTCCGCGAGAAGCGTCCCGGATGGACCCTCACCAGCGATTGCTCCTGGAAGTGACCTGGGAGGCGCTGGAGCGCGCGGGCCTGTCGGCGGCGGACCTCAAGGGCAGCTCCACGGGCGTCTTCGTCGGCATGATGAACGAGGACTTCTCGCACCTGATGACGGATGCGACGCAGATCGACCTGCACACCGCCTCGGGCTCGGGGTTGAGTGTCGCGGCGGGGAGGCTGGCCTACAGCCTGGGACTGCAGGGGCCGACGATGGCCGTCGACGCGGCCTGCTCGTCATCGCTGGTCACGGTGCACCTGGCATGTCAGAGCCTGCGGACGCGCGAGTGTGACCTGGCCCTGGCCGGTGGCATCAGCCTCATCCTGTCGCCGCTGACGTCCGTGGTGAACTGCGCGATGCGCATGCTCTCCGCGAAGGGGCGGTGCAGCACGTTCGACGCCTCGGCGGATGGCTTCGTGCGAGGCGAGGGCTGCGGGATGCTCGCGCTCAAGCGACTGTCGGACGCGGTCGCGGACAGGGACCCCATCCTGGCGTTGCTGAGAGGCTCCGCGACCAACCACAGCGGTCAGTCGAGCGGTCTGACCGTTCCCAATGGCAATGCGCTGGCGAAGGTGATGCGCGCGGCGCTGAAGTCCGGCGGTGTCGAGCCCGAGCAGGTGGGCTACCTGGAAGCCCATGGCACGGGAACGGCCATCGGGGACCCCATCGAGATGGAGGCGCTGGGCCGCGTCTTCGGGCCCGCGCACTCGCGAGAGGCGCCGGTGGTCGTCGGCTCCGTGAAGACCAACATCGGCCATACCGAGGGCGCGGCGGGGGTGGCGGGCATCATCAAGGTCGTGCTCGCGCTCCAACACGAGGAGATCCCCGCGCACCTGAACCTGGAGACCCCCAATCCCAACATCCGCTGGGATGCGCTGCCCGTCGTCGTGCCGCGAAAACGCATGAGCTGGGCGCGAGGGCAGAAACGGCGAATCGCCGGAGTGACGGCGTTCGGCTTCAACGGGACGAACGCGCACGTGCTCGTCGAAGAGGCGCCCCTCGTCGAGTCCGCCCCGATGGAGGTCGCACCGTCACCCCAGCTGCTGCTGCTGTCGGCCCGCTCCGCGCCAGCGCTCCAGTCCCTGGCGCGGCGCTACGTGGAGCACTTCTCGACGGAGACGGCGCACCAGCCCTCGTTCGGGGACGTCTGCTTCACGGCCAACACGGGCCGGGTCGCGTTCGCGCATCGGGTCGCTCTCGTGGCGTCGAGCGACAGCGAGGCCCGTCAGAAGCTCACGGGCTTCATGCAAGGCGACCAGGTGCCAGGTGTGTGGACCGGCTCCGGGCGACAGCGGCCCCGTCTGGCGTTCTTGTTCGCGGGCTGGGCGTGGGAATGGCAAGGCTGGGGACGAAGACTCTTCGAGTCCGAGCCTGTCTTCAGAGAAGCCATCCTCCACTGCGAGGGCGCGCTGGGCCGGCCTCTGGTCCCGGGGCTCTTCTCCGTGCGAGGGGCGGACTCGGGCCCGCTGGGACCAGGCCTCACGCTTCCGGGGATGTTCGCGGTGCAGTGTGGACTGGTTCAGCTGTGGAGGGCGTGGGGCATCGCGCCGTCGGCGGTGTTGGGCGTCGGCGTAGGAGAGTACGCGGCGGCCTGTGCCGCGGGTGTGCTCACCTGGGCGGATGGAATGGCGCTCGTGGCGACGCTGGGTGAGCAGCTCGAGCGCGCGGCCCCTGGCGCCGAGCTGAGGGTCGAGCAGCCCGAGCAGCTCTCGGATGTCCTCCCGAGGTTTCCGGACGTGTGCCTGTTGGGGCTCGATGGCGAGGGGCGAGGCATCCTCTCAGGCACTCGCGCGGCCATCGAAGCGGCGCGAGCGGAGCTGCTCGAGCAGGGGATTCATGCCGAGTCGCGCGACACGTCACACGCCCTCACCCTGACGGCCTGGAGCGCCGCGCGCGAGGCGGTGGCCGCGGCGGCGCGCTCGAAGGTGCACGAACGACCCCGCGTCCCCTGGCTGTCCGCGCTCACGGGAAAGGTGATGGAGGCGCCGAGCGCGGAGTGCTGGCGAGAGCGCCCGGGGGCCCCTGGGCAATGGCTCACCGCGATGGACGCGTTGAGGGGGCACGGGGTGAGCGGCTCTCTGGACGTGGGCCCCGGCGCGGGCTGGATGGCCCTGGGGCTGCGTGTCCGTCCCGTGCCAGCGCACCCCTGGTTCCCCAGCCTGCGTGCACCTGACGATGACAGGACCGTGCTCGTCGAGAGCCTCGCGGGCCTGGTGGCCGCGGGGGCCGAGGTCGCGTGGTCGGAGGTCTATCGGGACAGGGCCCACGACAAGGTGGTGCTCCCGACGAGCTGCTTCCAGCGCAGTCGGTACTGGTTCGATCGCCCCGCGACGCCCGAGGTGCCCACCGCCTTGCCAGGAGGGGACCTGGAGGCGTTGGCGGGACAGCTGGACCTGCTCGAACAGCTCACGGACGAGCAGGTCCAGGCGCTGTTGGAGGGCCAGCAGCGAAGAGGCTGAGGGGCGCTATCGCTGGGACGCCTGCGCGCAGGCCTGGACCATGGCTGTGATTGCGGACAGGGTGGCGAGGTTCTCCACGCGCATCGCGTCCGCGGGGATGGTGATGCCGTATTGCTTCTCGATGAAGCTCATCATCCGCGCTGTCTCCAGCGAGTTCAGGATGCCGAGCTCGAGCAGGGGAGTGGAGGGCAGGAGCTCCTCCGCCTCACCTTCGAGAATCTCTTCGGCGATGTACCGGGTCAAACTGGCGAGAAGCTGAGTCTGATTCACGGCGTCGACCCCCCATGGGCAGGCAGGGTCGACGGTAGAGCATGTGCCGTGGACCCACCAGCACGTCATGGGTTCCCTCGTGCACTGCATGACGCGAGGGCCGCAGCGCTACGGCTGCGCCGTCGGAGCCGTCGCGGGCTCGGCGGCCTTGTTGTCCGCGCCTTCGATCTTCACCTGCTCCAAGGCCGCGTCCTTCACTTCGATCTTCGCCTTCGACTTCAGGCCGTCGATGAAGCCCTCCATCGCCTTGGAGCGGCGCTCACCCAACAGGCGCGCCTCGATGCGCGGCCGGGCCTGCTCGAAGGACAGGTCCATTCCCACCTGACGGCTCTGCAGCTTCACCAGGTGGAAGCCCTTCTCCGTCTCCACCACCTGGCCGATGTCCGCCGGCGTCTTCAACCCGAAGGCCGCCTCCGCCAGCGTGGCGCCCCAGCTCTGCGTCAGCTCCTCCCGGCTGCGGAAGCCCAGGTCTCCACCCGAGGACTTGGAGACGGGGTCCTGCGACTGCTCGGACGCGGCCAGCTCGAAGGCGCTCTTGGTGGGGCCCGCCTCCTTGCCCTTCAGGTCCGCCAGGAGCTTCGTCGCCGCGGTGCGCGCCTGGGCCCGCCTGGCCGCGTCGGCCTGCGGGGCCTCCAGGAAGATGTGGCTCACCCGCACGCGCTCGGGCCGGACGAACTCCGACTGGTGCTCCTCGAAGTACTTGCGCAGCTCGGGCTCGTCGAGCTTTCCGGCCGCCGCCTCCTGCTGCTTCCGGAGCAGCTTCTGCACCATCACCTTCTCCACCGTCGCCTTGATCTCCGGGTCGTCCTCCAACCCCTGACGTCGGGCCTCCTGCACCAGCAGCTCGAAGCGCACGAGGTTGTCGACGAACTCCTTCTTCTTCTCGAGCGTGGCGTAGCGGTTGCGAACGAACAGGGGCTGCTCGTCCAGCTTCGCCTTCACCTCGTTGGCGGTCAGGTTGCGGTCATTGATGACCGCGACGACGGGGCTCGAGTCCTGGGGCGCCTGCTTCGAGGGGCCCGCGCTTCCCCCCTCGCAGGCGGAGAGCGCGAGGACGGCGAGGGCGGCGGAGAGGACTCGGGTTCGGATGGAGCGCGTGTGCATGGGTGGAATCAACCTCGGGGCCTTCACCTTGCGTGTGGGAGCTCCGCGTTCTCGAGCGGAAGCCGCAAGCAACGCGTGAAGCGACAACCAAGAAGTGGCGCTGAATCGTATATCCAACATGGCGCAAGGTGCGAATCCCGTCGTTCCTCGTTTTGGGTCCAACGGGCGGAAGGAAAGCGTCCCTCCAAGGACGATACGGACGCGTCGGGTCCTGCTGGTCGCGTGGGCGCTGTGCGCGGCCTGCACGAAGCCGGCCCCCGTCGCGAGTCCCTCCCACGCGGGGGAGGGCCCCGTGGTGGGCCGCTTCGATGGTGGCGTGGTGACGCAGGCGGAGCTGGCCGAGGAGTCGGCCCGGCTGCCCTCGCCCCTGCGCGAGCAGTTCGAGCGCCCCGCCGGTCAGCGCGAGTTCGTGCGCTCCATGATCGACAAGCGCCTGTTGGCCCAGGAGGCCCGGGTCCGTGGCCTCCATCAGAAGCCGGAGATCCACAAGCAGGTGCAGGCCCTGGAGGAGCGGCTGGTCATCCAGGAGCTGCTCGCGGCGGAGGAGAAGGCGGCGGGCACGCCGGGCGAGCAGGCGCTGCGCGAGTACTACCAGCAGCACCGCGACGAGCTGGCCCAGCCCGAGCGCCTGCGCCTCGCGCGGGTGCAGGTGGTGGTGTCGCCCGGTGCGACTGCGACGCAGCGCGCCCAGGCGAAGCAGAAGGCCGAGCGACTGGCGCAGCGCCTGAAGTCCGGCGAGGCGCTGGAGAAGGTGGCGGCGGACGGGGATGGGCGCAGCGGGGAGCTGGGCTGGGTGGCGCGGGGAGACCTGCCGGACCGCGAGCTGGAGAGCGCGGCGTTCGGCTTGAAGAAGGTGGGGGACACCAGCGCGGTGGTGGCGGAGGCGAAGGGGTACTCGGTGGTGCGGCTGCTGGAGCGCAGGGAGGCAAGGGTGCCCGCGTTCGAGGAGGTGAGGGCGGAGGTGGAGGGGCGGGCGCTGCCGCAGTGGAAGCGAAAGGTTCTGGAAGGATTGCTGGCCCGGCTGCGTGAGACGGGCTCGGTGAGCATCGACATGCCTGGGACGCCCTGAGGGCGCAGGCGGGAGGGGTTGTGCATCTCTTTGTCTCGGACGGCTTGGGCGCCGTCGACGGCGTCGTGTGCCCTGAAGACCGAACCGCGCTGCGCCCGGGGCTCCGGCGCGCATGGCGTTGCTGCGCGTGGGTCCTGCTCGCGCTCACCCTGGGCGCCTGCCAGGACGAGAGCCTCGTCGCCGAGGTCGGCAAGCGCGACATCTCCAAGGCGGACGTCTCCGCGCTCATCGCCTCGCGCAGCTCGCGCGAACGCCCCACGTCGGGCGAGGCGCTGGACGCGCTCGTCGAGCGCTCGCTGCTCGCCGAGGAGGCCCGTCGCTCGGGGCTGCATGAGGACGCGGCCGTCCAGGCTCGCCTGCGCAGCGCCGAGCGCGAGGTGCTGGCCCATGCGCTGCTCGACAAGCACCTGGCGGAGGTCACCACCGAGGCCCGGCTGCGGGAGCGCTACGCGGCGACGCGGGAGCAGCTCGGCCGCCGCGAGGTCCACGTGCGGCAGCTCCTGGTGCGCGTGCCTCCGGGCGCGGACGACGAGACGCGGGCCCGGGCGCAGTCGCGGATGAACGCGCTGTTCGCGCGGCTCGCGGGCGGTGAGCCCTTCGAGAAGGTCGCGAGCGAGACCTCCGAGGAGACGGTGAGCGCGGCGCGAGGCGGAGACCTGGGGCCGGTGCTCGAAGGCCAGGTGGACGACGTGTTCTTCACCGAGGCCGCGCAGCTCTCCAAGGGCGAGCGTTCGCGGCCGTTCTCCACGGCGTATGGCCTGCATCTGCTCGAGGCCGTCGCGGACATGAAGACGGTGGTGCCGACCTTCGAGGAAGCGCGGGGGCGGCTGGAGTCGGACGCGCGGCGTGACGCGCAGGCGCGGCTCATGAAGGAGCTTCGTGAGCGCATTGCCGTGAAGACCCACCCGGAGCGTCTGGACGCCGCCGCGTCCGTCGCCACGAGTCAGACGGGCAAGGAATAAATTCCATGAATGGTCGTGGCGTGTGGGTGGTGGCCCTCCTCGGCTTGTGGCTGGGGTGTGGCCAGGAGCGGTCTCGTCCCGAGACCTCCGCCGCGAGCGAAGCGCCTCGCGTGGAACAGGTCCGTCAGGCGGTCGCCGGAGATGCCTCGCCTCCGGTCATCGTCGTGAGCGGGGTGGCGCCGGACGCCTCGGTGAAGGTGCCGCCCACGCTGTCGTGGGTCGTCACGGACCAGAGCGCCACGCGCGTGGAGGCGTGGCTGGACGGCAACCCCGCCACCAGCGGCGTGACGGTCTCCAGCCAGGGCGCGCACACGCTCGTCGTCCGCGCCACGGACACCATGGGGCTCACCACCACGGTGACGCGGAGCTTCCGCCTCGACACGACGGCGCCCGTCGTCACCGTCTCGGGGGTCGACGCGGGATGGGAGCGCGACGTCCCGCTCACCATCACCTTCAGCGCCACGGACGACACAGGGACGCCGCCCACGGTGGTGGCGACCCTGAACGGCCAGCCCTTCACCAGCGGCACCACCGTCTCGACGGTGGGGTCCTACACGTTGATCGTCACCGCCACGGACGCCGCGGGCAACGCGACGACCCGGGAGATCCACTTCATCCTCGACTGGACGGCGCCGGTGGTGGCCGTCAGCGGCGTGGCGAACGGCGGCCGGTATCCCAGCGCCGTCATCCTCTTCAGCGTCACGGATCTGACCCTGGACACCGTCGTCTCGACGCTCGACGGCGCACCCTACGAGCAGGGGACCACCATCTCTGCCCATGGGGCCCACACGTTCCAGCTCACCGCGAAGGACCGCTTCGGCCGCACGTCCATCGTGACGCGCAACTTCTTCGTGGATGCGCTGGGACCCGTCATCACCATCACCGGGGTCCACGAGGGCTTCATCAGCAAGCTGTCCTCGGTGGTCATCCACTACAGCGCGACGGATGACTCGCGAGGTCCCGTCGACGTGCGCGCGCGGCTGAATGGCGAGTCGTTCAACAGCGGGGATGCCACACCCATCTGGGGCAACCTGACGCTGGAGGTCACCGCCGAGGACGACCTCTTCAACCTCTCCCGTGAGGTGGTGAACTTCATCCTCGACCCGGTGCCCCCCGTCCTCACGGTGACGGGCCTGCCGAGCAGCCCCGTGGTGGATGTCGAGGAGGTGGTTCCCAGGTTCGAGGCCACGGACTCGCTCACGAGCGTGTCGATCTCCGCCACGCTCAACGGGAATCCCATCGCGAGTGGTGACCCCATCACCCTGCAGCGGCTGCACACGCTCATCGTGGAGGCCACCGACCAGGCCGGAAACGTCACGCGGCAGGAGCACACCTTCACCATCGACCGGACGGACCCGTCGCTGACGGTGACGGGCGTGGAGGAGGGGGGCCGCTACGCCGCGCCGGTGGCCATCACCTTCTCCGCCACCGACGCGAACTTCCTCTCGGTGACGGGGACGCTGGACGGAGCGCCGTACACGTCGGGTGACCCCATCACCACCCATGGGCCCCATGTCTTCGTCGCCGTCGCGCTCGACCAGGCGCAGAACCGCACGGAGGTCCGGCGCGAATTCCGCGTGGACGCCCAGGCCCCGGTCATCACCATCACGGGTGTCTCCGAGGGTCTCATCACGAAGGAGACGGTGACGCCGAACTACACCGTCACCGATGAAGGCACGGTGACGGCGTCCGCGACGCTCGATGACGCACCCTTCGAGCGTGGGACGCCCGTGACCGGGGAGGGCCCTCACACGCTGGTCGTCACCGCCTCGGACGACCTGGGCAACGAGGACTCGCGGACGGTCTACTTCACGGTGGACCGCTCGGCCCCCGTGGTGACGCGGGTGAGCCCCGCGGATGGCACCAGCACCCCCCAGGAGAGCCTGGAGCTGGTGCTCCAGGTGACGGACACCTGGTCGAACGTGACGGTGGAGCTGGGGGCCACGGAGCTCTCCCCTGGCGGCGACGGGCGCTATCGGACGTCGCTGGCGCTGGTGGAGGGGACGAACCTCTTCGAGGTCGTCGCGACCGATCAGGCCGGCAACGTCACCCGACACGCCGTCTCGCTGATTCGCGACTCGAAGAAGCCCGAAATCATCGTCACCGCGCCGGAGGACGACGTCCAGGTGGCGGAGCTGTTCACCGACGTCATCGGCCGCGTCGTGGACGCGTCCTCGGTGACGCTCACCCTCAACGGGGCCCCGGTGACGCTCGCGTCGGATGGGAGCTTCTCCCACCGCGTGACGCTGACCGCCGGAGTGAACACGCTGACGCTCGTCGCGACGGACGCCCACGGGCACGTGGAGACGGTGTCCCGCACCGTCCGCGTCAGCGCCACGAAGCCCACGCTCGTCGTCACCTCGCCCGCGGAGGACATGGTCGTCACCACGGCCACGGTGACGGTGGTGGGCAACGCCAAGGCTGGTGAGCCGCTGGGCACCGTCACCGTGACGGTGGATGGCGCGCCAGCGACCGTCTCGGCCTCGGGCGATTTCTCGCACGTCGTGTCGCTGTCCCCGGGCCAGACGCGCTCCATCTCCATCATCGCGCGCGACAACCATGGCGCCACGGAGGAGGTCGTCCGCACGCTCACGCGCGCGGAGGCGGACGGTGGGTCGCCGGACGCGGGCGCTCGCCCGGATGCTGGCGGTGGCGCGTCGAGTGATGGCGGGACGGCCTCTCCGGATGGTGGCGGCCAGGGTTCGCCCCAGGACGCGGGGCCCGGCGTGGAGCCCGACCCGATGCTGGTGGTCGAGGCGCCGGTGGAGGGCGGCGTGTACGGCGGCGCCCGCTTCGTCGTCAGCGGTCATGTCGAGGGTGGAACGCTCCCGCTGCGCGTCACCGTGCAGGGCGTTGGCGTGGCGGTGAACGGGCGCGACTTCACGGGCGCGCTGACGCTCGATGATGGAGACCACGACCTCCAGTTCAAGGTGACGGATGCCCGGGGGCGCAGCCACGCCCAGACGCGCGCCGTGGCGGTGGATCGCACGCCGCCGCACCTGGTGCTCACCGAGCCCACGCCTCCCGAGGCGTGGAATCGCCTCTCACGCTCTCCCTACCTGCTGCAGGGCACCGCCGGAGACCGGCACCTGACGGAGGTGCTGGTCAATGGCACCCCCGCGCGCGTCATCGCGGGCGCGTTCAGCGCGTACGTGCAGCTGGTCCCCAACACGCCGACGCCGGTGGTCGTCACCGCGTCCGACGTCGTGGGCAATCGCAGCCAGCGGTCCGTGGAGCTGACCCTCCGGGGGGGCGCGCCGCGCGTCACCATCCTCGAGCCCGCGCAGGGCTCGGAGTCCGAGGACGCGGTGGTGACGGTGCGCGCTCGCGTCGAGAGCGCCGCACCGCTGCGCGAGGTGCGCATCGGCACGAGCACGGTGACGTCGACGACGGACGTGTACACGGCGGAGGTGCCGCTGTCCCACGGGGAGAACGTCATCCACGTGACCGCCGAGGACACCCAGGTTCCCGAGGGCGAAGCCAGCGGCATGGTGGGATCGGCCAGCGTCACCGTGCGCTACCTGGAGGCGAGCAAGGCCCCGCTCGTGGTGACGGGTGTGTCGCCCCGCGCCGGTGAGCAGGGCGTGGAGCCCGACGCGCTCATCAGCGTGTCCTTCAACAAGCCCATCCTGGGCACGGGCCTGTCGGAGCGCTTCCTCGTCCGCGTCCAGGGGCAGTCCACGCCGCTGCCGGGTGGCTACTCGGTGGTGCCGGGCTCCCAGACGGTCTCCTTCATCGCGAGAGATCCTCTCCCCGAAGGGGCCCGCCTGACGGTCGAGGTGAAGCAGGGCCTGGCGCCCGAGACTCCGCCGGGCATGGGGGGCGACTTCTCCAGCGACTTCACGGTGCGCAGGCCGCTCACGCGCGTGCGCGGCTACGTCGTCGACGCGGACTACCGCCCGCTGCCCGGGGTGAAGGTCGCGATGGAGGGGACGAGCCTCTCCACCGTGACGGGCCCCGACGGCAACTGGACGCTGTTCAGCCCCCGGGGTGGGGAAGTGGTGATGCGGTACGAGGGCGGCCTGACGTCCGAGGGCGCCACGTACCCGAGCCTGCGTCGACGCCTGTTCGTCAACCACGAGGCCGACACGCTGGACGCGCCCCTGGTGCTCACCGCGGTGGACATGGCGTCCGCGCAGGTCGTGGACGCGCTGCACCCCATGGCGCTGCGCTTCGCGGACCGTCAGCCCGACCTGCACATCGACGTGCCCGAGGATGGGCTCTTCTTCGAGGACGGCATGACGCGTGGGCTCGTCACCGCCACGGAGCTCCAGCCGTATGCGCTGCCGCTGCCCATGGATGGACGCGCGGCGCTCGGCGCGCTGTGGCAGATAGGCCCCGCGGGCGTGCGGCTGCAGAAGACCGTGTCCGTGACGTTCCCCAACCGCGCCCAGCTCCCCGTCGGACGGCTGGCCCTGGTGCTGGGACATGACCCGCAGCGCCACGTGCTCAAGCGCGTGGGCTTCGCCCAGGTGTCGCCGAACGGCAAGACGCTGGAGCCGCTGGCGCCGCTGGGGCTCACGTCGCTGGAGTTCATCGGCTACGTGCCGCTCAACGACGAGCAGCATGTCGCCGTCGCCCAGGCGCTGGGGCTCTCTCTGCCGGATGCGGGCACGGAGGAGGGCGAGGGATTCCAGGGCTCGAGGCCGCGGAGCACTCCGACCGAGCCGCTCTGGAAGAAGTTCATGACGAACTTCATGGTGACCCAGGCGCATGCCCAGCTCGGTGGGCTGGACCTGGCGGGGTACAACGCCTTCGACACGATGCTCGGGATGGCCGTGCCCGGCGCGGTGCTGGGCTCGGTGCGCGCGCCGCTGGAGCGGCAGCTCGAGCTGGAGGTGCGTGCGCCCGCGCTGCCCGCGGTGGGACAGCCCGCGTCCGAGCAGACGGTGGCGATGCCGTACACGCTGGCGCTCGACTTCCGCTCGCAGTTCGTCTCCTCGGACCCGTATGACGTCGAGAATCCGGAGACGGTGCTCGTCAAGCTCGTGGCGCAGGGGCCCTCGGGCAACCTGCCCGAGCCCACCGCCGGCGCCTGGCAGTCGGAGGGCGAGGGTGAGGCCGCGCTGGCGCCTCGCGTCGCGCTCCCCGTGGGCAAGACGACGCTGACGCTGTCCGCGCAGTCGAAGTCCACGCACCGCTTGATGAAGTTCGAGGCGGAGCTGGTGGTGGAGCCCTCCGATGGCGGCCCGGCGAGCGCGAAGCTGCGGCTGCGCACGCTGGAGGACACCTTCTCCGAGGCCGGGGACGAGGCGGTCCACAGCCCGGTGCGCTTCAAGAACCTGCGCGTGACGCTCACGGGGCCCGGCAGCGGCTCGGCGGGCACGACGGGTGAGTCGGGCGGCTACGGCATCCCCGTGCCGGGCTTGATGGGCGGAGAGATGGGCATCTCCTGCACCGAGATTCCCACCGGCCCGCGCATGGTGGAGCGCCTGGGCGAGGACGGGGTGATGCACTACACGCCCACGCTCAACCAGTTCCCCGTCTGCTCGCAGACGTACTGGCTGTACCCCGGCAGGACGACGCGCGCGGACATCCTGGTGGACGTGCGCATGCTGTACGGCGCGCTGACGTTCGTGGACCGCCACGGCGAGCCGCTGGCCCTCAACTGCGACCCGGAGGCCCACAGCCAGAAGGCGCCCGTGCAGGGCGAGTACACGGACATCGCGCTCAAGGACGTGAAGTCGACGGAGGTCCACTTCTTCCGCGCCGATGACCTGGAGCATCCCATCGCGACGTTCGCCGCGGGCACGCCCAACGGCGTGGCCTGCACGCAGGGCCCCACGGAGGATTCGCCGCACGGCTACTACGCGCGCGTGCGCACCGGCCCGGCGGCTCGCATCCGGCAGATGGCGCGTGAGCGCTGCCGTGAGCTGGACAGGCAATTGGGCGGGGCGGATGCCGGTGGGCTGAGCGCCGAGGACCAGGGCTATTACGACGGCAACTGCCGCGACAACCGCACCAACACCCTGCGGCTGAACCCGGGAGACCGGCTGGTGGTCTTCGCGGTGAACCACGCGACGGGCTACTCGGGCATGACGTCCGTCATCGTGCCGGCCATCAACCGCGTGAGCCGCACGGAGACCGGCGGATGCCAGGCCGACGACGAGGCCGGCGGACCGCTCCAGGTGACGGAGCTGGGCGAGCCGATGACGCTGTCCCGGTGCACGCAGACCGAGCTGGGCATCCCCGCGGACCTGAAGCTCTTCCCGCCCGAGATCGATGTCCGCGTGGCCCGACGCATGACGCCCGAGGGTGTCCAGGTCGCCATGCGCCCCACGCTCATCCGGCACGGCGGCGCGGCCACGACGCGCGATGACTTCCTGCAGATGGCCACGCACTGGCGCGTGCGTCAGCTCCCCGAGCCGCACACGGATGGCGGCGTGGTGGATGCCGGCGCGTCCGGTGGCGGCGATGGTGGCTCCTCTGGCTCCGAGTGCACGGACGCGGGCTTCCTGGCCGACGGTGGCATCTGCGAGCCCGACCTCCTGAGAGACCGTGGCGAGCCGGGCGAGGAGCTGGAGCAGTTCTGCTCGGAGCTGCCGCCCACGTCGCCCCTGCGCCTGCAGGGACGGTGCGACACGGGGACGCCGCGCGTGGTGGACGTGCCGCCGGGTGTCCCTCCGCTCGCGGGCCGGCTGGTGCAGGTGACTCAGACGGCGGTGGAGCAGCCGGTGGTGGTGGCCTTCCCGGTGCGCCCGGGTCGCCACACCGCCTCCGTGCAGGCGTCGCTGACGTACCAGAACGAGTCCGGGGCGATGGTGTCGCTCAGCTCGCTGACGCGCGCGAACTACTATCTGCACGTCGTCGGTCACCCGATGTACGAGCGGGACCGGAACGACGACGGCTTCCTGCAGCCGGACGAGGTGAATTCGCCGCCGCCGAACTTCTGCGAGCCCGGCGAGTGCCAGAACCGCGACGGCGAGGTGGAGCCCGACGAGGAGTCGGAGACGAACCCCGACAAGCTGCCCAAGTGGGCGGTGGGGCTGAAGAACGTCTACCGGCACCGCGAGTCGGATGGCTCGGCGCTGGAGCGGTATGACCGCGCCCGTGAGCACGAGTTCCGCGTGCTGGAGCTGGGCAAGGTGACGGTGAGCGCCCGGCCGGGTGACGAGGCGGGCGCCGATGGTGGAAGCCCGGACGCAGGGCGGGTGCTGACGGGTGTGCCGAGGCCCTCGGCCAGCGAGGATGACCTGGCGTACCAGTTCCTCATCGACGGCCTCCAGGAGCCGGACGTGCCGGGCCGCGCGGGCACGGTGAGCGGTGAGTACCGCCTGCGACTGGGCACGGACGACTTCGGCATCGAGTGCCCGGTGGTCATCGAGGGCGGCCGCATCCGCGGCACGTGTGATGGGGAGTTCCTGCCGGAGGTGCTGTCGGCTGCGGACATCCTGTACTTCGAGCTGTACCTGAGCGGGAACGCGGACAACGTGCTGTACCGCTTCAACTTCCACGGAATCTCACCGCGCACGGACTTCGTGACGGCGGGCAGCGAGGACACGCTGGAGCGCTCCATGGCGCGGGCGACGTCTTCGTCCCCGTCGCTGACGAGCCTGGCGTCACCGGAGGTCGCGCGTCCCATCTCCGTCAAGGCGATGGCTCACTTCGCCATTGAACCGGAGACGATGACGAACGGCATCGTCCGGCTGTGCGAGGGGCCGGACTGCAACGCGAACACGCTGCTGAAGGCGGCGGAGCTCAAGTACAGCCGGAACGCCGACACGGGCGTCGGGACGTACGAGGTGGTGCGCTACCTGAATGAGGGCGATGCGCGCGTCAAGCAGCCGCTCATCCTCTTGACGAAGCCCGGGGCGAATGGCGCCCGCCGCTTCGCGCTGCCGCTGTCGAACGATTTGGGCCGCATGCACGACATGCTGTCGAGCGGGCGGGAGCTGTTCCTGGTGCTGGAGCCGGAGCCCGGCATCTTCGGCGCGAGCGCGCCGGTGAAGATGGCGCTGGGCGAGCCGGTGGGCCGCTACAGCTTCGTCAACGCGCGTGCGGCGGGTCAGTCGGTGGTGGAGAACGTCAACCTCGCCGGTGGCCACCTGAGCGTCACGCACGAGGACTTCTCCGTGCCGCACCTGGCGGAGTCCGTGAGCTTCTCGCGCACCTTCAACAACCAGCGCAACGAGATGACGCCGCTGGGCGTGGGCTGGTCCCATGCGTACGAGGGCTTCGTCGTGGAGGAGGAGCTCGGGCGCTACATCGTCGTCCTGAGCGGCCAGTCGTATGACTTCCCCCGGTGCGAGACGGTGCTTCGCCAGGACCAGTCCGCGAGCGACTGCCGGACGGACAAGTCGCACGGTGGCAGCCTCACGGTGACGCGCGCGGGCGCGGAGTTCGTGACGCCTCAGGGCATGGTGTTCCGGTTCCTGCGGCCCTCTGTGCTGGACACGGGCATCGCGGAGCAGCGCCGGTGGGTGCTCTCCGAGTACTCGGATGGGTTGGGGCAGGACAGCCCGAAGCAGGGCTGGACGGCGCTGACGTACGCGCAGGACTCGGACCGCGTGCTGCGCGTGACGCGGACGCCCGGGCATGTGTCGCTGGCGTTCGAGTACGAGGAAATCGACGAGGACGAGGCCTCGGAGAAGCTCCAGCTCCTGGCGCGGACGCAGGGACTGAAGTTGCTGTCCGCGGTAGGGGTGTATCGCAACGAGCACCTGCCTGAGGACCCAGAGGACGCGCCTGACTCGGACGACGCCATCCACCGGGTGGAGTTCGAGCACGACAAGTGGGGCAACCTGAGGCGCGCGGTGCGGCGCACGGGCCTGCCGCAGCAGGCGTGGGTGTACGAGTACGCGCCGCTGCCCGAGACGGGCTCGGGGTACAACAAGTGGCGCCTGATCAACGAGCTGCGCACGGCGCGCTACCAGGTGACGGCGGTTCCGGTGCCGGTGCTGGGCGAGCCGACGTTCCACGACCAGTGGGTCGCCGACTACGCGAGCAGCGGGACGTCCCGCACCTACGAGCACGTGCAGTCCGCGGAGGTCATCGACTCGGCGACGAGCTCGGGCAAGGGGCCCCGGCCGTACCAGTACGTCTACGCGAGCGGCGGCAGCCGCACGGTGACGCGGCCCGATGGCGTGCAGGTGCTCTACACCCTGACGAGCTACGGCAGCGCCGAGAGCGTCACCGTGGGCTCGTTCAACGAACACAAGACGGTGTGGCGCTCGGATGGACAGGTGTCGCCGAAGGAGGTGACGCTGCCCAACCAGTCGAAGCTGGACTACGACATCGACGCGTCGCACCGACTGCTGTCGCTGAAGGTGACTGCGCCTGGGGGCAACGAGTACCAGGGGCCCATCGCCCCCGGCACCCAGGCGGAGGTGGTCCGCCAGACGTTCCCGAACCCGGCCAACCAGAAGTTCGGCATCCCGGACCAGCGCATCACCCCCGCCACGACGGGGACGCAGTCCCTCACCACGCGCGTCACCCCTCAGGGGCAGGTGGAGGGGGTCACCGTCACCAACAGCAACGGGACGACGGCGCGCAACACCGGGACGCGGCGGTTCAAGACGGACGGCTCGGGCGTCCTCGAGTCGGAGACGGACGCGCAGGGACAGGTGACGACGTACAGCAACCCCAACGCCTTGGGGTTGTCGCAGCGCATCGTCGTGACGAACCCGAATGCCACGGATGGGTTGGGGCTGGGGACGCTGACGCGTGAGCTGACGTACGACGACTTCGGCCACGTCACGAAGCTCACGGAGGTGGAGACCGGAACCTGGGAGGAGTGGAGCTACGACAGCCTGGGCCGTGTCACCCGTCACCGCGTGCAGCTGTCGCCCACGCAGGGCTGGGCCTGGACGTACACGTACACGCCCGCGAACCGTCGGGTGACGATGACCGAGCACCTGGATGGCTCCGCGCCCGTTCGCACGGTGGACACCTGGGAGGTGACGGAGGGCGAGGAGTCGACGCGCGGGCTCTTCGAGGAGGAGCGCACGCCTTACGGCGCTCCCGGCCATGAGGCCATCGCGGTGCGCAAGCGGCACCTGCGCAACGGCCGGTGGGTCTCCACGACGGACGCGTCGGGTGTGGAGCGTGAGTACGACTACGACACGTCGGGTCGCCTGCTGGCGGTGCGCATCGTCAACGCCGGGACGACCACCGGCCCCGCCACGGCGGTGGAGAAGAGCTTCTCGGAGTTCGACACGAACGGGAGCGCGCGGAAGATCACGGACCACAACGGGCTGGTGACGCGCATCGGTCACGACTTCCTGGGTCGGCCCGTGTACTGGGACTACACCGGCGCGGACGGACTGAGCGGAGATGCCAGCACCGAGGAGTGGCGCCGAAACTTCCAGGGCGACGTGGTGTCTCGCTCGTTCGGCAACAGCGCTTCCAGCCATGTGCTGGACATCGCTCCGGACGCGCTGGGACAGGTGCGCTCGACGAAGACGAACCTCGCGGGGGGCGCGGCGACGAGCGTCGATGTCACCACGGACTATGACGACCTGGGGCGCGTGACGCGGCAGCAGGACCACGTCATGGAGACGGACGAGCACTTCGAGTATCGCGACGTGCTCGGTCGCCAGACGCGCTACACGCGGACGATGGCGACGGGCTCGGCGCCGCTGCAGCTCGTGGAGACGCGTCGCTACGAGGACGGGACGCATTCCTCCGAGAACCGCCGGAAGGTGACGATTACGCGGACCATCGGTCTGCCGGGCGGCGGGACGCCGCGCACCGAGGTGGAGGAGGAGTACTACGACCTGGCGGGGCGGCTGGTGGAGCAGTCCCGCACACTCTCGGGGCAGGTCTCCCGGTGGCGCTACACATACAACCCTCGGGGCCAGGTGCTGACCGAGGTGGTGCCGACGGATGCGTCGGGTACCGAGACGACGACGTACCACTACGACTCCGCGGGCAACCTCTACCGCAAGAACGAGCCCGGGGACGCGGCCAACCCCGCCGCCGTCACGGAGCTCTTCGTGGACGGGGAAGGGCGCACCGTGCGCCAGGTGGGGCCGCATCCCGATGTGGACTGGCGCTACCGGTACGACGCCTTCGGACAGCTCTCGCGCAAGGAGCTGGTGGCCGCGGGGGAGAACACCGTCGGCGCCACGTGGACGTATGACTATGGGTTGAGTGGGAAGCCGGGCGCGGATGGCTCGGTGCCGGACTCGGCGACGGTGGAGACGGACCCGCTCGGGTACAAGACCTATCGCTACTTCAACGCGCGCTACCAGGTCCTCAAGGAGGTGCGCGAGGACAAGCTCGAAGTCGCCGGTGGCGGGACGAGCACGAGCGGGAACACCCGGACCACGACGTACAGCTACGCGGGACCGTGGCTGCAGAAGCAGGTGACGACGGAGCAGACGGCGGGTGGCACGGGCTCTCCGACGGTGCTCACGTTCGAGCACAAGAAGTTCGATGACCGGGGCCGCTCGCTGGAGGCGCGCGAGCACTGGCAGCGGGGCTCGGACTCGTATGAGTACGTGACGAAGTCGCCGTGGATGGGGCGCACCGTGACGGTGCTCCAGACGGGGACGATGAGCGCCTCGCCGCCTGTCACGCTGCCTTCGCGGCAGTTCGAGGTGGAGACGAACGGCCTGGGACAGATGGAGTCCCGGACGCAGGGCGGGCTGACGGACACCTGGGCCTATGACGCCGTGGGCCTGATTGCCCGCGAGCAGCCCGCGGGGCAGCCGTCGAAGCGCTACACGTACGAGCAGGGCTTGCTGACCGAGCTCGTCCTGGGCACTGGCGCGGACTCGGAGCCCACCCACCTGGCGTACCGGCAGGACGGTCGGCTCAAGAGCGTGACGGACCCGGCCGAGCGCGTGCGGGCGTACTTCTATGGGCCGCGTGGCCTGCTGGTGCGCGAGTGGTTCGGCAAGGGCGGCGAGTCGACGGAGACGAACCTCTCCTACGACGCGGGTGGCTTCCTCGCCAAGGTGTGGAAGGACCCCGCGAAGCCCGCGGAGGCGTGGGAGTACAAGAACGGCCCGTTCGGTGAAGTGCGCCGGGTGACGCCGCCGGGGCTCGCGGCCTTCAACTACGAGTACGACGCCGCGCGGCGACTGACGGCCATCCAGCGGCCTTCGGGTGGGGTGCCCTCGGAGTCGTTCGAGTACGACTACCTGGGGCGGAGCACGAAGCGGAAGCGCGGGACCTCCGAGTGGGTGTCGTCGTGGGTGAACGGCGTCGTTCATTCGACGAGCCCGAGCAACTCGGAAACGTCGGGTGGCAGTGATTGGGACATCACCGAGACGCTGGTGGATGGCCGGGGACGGCCGGTCTGGAAGGCCATCACCGCTGGGGCTTCGTCGGAGGACCAGCAGGACATCAGCCGTGTGGCCTTTGCCTACGACGCGCTGGACTCGCTGGTGCAGGCGCACGAGACGCGTGGTAGCGGGAACGTGCTGAACCGGTTCAGCTACGACGGACGCGGACGCATCGAGTGGCTCGAGCGCGGCAAGGACCACGCGACGGACAAGGATGACCGGGTCGACTTCACGTATGTGACGGGGAGCGATCTGCTCCACCGGAGCACGTCGGGTCGCGCGGCGGATGGGGCTCGGCTCGAGGAGGAGTTCGGCTACGACGCGCTGGCTCGCATCAACGCCGTGCGGATGCGCGTCGATGGCGTCCAGCAGAGCGAGCGCACCGTGGCGTGGGAGCCGGGTGGGAGTCGGCTCTCGCGTATCGCGGACGGCTCACTCGTCGAGCGCAACTGCTACGACGGCCGTGGTTGGCTGACGTCGGTCCGGGCCACGACGGTGGCGATGGATGTGGAGTGCAGCCAGTCGCCCAGCGCGCCGCGGCTTGCCTTCGAGTACACCTATGATGCTCGCGGCAATCGCATCCGCGAGGACGCTCGACGCCCGGACGCGCTGGGCGCCCTGGTCAACGAGCCGACGGAGTATGGCTATGACCTGGCGGACCGGCTGACGGGAGTCCGTTACCCGGGTGGCGCGGCGGAGCTGTACAGGCTCGCGGCGGATGGAACGCGGCTGGGGGCGCGGTTCGCCACGAGCCACTCCGGCTCGCTGTCGACGGAAGGGTACGACCTGGCGTCGGGGGCGCAACGGCGCCTGGTGTACGGCTTCGACGGCGCGGGTGGACTGAAGTCCATCGATGACCAGGCGCTTTCGAGCGGACAGCGCGTGGCGGAGTACTTCACGGATGGCTCGGGACGTGTGCGGCGCGAGAAGCGCTCGGACACGGACGTGACGAACTACGACTGGGATGCGGAGGGGCGGCTGGCCCAGGTCCGCGACCAGAAGCCCGGTGTTGGCGGTGCGCCGCCGGTGACGACGGCGACCCAGTACCGCTATGGCTACGACGGCCTGCGGCGGTCGAGGACCACGTCCTCGGGCACCACCCGCTACGTGTGGGCGGGGGAGCAGCTCGTCGAGGAGCAGCTTGTCGGGGGCACGCGGCTGCACCAGGAGGTGCTCGCGGGACTGACGCTCTCTTCGGGTGGAGAGCGCATCGTCCACGATGGACTGGGCAGCGCGGTGGGGCGCGTTGACGGGACCGGAAACCTGACGACGCAGTCCCGGTTCGATGCCTGGGGTGGATACCGGGCGGGCCATGTCCCGGGTGAGAACCAGTCCAGTGTCGGCTTCACGGGGCATGCATGGGACGCGGCGGCGGGGCTCACCTATGCCCAGCAGCGCTGGTACGACGGAAGGACCGGACGGTTCCTGTCCGAGGACTCCGTGGGCGCGGAGGCGTACCTGAATGCTCCCATGGGCATGCAGCCCTGGGGTTATGGCAATGCCAATCCGACCCGATTCACGGACCCCGATGGTCGGTCCTCTTGCTACAGCGGAGAGAGCCACACTGCGTGCGAAGCGCGCCTGGCGTTGTCGGGACGTTGGGGCTCCTCACCCTTCCACCAAGGTGATCTGACCGATTTCCGCGGGCCCTATGAGCGGATGGAGGAGGAGCGGCAGCGGGAACTCCAGAAGAGCGTCCAGGGGGCTTTCCTCGCCGTGGGCGTGGGGATCTCTCTTGCGGCTCCGCCGATCGCTCTTGCAATGGTTGAAGCTGGGAGCATCTCGGGGACAACGGCCGCCACTGGCGTGTGGCTGGTCGAGACAGGGGCAGGAACTGTTTCGGAGTATGGCCTGACCGGCAACGTCACGGCCGAAGGCGTGGCGTTCAATGCCGTGACGGCGGGGCTCGGAACGGTGGGGCTACTGTCTCACGCGGATGTGTTCATGCCATCCGTTGGAGGGACGATTGCCGAGGTCGATGGCGTGGCTCAGGTCGTCCGGGCCGGCGGCACTGGTGGTTTTGCTCGCACCGGCGCCAGGAGCTATCGGGGAGGCCTCACGGGACCCGTGATGGACTCTGGTCCCGCCACTGTCGCAAATCGGCTTTCCCCCAAACGTTTTGCTCGGCTGAGGTCGATTAGGCCGAAAGGCGGACAGGGCGGGATTCCATATTTGGATGAGGTTCCTACGAGCAGGATGTTTGGGCAGGAGCGGATAAACTCCTGTGGACCGGCTTGTGCTCGCCAGCTCCTCAAGGATGTTGGCGTGGATGTCAGTGAAGCTGTTCTTCGCAAAAAGGCTTTCCTGAAGCCGGATTCGGATGGCATCAGTGCCGAGACCTTGGCAGGGCTACTGGATGAATTGGATCCGAAGTCGCACTGGGATGGCGGTAGCGTCTCTTTCGAGCTGTTGGACAGAATTCCGCGTCCGTTCGCTGCGATGCTCAAGACCGACTCCGGAAATCATCATTGGGTGATTATTGATGAGGTGCTGCCGACTCAAGTGAAGCTGCGGGACCCATGGGGGCCTGAAGCCATCGCGAAGCCAGTGCGTCCTGGACCTGGAAGAGGAACTGTCGCGACGGGGGATCGGGCGACTATTCAGTACCGATGGGATCTTTCGCTTAATAAGGTGGTGTGGCGAAGGAGGCCGAAGTGAAACCGAATGAGGTGGTGTCTGTTCTGAGAGGGTATGGGGTGAGGGCTGATTTCAACGAGGAGGGAGGACGCCGGATCGTGGGTGGGCGACGACTCGAGGGCATGAAGGTGATTGATCCGTTCATCATCTACGAGAAGGGTGGGAAGTGGCTCTTCGGCGTTCCCGGGGCGAGTGGGTTGGGGGAGGATCATGAGATGGCGTCTCTCGATGAGGCCGTCGAGAGAGTTCGTGGGTATTTGAAGTTGGGGTGACAAGATGACTTCGGGGAACGTGGCGGGTGAGAGGTCGTGAGTCACGAACTCATGAGGTGATTCGTATGCGATGTCCTCGTCTGACGGCGCGTTCTTGGTTCGTGAAGGCGAGCCCTGAGCGGGCGCTTCCGCGCTGAAGAATCTCGAGAGCCCCGAGGCGTGAACGCAGTCGCGGTTGACCCGCGACGCCACGCCGGAGGTGTGTCCGAGCGCCTCGATTCCCGCTCCCGTGAGGGAAAGCGGAAGGCCTGACGACCTCAATTAATGGGTGGCCCCGTATGTGGGTAGGTGCGTCTCGATTGTCGGGAAGTGGGCGGCGTGCAGGTGGGGGTTCCGGAGTTCGTGGTTCGTCGGTGGGAGGGGCTGTGAACAGTCAGGGTTGGAGCGGTGTTCGCGCGGTGCTCACGGTGCTGTGTCTGGGGTTCGCTCTGGTGGCCCGGGCGGAGCCCCCCGTGGTGACGGCGGCCTATCCCCTCGCGCCTCTGCGCCCCGGCGCCCAGAGTGTCGAGATCGGCTTCGACATCGAGCAACAGGTCTCCCAGGTCCTCGTCACCCTCGAGGGCACCTCGGACTCCCACGGCTCCTTCGTCGCCACCTCCAACCTCCGGGTCGAGCGTGACTTCGCGGGCGCCGTGCCCTTCCACGTGCTCGTGCCCCTCAAGGTCGCCTTCCCCGACGACGGCGCCGTGAAGGTCACCGCCACGCCCATCGGGTCCGACTCCGTTCCGGGCACCCCCTTCGTCACCACCTTCAACGCCAAGGGCAGCCCGCCCGGCTTCGCCGCCACGCCCGTCACCGTCCGCTCCGACGCCACCGCGGGCGGCATCGTCCTGCAGGTCGCCTACACCGGCCAGGTCGCCTCCGCCGAGCTCTCCATGATGGGCGCCTCCGCGCTCGCCCTGCGCACCGTGCACGGTGACCTCGGCGAGGCCGAGGCCCAGGCCTTCGTCACCGCGCGCCGGCTGGTCGGCCGTCCCCATGTCGCCACCCCCGGCCGCATCAGCTTCTTCATCCCCACCACCGACGGAAGGCTGCCCCCCGACGGCGTCGTCATCGCCGACGTCGCCCTCCAGGACCCCTTCGGCCGCACCGTCCACACCTCCGCCGTCGAGTTCACCAGCTCCACGTCCTTCGACCCGCTCGTCGACATCACCGTCCAGCCCAGCTCGCTCCTGCTGGAGCAGGTGGGCCAGCGCGAGGACCTCAAGGTCTTCGGCAACTTCGCCGTCGCCGGACAGGCGGACCTCTCCGGCGGCCGCCGCGGCGTCCTCTACGAGTCCAGCAAGCCCGCCGTCGTCGCCGTCACCCAGTCCGGTGAGGTCATCGCGCTCGCGCAGGGCGAGGCCACCATCAAGGTGACGTACGCCGAGCGCACCCGCGAGGTCCCCGTCATCGTCACGGACCCCTCGCGCATCGCTGGCGTGAGCATCCTCCCCGACACCGTCACGCTCGCGCGCGTGAAGGACAGCCTCCAGCTCCAGCTGCAGGGCCGCCTGGACCACCCCGTCACCGGCCGCGTCATCGACCTGACCCCGAGCACCCTGCGCACCACCTGGAGCTCCTCGCACCCGGCCATCGTCGCCGTCAGCTCCGAGGGCAAGGTCACCTCGCTCGCCCCCGGCAGCGCCACCATCACCGCCACCCACCTCACCTCGGAGAACGAGTCGTGGACGGACACCCGCCGCGTCGAGGCGAAGGACGGCGTCCCCTCGGTGCGCCTGTCCGGCCCCACCTCCATCGCCGCCGGCGCCAGCGTGGAGCTGCGCGCCGTGGCCTCCGACGACGTGGCCGTCAAGCACGTCAGCTTCCTCGTCAACGGCGTGCCCACCGTCATCGACGACACCGCGCCGTACACCCTGCGCATCCAGGCTCCGCCGAACGTGGGGGCGACCTTCAAGCTGTCCGCCATCGCCGTGGACTCCGGTGACCAGGAGTCCACGCCGGCCGTGCTCCAGGTCAAGGTGACGGCGCCCCCGGGCCCGAGCACCCGACAGGTCGTCTACGAGCAGCCCGTCTCCGGCGCGAACCTCATCGAGGGAATCCCGCACATCCTCCGCGTGACGAGCGGCGCCTGGACGTCCGGCACGCTGTCCCCGCTGGACTTCCAGGTGGTGCGCTTCACCGTGGACGGGGCCCCCGTGGGCGCGTCGTCCACGGCCCGCATCGAGCTGCGCCCCATCCCCGACAAGGTGCCGCAGGAGATCGTCGCCGTCCCGTTGTGGGAGGTGAGCTACGTGCCGCCGCCGGGCAGCGCGGGCACGGGCGCCTCCATCAAGGCCATCGCCGTGGACCGCCATGGCGCCACCGCGGAGGGCTCCGCCGTCCTCGTGCGCATCGTCGGCAACGCGCCTCCGCTCATCACCCGCCGCGCCCCGCTGGGCAGCACGGTGGAGGTGACGGAGAAGGTGCCGCTCGCCGTCGAGGGCACCGTGGGGGACGACGCGCTGTCCTTCGGCGTCAAGGTGGCGCTGCTGGTCAACGGCAACGCCGTGGCCACCACGCGGCTGGACGAAGGAGGGCAGGGCGGCACCGCGCAGGGCTCGCAGAACTTCCGGCTCCTGTGGACGCCGCCCGCGGGCTCCGCGGGCAGTCGGCCTCGCGTGGAGATTCAAGCCATCGACCACGGCGGGCTCGAGCGCCGCGTCGGCTTCGAGGCCGTCGTCGTGCAGGACGGCCCTCCCAACGTGGCCATCCAGACGCCCACCTTCACGGATTCGTACGTGGGGGGCACGCAGGTGCTCCTCACCGCCGCCGCCTCGGATGACAGCGGCGAGGCGCCGCAGGTGACGTGGAAGGTGAACGGCGTGCCCGTGGGCCAGTCCTCCGTGCCGCCCTACCGGGTGACGTGGCGCACGTCCGTGGTGACGACGGCCACCACCTATCGCCTCATCGCGACCGCCCGCGACGCCCAGGGGCACGAGCGGGAGAGCCACCACGTGGACGTGGTGATTCGCCCGGACCTCAACAAGCCCAAGGTGAACATCCTCACGCCGCAGCACCTGGTGAAGGTGCCCAACTCGCAGGGGCTGCTCGTCACCATCGCCGGCTTCGACGACGTGGGCGCCAAACGCGTGGAGCTCTTCCTGGGCGAGGAGCTCAACACGCCCGTCTTCACCGACACCTCACCCGGCGACAACGCGGGCGTGCCCGGCTCGTTCATCAGCTACACCGTCATCCCCACCGAGCACTTCTTCGACGGCACGGTCCCCAAGACGAGCCTCAAGCTCACCGCGCGCGCCTACGACACCTCGGACAATCACGACGAGGTGAGCCACACCGTCACCCTCCAGGGGGACCTTCCGCCCACCGTGGAGTTCCTCAGTCCGAGCCCCGGCTTCGTCGGCACCGCGAACACGATCGTCCCCATCGTCCTCCACGCCGAGGACGACGTCGCCGTTTCCAGGGTGGAGCTCTTCGAGTACCGCGGCGCCACGCGCCACTCCGCCGGTGTCGCCACGCTGCCGCCGTACCGCTTCGACCTGCGCCTGCCCTCGACGGCGGGGAGCGTGCGGTTGGAGGCCGAGGTCACCGACAGCAACAACGAGAAGAACACGAAGACGGTGAGCCTCACGCTCGACGTGAAGGCGGACGAAGAGCCGCCCATGGTGGCCTTCCGGAGCCCCGCCGAGGGCACGCGCGTGTTCGCGGGTCCTAACCGGAGCGTGGATGTCGTCGTGGTCGCCACGGACAACGTCCACGTCAAGAACGCCCGGCTCTTCCTCCAGGACCCCCTCCAGCCCAAGAACCCGGACGCTCCCGAGTCGCCGGTGGGCTCCGTCAACGCCGGGACGGAGGAGGGGCTGTACCAGGTGTTCAAGTGGAAGCTGGACGTGCCGGCCGCGTACGCGGGCCATCCGCTGCGGCTGCGCGCGGAGGTGGTGGATGACGGGGACCGCTCCGCGGAGCGCCGGCTGGTGCTCCAGGCGGTGGAGAACACCGCGCCCGTGGTCAACCTGATGCTGCCCGCGCCGAGCTCCGTGGTGAAGGAGGGCCAGGACGTCACCATCACCTTCACCGTGTCCGACGACGAGGGCGTGGCGAGCGTCGCGGGTCGCTCCGGCGGTGTGACGCTGGAGCCGTTCATCGGTCCGGTCAACACGGCCATCCAGCAGAAGCTGGTGGTGCGCGCGCCCATCGTCACGCCGACGACGCCCGCGTCCGAGCGCTCGGTGGGGGTCGTCGCCAAGGACGTGAGCCCCGTGCCCCAGCTCGGCCACGAGGACGTGCTGCTCGACGTCATCGACGACGTGGAGCACCCCACCGCGCTGCTCCTGTCGCCGATTCCCGGCACGGCCACGCAGCCCCTGCAGGTCGCCAACCGCAGCAGCCTGGGGCTGCGCGTGGATGTCTCCGACGACGTGCGCGTCTCGCGCGTCGCCGTGGTGCTGGACGGTGTCGAGATCCGGCCCGAGCCGCAGAAGGACTACCTGCGCGCAAGCCACGAGGACTTCGAGGAGGTCCGCGCCCCCAACCCGCAGGGCCCCGGCGACATCCTCGTCAGCCGGCGCTACGTGGGCACCTACTCGGGGACGATTCCCGTCCAGCGCACCGGCACGGACCCGTCCAACACCGCGCCCGAGAAGCACGTCGTCTGGGCTCGCGCGTATGACCCGGCCGGCAACCCCACCGACACGTCCAAGGTCGAGTTCGAAGTCATCACCCCCGAGGACAAGCTGCCGCCGGTGGTGCGCATCTCGCTGCGAGGCGTGCCCGACGCGAAGACGTGCGTGTCCGGTTCGGAGGTCACCCTCCAGGCGCAGGCGTCCGACGACAGCGCGGTGCAGTCGCTCGCCATGAGCTTCGATGATGGCCTGGAGGAGCCCGAGGGCATCGAGGGGCTCGAGCAGCGACCGGAGACGCTGCCCGCGGCCTCGGTGAGCTTGAGCGGTCCGTTCGTGATGCCCACGCTGACGAGCGGCGCGTCGCGCACGGTGAGCTTCGAGGCCACGGCGACGGACACGCTGGGCCGCACCACGGTGTCCGGCTACTCGTGCCTGCTGGTGCCCGACGCGGCGCCCGTCGTCCGCTGGGTGTCGCCCACGAGCGGGGACCTCATCGAGGAGCAGCGCTACACGGGCTCGATGGAGCTCCAGGATGACGTGGGGCTGCGCGCGGCGTGGCTCGTCGCCTCCACCTCCGAGGTGAAGTCCGCGACGGCCACGGGCCTGGCGCTCGATGCCCCGTTGCTCACGGGCACGCCGCAGGTGCCCTTCTCGCTGTCGAACCACGCGGTGTCGAGCGCGACGCTCACCTTCGGCGCCCAGCCCGGGAGCGGCACGTCGGCGGGCACCCCGTTCACCTTCGTGGTGACGGGTGAGGACGGCGCGGTGCGCGTCACGCCGCACGCGGCCCATCCCTCGGACAACGGCCCGGGGCAGCTCCGCCTGAAGGTCGCCGCGGACTCGCACGGTGCCCAGGCGCACGTCTCCTACCACCTGCGGCCGAAGACGCAGCTGTCGACCGAGGCGCAGGCGGAGCTGGCGGCCTTCAAGGCCCTGTTCCCCTCCGGTGATTTGACGCAGACGCGCGTGCTCACGCTCGACGCGGGCAACCTGTACGAGGTGGACCTCGGCTTCCCGAAGAACGCGGTGGAGGTGGAGCAGGTCCTCGTGTCGCTGCACGCCGTCGGTGGGGACTCGCGCCCGGTGCTCGTCTCCGAGCTGGCGCTGCGCTACCAGTCCGGCCAGCCCCACCAGGTCCGTGTGGCCGCCGCGGGCCAGCGCCTGACGGTGGACCCGCTGTCCGCGACGCTCACGGCGGGGCAGCTGAGCGCGCGCCAGGCGGGCTTCCGCATCCCTGCGGCGTGGACGGCCACGGACGCGCGCCTCACCACCGTCGCGGTGGACACGGCGGGCGTGGTGGCGAAGGACGCTCGCGTCCTGAAGGTGGTGCCCGACACGGTGGACCCGACGGTGGCCTTCGTCGGCTTGGGGGAGGGCGCCTCGGCGGTGACGGGCCAGCCCTTCAAGGTGCGCCTGCGCGCCGCGGACAACGCGAGCCTGGCCAAGGTCCAACTGCTGGTGAACGGTGAGCCCCAGGGCGACACCCTCCTGGTGGGGACCTCGCAGGACGTGGAGCTCACCCTGCAGCGCACGACGCTGGGGCCCGTCAAGCTCGACGCGCTCGTCACGGACCGCGCGGGCAACGACGCCGTGTCCCATCCGGTGTTCGTGCAGATCGTCCCCGACGCCGCGCCGACGCTCCAACTGGATCGACTGGTGGCCACGGGGGAGACCATCCACCGCGCGGAGCTGGAGAACGGCTTCGTCAGCCTCCTGCAGGGCAAGGAGGCGACGCTGCACTTCACCGTCAAGGACGACGTGGGCGTGGCCTCCGTCACCACGACCTACGGAGACGGCCTGCCCGATACGCGGCCCTTCACCCCGGCGGCGACGGGCAGCAGGTCGCTGAGCGTGAAGTTCACGCCGCCCATGGGCGCCGATGGCCAGCCCACCGTGTTGACCCTCACCGTCAAGGACACGGCGAACCAGGAGAAGAGCGCGCGGCTGGTCATCGAGAGCCGCAGGCCGCGCGCGCCCCAGCTCGCCTTCCTGGAGCCCGCTGCGGATGCCTACCTGGTCGAAGGCAGCATCCAGCTGCGCCTGGGCGCGCTGGCCGCGGACGACACGAAGGTGACGGGCGTGGAGTTCTTCGTCAACGGCAAGCCCGCGCTCCAGCTCGCCGAGCGCGACGGCACCGTGGTGCCCACGCTCTTCGACCCGGAGGGCAACCCCGTCGCCGCCGACGTCACCGTGCGCGACACGCTCGCGGCCCTGCGCGTGGCGCCCGAGGACATCTCCCGCTTCCGCATCTTCCGCGGGCTGCTGTCGCTGCCCCCGGGCTTCGTGCGCCTGGACCCCGCGCGCACGGAGAGCCACGTGCTGCTGCGCGTCGAGGCTCGTGACCTGGAGGGCAACCGCTCCTCCGTCGAGCGGCGCATCCGCATCGCCGAGGACACGGCCCTGCCGGTGGCGAACGTGCTGCGCCCCAGCCTGGGCCGCGACGTCATCGAGAACACGCCCGTGCTCATCCAGGTGCAGGCGCACGACAACGCCTTCGTGGACCGGGTGGAGATCTACGCCGGCCCGAGCGCGGAGGGTCTGAAGCTCATCCACGTCGCCGGAGGCTTCCCGTCGGAGAACGGGCTGCCCGGCTCGCCGTTCGACGTGTACTCGCCGGTGGTGACCTTCCAGTACTCCGTGCCGAGGCTCTCGGAGCTGGGCGGCCTGGACCTGGTCCCGTACTTCATCGCCACGCGTGCCCGTGACGTCTCCGGCAATCAGGGCGAGCTGGAGTACCAGCAGATCGACATCGTGAGGGACCGCGAGCCCGCGCTGGCCATCCTCTCCCCGTCGGATGGCACCACCGTGGTCGCGGACAACCCGCTGCCGGTCATCCTCTCGGCGGAGGACGACGTGGGCGTCACGTCCGTGTCGCTCTACCTGGATGACCAGACGGCGCCCGTCGCCACGCTGAACCAGCCGCCGTTCCGCTTCCTGGTGCCCGTGCCCGCGTCGACGGGGGGAACCCTGCGCCTGCGCGGCCACGCGGTGGACAGCTTCGGGCACGAGGTGAGCTCGCAGACGGTGGTGCTCTCCGTGGTGGGCGACCAGCCTCCCACGGTGGCCATCGCGCAGCCGGCGCATGGCGCCATCGTCACCGAGGGCCGCGACTTCGCCGTGCTGGTGGCCGCGCAGGACGACGTCGAGGTCCAGCGCGTGGAGGTCACCGTGGAGGGCGGGGTCGAGGGGCCGCTGCGCTTCGCCAGCGCCACCCGTCCGTACTCCTTCCGCGTCCCGCTGCCGCATGGCTCGGCGGGGCGTCACCTGACGATTCGCGCCAACGCGCGGGACTCGTCGGGCAGGACGGTCCAGGCGCGTGAAGTGACGGTGCAGGCGAAGGCGGACACGCAGGACCCGGTGGTGAAGCTGGTGTCCCCGGCGAACGGCTCGGCGATGGTGTCCGGCCTGCGGATGGATGTGGAGGCGCGCGCCGAGGACAACGTGGGCGTGGCGAGCGTGACGTTCTTCGTGAAGGTGGGCGACGGGGCGGAGACGCAGCTGGCCCAGGTCCCCGCGCCGCCGTATCGCTTCTCCTACCTGGTGCCCAAGAACCTGGTGACGGAGGCCGGGGTGAGCGTGCCGCTGCGCTTCACCGCCCGGGCCGTGGACCTGAGCAACCGGACCTCGTCGGACGTGGTCACCGTGAGCGCCATCAACGACAAGCCGCCGTCGGTGTCGCTGCGAAACCCGCCGTTCAAGGTGGTGGCGAAGCTGCCGAGCACCTTCGCGACCGAGACGGGCGACGACGTCGCGGTGTCCTACGTGACGTTCCTGGTGGGGCCCGCCAGGGACCAGCTGGCCGAGGTGGGGCGCCGCTTCCAGCTCCCGTTCGAGCACATCCACGTGGCGGACCCGGCGGACGTGGGCAAGCGGCTGTGGATCGCCGCTCGCGCGGTGGACACCGCCGGACAGGCGACGCAGTCGGAGCCCATCGCGTTCAGCGTGGTGGCGGACCAGGTCCCCACGGTGGAGCTGACGCGGCCGGAGCCCGATGGCACCGTCTTCGCGGGCGCGCGGCTGCGGCTGGAGGCCAACGCCTTCGACGTGGACAGCGGCATCGAGGCGGTGTCGTTCTTCGTGGACGGCCGCAAGGTGGCCACGGCGCTGACGCCCGCGGGCATCCCCGGCCGTCCCCATGCCTACGTGGGCAGCTTCGTGGCGCCCATCGGCAGCGGCAGCCGTGAGTTCTTCATCAAGGCCGTGGCGGTGGACAAGGCGGGGCAGGAGGTGGAGACGCCCGAGCGCAAGGTGGGCACCATCCCCGACACCACCGTTCCCGAGGTGGAGCTGGTGGACCCGCCGCACCTGGACGTCGTCACCGAAGGCGACCCGCTGCTCCTGTCCGCCTTCGCCGAGGACAACGCCGGCATCCACGAGGTCGCCTTCCACGCGGCCTACACCAACGTCGCCGGCCAGCCGGTGTCCGAGCAGGTCGGCGCCTCCGTGGTGCCGGTGACGAGCAGCGCGAACCGGCCCCAGTACCGCTATTCGTGGCTGGTGCCCACGCCGATGGCCGGCAAGGCCATCACGCTCCATGCGCTCGCGAGCGACCTGTCGGGCAACCCGAAGGCGACGCCCGTGGTCCAGGTGGAGGCCGGCATGCGGCCCTCCCGCGCGCCCTACAAGCCCTTCGGTGGCTCGGGTGAGAGCACGCGGCTGTCCGCCCTGGCGGTGGACGGCGAGGGGCTGGGCATCGTCGGCGCCACGGGCCTGCCCAAGGGCGCGCCCTTCTCGCGTGGCGTGGAGTTCTTCCGCGTGACGGACGCCCCCCTGGCGGCCCTGGTGGGACATGCCCTGCAGGGCGCGCCGGTGGCGTCGGCGTTCCACGACGGCCTGGCGCTGGTCAGCGTCCGCCACGACTCGGCGGCGCGCAACGGTGAGCTGGTGCTGTTCAAGACGAATGACGCGGCCCACATCCTCCAGCAGGGCAGCATCGAGCTGTCCGGTCCCGAGGTGGGCGGCGTGGTGGCGGCGGGGCAGCTGGCCTTCGTGGCCAACGGCGCCGCGGGCGTGGTGGTGGTGGACCTGTCGGACCGCGACTACCCCCAGCGCGTGACGACGCTGCCCACGCCGGCGCCTGCGCGCGACGTGGCGGTGCTCGGCGACAAGCTGCTGGTGGCCGCGGGGACGAGCGGCCTGCGGGTGTTCGACCTGCTGGACCCGAAGCTCGGTGAGCTGGGGTACGCGGCGGTGCCGGGTGGCGCGGAGACGGTGACGGTGGTGGGCGAGCGCGTCCACGTGGGCTGCCAGGGGGCCTCGGCCTCGCTGGCGGTGGTGGACGTGCGCGCCGCGCCGCGCGTGCTGTCGCTGCTTTCCCACGCGCCGGGCCGCGCGGACCTGCTGGCCACCGGCCAGCGCTCCGTGTCCGGCCTGGGCAACGTGTCGGTGTCGACGGTGCAGCTCATCGACCCGACGAACCGTCCGGTGAAGGGCCTGCTCACGGCCTCCATCGTGGACGCGGAGGGCGTCACGACGACGTCCGTGCGCGCCAACGTCCCCGCGGCGGGCGACGTGGAGATGACGTCCGGCGGGCCGATGACGCTCTTCGGTCACCAGGGCGTGGCGGAGTTCACCCTGCCGCGCTTCCTGGTGACGGACGTCACCCCGGCGGACGGCGCGGAGCAGGTGTCGTTCGAGGCGCCGGTGTTGTCGGTCGGCTTCTCGCAGCCGGTGGACGCGGCCACGGTGAGTGCGTCGCGCGTCATCCTGCGCGAGGGCCTGCTGAACGGCCGCGTGGTGACCGCCGACGTGCGCGTGAGCGCGACGGATGCCTTCCGCGTGGAGCTGGTGCTGCCCGCGGGCGTGAAGCTGGCGCGCGGCAAGGAGCACTCCATCGCGGTGGAGGCGGGCCTGGGCAGCACCTTCGGCCAGACGCTGGAGCGGCGCTACCTCTCGCGCTTCCGCACGCGCACGACGGAGGGCGAGCTGCCCAGCGTGGAGCGCGTGGTGCCTCGCGCGGGCCCGGTGGATGGCGGCACGCGCGTGACGATTCACGGCGAGCGGTTCGCGCAGGGCGCGCGCGTGTACTTCTCCAACGAGGAGGCGACGGAGGTCTCCGTCGATGAGACCGGCACGCGCCTCACCGCGCGCACGCCGCAGCAGGTGGAGGGCCCCGCTCGCGTCACGGTGGTCAACCCGGGCGGGCTGCAGGGCAGCCTCCTGGGCGGCTTCATCTTCATGGACATCCTCCAGGTGAGCCATGCCTCGCCGGCCTCGGGGCCGCTGGCGGGCGGGCAGTTGGTGGAGCTGTCCGGCGCGGGCTTCCAGCACGGCGCGGAGGTCTTCTTCCGGGGCCAGGGCTCGCAGACGGCGCGGGGGCGCCCGGCGCGCTCCGTCACGGTGCTGTCGCCGGGCCGCCTGCTCGTGGAGACGCCCGAGGGCGGCTACGGTCCGGCGGACGTCTTCGTCGCCAACCCGGACGGGCAGCTCGCGGTGGCCGAGAGCGCATACCTCTACACGAACCTGTCGACGACGAAGCGCATCGGCCGGTACCAGCCCTCCATCGATGGCACGGACGGCCGCCCGTCGGACCGGATGCCGCAGGGCCGCCCCGGGCCGCTCGTCATCTCCGGGGGCCGGGCCTACGTGCTCTCCGAGGCGTCCATCCAGCAGGGCGTCGACGTCATCGACGTGCTCAAGCGCAGCACGCAAGGCGCGCTGTCGGTCATCGACGTCTCCGTGCCGGAGAACGCCGGGATGATGGGCGGCGTCTCGTTCCCGCCGCCCTACGAGCCGAAGGCGCTCACCGTGCGCGGAACCATCGCGTACGTGGCGGCCGACGCGGCCGAGCTGACCCACGTGGACATGGTGGGGGAGGGTGGCCCGTCGCTGCTCGTGGTGGACGTGAGCAAGCCGACCGAGCCCAAGCTGGTGCAGGCGCTGCCCTACGAGGGCGAGGCGCTGGATGTCGCGGTGGTGGATGACCTGGCGCTCGTGGCCGCGGGAGACAGCGGCCTGGCGGTGTTCTCGCTGGTGGAGCCGCTGCGCCCCATGTTGCTGGGCGCCGTGAGGTCGTTCGTCATGAACGGCACCGTCAAGACGCCCTCCATCGAGCAGGTGCGCATCCTCGGCCGCCACGCGGTGCTGCGGGCCCGGCTGGGGAACGCCGCGGCCACCCTGACGGTGGACCTGGCGCGCCCGGGCTTCCCCGTGGTGGGAGAGACGCCGGACGTGGGGGACCTCGCCATCCACTCGGGCCGGGGCCTCGCCTCGCTCGAGACGGCGGCCACGGTGTCGCTGTCTCCGCCCACACTGCCGCGCAAGGTGGCGTCCATCCCGTCCCTGGTGGGCACGCGCTTCTTCCAGTCCGCGCTGGGGCCGCACCTGGGCGTGAACGCCGGCGCGGGCGTGCTCCAGCTGTCGGCCGCCTCCGAAATCGACGCTCCGCTCGCCGTGGATGCGGTGGACCTGTGGCCGGCGACGTCGCTCGCCGACGTGGGCATCGACCGGGGCGTGGTCGTGGCCAGCATCAACGGCGTCTTCTCGCCGAGGAACCTGCCCACGCCGAATGACGGGTTCGCCGTCGTCGCGGTGCCGTTCCCCATGGTGACCGCGATGCGTCCGGCCGCTTCCGAGCTGGGCGTGTCCACGCTGGAGACGCTCGTCGCCGAGCTCAACGTCCCCATCCGGAACGTGTCGTCGGTGAACGCGCGCCTGTACGCGCTGGATGGCTCCGCGCTGGGTGAGGAGATCACCACGGAGCTCCGGACGCCGGTGGAGGAGGGCGTCCAGAAGCTCGTCATCGACCCCGTGAGCGCGCTCGCGGGAGATGCGCGCTATCGGTTGATCATCTCCGGCCTCCAGGCCGACGACGCGGACGGCTCGCTCATGCCCGGGCGCTTCGTCACCGAGTTCCGGACGTCCAAGGACACCGTGACGCGGCAGGTGGTGGTCGACACGATTTCGCCGCGCGAGGGCCCGGTGGCGGGTGGCACGCTCGTCACGCTGAAGGGGCGTGGCTTCGAGGCGGGCCTGGAGGTCCGCATCGGCGGCCTCCCCGCGGACATCCAGTCCTTCTCGGCGAACGAAGTCACCGTGCGCACGCCCGTGTCCACGGTGGACGGCGCGGTGGCCATCGAGGTGCGCAACCTCTCGGGCACCTCGCTGACACGCGCGGGTGCGTTCATCTACACGCGGCCGCTGTCGCTGGTCTCGATTTCGCCGGGGCGCGGCCCGTCGTCGGGCGGCACGAAGGTGGTGCTCGAGGGCAACGGCTTCTCCACCAGCGGCACCGTCCGGGTGCTGTTCGGCACCACGCCGGCGCTGCGCGTGCGCGTGCTGGGCATGAAGCGGCTGGAGGCGTACACGCCCAACGGGCTTCGTGGGGCGGTGGACGTGTCGGTGGTCCAGGACGGCGCTCCGCCCGCGGTGCTCGAGGATGCGTACATCTTCGACCAGCCCACGGACGCCTCGGTGGCGTTCCAGGGCGAGATTCGCGACATGGTGGCCATCGGCGACCACGTCTACATGGTGGGCGCGGGCGGGCTGCGCATCGTCGACCTGTCGGGCCTCTACCTGAAGGGGCGCCTGGCCGGGACGCCGATTCCTCCCGAGCGCCGCAGCGAGCTCATCGACGAGGACAACGACCGGCTGGACGACCGCATCATCGGGAAGTGGGACTACCTGGGCGCGGACCTGCTCTCCATCGCGTACGCGTCCGAGTGGAATGACCGCCTGTTCCTGGGCTCGGGCTCGATGCGGGGCCAGAGCTCGTACTCGGCGGCCACGGTCCTGGAGCTGGACATCTCCAACCCCGCGCGGCCCCAGCTGGTGCGGACCACGTCCGCCGGCGACGGCGCGGCCTTCGGCCTGGACCTGCGCGGAGACCGGCTGCTGACGGCGGCCGGCAAGGGCGGTCTGCTCGGCTTCGACATCACGAACGCGGCGTTCCTGCTCCACACGCTGAAGTCACCGCTGGCCCCCGAGGTCAGCGCGCTGGCCGTGGAAGAGGGCCTCGCGGTGGTGGGGACCGGCACGTGGACGCCGGGGCACCGCTTCACCGGGGGCCAGCTGCACACGGTGCGGGTGGACAAGCGTCCGTCGCAGCGGGGCTCGCTGGCGCTGGATGTCCAGCGGGTGCGCCTGCGTCGGGACCACTGGGCCGTCGTGGCGGCGGGCAACGAGGGCCTGGTGCTGGTGAACGTGTCCAACCCCGATGCCCCCCAGCGGGGCGCGTCGGTGGGCAAGGACGTGCTCAAGGGCTTCGCCTCGGATGTGCGGGTGGTGGGGGACGTGGCCTATGTCGCGGTGGGCGCGGCGGGCGTGGCGGTGGTGGACCTGAGCAACCTGGCGGCGCCTCGGCTGATGCACCACGTCGCGGGCGCGAACGGTGGCGCCGCCGAGCGGGTGGCGGTGGCGGGGGGCCGCGTCGTGAGCGCCAGGAACCGTGGCGCCGCGGGCTGGGCGCTGGAGTTCGGTCAGGCGGCGGAGCTGACGCTGGTCTCCGCGAGCGTGAAGTCGGGCGACGTCGTCCCGCTGGGCCTGTCCTCGATGATGCTGTCGTTCTCGACGACGGTGACGCCGGAGAGCGCGAAGCAGGCCGTGTCGCTGAGGGTGGACGGCGTGGAGTGGCTGGGCCCGGATGCGCCCGGCGCGGACCTGGAGGCGGGGAGCGCGGAGCAGCCCGTCAGCACGGTGCTCGTGCGCTTCCGTCCGGAGATGCCGTTGCCTCCGAGCGCGGTGCTGCAGCTCTCCGTGTCCACGGACCTGCTCACGCCGGACGGCCAGCACCTGCTGACGCCGTTCTCGGTGGTGCTGGATGCCGCGGCCGACGACGGCGCGCGTCCGGAGATTTCGCAGGTGGTGCCTCGCGTGGGGCCCACGGGGGGTGGCTCGTTCGTCCAGATCCTGGGCCGCAACTTCGCGGAGGAGACCACCGTCCTGATTGGCGGCGCGAAGGCGACCGTGCTCCCGTCGGACGGGCCCGCGTCGTCGGAGCGGCTCGTCGTCATGGTCCCGGGCGGAGAGCCGGGGCTCGCGGACGTGGTCGTCATCAACGGCGTCGTGAACGACGCGGGCGTGCTCGTGTCGGGCTCGGGGTTGTGGGACCGCAGGGCGGGTGGCTTCCTGTACAAGGCGCCGCTCTTCCTCTCGGCCGCGACGCCGCGCTTCCTCAACCCGTTCGGCGGCAGCCCCATGCGGCTGCGCGGTGACGGCTTCCTGCCGGCGTGGGCCTATGGCGCGCTCGGACCGCCGAAGGTGTATGTCGGCACGTTGCAGGCCACGGGTGTCCAGGTGGTGTCCACCGAGGAGCTGACGCTGACGGCGCCCCTGGGCTCGTTCGGCGAGGACGGCTTCGCCGAGGTCCGCGTGACGTCGCAGCTCCCGGACAACCGGGGCTCCGAGACGGGGACGGACCTGTTCGAGGACGTGCGCCTGGCGCGCAAGGTGGGCTACGGTCTGGAGCGTGGACGTCCGGAGAACGCGACGGGACCCGTGCTGCCCTCGGACGGCGTGGTCTCCGTCAGCGACTTCAACACCCGCGCCCTGGCGGCGGACCTCGACTCGCCGCTCTACCTGTACTCCGCCGCCGGTGCCTCCATCCGGGGCAACCGTCAGCGCAAGGAGTTCCAGGGGACGCACGTCGACGAGGGGTACTTCTTCGACGCGTTCACGGCCGCCACGTTCGACGTGCGGATGCCCGGTCAGGCCCTGGCCTCGATTGGCCAGACGCTGAACCCGAACCCGGCCCGGGTGGACCTGCTGCAGGCCATCCTGTTCGGCTACCTGCCCGCGCAGACGCCGTGGCCGGAGCTGGAGCTGACGGCGGACTCGCTCGACGTGGCGACGCTGCCGGGCCAGGTCCTCATCGCCAACGGCGCGTCGGGCCTCGCGGTGACGACGGCGAATGACCGCGCCATGACGGAGCTGGGGCGCGCGAAGTTCGGCGGCTGGGCGGACCCCGAGTTCGCGACGCGCCTGCTGCCGACGCCCATGGGCAGCTGGGTGGCCTTCAACAAGATGGTGCCGAATCCTCCGCCGGACGCGGGGCCCTGCAAGGGCTTCGAGCCCGCGGCGGGCAACGGCGGTGTCCTCCGGTTGATGGACACGCGCTACCCCGCGGACCCGCTGCTGGTGGGCAGCCTCAGCCCCGGCGGCGAGCCGTACGGCATGACGGTGCACGGTGGCCGGCTGTTCGTGGCCACGGGACACCACGAGGGCGTGCACTACTGCAACAACCCGGAGGGCGCGCTGCCCCCGCCGCCCGAGTACTCCGTCGGCGGAGGCCTTGGTGGTGGTCAGCGCACGACGTACCACGCGAAGTCGTCCGAGGCGGGCCCGCGCGGCAGCCTGGTCATCTACGACTCGGCGCGCCCGGACGCCTCGGTGGTGAAGCGGCTGGACTACGACGCGAACCTCACCGACGTGGTGGTGGTGGGCGACACGGCCATCGTCGCGGCGGCGGAGCTGGGGCTGCTCTTCATCGACATCAGCAACCCGGCGACCGCCGAGGAGCTGGAGTCGCTGCGCATCGACTTCGACGAGACGCTCTCCAACACGCCGGGTCAGCCGCAGCGTCTGCGGCTGGTGGGCGACATGCTCTTCGTGTCCGCGAAGGATGGCGGCGTGGTGCTGGTGAACGTGGCGAACCCGCGTGAGCCGGAGCTGGTGAGTGGCGGCAACACGGAGTCCGCGCTGGACACGGCGCTGGCGGGAGACCGGCTGCTGCTCGCGGGGGGCGACAAGCTCACGGAGCTGGAGATTCCGTTCTCCTTCGTCACCGACGTCTCGCCGGAGCGTGGCGCCATCATCACCCCCGACAGCCCCGTGCTGGCGGTGCGCCTCAACCGGCCCGTGCATGGGCCCAGCGTGACGCCCAGCTCCGTGTACCTGCTGGGCGAGAACGGGCAGCCCGCGCTCGGCGCGAACGGCCAGCCGGTCTCCCTGGACCTCACGGTGGAGCGCGTGGATGCGAAGCGGCACTACACGGTGAAGGCCACCGTGCAGGGCACGCTGAAGCCCGAGGAGGACTACACGCTGGTGCTCACGAAGGACGTGACGGATGAGCGCGCCGGACGGCTGCTGTCCGAGTTCCGTGCCACCTTCACGACAGGCAAGGCGAACGCCCGGGTGCCGATGCTGGTGTCCGTGTCGCCCACCTCGCTGCCGCGCACCACGGGCGGCCGCATCACCCTGGCGGGCTCGGGCTTCACGGGCACGGAGGAGGTGCGCGTGGGGACGGACGTGGTGAACTGCGCCGTGGTGGCGGGCACGTGTCTGGTGACGGAGAGCGGCACGCGGATGTCGCTGACCGCCAGGGCGGCGGCGCAGGCGGGCCCCGTGGACGTGTCGGTGAAGCACCCGGGGGGCCCGAGGTCCGAGCTGCCCTTCGCGCTCTTCTTCGTCGATGACCCGGGCCAGGCGGTGGCCACCCTCTCACCGAACCATGGTCCGGTGGGCGGTGGCACGCGCGCCACCCTGACGTTCGACAAGTCCGTCCTCGAGCCCGGCATGAAGGTCCGCTTCGGCGAGTCGCTGGAGGCGGAGGCGGTCGACATCGTCGACCTGCGCACGGTGCGCTTCACGGTGCCCGCGGCGACCGCGCCGGGACTCGCGACGGTGACGCTGGTGCGCCCGGGCTCCACGCCGGAGACGACGCACACGTGGAACGTGGCGACCTTCGCCTACGACCTGCCGTTCGGCTCGAACCTGGGGCTGCCCGGCTACCCGCCCAAGAGCATCTCCGAGCTGCGGCTCTCCGGGAACACGCTGTACGTGGGCGTGGGCGGGCCGGCGAACGCGGTGGGGCTGGACATCTTCGACGTGACGCTCGAGGAGCGTCCCATCCGCCTGGGCGGCGTGCGGACGGACAACCCGGTCAACGGGCTGGACGTGAGCGGCTCGCTGGTGCTGCTGGCCGAGGGCTCGGGGCTCACCGTGGTGGACGCGAGCAGGAGCCGGCTGCCGTACATCACCGGCCGGGTGAACACCGGTGGCCTGGCGACAGGGGTGCGCATCGAGGGCTCGATGGCGTACGTCAGCATCACCCAGCCCGGCGTACCCAGCGGGCAGATCCAGGTCTTCGAGCTGCTGGGACCGCAGCCCGAGTTCGACCACGCCATCCTGCTGTACCCGGAGGACGGGCTCGCGTTGGACCTGGGGCCGGACCGCTTCTACGTCCTCACGTCGAACATCAACGCCTCGGGTGGAAACGGCCTGCGCCTGGCCATCCATGACCGCGCGGGTGCGCGGGTGGGCGGTGTCACCGTGGACGCGAACGCGACGCTGGAGCAGATGCTGCGCGCCCGCATCACCGTGCGCGCCGGCCGGGCCTACGTCACGGTGGGCACGCGCCTGTACGTCTTCGACGTGACGACGGCGAACGAGGGCCAGCCGAAGCTGCTCCAGTCCACGTTGCTGGAGGCGGAGGGCTCGGGCCTGACGTGGTTCGGCGGCGCGCTGTGGGTGGCCACGCGCGGTCAGAATCGCAGCGTCGTGGAGGTGCCGTCCTCGGAGCTGCTCGCGGTGGGCTCGGCTCCCGCGGATGGGGCCATGGCGCCGGTGGGCACGGACGTCCGCATCGACTTCACGATGCCCGTGGCGCTCAACACGCTGCAGCCGGGCGCGCTCGTGGTGGAGGCCGTCTCCGACGCCCACCCGACGGGGCGCATCGTGCAGGGGACGCTGAGGGTGGAGGCGACGGGGCTGAGGACGTCGTCCCTGTTCTTCACGCCCGACGCGGGCCATGTCTTCGAGCCGGAGGAGGAGGTCGAGGTGTCGCTGACGGCGGGAGGCGTGCGGTCGATGCTGACCGAGGCCGGCCTGACGTATCCGCTGGCGACGCCCGTGCACTTCCGCTTCAAGGTGGACAAGGCGGGCCGGGCGCGGCCCTCCATCACCCAGCTCACCCCGTCCAGCGGCCTGAAGACCGAGACGACGACGGTGCGCATCGACGGCACGAACCTGGGCAGCCCGGGGCTGGTGGTGTTCGTGGGCGAGACGCCCATCACCGGCGCGGGTGACGTGGTGTACGACTCCGAGACGGAAGCGCTCACCGTGCGCATTCCTCCCTCGACGAACTCCGGCCCGGCGGCGGTGCGCGTGGGGTACGCGGATGGCATGACGGCGACGCGGCTGGGGACGTTCACCTACCGCGAGGCGCTCCAGTTGAGCGCGCCCGTTCCCGACAACTCGGGTCAGCAGGGCGGCGTCGAGGTGGCGCTGCGCGGCACGGGCTTCCTGCCCGACATGAAGGTCTTCTTCGGTGACGCGCGCTCCTTCACGGTGCACGTGCGCTCGGCCAACGAGGCCACGGCGGTGGCGCCGCCTCACGGCGCGGGCCTTGTGGACCTCACGGCGCGGCTGGAGCTGCCCATCCACTCGGGTGGGACGCAAATCAAGGAGGGTGTGCGGCCCGACGCGTTCCTCTACGGCGCGGGCGCCATGGCGCGGCTGGAGACGCCTCCGCTGCGGCAGGTGCTGGTGGACCGGGGCGTGCTGTATGGCGCCATCGGCGGACAGGTGGAGGTCACCGGGCCCAACGGCGCGGCGGTGGAGGGTGGCGGCTCGCGTGCGCAGTCGCAGGGCGGCCTGTACATCGCGGACCTCTCCGAGCAGACGGCGGTCCGGCAGATGGCCCGGGTGATGTTCACCGACAGCGGGACGTCGGGGGCGTACCAGCTCGCGAAGCAGGGAAGCACGCTCTACGTGGCCGCGGGCACGGCGGGCGTGAAGGTGGTGGACGTGGCGCGGCCCTCCGCGGCGAGCGTGAAGTACACGCTGCCGGGAACGGGGGCCACGGTGGGCGTGGCCGTCGCGGGAGACATGCTCTACGCGGCGGACGCCTCGGGCATCCGGGCCTATCGGACCACGGAGAACCCGCAGCCCCGTTTGACGTCGCAGCGGCCCATCCCGGGCGGCGTGACGGCGATGGCGCTGCATGGCCACAACCTGCTCGCCGCCACGGAGGGCGCGGGCGGCACGCGCCTGCTCGTGCTGGACGCGCGGCGCGGAGACCTGGCGCAGGTCGGCGAGCACGCGCTCATCGGCGCCGCGCGCCACATCGCGATGGACGGCTCGCGAGCCTTCGTGTCGCTCGGCGCCAAGGCCCAGGTGTCCATCATCGACGTGAAGACGCCGGACGCGCCGGTGCTCCTGGGGGCGCTGGTGCTGGCGGACGTGACGGGCCGTGGCCGCGTCTCCGCGGAGCAGACGCGCGTGGCGGCGGGCATCGCGTACGTCGCGTCGGGCGGCGGCAAGGTGCAGCGCTTCCGGGTGACGCACGCCGGGGCTGTCACGCCGCTGGAGCATGCGCTCGTCCAGGGCGACGCCATGTCGCTGGCGATGATGGACCGCTACCTGATGGTGAGCACGCTGGTGCTCGACAAGAACGGTCGCGCGGTGGAGCTGCCCGTGCAGCCTCCCGACGACGGGCGCGGCGAGCTGGCCGGCACCCTGGCCTCGGTGATGCTCGACCACCTGGAGGTGCGTGGCTCCATTCCCGAGGACGGCGAGACGGTGCCGGTGGGCACGCGCCCGGCGGTGCTCCTGTCGGAGCTGCCGAGCACGGACACGCTGGATGAGCTTCGCCTGGAGACGCTGTCCGCGTCGCCGCAGACGGTGACGGGCACGGTGGAGGCCCGCTCGGACGAGGGCGGTGCCAGGGCCACGTTCATCCCCGCGTCCGCGCTGACGGTGGGCACGCGCTACGTGCTCAAGGTCGGAGCCGGCCTTTCGGACCTGCAGGGCGGCGCGCTGGGCGCGGACACGGAGGTGCGCTTCCAGACGGCCACTCGCAACACCGTGGAGCGCCCGACGCTGGGCGAGGTGAGCCCGGGGTATGGCCTCACGGCGGGCGGTGAGACGCTGACGATCCACGGCACGGGCTTCGAGTCCGGCTGCACGGTGCGCATCGGCGGGCAGCTGGCGGGCGCGACGTCCCTGGGTGCCTGCGCGGTGTCGCAGGGGGGCAAGGTCATCACCGTCCTGGCGCCTCCGGGCGTCGCGGGCGCCGCGGCGGTGGAGGTCATCAATCCGGATGGCCTGTCCGTGTCGCGGCTGGGGGCCTACCGCTACCTGCCGGTGCCCAAGCTCACGAAGGTGGAGCCGGCCTTCGCGGAGACGATGAGCCGCGCGCAGGTCCGCCTGTCGGGCGAGGGCTTCTACGCGGGCTCGAAGGTGACGTTCGGCGGCGTGCCGGCGCTCACCACGACGGTGGACGTGTCGGGCACGCTGACGGCGACGGTGCCGGATGGAATCGTCGGTCCGGTGGACGTGCGCGTGGAGACGGGCTCGGGCGGCAACGCCCAGGGCAGCTCCCTGGTGGCGGGCTTCACCTTCACGCTCGCCCAGCGCGAGAGCCTGACGGTGGGCGGGGCCGCGAGCGCGCTCGTGGGGACCACGCTGCTGCAGGCGCGGGACAAGGACCTGGTCGCCATCGACCTGTCGACGTCCGGCAACAAGCTGGAGCTGGGCCGCGTGGCCGGTGTGGAGGGCGCGCTGTCGCTGGCGGTGTCGGGCGACCGCGCCGTGCTGCTCGGGACGAACGGGGTGGTGCGCTACGACCTGGGGACCTGTGGCAGCGGCCCGGGTGTGCCTTGCGCGCCCGAGGAGCTGGACCGTGTCCCGTTGGTGACCGGCGCGCCCCTGTCGACGGTGGCCGTGGGGCCCGGCGCGACGACGGTGGTCGTGGCGGGGGGGAGCGAGCTGGTGGTGCTCGGTGAGCTGCGCGAGGGCGCGCAGACCCGGGACGCGTTGGTGGTCGTCGCTCAGCACTCGGTGGCGCCCGCGCGGGTCGTCGCCCTGGGGGTGGTGGGCGAGGCGCTGGCGGTGCTGATGGACGAGGGCCAGGTGTCGCGCATGGAGCTGCGAGACCTGAGCGACGGCGAGCTGGAGCCGCTCTCCGTGGTGAGCGGGCTGGCGGGCGTGGCCCAGGCCCTGGCCGTGGATGGCAGCCGCATCGCCGTGGCCACGGGCCGCACGGCCCATGTCGTGGAGGTGTTGGACCCGAGGTTCCCGAGGCGGCTGGGCTCGTGGACGTCGGCGGATGAGTCGACGAGCACTCCGCGCACCGTGGCGCTCGCGGGCCCGTGGCTGCTGGCCGCGGGGACGAACCGCGCGGCGTGGATCGACACCACGACGGCGCCGGGCTTCGTGGAGCGCACGTTCTTCATGCACACGGTGTCGTCGCTGCCGAAGGCGCTGCTGGGAGACGGCATCGCGCTGCTCGCGGGCGCTTCGCGCACGCAGCTCTTCGACACGCTGCCGTATCCGACGGTCCGGCACACGTCGCCGCCTCCGGGAGGCGCGCTGTCGCCGGAGGCTCCGGTGACGGTGTCCCTGGCCAGCGAGCTGCCGCTGACGGTGGCGGCGCAGTCCTCCATCCTCCTGCTGGAAGGGGAGACGGAGGTGCTCGCGAGCGTGGAGCGTTCGGGCTCGGTGGTGCGTGCGCTGCCCGAGGACACGCTGGTGTCCTCGCGTGACTACACCGCGCGCGTCTCCCTGGGCGCGACGCCGTACCGTGGCGGAACGGTGCTGAGCCCCTGGTCCTTCTCGTTCAAGGGCGGCGCCGTGGAAGCTGGCGTGCGCGTCAGCCACATCAGCCCGGACCACGGGCCGGTGGCCGGTGACACCGTGGTGACGCTCACGGGCCAGGGCTTCTCCGCCGCGTCCCAGGTGTACTTCGGCGCGACGCGGGCGGAGGCCGACCCGACGCACACCGCGAGCGGCACGGAGCTGCGGGTGCTGGCGCCGTCGACCCTGTTCGCGGGGCCGGTGACGGTGCGCGTGGTCGACGGTGGTGACGAGGCGCGTGTCCCGGGCGGGTTCGTCTACACGGCCCCCATCACCGTGTCGGAGGTCACCCCGAACCGGCTGGACTTCGCCGGGGGCTGGGTGACGCTGAAGGGCACGGGCTTCACCCGGGGCCTGGAGGTCCGCTTCGCGCCGGGTGCTCCCGCCGCGAAGCTGTCCGGCTTCACGTCGACCCGCGTGGATGTCCAGGTCCCCGCCGGAGTGGCGGGCTGGGTGCCGCTGTACCTGTCGCAGCCCGGCGCGAGCCTGGTGCTGCCCGAGTCCCTCTCCCGAGGCGACCTGAAGCCGCCGACCTCGCGGCCCGTGTACGCGCCCGTGGGCGCCGTGCCGCTCGCGCAGAAGGTGTTCAGCGCGACGTTCGACGAGCCCATCCGGATGCACACGGGGAGCGAGTCGGCCACCACCGCGGTGCTGACGAACGTCGCCACGGGTGAGGTCCTGCCGGGCACGGTGAGCGTGTCGGGCTCGACGTTGACCGTGACGCGCGGCACGACTCCGCCGACCCTCGCGTCCAACGGCGCTTACAAGCTGACGCTGAAGAACGTCTACGACCTGGTGGGCAACGTCCAGGCCTCACCGGACGCGCACTACTACTACGCCCAGGACACCATCGACCCGACGGTGGCGCTGGCCTTCGTCGGCCGCGCGATGCCCGTGCACAACGCCACGCTCGGCATCGGCACGGAGTACGTCTTCGCGGTGTCAGGCACGGACGCCAGCGGGACGAATCTGGAGATGGAGTTCTTCATCGACGGCGAGGAGGTGTCGCGCGTGGACCGCTGGACGCCGCACTTCCGCTACACGTGGCGGAGCATCCCGCCCAGCGGCCAGTCCACGCTCGTGGCCCGGGTGACGGACCCCAGCGGCAACGACGCCGAGCTGTCGGCCACCGTCTTCCTGACGAATGACCGGGTCCCCTCGGTGCGCTTCCTCGAGCCCACGCTGTCCGCCGTGGAGCGCACGGAGGGGGGCACGCTCCCGCTGGTGGTCCGCGCGGAGGACCCCGACGCCCTCAACGCCCTGGAGCTCAGCCTGGACGGTCAGCCGTTCCGGCGCGTCACGGGCCTGTCGGGCCAGCTGCATGACTTGACGGAGTCGCTCCCGCTGACGCTGTCGGGCTCGACGAGCGAGGTCCACGAGCTGGTCGCGGTGGCGACGGACTCGCGGGGCCAGACGTCTCCGCCCGCCCTGTTGCAGGTGACGGTGACGCCGGACGTGCAGGACCCGACGGTGGCGTGGCTGTTGCCGACGGCGGGCGCGAAGCTGCCCTCGGGCGCGGGGCTGGACCTGCGCGTGAAGGTGACGGACGACAACCGCGTCGCTCGCGTCACCATCGAGGAGCTGGTGGGGACCGGCGCGGCGAAGCAGGTCGCCTCGTTCACGAGCGTGCCCGGGGCGGTGCGCTGGGTGGCGCCGACCGTGTCCCAGGACACGCAGGTGAAGCTGCGCCTGCGGGCCTACGACGCGCGCGACAACGACGCGGAGGCGACGGTGGACGTCACCGTGCTGGGCGCGAGCTCGAGCGCGACGCGGCCGATGGTGAGCCTGCGTGAGCCCGCCGTGGGCAACACGCTCGCGGAAGGGGCGCTCGTGGACGTGCTCGTGGACGTGAGCGCGCCCGCCGGCATCGAGTCCGTGCGGCTGGAGATGGACACGCAGTCGGTGACGCTGACGAACGCGCCGTGGCGGCACACGTTCAAGGTGCCCGTGCTGGTGAAGGACGCGCCGTACTACGTGCCCGTCCGGGCGGTGGCCACGGACGTGGACGGACTTCAGAGCGAGCAGTTGGTGCACTTCTTCTCCGTGGTGAACGCGCTGCCGGACCCGGTCATCCAGGTCGCGACGCGCCCCGCGGGGCCGATGTGGCTGGGAGGCTCGTTCCTGCGCGTGGGCGCCGAGGCGGGCAACATGACGCCCGTGCCCTCGCTCCAGGTGGGATCGGTCGCCCTCACGGAGACGGCGCCGGGCGTGTACCACCTGCCGTCCGGGCCGGAGTCGGCGCCGGTGGTGGCGAGGGTGGAGGCGCTGGAGACGGGCTCGCAGCGGCTGGCGAGCACGAAGTCCGGAACGCTGGCGGTGTTCGCGGGCACGGAGGCGTCCGTGGTGCGGGAGCCGTCGCTGCCGGTCATCGCGGTGGCGGCGCGGAGCGACGCGTGGGCGGTGGTGCGTGAGGACCCGGCGGGCGAGAGCCTGGTGGAGCTGCGCTCGCGCGGCGCGCTGGGGGTGTTGGCCGAGCGTCGGGTGAAGGGCCGAGCGGTGGGCCTGGCCTTTGTCGAGGACTCGCTCGCGGTGGCGGTGCGTCGCGACGGCGCGGGCGTCATCGAGCTGATGTCGCTACCCGACCTGACGGTGACGACGGTGCCCGTGCGGCGCACGCCCACGGCGCTGGCCTCGGTGCGTGGCGCGCTGTTGATGGTGGGCACGGACGAGGGCGTGGAGGTCCTCACGGCCTCGGGTGCGCTCGCCGCGCGGCTGTCCGGAGCGCCGGTGAAGTCCCTGTCGGCGAACGGGACGCGCGCGCTGGTGCTCGAGTCCACCCGACTGGTGTCGCTGGACCTGTCCACGCCGCACGCGCCCACGCAGAAGGCGTCGGCGCCCGTGTCGGATGGGCAGCTCGTCGTGGGCGTGGGCGCGGACCAGGCCTGTGTGATGGGGACCCATACCGTGCGCTGCTTCGAGGAAGCCGGGAGCCTCCTGGAGCAGCAGGGGACGGGGGCCGGCGTGGATGCGCCGGTGCGCTCGGCCTCCGTGCTCGGGCCGTGGCTCGCGGTGGGGACGGACCTGGGCGTGCGCGTGTTCGACGTGCGCTCGGAGCCGGTGTCGGGTGGGGTGTATCCGTTCGGCGCGGGTGACTTCCCCGCGCTGACGGGGGCGGCGGTCCTGGCGGCGGGAGACCTCCTGTCCGCGGAGGCCGGGACGGTGGCGCGCCTGCCGCTGGTCCGTGGGCCGGCCAGGCCCGAGCTGTCGCTCCAGGTGGCATCGTCGACGGCCGTGGCGGGGAGCCGCCTGGCGCTGACCGCGTCCATGACCGACGAGGCGGACACGTTCGAGGCCTTCGTCTCGGTGCTGAAGGTGAACGGCCGCACGGTGCAGGTGCTGGACGGACGGCTGCCGTCCGCGGTGGACCTGCCGTTGACGGGGGCCACCGCTCGCCTCGAGCTGTCGGTGTTCGACCAGGCGGGCAGGTCCGACGCGAAGGTCGTCGAGGTGGGGCTGACCCCGCCGACGACGGGCCCGGAGTTCGTGTCGCTGGACGCGCCCGCGCAGGTGTACGAGGGCACGCTCATGACGGTGGTCCCGAGGTTCGTGGACCCGTCGCGGGTGAAGCAGGTGACGGTGACGCTGAAGGATGGGGCGACGGTGCTCGACAGCGTCACCGTGAGCGCGCCCTTCCTGCGGGCGGTGCTGCGCGTGCCCATGGTGGGCACCGGCGTGGGCCATGGCGTGACGGTGGAGGCGACCGCGACGGACGACGTCCACACGGCCATCTCCGCGCCCACGCCCGTGCTCGTCTTCACCAACCCCCAGCCGGTGGGGACGGCGTTCACGCTGACTCCCGCGGTGGCCCAGGTCGTCGAGGGCCAGCCGGTGCAGGTGACGATGGCCTTCGGCAGCGGGGTGAGCGCGCCGGAGCGGTACACGGTGAGCTTCTCGGTGGGCAGGACGACGATGACGCAGACGGAGCAGCAGGTCATCGTCGCGCCCGCCACCGTGGCCACGCCCCGGATGCCGAACCTGGCCCAGGGAGAGGTCCAGGCGCAGATGCTCATCACCGCGCGCCTGGTCGATGGTGACGGCCGCGAGTCGGTGGCGAGCACGCAGGTGCTGGTGCTGGAGGATGTGTCGAACCCGACCATCTCCGACATCGTGGTGACGCCGACGGGGACCGAGGTGTCCGCGGGCTCGACGGTGACGGCGAAGCTGGTGGCCGCGGATGGGACGTTGCCGCTGGCGGAGCAGGTGCTGCGCGTGAAGCTGGGCGGGGCGCTGGTGGCCTCGGGTGGGCCGGCGCTGAGCTACACCGTGCCGGTGGGCACGCCCTCGGGCACCGTGCTGCGCGTGGAGGGTTGGGTGAAGGACCTCCAGGGCCGCGTCGGCGAGGCGTTCCGGGAGCGGACCGTGAGCGCGCCGGTGTTGTCCGACGGCGCGGTGACGGTGGCGGGCATGTTCGCCAACGCGGTGGACCTCGCGGTGCTCGGCGACCGGGTCGTCGTCGCCACGCCCTCGGGAGTGGCCGTGGGTCTCCGGGTGGAGGACGCGCAGGGCGTCACCGTGACGCCCGTGGGACAGGTGCGCGTGGAGGGCACGCCCCGCTCGCTGGTGGTCCAGGGACATCACGCCCTGGTGGCGGTGGAGCAGGGCGGCCTGTGGGTGGTGGACGTGTCGAGGCCGGAGGCCCCGCGCGTGGTGGGCCGGCACGAGACGTCGTTGGTGATGTCGATGGGCGCGTCGAGCCGGGCCTTCGTGGCGCACGAGTCCTCGTACAACGTCGACGAGGTGCACCTGACGGAGCCCTCGGCGCCCGAGCTGCGGCGGTACGTGGAGCGCTACAACCCGTGGCTGAACACGCCGCTGCTGGGCGTGTCGAACGACCGGCTGTTCTACGCGTCCGCGCAGACGCTCTACTCGCACAAGGTGGAGTCGGAGTCGGTGCCTTGCTGCGGTGGGCCCATGTCCGTGGGCCTGCAGTCCACGGTCCGGCAGGTGGACGTGGAGGGGGGCATGGCGGTGGTGGGCACCGCGCGGGGCATCCACGTGGTGCACCTGGGCGCGTCGAACATGGTGGCGCTGGGCGAGGCGCAGCTGGGCATCGGGACGCGGGCGCTGACCGTCAGTCGGGGTCTGGCCTACGTGGCCGGCGACGACGACGTGCTGCGCGTGGTGGACCTCCGCGAGCCCACGGCGCCGCGAGTGCTGGGGCAGCTGCCAGTGGCGGCCCGTTCGCTGCGCGTGTCGGGTGGCGCGCTGCTGGCGGCGACCCCGCGGGGGCTGGTGGTGCTGAAGCTCGTCGACCGGGTCTCGGAAGGGACGCAGCCGCCGATGCTGGGCGAGGGCTGGTCCACGACCGATGCCGTGGTGGGCGTGGCTGCGGCGCGGCGGGGTGTCATCGTGGCGGCCGGGCTGGGTGGCGCGTCGCTGCTGGACCTGGCCGACCCGTCGCACCCGATCTTGAATCGCGCGGTCTCCACCACGCTGAAGGCGGTGCGGCAGACGGAGCGGCTCGGCGGGGACACCTTCCTGCTGAACGACGCGACGCTGTCCGTGCATACCGACGCGAACAGCACGGGAGCCTTCACCGTGGACTCCACGCGGGGAAGCCGGCTGGGCGGCATCGGGAGCGTGGAGCGGTTCGCCGTGAGCACCGGCCGGCTGTGGACGGTGGGCGGAGGAGTGCTCGCCACGGCCAGCCTGCCCACGGTGGAGTCCATCAAGAAGCTGGACCTGCAGGGGCCCACGCTCGACGTGGCGGGTGATGAGCGCCGCGCCGTCATCGCGCAGGGCCCCCTGGGCTTCACCTGGGCGGAGCGTGACAGCGCCGGAGACATCCTCCGGAGGGCGAGCGTGTCCGGTCAGGCCGCGAACGTGGTGGCGCTGGAGGGACAGCGACTGCTGGCGGGCAACGACGACGGCTTCCGCGTGTACACGCTGGACGCGGCGGGGAGCCTGCGCGAGGTGGGCACGGTGCCCACCGAGGGGGCCGTGCGCCGCATCCGGATGGTGGGCCTGCTGGCGCTGGTGTCGACGGACGTGGACGTGCAGCTCTGGGATGTCTCGTCCCATACGCCCGTGCTGAGGGCCACGCTCGACGCGCCGGACGCGCGCGACGCGGTGCTGGCCGGCGACCAGGTCGTCGTGGCGCGGGGCTTCCAGGGCCTGTCGGTGTTCACGGCGCCCGCGCAGCTCGCGCCTCCTTCGGCGACCCTGCGGTTGGCGGCCGCGCCGCTCATCGTGGAGCCGGGCACGCTGGTGTCGTTCGACGCCCGCACGTCCGGGGCGCGGCTGGGGAGCGCGACGCTGTGGGTGGACGGGGCGCCCTTCGCGCACCTGGAGACTGGCGCGGTGTCGGGGCAGTGGTGGGTGCCGGAGTCGGCGCTGCCCGGCTCGGAGTGGTTGCTCCAGGTCCGCGGACGGACCGCCAGCGGCGCCGAGGCGCAGTCCGAGGCCCAGATCATCCGCGTGAGCGCTCCCGAGGAGGAGTCGCTGTGGGTGTCGATGCAGGAGCCGTATGCCTATCAGGAGTTCGCCAGCGGTCAGCTGGTCCCGGTCCGGGTGGACGTGTCCGGCGGCGCCCGGCCGTACACCGTGACGGTGAGCATGGAGGACGTGTTCGTCGGTGTGCTGTCGCCCGTCGTGGGCGCTCCGAGAAACTACGCGGGGGTCGTCCGGCTGCCGGCGCACCTGGTGGGCAACCCCGAGGTCCATGTGGACGTGGTGGACGCCCTGGGCCAGTCGGTGCGTGGAACCCTGCCGCTCCAGGTGCGTGACTCGTCGAGTCCGCCGATGCTGCTGTCGGGTCTGCCGCCGCGCCTGTTCGCGAGCCCCGCGAAGAACCCGCTCTACCTGTCGGCGTGGGACGACGGGCCGTCCGTGCTGCGCTTCTCCGTGGACGGTGTGGTCGTCGCGAGCAGCGCCTCGGACGAGCAGGGCGGCGAGCACGGCTTCGAGCACCTGCTCGAGTTCCCGACGAAGCAGGCGGGAGACACGGTGACGCTGCGGCTGGTGGTGGAGGACACCCTGGGCCAGCGCGTGGATACGGGTGAGCGCAGCTACACGCTGCTGGAGCCCGTGGCCCTGCCGGACATCGAGTACGTGTCGATGTACGAGACGCGAGCGGAGGGGACGTCCACGAACATGAGCGCCGAGGCCAGCGACGTGGACGGAGACCTGGACACGGTGAGCGCGTGGATCATCTACGGCGCGACCTGGGTGAGCCCCACGCACATCGTGGGAGGCGGGACGCCGCAGCACCTGGCCACCAGCACCGACGGCTATGTCGAGGCCACCTTCCCGGTCCCGCTGCTGTCGGACCCGGTGTTGGAGGGCAAGACGTCCCTGGTGGTGATGGTGGTCGCCCGGGATTTGATGGGCCACGAGAGCCGGCGCTACACCGAGCTGAACATCAGCGAGAACGAGGTGCCCGAGGGCACCTTCAACTTCGGCTCATGGCCGTGGGGCCGGGAGCTGGTCGCGGACCATCCCGTCGAGGCGGGGGTCAGCGCGTGGGATGACGTGGGGCTCCAGTCGGTGTCGCTGACGGTGACCGACTCCACGGGCGCGGTCTTCACCGCGTCGACGACCTGCTCTGGCACGAACAACTGCTACGTGGCGCTTCCGTCCAGGGCCTTCCCGGCGGGTGCGCTGCACCTCGAGGCGGACCTCACCGACGTCCGGGGGCTGTCCGTGTCCATCGAGGCCACGCACCAGGTCGCGGTGAACCGCGCGCCGTGGTTCTACCTCTCCTCACGTGAGAGCTATGCGCTGGCCGGCCGTCCCATCCAGGTGCGGGCGACCGTCTACGACGAGAAGCGCATCGCGCTGATGTCGCTGACGGCGGACGGCGTCACGCTGGGCGGCAACGGTGGGATCGACGTGAATCCGTACTCCGGTTACACGCTGACGGGCACGCACACGCCGTCGGCCCCGGGGACGATGACCGTCACGTCGTTCGCGGCGGACTGGCTCGGCGCGACCGCGACGTCCGCGCCGCTCCAGGTGCCTGTCTATCCGTCCGACCGGGGCGGGGCGTGCCAGTCCTCCATCACGATTCCCACGGGCGTGGACTTCTTCCCGCTGAACGTGGCGCATGCCACGACGGTGCAGCAGCCCTGCGGGTATGGCTCCAGCTCGGGCAGCGGGACGTGGTTGTCGCTGCCGTTCGATGGCCCGGTCGAGCGCCTGGAGGTGTCGGGGAGCTCGGGCTACTACCTGCCGCTGGCGTTCTTCATCCAGGACATGACGGGCGAGGAGGGCTGCACGCCGGTCCCCGAGCGCGCCACGTGCCGGACGACGGCGGTGACGAGCCTCACGACGGGGCCGCTGTCGAAGGACGCGAAGATCTACTTCCCGAACTCCGGGCCGGGCGTGGGGCTGCGGCTGGCGAGCGCCGTGCTGGGGGTCGGGGCGCGGTGCACGCCCGGGAACGCGAACTTCGTCTGCGGCCACGGTGTCTGCGGCGAGCAGGAGAACGAGCAGGACCCGGATGGCTCACCGGTGTACCGCTGCCAGGCGAACGCGTGTGACGACGGCAAGAACAACGCGGACGGAGACCTGGTCTACGACTACCCGAGCGACCCGGGCTGTGAGTCGCCCGAGGACGACGACGAGACGGACCTGCTGCCGCAGCCCGCCTGTGCGGATGGCGACGACGACGACGGGGACGGTCTGGTGGACTGGCCGGAGGACCCGGGGTGTGGCAGCGCGGCCGGGACGTCCGAGTCGGGTGAGGGCGACAGCTGCGAGGCGCCCATCGACCTGACGACGGAGGCGAGCGTGGGCCTGGAGCCGCGGGCCGTGCTGCCGCTCGACTTCACCGAGGCCGTGGATGACCACCGGTTGAGCTGCTCGACGGCGGGGCAGGTGGACCGGGTGGTGGGCATCCGGGTGCCGGGGCCCGGGTCGGTCTTCGTGGTGGGAGACCCGCAGGTGCAGGGCATCTCGCTGCGGGATGCGTGCGCGCTGGACTCGCGGACCCGGACCTGTGACGTGGCGTCGGAAGCGCAGGTCACCGGCTACACGTACCGGCCGGAGGCAGGCGTGGTCTTCGCCGTCGTCGAGGGGACGGGCCTGGGACGCATCGACGTGTCCGGCCTGCTCGATGACGACGCCGCATGCGACCCGCTGCAGCCCTGGTTCCAGTGCTCGGAGACGCAGGTCTGCCGGCCGAAGGAGCTGGAAGGGGGAGGCGTGTCCTCCACGCTGTTCCAGTGCCGGCTGCCCCGGTGCTCGGACGGGGAGGACTCGGATGAGGATGGGAAGAACGACTTCCCGTACGACCCGGGGTGCGAGAGTCCGATGGACGATGACGAGACGGACCCGACCCCGGTGCCGGCGTGTGGCGACTCGGTGGACAGCGAGCCGGTGGGCTTCACGGATGGGTTGATCGACTTCGCCCTGGCGCCGGGGGGAGACCCGTCCTGCACGAGCGCCGCGGATGACAACGAGGTCGCGTGTGGACAGGTCCTGCCGGCGCAGAACCTCCCCACGGCGCCGCTGGTCCTCGCGGGGAAGACGGCGCGGGCGGGGCGGTACGTGGCGGCGCAGTGTGGCGGGGTGAGCGGGGCGTCCATCAACGCGGTGGCCTATGACCTGGTGGCGCCCATCGCGGGGACGTACCGGTTCGCGGTGGAGGGGCGCTCGAACCTCTACCTGTCCCTGCGCCAGGAGAATTGCCGGGGTGGGTTCGTCGCGAAGTGCAGCCGGAACAACTGGCCGGACGGCGTGATGGGCGAGGTGACGCTCGCCGCGAACGAGCGCGTGGTCGTCGTCCTGGAGAGCTACGGCCCGCAGGACTTCACGCTGAACGTGGACATGCCGTACGCGTGCAGCAACGGGCGCGACGACGATGGTGACGGGCGCGTGGACTACCCGAGCGAGCCCGGGTGCGATTCGCCCAAGGATGAGTCCGAGGTGGACCCGGCGGTGCTGCCCACGTGCTTCGACGGCGTGGACAACGATGGCGACGGAGAGGTGGACTATCCGCAGGACGCGGATTGTCAGGCGGCCTCGGGCCGGACGGAGCGCGCCAACTGCCAGGGCGTGGAGGGGGTGACGCTGACGGGGGCGCTGCCCCTCTGGACGGCGGGGAGCACGTCGGGGGCCGGTCATATCGACCACGATGTGCCGGCGTGCCGCTATCCCTCCTCGGCGCCGGAGAAGGTGTTCTTCTGGGAGGCGCCGGCGGCGGGCACGTATGTGATTGATACGGCGGGCTCGAGCATCGGCACGGTGGTGGCGGTGTACCCGCGCACGTGCGAGCCTCGGCAGGTGCTCACGTGTGATGGGAACTACCGGGGCGAGGGCGTCTCGGAGGTCCGGATGCCGCTGGCGGCCGGTCAGGCCATCTCCATCGTCGTGGATGGCTACAGCGACTGGGACGTCGGCAGCTTCCAGCTCAGCATCCGTCAGGAGTGAGTGGAGGGAACACGGCCCGCGCTCGAGGAGGAGCGCGGGCCGGAGCGTCGCTCAACAGTGGCCGAAGTCGAAGGTGAGGTACCAGTTCGTCTCGACGCCGGATTTGTAGCCCACGCCGCAGCGGCAGATGTCGGTGCCGACCGAGTAGGTGTAGTACCCGTCGCTGTAATAGGTCGTCTCGACGTTGAGGAAGTAGGGGCAGATGTACGGGCCGTTGGGGCCGCCAGGGTTGGTGGGGCCGCCGCCCGTTCCAGCGTCCTCATCGGTGCCGGCGTCCTCGCTGCCCGCATCCTCGCTCCCGGCGTCCTCCTCGCCCGCGTCCTCCTCGCCTGCGTCCTCTTCTCCCGCGTCCTCGGACGCTCCGCCATCCGGGTCACCCCCCGCGTCGTCGAGGAGGAAGCGGTCGTCTGCGAAGGGGAGGGCCTCGGGGGCGGCATTGCCTCCGCAGCCCGTCAGGGCGAGCAGGGTGGAGAGCAGTGCCACACGGCAGGACGGTCCTGGTTGCATTCACGACTCCTCGAGGGGCTGCGTGGGTGCGGGGGCATCCGCGTCGCGACGCCCCAACCAGGCCGCGACGAGGTGGCGCAGGAGCAACGCGAGCGTCAGTGGAGCCAGCATGGTGCCTTCCCCCGGGAATCCTGGCGGGTGCTCCAGGGACTGAGCGCTGGTGACGCTCCTGGGTGGAGACCCAGCGTGAGCGAGGCCTTACGGGCAGGTCCATCCCAGGAATGTGGGGGCGCCCGGCCTCTGCGCGGTTCACGCCGGGTCCCGTGGCCCACGGCGTGGACGGGCGATCTGTTGATGGGTGGACGGAGCCCTGGCGGTCGGTGCCGCGAACCCGTACGTAGGGTCCAGCAGGGACGTACCCGGTGTCGATCTGCCGGAATTCGACCGGATTCGGTGCGCTTGGGCAGCCGGGCGAGGGGGGACGTACGTGGTGCTTGAGGTACCCCGGGGCTCTTGCTAGAAAGCGCCGTTGTTTCAGGCGTTTGTTGGCACGACCCCGTAGCTCAGTTGGATAGAGCGGCGGTTTCCTAAACCGCAGGCCACAGGTTCGATTCCTGTCGGGGTCACTCGCCAACTCCCTGGAACCCCAGCGGTTTCCTGGGGCGGCGGAGGATGTCGCCGGTGAAGTGGCTCCCGGCGTGGCGTCCACGTGGCGTTGGGCCTGCGCGGCGGCGAGTTGGAACGCCCAACGCAGGACCACCGGTCCAGGAACCATCGCCTTTCGCGCTGCCTTGGAGCCTCCCGTCCGGATGTCAGCGCAATGCCTGACATCCGGACCGACAGACGGGTAGGGCAGACGCTGCTGCTTGACGAACTGCGCGACCTGGCGCTCGTTCGCCTCGGACACGGGAAGCCCCCGCGCCATCGCATCGAAGACTTTGATTCGGACCCACTCCACGACTCGGACGGAAGCGGGAGTTCAGGAATGCCGCTGCCCTCCGCGACATGCTATCCGAGAACAGCTGCACATCGAAGGTCGATGAAGGATGACATTTCGAGCAGGGCTGGACCTGGACATCAATCACATTCTCGCTCAAGCTCGGAATCCTCCCATCCCAGGAGCATTCAATGAGAGGCATATCTCCGTGGGCCCTAGCGAAGACACTCGCGCTCGTGGCCTTGCTGACGACCTCAAGCGCCCTCGCGCAGAGGACCGTCACCTACAACAGCTCTAGCGGACTCTCGACCGGCATCTGCAACGTCTTCAATCTCTCGACGCCTGCGAAAGTCAACGACATCATTCATTACCCGGTCTCTGGAGGGGCCAGATTCAATGGCAGCGCTGTCATCCTCGAAGCCCAGGCAGGAAACACCTCAGCCTCGAACCTGGGAACGGCCTATGCCCTGAAGGTCGGGTTCAAGGCCGGACGCAAGTACACCCTCGCGGTGACTGCGTCGAAGATCTCAGATGATCCTGTGTCCAGCCCCCATCTCATCTTCTCTGTGCGCACGTCGCTCCCTGCGCCCAATGAGACCCAACCCACGAGCTGCGGGCCCGTTGGCGCGGACCGCTGGTCGATGCTGCTGGATGACGTCGTGGGGGCGGCCTACATCAGCTCGGCGACCGCCAGCAACTACCCCCTCACCGAGTGGACCGCCAGCGAGGACCTGGACTACCTCTTCGTCCTGGCGACCCAGGGCTCCAGCACGAAGTCGACGCAGGTCTTGATCAACAAGATCTCCATTACGGAGACGATTCCTCCCGTGTTCTCCCTCACCCCTGCGTCCATCGCCCTGGCGTGCGGGGACACGTCGGCGCGGACCTTCACTGTGAACAACCTCGGAGGAATTCCGAACGTCACGGCGTACGAGTGGGACCTTGGCTCGGCGAGCAATGGCTGGCTCCACCAGGGCGGACCAGCACCGGCCACGCTGACGACCTCCGAACCGTCCCTCACGTTGACTCCCAACTGCGGAGCTGCTCAGTCGGGCATCGCCGTCTCGGTGAAGGCCGGGAGCACCACTCATGGGCCCTATCGGTCCAGCGTGGCGAACTCTGGCTACCCCACGATGGCTATTACAGGCCCCGACATCCTTTGCGCCGCGACACCCCAGGAGTATCGAGTTACAGGGCTGCCTTGTGGTGCCTCCGTCGTCTGGAACTCAAGCAACCCGACCTTGGCGACGGCGACCACCCACGGCAACAACACTGGAACGCTCGCTCGAGGTCCTCAAATCGGCGATGTCGACCTGACCGCGACCATCTCCGGCGCCTGTGGAACCACCACCCTCACCAAGAGGGTCCGTTCTGGCCCCTACTCATTGACCCGGCCCTACGGAACCCTCACTTTCGAGACCAATGCAGGCTCCTACAGGACGGTGGAGCTGGTGACCGGGACGGACTTCTACGGTTGGACCTACGGCACGAATGGCTTGCTGCTGCGGGCCTCCGTGACCAGCCCAGGCATCGGTGGGTACTGGCTCCTGGGGGAGCCCACGGGATCGAGCGCCGAGGTCCTGTCATTTGAAACGACGGATGTAGGCAGGACCGCCATCGTGCGATTCAACCCCTTTGCGCCGGGGGACAAGGTCGTCCATATGACGTTCTACACGACCGCCAATGGCTGCAGCAGTGGCGGCGCCAACAGCCACTGGCTCTTCTATCGAGGAAGCAGCGGTCTCGCGCCAACAGGCGCGTCTACCCCCCGGTGACGCGCGGGGCGAAGGCCTTGGGCCACGAGGAAAAGGAGTCTCCCTGGTCCCAGCATGAGATTGCCCAGATATGACATTCACGCTCCATGATCACCGCGGCGATGCTCCCATCCATCCGCGAGACGGCCTCTGCGGTGCTGGGCTGGCCGGCATCGGCGCTCGCTGGACGTTCGGCCAGTAGTGGCGGGCAGCTCGCTATGGCCTCAGAGCGGGCTGCCCTCTCCCATCCGGCTAGTCCACTCCTCCCTGGCCACAATTTGGCACGCAGCGCGCGGGAGAGCCGCAGCACTGCATTCCCGCTGGGCAGGTGACAGTCTTTCCGCAGATGGCGGGCGCGTGATAGCTCTGTTCAATTTCAACGAGTTGCGCTTCCGACGCGTTCTCGGTGTCATCGACGGGCCCACCACACCCGAACATCAATCCAAGCGCCAGCAGACCACCAGTCATGAGCAACTTCATGGATTCCCCTCCGTTGCAGTGGTAATGCAGTGGCGGAATCTAGCACTCAGTGTGAAGGCTGCGAATAGGGGCTCCGGTGGTGATCGACTCGGTAGCCCTTCGGGTCGCTCCCGAACACCGGGGCGTCCGTCGGAGGTGCGGGCGGCTGCGGCGAAGCTCTACCCCGGCGGAACACGCGCATGGGGCGTCTTCGCGGGCACATAGCAGCCGCCCTCGTGAACGTAGCCAACAGAACCGCAGTCTCTGATCCACAACTCCACCTTCTCCCAGCACCCGCCGTTAATGCTAACGGGCCCTCCAGTGCACGGGGGCGTGGCCTGGCCCTGGCGCGCCCCGTGCTCGCCCATGAGCACGTGAACGTGGTTGGAGACCTGTCCGAACTGGGGCCGGGCCTCGCCCTGCCACGCCTCGAGCGCGCGCAGGCGCTGGTCCACCAGCCGGAGTTCCGCGCGGTCCGCGGCCTGCTCGTGCTTCACCTGCCGACGCGACAGGAGTCCGTTGAGGCGTGGCACCAGGAGCTGGCCGACGGCGAGGGCGAAGATGGAGTTTTCAATCGTGGGTTCATGAGGGCCAAGAAGGGGCGGTCGTTACTTCTTGGCCATTGGTCACTCGGACGTCACCGCGACGGCGCCATGCACTGTGGGCGCTGCGAAGCAGTTGGCCGGTCCTTGTTTGGCTGTGCCTCACACAGTGTGCTCAGCTTGTCATGCAACTGCTTGAGCTGGCTCCGCACCACGACAGGAGAGCGGGTGTCTTGGTATTCAGCCTTCAACTCCTCAAGGAGAGGCTCACAGAAGTCGATGCTACAGTCTTCGCATGATGTGGGAATGGGCTCCGGTAACGGCTCATACTCTCCACAGAGGTACGGAGACAGTGACGAGAAGGCAATGATGTCATTGCAAATCGCCAATTGCGTCTCAGAGTCGCAGGAGCCGTCTCTACACGCAGCCACTCGCTCGTCGAGGAGCGCGCAATACGGCTGCTCGGGCTCCGGATCACGACAACCCAGGGTTGACAGCAGCGCTCCAAGCCCAGCAAACCACGATATTCGAATCATCCCGAGAACCCCTGAGAGAGGACTCACCGTCGCAGGACAGAAAGGTGCCAGCCATCAGTCGCGAGGGAGGCCGGCAGTCCACTGCCGAGCAGAACTCTCCTGCACGCCGCGTGTCACGACCGTGCCAATGCCCAGGGGCGATAGGGGCATGGTGTGTGTGGCCGGGAGAACGGGCGGACCCGAACCGTCCACCCCTTCTCGCGGGCATGCACGACGCCGACGTACGTCCCGCGCTCCTCGCCCACGTCCGGGCCAAGCGCCCTCACGCACGGGTGGTCGAGGTGGCGCCCCAGTCGTTCCTTGGATTCAACGCCGGGACGCGCAATGCGAGCGGTGATGCCGCGCAGGCGCAGCCCACGTCAGCTCCTCTTCGATGCGTAGGCCTTGTCACCATGCAGACGACGACGAGGTTGACGACGGCAGCGCCGACGTCCCGGTCATCGGCGCATCAACGCTGATTCCAGCGCCGCCCTTGGATGTCCATCGCTTGTCCGACTGCTCCGGACGGCGTGGCTCCGCCGTCCGGAGTGAGTCGGTAGGCTACGGCGACCAGCGAACGCGCCGAACGCCACCGTGGTTGCTACACCTGCCCTGAGCCCAATCCAGACAGTTGCCACAGACCTGGTAGGAACTGTCCAGGTCTCCATCACAGCAACGGACTTCGCACGTGCGCCACCCGGGAACGCAGGCTTCCGCGAACTCGAAGCACGCGAGGTCCGCACCTGGCTTCTCGACCACCTCCGCCGACTCCTCGCGGGGGGCCGCCTCGACTCCCTCCTGCTCCTCCGGGAGGGGGCCTCCACACGCGGTCATCAACGTGAGCCCAACCCACAACACATAACGGCGCAGTCCAACAGCTGTCATTGCGGCCTCCACTTCGTTTGTGTCTGTGCGCAGCCTGGATGACGGACATGTGAAGGGCAAGGTCGTGGGGCGCGGTTCTGACGCTGTCAGGGGTTCGGGTGTGCTGGAGTTGACGGATGGGTGTTTGTGGTTGGAATGGAAAGTTCTGGTTGCTGCTTTGTCAGTCGTGTGCAGGGATGTGTCTATGGGTCTTGGTTGCAATCCCCTGTCCAGGTTGGACGGACACGTCCTCGAAGTACGTCAGCTCCGGGAACACATCCTTCCATCCGTAACGCTCACAGGACATGTGAAAGTAGATGTAGCCCTTCATGTCATTCTCCAGCAGTGAGCGCATCCGCTCCGCCCCGGGTGGGGCCGCTGCCAGGATGAACCCGCGGGCATCCATCTCCGCCTGAATCGTGGCGACCTCACGGTCGATGCTCGCCAGGTCCACCCGTGGCACATAGCGCAGGTCGGCGGGGGCGCTTGGATCCGCACCCATCACCTGAAGCAGTTGTCCACAGACAGCCCGCATCGAGGACCCGCTCCACGAGGGCTCGGTATCCCTCGTTCTCGATTCCTCTCAGCCCGGGCGCGCTTCGGTCATTCGCATACATGGATGTCGGGTCCTGGCGATGGGGTTCGTTTCGGGCATCCAGCGTCCAAAACTCCACGCTTCGTCCTGGGCACGGGCTTTCGACAAGCGCCCCAGTTCCTGGGGTGTCCGCCATGCGTCAGTGTCATGCCCTCGAGGAGGAGCCGAAGAACGTCTCCGGGGACTCCTCGAATGCCCAGGTGCGTCGCGACGAGTCGCTCCAGGATGGCTCTTGCGATTGGGTATGGTTTGCCCTGGGCCCTCAAATCTCGGAGGATGTCCGTGGCCCGGTGGTCCCTCGCTCGCACACGCTCACGACAGGGGAACCCTCATGAAGAGCTTGAAGCTGCTGTGGGTGGCTTTCGCCGTCATGTTCGCACTGGGGTGTGGCGGAGCCGCGACAGAAGTCGTCGGCGAAGAGGCATTGAGTGAAAGCTCGCAGGAGCTGGCGACGTGCTATGCCAACTGCGCCAACGGGCCCATCAGCTGCTCGGGAACGCCGTGTCAGGCCGTCGACTACTCGGGAGTGACATGCAGTGGGGTCTTCCATGCGTGTCCTCCTACGAATCCTCCGGATCCCACGTGCGCGTATGCGCCGTGCAGTTCGGTCACCAGTCAGCAGTGCTGGGGGGGAGAGAGTGTCCTCTGCTGCAACAGCGCTGGAGGGAAGAGTCAGTGCACGTGTCTGGGCGGATGGTCCTGCGTCGACGTTGATTGGTAGGCCGCCATCGGGGGCTCCTCCAGTCTCCTGGGCTGGGGAGCCCCGTCGTGGTGCTCCTCCTGCTTTCCTCAGGTGTTCCGTGACGCGATGAGCGCGAGGTTTCGCGGCGACACGTCGGGCTCGAAGAGCTGGAGCAGCTCGACCTGGAAGCCCAGTTCCTCCAGGAACATCGCGCGATCGAGCAGGAGCACGACCTCCAACGCCCTCGCGAAGCGGTCCCTCAGCAGATGGCAGAGCAGGAGCTCCCGCGTCTCGGCGCGAACGGAGACCTCGAAGGCATTCAATTCGGCCTCGGTCATTCCCGAGGAGAGCCCCAGGCGCTCCAGGCGGTCGAGCGCATAGATGGCGAAGGGGCCGTCATAGAGCGCCCGGGGCGCGTCTCCCGCCCTCACGAAGTCTCGCTCGGGAAACCGCTGCTTCGACAGGAGATGGAACGCGAAGCGCCACGCGTACACCTGCTTCATCCGCGCGAACTCCGCCTCGGTCTTCCGCGGCCGTCCCCGCGTCGTCAGTGCCAGGGCATGCGGTGTGAAGGGCAGGGGATGTTCGCGGCCGACTCGGGAGACGGGGTAGTCCCTGGGGACCTCGAGCTTGTCGTAGCAACAGCCAATGTTCAGGACGAAGCCCGCTCCCAGACTCTTGCGGAGCTGCGTGAGCGCGAGCGGCCCGCAGGTGTGCAGACCGATGGACGCGCGGTCTCGACCGGAGAAGAGCGGATCGATCCCCGGTTGGGGGGCGTCCTCGACGGAGGCCTGGATGAAGTGCAGGGTGTCTCCGACCGAGGCTCGGGTCCTCTTCAGCCACTGTCGGCCCTTGTCCTGCAACGCGGCGTCCCTGTCGATGCTGTGGAAGGTCCAGCCGAACGTCCGCGCACAGAGGCGGGCCAGGTGCCCCATGCCGCCGCCGATGTCGACCGCCTGCTGGATGAAGCGCGTTCTGGGCCCCAGCAGGGCCAGCACCCGTTCGAGCTCGTGGGTCTTCTTGTCGCTGAGTCCCTGCGTCTCCGTGACCGTCAGCGCGTGACGGCCGTCGTGCCAGGGAATCGCCGTCAGCTCCTGGAGCGCGCCCAGGAGCGCAGCCAGGGAGGGAGGCGGCACTCCCTGGAGCACTCCTTGGTCCAAGCTCCGCTCGCCTGCTTCATCGAGTGACCGGGCATAGGCCCGCCACTCCTCGGGATAGGCGGCGCCGGACTCGGGCCAGCCCTGGAGGATGGAGCGGGACCAGAGCGCGGACCAGGGGCGGAGTTGGTGCGTGAGCGCCTCGAGCCGCGCCTGGAAGTCCATGGCGGCGCATCCTATGCGCCACCGGGGACGAGCGCGTGTTACGTCGTGCTCGGCGGCCCGAACCATCGGGCCAGGGCTTCAGGCAGTCCCTGCTCCGTGCCCTCGCCGACCCACGCGACGTGGCCGTCCGGACGAATCAGCACCGCGACGGGTGCGGGGACCACGCCGAGCACTGGGAGCACCCACTCGCCCGGGTCGCGAGCCGAGACCCGTTGAACCCGGTCCGCCCAGGGCGCGATGTCGAGGGCCCCTGGTTCGCCCAGGTCGAGCAGCACCGGTCGTGCCTCGTGCAGCAGTTGGAACACGCGGCGTGGGCCGTCGGCGGTCACCAGGTCGAGGTCCGGCACGCGCCGCCCGAGCAACGGGTGTCCAGCGCCCAGGTCATACTGGACGTCCAGCCCCGACATCATCGCCGCGTACTGCTTGCGAGGCTCGTCCATCCGCAACAGCTCCGACAGCGTCTCGCGCACGGCATCCATCCGCGCGTCGCCGCGACTGAGCGCGGTCTGCGCCATGGTCTTGCGCAACGCGCGGGCCGCGACGGGGTGTCGCTCGGCCTGGTACGTGTCGAGCAGGCTCTCCGGCGAAACGCCTCGCACGACCTGCGCCAGCTTCCACCCCAGGTTCACGGCATCCTGCACACCGAGGTTGAGCCCCTGTCCGCCCATCGGCGAGTGTACGTGGGCCGCGTCTCCAGCCAGCAGCACCCGTCGGTCGCGGTAGGACGCCGCCTGCCGCGTCATGTCGGTGAACCTGGAGAGGTACGTGGCGCTTCGCAAGCCGAAGTCCGACCCGTAGAGCCTGACGAGGCCCTCGCGCAGCGTCTCGAGTGTCGGCGCCTCGCCCGTGTTGACCTGTTCCTCCCGCAGCACGACGCCGACGCTTCCGTCCGCCTGCTTGCCCATGGCGAACGTGCCCTTCTCGTCCCGGCGGATGCCGAACGCGGGGGCTCCCGTCATCTCGACCTCGGCGATGAGGTAGCTGATCGACGCGTCCCAGCCCGGGAACTCGATGCCCGCTGACTTGCGGACCAGGCTCCGGCCCCCATCGCATCCGACGAGGTACTTCGCCCGCAGCGCGCGGCCGTCGGACAGCGCCACGTCGACGCCCGTGTCGTCCTGCGCGAAGCCCGTCACCTCGCATCCTCGGTAGATGGGCACCGCGAGCTCCTCGACCCACTGCGCCAGGATGCGCTCGAAGCGCTCCTGCAGGAGCGCGAGCCCGTGGTTGTGACGCGTCGGGAAGTCACTGAGGTCCAGCGGCGTCTGTCCGAACGCCACGTTCTGGACCGGCTGCCCTTGTGAGACGAAGCGCTCGACGACTCCGCGCTGATCGAGCACCTCCAGGCTGCGCGCGTGCAGGCCTCGCGAGCGCGAGCCGGCGACATCCTGACTGGCACGACGCTCGACGATGGCCACGTCCACCTTCGCCAACGCCAGCTCCGCCGCCAGCATCAGCCCGGTCGGGCCTCCTCCCGCAATCACCACGGCGTGTTGCGTTATCATGTCCCTGTGCATGGCTCGGTCCTCCCGCTCCTGGGTCGAAACGGGCGAGGGTGGACCATGACCGGGGGGGCTTGCGGCAATACCCGGGGTCTGGCATTTGCTGATGGTGGAAGGAAGGCGGGCCCGCGCCGTGGCGGTCGGCCAGGGCGAGCGCCGCGAAGAAGCGCCACGCCGCGGCCAGGTGATTTCCTGCCCGGAGCCCTCTATGTGACGGTGGGGAGTCCGCCCTCTGCTGCTGGGAGCGGCGGGCCGTACCATTGCCTCCCAGCGACCCGTCCAATCACATAGAGGCAGATGTTGAAGGGCAGCAGATACGTGAAGAAGAAGGGCATCGTGAGGAACTCGGAGCCCGAGACCTCATATTCGATGGATGCGATCTCTTTCTCCTCGCCTTGGGTGAACAGCACCTCCCGATAGGCAAAGAGGTCATTGCTGAGTTCTCCCGACGTGCAGGTGATCAATCGCATCTGCCCCGAGTCGCCTTGCACGGTGATCGCCTTACCTCGTCGTGACGAGGCCCAGTTCCCGCAGACGCTCTCAATCTGCGGACGAAGTTCTTCCACCGACTCCGTCCGAGAGAGGTCTCCCGGTAACGTGATCACCGCCGCCATCAGCCGGTCATGCATGCACCTGGACGTGAAGTCGAAGAGCGGGCATCCGATGAACTCGCTCGGCACGATGGGCTGAGTCGGACGCAGCTCCACATCCCCGTTCGGGTCGCTCCTGAAGGACGTCAGTGCTTCGAGTCGGCGCGAGGCGGCCAGCACGCCCGCTCCACTTGGCGGCGTGATGAAGTAACCCCAGAGGCTGTAGCAGAAGACCGAGGCCTCGAGACCGCTGATGAACACCAGCGCGAGGACGACGAAGGCCTTGTTCAGCATGGCGTCGAATCCCTCCAGGGATTCCGGGTGACGCGCCGGCAGCGCCACACAGAAGAATCCCTCGCCATCCTACCTGGAAGACTCGTGCACCGCCGCCCCTCCCATGTCCGGCATGGGACGGGAGGGGCGTGATTCCAGCCATCCTCGAGCGGAATCGAGGACGGCCGTCAATGCGCCGCGACTAGAACGCGCAGGCCCACCGGTAGGGAGGCCGCGTCGCGCCAGCTCGGAAGCACACGCAGGAGCTCTCCCACGAGCCGGACGTCTCCACGATACAGCAGGGCGTCTCGGCGTTGAGGGAGTTGCAAAGCTGGCCCTGAAGCGTCGTGCAGAGCGGCAGGGAAGGGTCGCACTCCTGCGGCTCCGGCGGAGGGCACGGGATGTCAACGCCGTCGCACGTCACGCCCACGTAGTGGGTCGCGGAGCACGTCGTCGACGAAGACGGACAGCTGACCGTGCCCTGCTCGCAGGTCGCGGTACATCCAGTCAGCTCCTGGGCAGCGCCGGTCGCGTCCTCGACGGCGAGTTCGTCCGACGGAGTTCCGCAACCGAATGCGAGCACGGCGACGCATCCCAGCAACAACAGCTTCAAGCGGTTCATGGAGAATCCCCTGATGTGAAGATGTGCGAGCGAAGGACGACCGGGCCGCGCGCATCGTCGGGGATTCAAGTGCGGGGAGCAACCTGGGTCGATTCCAGACACCTGAGTCGTCCCGGCCCCGCATCCCGTGACTCGTCACTTCTCGCAGGTCAGGTCGTAGCCGGTGTTCCAGCTCATGCCATCCATCGAATACTGGCCGCGCAGGGTCAGCATCCCAGGCGAGACGAGGTGCTCGGTGTCCTGGATCTTCATCCTGCCCATGGGGCCGGTCGACTCGCCGACCCAGGTGACGCCGTCCGTGGACGAAGACGTGGCATCGCCTCCCATGTTGTCGAGGATGACATTCCTCCACGTGCGAGCCGTTGAATCGAACGTCCGGTACGACGTGAACTTGTAGGGGTACTCACCGGACACCGCCACGAAGTCGGTGCGCAGCCAGGCCTTGTCGAGCTCGAGCCGGGCCTCGAATCGGACTTTGCTCGGGCTCGCACCGCCGGGTCCGTGGATGGAGCCGTTGCAGGTCCAGGTCCCGGTCAGCTCCCTGGCGGCGTCAGACACTGCTGACGCCGCAGGGGCCGCGGATTCGGCCATCGAGGGTTGCACGGAGGCGGTGTTCGAGGACGTGCCTCGACAGCCCATCAGGCAGACAACGGTGACGAACACGGTGAGGGTCGGACGCGCGAGCAAGAGATCCTCCGGGAAGGCTGCTGTGAATGCACAGGGCATCTAAAGCAGCCTCGCTCCATGAGGACAGGGCGCCGTTTACGCGAGGATCGGCGGATCCGAGGGTGGGTTCGGATTAGAGGCCGTTGATGTACAGGCGGCCTGCTCCGCAATCGCCGCTGTAGCCGTCGACGATGATGAAGAGTTTGCGGCCCTTGGGTTGGTCCCGGAGCACGACTCGAGACCGATAGTTGCCATCCGCCCAATCGTCATTGCAGGCATAGACAACGCCCGTGTCCGCGGCCCTGCGGACCTCCAAGATCGTGTCGTACGACGACCCGTAGGTGGTGATGGAGTAGTCCCCGGTGACAGGAACCGTCCACGTGTACGACATGTCCCGCGCCGCGCCCGTGCCGCAGGTCGTGCGCCACTCGTTGTTGGCGGCGCAGCTATCGAATGAGGCGATGTGGCCCAGCGCACTGCCCAGATGCCCCCCGAACGTCGCCTGCGACACGCTGCCGTCCTCTCCTGGCTCTTCGACTTCGGGCGAAACGTCCTCCGACCGAGAAGGAGCGCCGACGTCGCCTTCGTAATCGGGGCCGCAGGCGCTCAACAGCAGGGCACAGCTCAACGACGAAAAGACTGCTCTGGGAGGGATGGGCATGTCTGGACCGGCGGGGGTGCGCGCCCAATGCTTGTCATGACAGGCTGGGCGGTCAGGCACCAGGGAGTGTGCCTGGCTGCTCTATCCTTGGGTCCACGGCTGGAGCCGGCCACTGTCTCTGTCGGGCAGGTCTCCGTCCGCTGATGGACGCTGGTGGCAATCACTCACCGAGCGAGCGTCGGCGCCTGCTGGAACGGCCGCGCGTCCTTGGGAATGTCGATGGTGAAACGGGTGCCACGCTCGGGAAGGCTGTCCACGGTGATGGTGATGGGCCGCTCCGAAGAGCCGTACTGCACCGCGTTGCTGGTCAGGTTCTCCACCGCGCGCCGCAGCGGCTCGGGCGCGGAGTACCCCCGGACCTGTGAACGCCTGGCTTCAAAGCCGGGCGCCAGGCCGAGTCCCAGGCAGGCCCGGCGAGCTCCTGTCCGCAGGGCTCGCCGACGGAGCGTATCGGCTCACCGCTGTAGTCCTGGCAGCAGCGGCCCGGCGCCGAACTCCGGCGTCGCCGCGAGCCTGCGCAACGCCAACGTCAACAACCCCAGCACCTCCAGGCGCGTCAGCCCTTCCTCATCGCTCCACACCGTGAGGCTCAACGGCGGCGCCATGTTCCGCCGCGCGCTCTCACACGCCTCATCCCAGAGCCGGTGCTCGACGACCTGGGCCGCCGATGGCTCCGCCGGGAAGGGCCGCCGCAGCTCCTCGCGACTCGACTCCTTGCGCGTCTCGGCCAGCAGCTTGTCGAGGTACGCGTGGGCCTCCGGGGACATACGCACCTGTCGCTCGACCAGGTGCCGCGCGGCCTTCAAGTCCGGGTCCCCCGAGGCAATCCGGGTCCGGAGCTCCTTCAAGGCCTGCGTGAGCGTGTGGCGAAGCATCCGTGAGCCTCCCGCGACTGGTGGGGACCCGCTCCAACACCAACACCCTGGCCATGCGCACGCCGCACGGCCACCGCCCAGCGTGCCACGTCCGAGCCCCGCGCCTCCAATCCCGGCCCCGCCCCTGATGACGACCGTCATCACCCCCTTGCCCCCAGACATCACCGCCCCCGCCCGAAATCGTCCCCTCAAAACCGCAACCCACTGGAATCACGAGCCCCAGGTGACGGAGTCGAAGTGGGGAAGGGTCGGCACGGCGAATGCTCCAGGGCTTCCACGTCACCGACTCCCACTCCGAGGCGATCCCCCATGAAGCTCCGCTCCCGCCCGTCGTTCTCCACGCCGGCCCCCAAGACGGACACGACGTCGCGCCCCCGCTCCAACAGCACCCCGGCGAAGCCCGAAACGACGTCGCTGCCCAAGGCCCGTCCGTCCGCCACGGAGCTCCAGGATGGGAAGAACCACCTCAAGCCCACCGACTACGGCGTCACGCACCCGGACCTCCCGGGCATCCGGACCCGCCGCGATGGCGGCCAGAGCGGCGCCCAGTTCGCGGACTTCACCCGCGACACGCGCGAGTCCACCCACACGTTGATGAACCGGCCCACCGGCAATCGCATGTTGACGGAGCTGGACGGCCGCACCCAGGCGCTCAACCCCGGCCAGACGGGCACCGTGCGCAACCCCATCACCTCCACGGACATCTACTCGGGCCGCAACGCCGACATGCCCATGTCGCACCTGCCGAGGCACCAGGGCACCTACGAGTCCATCCGCCCGGCCTACCGTCACGATGGCCAGCCCAGCGCGGGCCTGCCCAGCCGCATCAACTACGATGAGACGGCCCCCGGCAACATGCGCTTCAACAGCCTGGGCCACGAGTCGGTCCACGCGTGGCGCGCCTCCAACGGCCTCCAGGTGGGCTCCATCGAGTCGAGCAAGCACGCCAACGCCGACGTCTTCAAGCGCTACCCCGACTTCGCCGACAACATGAAGGCGAACCTCAACCGTCGCACGATGCTGACCGAGGAGTTCGAGACGGTGGGCCTGAAGCCCACGCCGCACACGCCCGCGGGCTGGGCGCCCACGGAGAACAAGATCCGCGCCGAGCACGGCCTGCCCAGCCGCAATGACTACTCGGGCCGCGCGCCGAACCTGCCCAACCCGACGAACGAGGCCATCCAGCGCTACGACGAGGGCTCCGACAATCGCAGCGTCTTCCAGAAGATGATCGGCACCCCGACCCCCATCGGGAAGATCCTCGGCGACATCGAGGGCTGAGCACCCCCGACGCCCGGCTCCCACAAGGGGCCGGGTAGGGGAATGCGAGGAGGCAACTGCCGGACTTCCGGGCCCGCTCCGTATACGTCACGGACTGTTCTCCGGAGGCGTCGTGAGCCAGCAGGCTGGGATGAAGAGGGGCGCCGCGCTCCTGGGAGTGTTCTTCGTGATGGCATGCGGCTCGCCCGCGCCGAAGAGCGCCGAGCCCGCCGCGCTGGTGTCCCAGCAGACGCGGGTCCTGACGGCCTCGCCCACGTACAACCGGACGGGCTTCACGCAGACGACGCTCGCGGATGGGCGGGTGCTCGTCGCCGGAGGCACCGCGCAGGGCGCTCCCGCCGACTTCCGCGCCACCGAGCTCTACACGCCGGGCGCCTCGACGCCGTGGAGCACCACCGGGGACATGGTGGTGGCGCGGTACGAGCATGCCGCCACCCGGCTCCAGGACGGGCGCGTGCTCGTGTCCGGAGGCATCACCCCCCTGGGAAATGGCCGCGACGCGGAGCTGTATGACCCGGCCACGGGGACGTGGACCGCCACCGGCTCGCTCATCGCGGCGCGGGCCCGACACACCCAGACGCTGCTCCAGAACGGCAAGGTGCTGGTGGTGGGCGGCGACGGCACCGCCACCACGCAGGGCCTTGGCTCCGCGGAGCTGTATGACCCCGCCACCGGCACGTGGACCCTCGCCGCCTCGCCTTCGAGGGGCGGGTACTCCGGCCACACCGCGACGCTGCTGCGCAATGGCGACGTGCTGCTCCTGGGAAACCGCAACCAGCACGAGCGCTATCGGCCGAGCACCAACACGTGGATCGCCACGGCGAACAGCGGCGCGGTGCTCGCGGCGGGACACTCGGCGACGTTGCTGACGACCACGGTCAATGGCGAGGTGCTCGTCGTGGGGCCGCAGTGGCAGAGCGATGTGCCCAGCCAGATGGCCTCCCGCTACGACCCCGTCGCGAACACCTGGACGACCGCCATCTGGGCGCCGTTCCCTCGCGTCGGACACGGCGCGGTGGAGCTGAGCAACGGCTCGGTGCTGGTGGTCGGCGGATATCACCCGACGACGGGCGCGCCGGCGCAGTGGGTCTCGCGCTACGACATCGGCACGGGCGGCTGGACCGCGTTGACGGCGCTCGCGCTGGCGCGGCGGGACTTCGGCATGTCGCTCGTTGGAAACGCGCCGGACCAGGTGCTGCTCAACGGCGGGTGGAACGTCGACTCGAATGGCGTGTGGTCCCGCCAGCCCAGCGAGCTGTACTCGACGGGCTGTGTGCCGAAGACGTCGTGCCTGGCGAACAACTGGCAGTGCGGCAGCCCCTCGGATGGCTGCGGCGGCAAGCTGGAGTGTGGCTCCTGCGGGGTCGGCTACGAGTGCAACCCGCTGAACTACTGCGAGTCGAGCTGTGTGCCGGACCCCCTCCTCACCACCTGCCAGAACCGCTGCGGCTGCGTCGCCAACAACTGTGGGACGTCGGTGAACTGCGGCCCGTGCCCGGACGGCGGCGCGTGCCCGACGGGGCAGCAGCTGTGCTGTGACGGGGTGTGCCGCTCCAAGAACGAGTGTTTCATCATCGCCTGCGCCACCTCCGCGCAGCCCCACGAGTCCGTCGGACTGTCCTGCGCGCCGGAGTCCTGAACACGACGGCGCATCCTGGGCCTGGATCCAGAGCGGGGGGCGCAAGTACAACCCAGGTGTCAGGCGGGCACGACGCCCGCCGACCTGGGACGCATGCTCGCCAATCTCCATAACGCCGACATTCCCCGCCCCGTGCTCGACGTCATCGCGCGGCTGCGGGAGCTCAACCACGCCGTGTACCTGGTGGGCGGCTGCGTGCGGGACATGGTGCGCCAGGTCCCCCCGAAGGACTTCGACGTGGCCACCAGCGCGCTGCCGGAGGAGGTCCAGCGCGCCTTCCGCAAGGTCATCCCCACCGGCATCCAGCACGGCACCGTCACCGTCGTCCAGGGCGGCACGCATGTGGAGGTGACGACGTTCCGCTCGGAGGGGGACTACCTGGACGGGCGCCGGCCCAGCTCCGTCGCCTTCGAGCGCGACATCGTCAAGGACCTGTCCCGCCGCGACTTCACCATCAACGCGATGGCCTACAACCCGTTGGACCGCGACCTGGTGGACCCGTTCGGCGGCCAGACGGACCTGCGGGCCCAGCTCATCAAGTGCGTGGGCTCCGCGTTCGAGCGCTTCTCCGAGGATGGCCTGCGCCCCATGCGCGCGGTCCGCTTCGCCGCGGTGCTCGGCTTCTCGCTGGACTCGGCCACGCGCGACGCCATCCCCGCCACGCTCGGCGTCTTCCGCAAGGTCGCGCTGGAGCGCGTGCGCGAGGAGCTGGTCAAGCTGCTGCTGTCCCCGCGCGCCGAGGGCGGGCTCGTGTTGCTGGTGGAGACGGGGCTGTTGGACGTGTTCCTCCCCGAGGTGGCCCGCGCCGCGCCCGAAGAGGCCCGGCTCGCGCGCGCCGCCGTGCAGGCCGCGCCGGCGGAGGTGGAGGTCCGGATGGCCGCGCTCCTCGCGGACCTGGTGGACCGGAGCCAGGCCCGGGACATCGGCCTGCGCCTGAAGTTCCCCAACAAGGTCGCGGACCTGGTGGCGCTGCTCGTGGAGACCGCGAAGCTCGAGGAGCGCTTCGCGGACCCGGACCCCGCGCTGCGCCGGCTCCTGGCCCGGGTGGGGCTCGCGCAGCTGCCCGCGCTGATCACCGTGGCCCGGGCCCGCGTCCAGGCTCGGGCGCCCGAGCGTTCGGCGGAGCTGGAGCGGCTGTGCGCCCGGCTGGAGGCGCTCGCCGCCGCGAAGCCGCCCCTGGTGGCCAAGGACCTGGCGCTCACCGGCGGCGACATCATGTCCACGCTCGGGGTCGGCCCGTCGCCCATCGTCGGAGAGGCCACCCGCTTCCTCATGGACTCCGTGCTGGATGACCCCGCGCTGAACACCCGCGAGGCCCTGGCGCAGCGGCTCAAGGACTGGCACGCGGCCCGCCCGAAGGCTTGAGGCGGGGACTGCTCGCGCGGCGGTGCGCGGGCTGCCACCTGGCTCGGTCGAAGGCCCGAGGTGAGCCCCTCGCGCGGCGGCGCATGGCTTGTCAGAGGGGCCCCGAGGTTGGCGGCCCGGCGTCCGAGCTGACACGCGGCTTGCCAGAGCCGCCAGGGGCGGCTCGCTTCCCCTGTCGGGCGTGGGCCCACCGGGGCGCACGAGGGCGCGCCTGCTCTCGTGTCGGCCGGGGCTGCCCTGTCCAAGGGGGGCTCCCGGTCGGGTTCCGGGGGCATCCAGCGTCCTGCCGCGTGCGCCCGGAGGCCGGGGCGTGTAGGAAGGGACACCATGCGAGTCGTCGTTGCGATGAGCGGCGGGGTGGATTCCTCGGCCGCTGCCGCCCTGCTCAAGGAGCAGGGCCACGAGGTCATCGGCATCACCCTGCGCGTCTGGTCCTACGAGGGCAAGGCGAAGTGCGGCAGTTGCTGCAGTCCCGACGACATCGATGACGCGCGCGCCGTCGCCCAGGCGCTGGGCATCCCGTACTACGTCGCCAACGCGGAGGAGATCTTCCAGGACCGCGTCGTCAACCCCTTCGTCCAGTCGTACCTGGGCGGACGCACGCCCATCCCGTGCGTGGCCTGCAACCGCGACGTGAAGTTCAACTTCCTGCTCAAGCGGGCCCGGGCGCTCGGCGCCAGGTTGGCCACGGGCCACTACGCGCGCGTCGAGGAGCAGGACGGCCGCTACGTCCTGCGCCGCGCCGCGGACCTGGCCAAGGACCAGAGCTACTTCCTCTTCACGCTGGGCCAGGACGAGCTGCGCGACATCGTCTTCCCCGTGGGCGACATGACCAAGGCCCAGGTGCGCGCCGTCGCCGAGCGCCACGCGCTGCCCACCAGCCACAAGCCGGAGAGCATGGAGATCTGCTTCGTGCCGGACGGCGACTACGCGGGCTTCGTGGAGAAGGTCGCCGGCCCCCAGCCCGAGGGCGACATCGTCGACGCGGAAGGGCAGGTGCTCGGCAAGCACCACGGCATCCATCGCTACACGGTGGGCCAGCGCAAGGGCCTCAACCTGGGCGGCGGCCAGGTGCGCTACGTCCAGCGCCTGGAGCCGGACACCCACCGCGTCGTCGTGGGCAACGCCGAGGACACGGGGCGGGATCGCTTCGGGCTGCTCCAGCCCCACTGGGTGGACGCGCCCCCGTCTCCCGAGACGCCCGTGGAGGTCCGCATCCGCCACCGCCACGCCGGCGCCGCCGGGCGCGTGGAGATCTCCCCCCACGGGCTCGTTTCGGTGAAGCTGGAGGCGCCGGCGCGCGCCGTCACGCCGGGACAGGCCGCCGTGGTCTACGCTCAGGACCGGGTCCTGGGTGGTGGGTGGATCGTCTGAGCTCGAGTCAACCGGGAGGAGTACGGGACATGGCGCAGCGCCTCGTGGGATGCCTGCTGGTCGCGGCCAGTCTCGTCGCCGGCTGCAAGGAGCGCTCGGACAAGCCCATCGCCGGACTGCTCGCGGCCGGCGCCCCCGTGGTGCGCAAGGAAGGCAAGGCCGAGTACACCATCGCCGTGGGCGCGCAGCTCCTGGGCGACGTGAAGCTCACCGCCACCGGGCCCGCGGTGCTCGAGTACTTCGGCGGCGGCCTGCGCTTCCTGGAGAAGGGTGACACGCTGGAGGTGGGCGACGCGGACGAGGCGAAGCTGCACGGCTCCAACCTCCCGTCGTACCGCTGGGCGGACGGCGGCGTGCAGGAGGCGCCCCGCGCGCTGCGCATCGTCGCCGCCCGCTACACCAACGTGCAGGTGACGCCCAAGAGCGCGCACGAGGACGCGTACACGTCCACCCAGTACTTCGTCGCCTTCTTCACGCCCAACGGCCTGAGCCGGCTCGGCTCCGACACGAAGCACGAGGGGCCCCACCAGCCGCTGCCCGCGCCGCCGTTCCGCCCCAAGGTCCCCTTCATCCACGCCGGAGACCTGGGCGAGGGCGGGCTGGTGGCGGTGGTGGAGGACGGCTTCGCCGTGGCGGAGACGGATGACCTGGCCACCGCGGTGCTGCTGGAGGGGCGCGAGGTGCCGCTGGGCCGCACCGTGCGCCTGCTGGTGCCGGACGGCGCGGAGGTCACCCTCAAGGGCGCGGGCGGCGTCGAGGTGGAGGTGGAAGGGCCCGCCGACGTGCGCCTGCGTTGAGCCTGGACCCGGGGACGGTTTGTCCTCGCGGGGCCGGCTTCTGTAGAGTCCCTCGTCCCTCTCGGCCGGGGTGTGCCATGACGAGGAGTGAGCTCATCGAACGCATCGCGGAGCGTGCGCCCCACGTGCCGCGACGTGAGTTGGAGTCCATCGTCCACGCCGTCTTCGACTGCATGGCGGAGGCCCTCGTGGCCGGCCGGCGCATCGAACTGCGCGGCTTCGGCGTCTTCTCGCTGCGCACCCGGCGCGCGCGCACCGGCCGCAACCCGAAGACGGGCAAGAGCGTCGCCGTGCCCGAGCGCCGCACGCTCTCGTTCGCCGCGGGCAAGGAGCTGCGCGCGCGCCTCAACGCGCCAGCGCCCCGACAGGAGCCCGTGGGCTCCGTGCTGCCGCCGGGGGTGCTCGCCACGCAGCCGCTCGCGTCGACGTCGCTCGCCCCTTAGCGGGGGCGCGGGCGCGCGGCTTTCCGTGAATTTGACCGTGTGGGAGGTGGGGCGTACCTTCCCTCGACGCCGACGCTACAGGCCGCAACACGGACTCGTGTGGCCCGCTCTGTCCGCGCGCGAGGATTCCTGAGTCATGCGTGATGCCCACCGGATGAAAGAGAAGTTCGATGTCTCTCTGGACAACCGGCAGATTGTCAGCCTGTTGATCGCCGGCATCGTGGTGCTCGGCGCCGTCTTCGTGCTGGGCGTCGTCGTGGGCAAGAAGCTCGCGGGCGATGCCCAGACGGCCAGCGCCCCCGACCTGCTCTCCGCCCTGGACGCCAACGCCCAGGCGCTGCAGGCCGTGCGCAAGGAGCCGCAGCTGACGTTCCAGGACGAGCTGACGCGCAAGGCCAGCGCGGAGCCCATCGCGCCTGTCGCGCCCAAGCCCGCCCCCAAGGCGCCCGTCGTCGCCGAGAAGCCCGTGGCGAAGCCCGCCGAGCCGGTGAAGACCGCCGCGCTCGCCCCGACGCCGGACCCGGACACCGGTGAGCTGCCCCCGGAGGAGCCGGCCGAGGAGCCCAAGGCCGTCGTCGAGGCACCCAAGCCCGTGGAGAAGCCCGCCGCCGAGAAGCCGGCCGAGAAGCCCGCGGCCCTCGCGGTGAAGCCCGCGGTGGTGTCCGGCAAGGTGGAGGTGGCGGCCGTCCCCACGCGCACGACGCAGAAGGAGGGTGGCGGACTGAAGGAGGCCATCGCCCGGGCCGCGCAGCTGCCGGACCCCGCGGTGAAGGGTGGGGCGTTCACGCTCCAGCTCTCGGCGTTCCAGGACAAGCAGGAGGCCGAGCGTTTCATGGGTCGGTTGCGCGACCGCGGCTATGCCCCGTATATCGTCACCGCGGAGGTGGCCGGCAAGGGCACCTGGTACCGCGTGCGCATGGGCACCTTCGCCTCGAAGGACGCTGCCACCCGGTATCTGTCAGACTTCAAGCGAGAGACGCAGCTCGACGCGTTCGTGGCCGGCACGAACTGAAGAGCGGCCGAGGAAGACAGGAAGCACCATGACGACGACGAGGCGGGTGGAGAAGCCCTGGGGCCACGAGCTCATCTGGGCCCACACCGAGCGCTATGTGGGCAAGCTGCTGCACGTGAAGCAGGGCCACAAGCTCAGCCTGCAGTACCACAACCAGAAGGACGAGACGATCCACGTCCAGAGCGGCAAGCTGCTCTTCGTCGTCGACGAGGGACAGGGGCTCATCGAGAAGGAGATGAACCCGGGCGAGAGCTACCACATCAAGCCGCTCACCAAGCACCGCATGGTGGCCCTCACCGACTGCGACATCCTCGAGGTGAGCACCCCCGAGCTGGATGACGTCGTCCGGCTGGAGGACTCCTACGGTCGCACCGGCACCAGCAAGCCGTAGCCGTCCTCGCCGCACCCGGAAGGTGGACGCGGCCCGGCGCCTTCAGTCGCTGGCCGCGTTGTTGGGATTGCGGGTCCACTTGTCGACGGTGCCGTCGCCGTCCAGGTCCTCGCCGATGCGGTCCACCTGGCCCTTCTCCCAGTACTCCCAATAGTCCACGCGGCCGTCGCCGTTGGTGTCGCGCTCCTTGCGCACCAGCACGCCGCGCTCGTAGTACGTGACGCTGTCGGGCTTGCCGTCCCCGTCGAAGTCCCGCTCGCGGCGCGTGTTGGCCCCCTTCTCGTAGAAGTAGGTGGCGTCCACCTTGCCGTCGTAGTCCAGGTCCATCACCTCGCGCATCAGCGCGCCGGACTCGTCGAAGAAGCGCGTCAGGTCCACGCGCCCGTCCCAGTTCAGGTCCAGCTCCTGGCGCACCTTGCGCAGCGTGTCCGAGCCCTCCACGTCCACCGTGTACGTCCACACGTCGGGCTTGCCGTCGCCATTCACGTCCTGCGCCGTGACGTGCTCGCCGCGCGCGCGCTCGGGCTGCACGGACTCGCCGGTGGTGGTGGGTGAGGATTGACCCGAGGCGCCCTGCTTGGGCCCGGAGGCCTTGTTCCCGGCACAGCCCGCGAGCAGGCCCGTGGTGACGAATCCGAGGAAAATCCAGCGCTTGCCGACTGTCATCCGGGGCTCCCGCGACGATGGGGCGTCTGGGCCAGGACATGTGCACGAGATGCTTCCGCGCGCCACGTCATTCCATATATTTTCACATATCGCCATGGCCCGAAAGAAAGTCAGCACCACCATCTACATTACCCCGGAGCAGAACGAGCTCCTCAAGGCGCTGAACCAGAAGACCAAGGTGCCCGTGGCCGAGTACATCCGCCAGGGCATCGACCTGGTCCTGGAGAAGTACAAGGCGCAGCTGCCGGGGCAGGCGACCTTCGACGAGATTTGAGAGAAGAAAGAGGCGGCACGTGAAGAGCATGCAGGGGAAGCGAGTGGTGGTCCTGGGCGGCGCGGGCTTCGTTGGCTCGCACCTGTGTGAGCGCTTGCTGGATGACGGCGCGGCCCGGGTGACGGCGGTGGACAACCTGATCACGGGCAATGAGGAGAACCTGCGCACGCTGAAGGGGCGCCCGGGCTTCTCGTACGTGAAGGCGGACATCACCGAGGGCATCCCCGTGGAGGGGCCGCTCGACTACGTGTTGAACCTGGCCTCGCCCGCCTCGCCCATCGACTACGCGAACCTCCCGCTGGAGACCTTGCGCGTGGGCTCCATCGGCACGGAGAACGGGCTGAAGCTGGCGGAGAAGCACCACGCCGTCTTCCTGATGGCCTCCACCTCCGAGGTGTATGGAGACCCGTTGGTGCACCCGCAGCGCGAGGACTACTGGGGCAACGTCAATCCCATCGGTCCGCGCTCGGTGTACGACGAGGCCAAGCGCTACTCGGAGGCGATCACCGCGGCCTACGGGCGCAAGGGCGTGCAGGTGCGCATCGTGCGCATCTTCAACACCTACGGCCCGCGCATGCGCCTCAACGACGGCCGCGTGGTGCCGGCCTTCGTGGGCCAGGCGCTGCAGGGCGAGGACTTCACGGTGTTCGGGGACGGCAGCCAGACGCGCTCGTTCTGTTACGTGAAGGACCTGGTGGACGGCCTGGTGCGGCTGGCGCTGTCGGACGAGCCCAACCCGGTCAACATCGGCAACCCCCGGGAGATGACCATCCGCCAGTTCGCGGAGGCCGTGCGCACGGCGGCGGGCGGGGGCGGGAAGATCATCGAGAAGCCCTTGCCCAAGGACGACCCCAAGCAGCGTCAGCCAGACATCACCCGGGCCCGCACGATCCTGAACTGGGAGCCCAAGGTGCCGCTGGAAGAGGGTTTGCGAGAGACCATCGCGTACTTCCGCGAGGTTGCCGTGCGACGCTCCCCGGCATAGGTTGCCGCCGCGAGTGATCCTGGATGTGAAGACGGGTCCGGCCACGGCCGGATGGCGGGGAGAGCGATAGCGTGAAAGTCCTGGTGACGGGTGGCGCGGGCTTCATTGGCTCGCACGTGTGTGACGAGTTCCTCCGGGGTGGGCATGAGGTCATCGCCCTGGATGACCTGTCCGGCGGCCGGAAGGAGAACCTGGACCCTCGCGTCCGGCTGGCGGTGCATGACATCCGCAGCCGGGAGGCCTCGGAGCTCATCAAGGCGGAGAAGCCGGACGTCCTCTGCCACCTGGCCGCGCAGATGGACGTGCGGCGCAGCGTGGACGACCCGGGCTTCGACGCGGACGTGAACATCCGCGGCATGCTCAACCTCCTGGAGGCCGCGCGCGTCTCCGGCGTCAAGAAGGTCATCTTCAGCTCCACGGGCGGCGCCATCTACGGAGAGCAGGACGTGTTCCCCGCGCCGGAGTCCCACGCCACGCGGCCGGTGTCGCCGTACGGCGTCTCCAAGGCGGCCGGCGAGCTGTACCTGGGCTACTACAAGGCCCAGTACGGCCTGCCGTACGTCGCCCTCCGGTACGCGAACGTCTACGGCCCGCGCCAGAATCCGCACGGCGAGGCGGGCGTGGTGGCCATCTTCTGCCAGCGCCTCTTGTCCGGGCAGGGCTGCACCATCTTCGGCGAGGGCAAGCAGACGCGTGACTTCGTCTTCGGTCCCGACGTCGCCCGCGCCAACCGGCTGGCCTTCGAGAAGGACTACGTGGGCGCCATCAACATCGGCACCGGCGTGGAGACGGACATCAACCGCCTCTATGGTCTGCTGGCCGAGGCGGCCGGCTCGTCCGCGCCCGCGGCCCACGCCCCGGGCAAGCCGGGTGAGCAGCTGCGCTCGTGCATCGACAACTCGCTCGCGAAGAAGGTCCTGGGCTGGGAGCCCACGGTGGACCTGCGCGAGGGCGCCCGCCGCACGGTGGCGTTCTTCCGCGAGAAGGCCGAGCCCGGCCGCGCCCACGGCTGAAGCCCGCCGGGTCGCAGGGCAGGGGAGTCCGGGAGGGGCCCTCGGGGTGCCTCCCGGGGTCCTGTCATGGCCTGGGGCGTGCCTCGGGCGGCATGATGCTTGGGGAACAATCGAGCGCCCCTGACGGGTTGCTCGTCGGGCAGTCGTTCGCGCGTAGATTTTCGCGCGGTTCGATGTTACTCACGCCCGCTTCTTTCGACGAGCGCCCCGAACATGCCGGCTGAAAACGCGCACATCCGCAACTTCTGCATCATCGCCCATATCGACCATGGGAAGTCGACGCTGGCCGACCGCCTCCTCGACAAGACGGGGACGCTGAGCAAGCGCGAGGCGCAGGCCCAGTTCCTCGACAACATGGACATCGAGCGCGAACGGGGCATCACCATCAAGGCCCAGTCCGTGCGGATGAACTACACGGCGAAGGACGGCAAGCAGTACGTCCTGAACCTCATCGACACGCCGGGGCACGTGGACTTCGCCTACGAGGTGAGCCGCAGCCTGGCCGCGTGCGAGGGCGCGCTGCTGGTGGTGGACGCGTCGCAGGGCGTGGAGGCGCAGACGCTCGCCAACGTCTACATGGCGTTGGATCACGACCTGGAGATCATCCCGGTCATCAACAAGATCGACCTGCCCAGCGCCGACGTGGACCGCACGCGCGCCGAGATTGAAGACGTCATCGGCATCGACGCGTCGGTGGCCGTGCCCGCGTCCGCGAAGGAGGGCATCGGCATCCACGAGATCCTCGAGTCCGTGGTGGCCCGCGTGCCCCCGCCGACGGGCATGCCGGACGCGCCCCTCAAGGCGCTCGTGTTCGACTCCTGGTACGACAACTACCGGGGCGTGGTGACGCTGGTGCGCGTGCTCGAGGGCACGCTGAAGCTCAAGCAGAAGATCAAGCTGTGGAGCAACAACAAGGTCTTCGAGGTCCAGGAGCTGGGGGTCTTCAGCCCGTTCTCCCGTCCGGTGCAGCAGCTGATGGCCGGCGAGGTGGGCGTGCTGGTGGCCAACATCAAGGAGCTCCAGGACGCCAAGGTCGGTGACACCGTCACGGAGGAGGCCCGTCCCACGGACGCGCCGTTCCCCGGCTTCCAGGAAGTCAAGCCGATGGTGTTCTCCGGCATCTTCCCGGTGGACTCGGACCAGTACGAGAACCTGCGCGACGCGCTGGCGAAGCTGAAGCTCAACGACTCCGCCTTCACGTACGAGCCCGAGTCCTCCACGGCGCTCGGCTTCGGCTTCCGCTGCGGCTACCTGGGCCTGCTCCACATGGAGATCGTCCAGGAGCGCCTGGAGCGCGAGTACAACCTGGACCTCATCACCACGGCGCCCAGCGTGGTGTACCGCATCACCACCAGCAAGGGGGACGTCCTGCTCGTGGACAACCCCGCGAAGCTGCCGCCGGTGCAGAGCATCGAGAAGTTCGAGGAGCCCATCCTCACCTGTCACATCCACGTCCCGAATGATCACCTGGGCGCCATCCTGAAGCTGTGCCAGGAGCGCCGCGGCGTGCAGAAGGACATGAAGTACCTGGGCAGCAGCGGTCAGCGCGTGCAGGTGACGTACGAGATGCCGATGGCCGAGGTGGTCTTCGACTTCTTCGACAAGCTCAAGAGCGTGTCGCGCGGCTACGCGAGCCTGGACTACGAGCTGACGGGCTACGAGGAGGCGGACCTGGCGCGCCTGGACATCCTCATCAACGGGGACCCGGTGGACGCGCTGAGCGTCATCGTGCACCGCGAGCGCGCGTACCTGCGCGGCCGCGAGGTGTGCCAGAAGCTCAAGGAGGTCATCCCGAAGCAGATGTACGAGGTGGCCATCCAGGCGGCCATCGGCGCGAAGATCATCTCGCGCGAGACCATCTCCGCCATGCGCAAGAACGTGCTCGCCAAGTGCTACGGCGGCGACATCAGCCGCAAGCGCAAGCTCCTCGAGAAGCAGAAGGAGGGCAAGAAGCGCATGAAGCAGGTGGGCACGGTGGAGATTCCGCAGGAGGCCTTCCTCGCGGTCCTGAAGACGGAGCAGTAGCCCATGAACGCCGCCAGTCCTTCGGCCACCCCTCCCGCGAAGCTGGCGTCCGTGATGGCGGCCCGGCGCACCCCCGAGCAGGTGCGCGCCCGGCGCACGCTGGTGTGGCGGGAGATGCTCACCAGTCTGTGGGCCCCGCTGTGCATCATCGCCATCGTCCTGTTCCCGTACACGGTGCTCATCGAGTACGTGCCCACGGCGGCCTCGTGGGCGCAGCCGGCGATGAAGGGGCTGGGGCTGTTGATGGTGGCGTACTTCGCGGCGCTGCTCGTGTGGCGCAACGTGTCGCCCAAGGAGAAGCAGCTGCGGCGCCTGCGGCACGAGGCGCACGAGCTCATCTCGGAGAACGAGCGCATCCTCCAGAAGCCGGGCGTGCGGGAGAAGGTCTCCCCGGCGGTGGCGGAGCAGATCGCCGAGCAGGCGCTGAAGGTGGAGGGCGCGTCGGCGGCGGGTGACTCGGACGCGCTGGTGCGCGAGGTGAAGGCGCTGGAGGCGCTGACCACGCAGCACCTGGGGGCGTTCCGCAAGGAGTCGGCGGCGGACTTCGTGGGCGGCTTCGTGAAGATGCTGCTGGTGGCGCTGGTGTTCCGCACCTTCATCGTGGAGCCCTACCGGATTCCGTCCGGCTCCATGCTGCCCACGCTGCAGATCGGCGACCAGGTCTTCATCAACAAGTTCATCTACGGCGTGCGTGTGCCGTTCGCCAACGTGGTGCCATTCGTCATCGTCCGCCCCCCCGCGCGCGGCGACGTCATCGTGTTCAACAACCCCGTCAACGAGGCCACCGACTACATCAAGCGTGTGGTGGGCGTGCCGGGCGACACGGTGGAGATGTACGACGGCGTGGTCCACATCAACGGTCAGCCGCAGGCGCGCCAGCTGGTGGACGGCGAGTACATCGTCCACAACATCACCGACAGCGGCCAGTGGTACGACCAGCAGGAGGCGCTCTACCAGGAGAGCCTGAGCGGCGTGCCGCACAGCGTGCTCCAGACGCCCACGCGCATGCCCCGCCACGAGGGCCCCTACGTCGTCCCCGAGGGCCACGTCTTCGTGATGGGCGACAACCGCGACAACAGCTCCGACAGCCGCCACGGCCTGGGCGTCACCGGCTATGGCCGCACGGAGTTCGTGCCGTACGGCCACATCAAGGGCAAGGCCATGGTGGTGTGGCTGTCCCTGGGCTACCACGGCCTGTTCCACGGGCTGTTCGGCGGCACCGGCCTGCGGTTGGACCGCTTCTTCGAGCCCGTGCGCTGACGTCGCCCGTCCCGGGTTGACGGGAGCTCCTGGCAATCGTTCCCCTCGTGGTTCGTAGAGGGGAGCGGTCGACCATGCGCTCCTCGAGTCCCTCCGCTGTGTCCGTGGTGTCGTTGCCCTCCCTGATGGCGGCCCGGCGCACCGTCGCGCAACGGCAGGCCTACCAGCGGCTCCGGTGGCGAGAGCGGCTCACCAGCTTGTGGGCCCCGGTGCTCATCATCGCCGCGGCGCTGTTTCCGTACATGACGCTCATTGCGTACGTGCCCTCGGCGGCGAGCTGGGCACAGCCGCTGATGAAGGGGCTGGGGCTGCTCATGGTGGCGTACTACGTCGTCCTCTGGGGCCGGCGTGGCGTCCAGCCCACCTGGTTCCAGGCCCGTCGCGCCGCGCGCGAGCAGCTCGACGAGAGCGAGCGGGCCCTGGCCCGGGCGCAGGCGAAGCAGGCATTGGCCGTGGGGACGGGCGAGCTCTTCGCCGAGCAGGCGCTGAAGGTGGAGTCAGCCTCGGTGCGCGGGGACGCGGACGTGCTGCACGGAGAGGTGAAGCTCCTGTCGGCCCTCACGGAGCGGCACCTGGGCGCCTTCCGCAAGGAGTCCACCGTGGAGCTCTTCGGCGGCGTGGCGAAGTTCCTGCTCATCGCCCTGGTGTTCCGCACCGCCTGCGTGGAGCCCTATCGGATTCCGTCCGGCTCCATGCTGCCCACGCTGCACATCGGCGACTTCGTCCTCATCAACAAGTTCATCTACGGCGTGCGCGTGCCGTTCGCCAACGTGGTGCCGTTCGTCATCCTGCGGCCCCCGGCCCGAGGGGACGTCGTCGTGTTCAACAACCCCGTCGATACGTCCGCCGACTACATCAAGCGCGTGGTGGGCGTGCCGGGCGACACGGTGGAGCTGTTCGACGGCGTGGTGCACATCAACGGCCAGGCGCAGGCCCGCCAGCTCGAGGACCCGGAGTTCGTCGTGCACGACCTCGCGGAGGGGACGTGGTTCGAGCGACAGGAGGCGCTCTACCGGGAGGACCTGGGAGGTGTGTCGCACGCGGTGCTCCAGACGCCCACGCGGACGCCTCGCCACGAGGGGCCCTACGTCGTCCCCGAGGGCCATGTGTTCGTCCTGGGCGACAACCGGGACAACAGCGCCGACAGCCGCCACGGGCTGGGCAGGCCCGGGGGCTACGGCGAGCCGGCCTACGTCCCGTATGGCCACATCAAGGGCAAGGCGCTGGTGATGTGGCTGTCGGTGAGCCACGGTGGTCTGTTGCACGGCCTGTTCGGCGGCACCGGTCTGCGGGTGGACCGCTTCTTCGAGCCCGTGCGCTGAACCACACCCAGGGGGGCGAGCGACCCGCCGTCCCTCGGACGGTGCTTGACGCGCCGCACGGCCCGGGGTACGCGGCGGCCCCGGCCATGAGACACCTCCTTGGAATCGAAGGCTGGCGCCGGGACGAGCTCGAAGCGGTGCTCGACAGGGCGCGTGCGCACCTGCCCGGTGGCCCGGATGCCACCCACACCCTGCGCGGCAAGGTCGTCGCCAACCTCTTCTTCGAGGACTCGACGCGCACTCGCACCTCGTTCCACATGGCCGCCCGCGGCCTGGGAGCGGGCGTGCTCAACTGGAGCCCCTCCGGCTCGTCCACCTCCAAGGGCGAGACGCTGCTGGACACCGCCCGGAACATCGAGGCGACGGGCCCCGTGGCCATCGTCATGCGGCACCGCTCGTCGGGCGCGCCGCACCTCGTCGCCAGGCACGTGCGCTGCGCCGTCATCAACGCGGGCGACGGCACCCACGAGCACCCCTCCCAGGCGCTGCTGGACGCCTTCACCCTGCGCCAGCGCTGGGGCGGCCTGGACGGCCGCACGGTGCTCATCGTCGGCGACATCCTCCACAGCCGCGTGGCCCGCTCCAACCTCTGGTGCCTGAAGGCGCTGGGCGCGCGCGTGGTGTTCTGCGGTCCGCCCACGCTGATGCCCCCGGGGCTGGCGGAACTGGGCGCGGAGGTGACGCACAACCTGGACGCCGCGCTGCCGCAGGCGGACGCGGTGATGTGCCTGCGGCTGCAACTGGAGCGGATGGGCGAGGCGTTCCTGCCCTCCACGAAGGAGTACTCGCGGCTGTTCGGCCTCACCGCCGCGCGCGAGGAGCGGATGAAGGCGGGCGCGCTGGTGATGCACCCGGGCCCCATCAACCGAGGGCTGGAGCTGGCGCCCTCGGTGGCGGACGGTGCGCGCAGCGTCATCCTGGAGCAGGTGTCCAACGGCGTCGCCGTGCGGCGGGCCATCCTCGAGGTCTGCACGTCATGAGTGCCACGGTGCTTTTCCGCAGAGGCCGCGTCATCGACCCGCGCAACGGCGTGGATGGCGTGCGCGACGTCCTGGTGCAGGACGGCAAGGTGGCCCAGGTCTCCGACGCGCCGCTGTCCGCGCCCGCCGGCGCCGAGGTGGTGGACGCCGACGGCAAGTGGGTGCTGCCGGGCTTCATCGACCTGCACGTGCACCTGCGCGAGCCGGGCGAGGAGGGCAAGGAGACGGTGCTAACCGGCTGCCGCGCCGCCGTGGCCGGAGGCTTCACCGCCGTGGTGGCCATGCCCAACACCAAGGTGGTCAACGACAGCGGGCTCGTCACGGAGCTGGTGCTGTCGCGCGCCCGCGCCGCCAACCTGTGCCACGTGTACCCCGCGGGGGCCATCACCAAGGGCCTCAAGGGCGAGGAGCTGGCGGAGACGGGCGAGCTCATCTCCTCCGGCTGCGTGGCGATCACGGACGACGGCCGGCCGGTGATGAACGCGGCCCTGATGCGCCGCGCGCTCCAGTACGCCACGCAGTTCGGCGTGCCGGTGATGGTGCACGAGGAGGACCTCACGCTGTCCGCCGGTGGCGCCATGCACGAGGGGCCCACGTCCACGCGGCTGGGCCTGCGCGGCATCCCCGCGTCCGCCGAGGTGGCCATGGTGGCACGCGACCTGGTGCTGCTCGAGGAGACGAAGGGCCGGCTGCACATCGCCCACGTGTCCTGCGAGGGCAGCGTGCGGCTCATCCGCGAGGCCAAGCGCCGGGGCCTGTTCGTCACCGCCGAGGTGACGCCGCACCACCTCATCCTGGATGACCGGGCGGTGGGGGACTACGACACGCACGCGAAGATGGCGCCGCCCCTGCGCGCGGACCGGGACGTGGAGGCGCTGCGCGAGGCCATCGTCGATGGCACCATCGACGCCATCGCCACGGACCACGCGCCCCATGGCGTGCTGGACAAGCAGGTGGAGTTCGAGAAGGGCATCAACGGAATCGTGGGGCTGGAGACGGCCCTCGGGTTGACGATGGAGCTGGTGCACGCGGGGCGGCTGGACGCGAAGCGGGCGGTGGAGCTGCTCTCGCACGGCCCGGCGAAGGCGTTCGGCCTGCCGGGCGGCCACCTGGCCCCCGGGGCTCCGGCGGACATCACCGTGGTGGACCCCTCGGAGGAGTGGACGGTGGATGCCCACCGGTTCTATTCCCGCAGCCGGAATACCCCCTTCCATGGCCGTAAGCAGAAGGGACGCGTGGTGCAGACCTGGGTTTCTGGCCGGAAGGTGTACGCCGACGGTCAGGTGAAGGAGTCGCGGTGATGACGAAGCGGGCAGTGCTCGCCCTGGCGGATGGCACCACCTTCGAGGGTCGCGCTTTCGGCGCGGTCGGCGAGACGGTGGGTGAGGTGGTCTTCAACACGTCCATGTACGGCTACCAGGAGATCCTCACGGACCCCTCGTACGTCGGGCAGATCGTCACCATGTCCTACCCGGAGATGGGCAACGTCGGCACGACGCCGGAGGACGAGGAGGCGGGCAAGCCGCACGCGGTGGGCATGGTGGTGCGCGCCCTCGCGAGCCAGCCCTCCAACTGGCGCTCGAAGGAGTCGCTGGACGCGTACCTGAAGCGCCACAACGTCGCCGGCATCGAGGGCCTGGACACCCGCCGCCTGGTCCGCCACCTGCGCACCCACGGCGCGCAGATGGGCGTCATCTCCAGCGAGGGCCTGTCCCCGAACGCCCTGGCCGAGCGCGCCCGCACGGCGCACGGCATGGAGGGCCTGGACCTGGCCACCGGCGTGTCCACCAAGACGCCGTACACCTTCACCGCGCCCTCGCCGGACGTCTTCACCGGCATCGGCGAGGCCCACCCCCAGGGCGAGCCCCGCTTCGACGTCGTCGCGTACGACTACGGCCTGAAGAAGTCGATGCTGCACTTCCTGGTCGACGTGGGCTGCCGCGTGACGGTGGTGCCGTCCCACACCACGGCGGACGAGGTGCTGGCCCGCAAGCCCCACGGCGTCTTCCTGGCCAACGGCCCCGGAGACCCGGCGGCGGTGAAGGGCGCGGACCGCACGGTGGCGGCGCTGCTGGGCAAGGTGCCGGTGTTCGGCATCTGCCTGGGGCATCAGATCATGGCCCTGGCGCTGGGCGGCCGGACGTACAAGATGAAGTTCGGCCACCGCGGCGGCAACCAGCCCGTGAAGGATTTGACGACGGGCAAGGTGGAGATCACCGCGCAGAACCACGGGTTCGCCGTGGACGACGCCAGCCTCAAGGGCAAGGCCGTGGTGACGCACATCAACCTGAATGATGGCACGGTGGAGGGTCTGGCCGTCCCGGACGCGCGGGCCTTCAGCGTGCAGTACCACCCCGAGGCCTCTCCGGGCCCCCACGACGCACGCTATCTCTTCGGCCGCTTCGCGAAGCTGATGGCGGGGTAGGATCTACCACCCAATATGGACTCCCCGCTGTCACCGCTCTCCTACCAGCCGTACCTGGACCAGCTCATCGCCTTCGGCAGCGCGGAGTCCCGGAAGGAGGACCTCCTCGCGGCCAAGGCGGAGTACTTCCGCCTGACGGGAGAGGTCTTCGAGGACGACAAGCTCTTCGAGCTGCGCATGGCGTCGTTCCTCGACTTCTACCTCTACGACCGCGTCTCGCCGCTCACTGGCAAGACGCCGGCCGCGGAGTTCTACGAGCAGCGGCTGGCCAACACCCCGCCCGAGGAGGCCAACGCCTTCCGCAGCTTCACCGAGACGGTCCACGGGCTCTTCGAGGTCCGCAAGCTGGCCAAGGGCCTGGTGCGGCTGCGCGAGCTGTACTCGGGCAAGGACTTCGACGTGACGGAGCGCCGCCACATCGCGGGGCTGGAGACGGGCGACATCCTGGAGGCCCGGCTCATCCCCTTCGGCGGGCACCTGCTGTTCTCCGCCGCCTTCTGCTACCACCCGCGCGTGGCGCTGAAGTCCATCAAGGCCGAAGTCAAACGCCGCAAGAAGAAGGAGCCGCAGCGCACCCCCAACGAGCTCGTCTGGGAGTGCGCCCGCCGTGCCCTCAACATGGACCGCTACCGCCAGCTCTCCGTCGAGAAGATCTACGACTTCGAGCAGAAGGTGCTCTGACGACGCGCGTCCACCGCGCTCACACGCGGTGGATGCTCATCAGGTTGGTGTTGCCGGGGATGTTGAGCGGCACGCCCGCGACGACGACGACGGGCGCGCCCTCCTCGCAGATGCCCTCGCGCAGGCACAGCTTTCGCACCTGGCCCAGCATCGCGTCGGTGGAGCGCACCCGGCGCACCTGCAGCCCCGTCACGCCCCAGTACAGCGACATCCGGTTGACGGTGGTCTCGCTCGGCGTCAGCGCGATGATGCGCGCGTTGGGGCGGAACTCGGAGATGAGGCGCGCGGTGTGGCCGCTCTCCGTGTACGCGACAATCGTCCCGATGTTGAGCTGACCGGCCGCCGCCACCGCCGCCGCCGCCACGCCCGTGCCCAGATCCTCCGAGCGCTCGAAGGGGGAGTGGTGCTGGTGGCGCGTCACGCCGCGCTCCGTCTCCTCGACGATGCGGGCCATGGTGGCCGCGGCCTCCGTGGGGTAGCGCCCCGCGGCCGTCTCGCCCGACAGCATCACCGCGTCCGCGCCGTCGAGAATCGCGTTGGCCACGTCGGACACCTCCGCGCGCGTGGGGCGCGGGTTGCCCACCATGCTCTCCAGCATCTCCGTGGCGACGATGACCAGGCCGCCCATCTGGTTGACCACCTTCACCATGTGCTTCTGGATGGCGGGCAGCTGCTCCAGCGGCATCTCCACGCCCAGGTCCCCGCGCGCCACCATGATGCCGTCCGCGGCGCGGGCGATGGCCTCCAACTGCTCCACGGCCTGGGGCTTCTCAATCTTGGCGATGAGCGGCGTCTTGTTCTTCGCCACGTGCTTGCGGGCGCGGTGGATGTCCTCGGCGGTGCGCACGAAGGACAGCGCCACGTAGTCCACGCCCACCTCCTGGCCGAAGGCGAGGTCCGCCTCGTCCTTGGCGGTAATCGTGGGCACGGACATGGGCGAGCCGGGCAGGTTCAACCCCTTGTGGTCCTTGAGCAGGCCGCCCACCTCCACCTCGCACAGCACGTCCTGGCCGGACACCTTGCGCACCCGCAGGCGCACCCGGCCGTCGTCCAGCAGGATGGCGTCCCTGGCCGCCACGTCCTTCACCAGGGACTTGATGGGGGTGGGGATGATGGAGCCCTGGCCCACCACGGCCCGGGTCGTCACCGTGACGCGTTGGCCCGGCTTCACCACGAGCTGTCCTCCCTCGAACTTTCCCAGGCGGATCTTCGGCCCCTGGATGTCCTGGAGGATGGCCACCGGCAGCTTCAGCCGCTGGGCCGCCTTGCGGATGAGGGACACCCGGTGGCGGTGCTCGTCATGCGTGCCGTGCGAGAAGTTCAGCCGGGCCACGTTCATGCCCGCGCGGATGAGGCCCTCGATGGCCTCCAGCGAGCTCGTTGCGGGCCCCAGGGTGCAGATGATCTTCGCCTTGCGCATAGGTGCGCGCATCCTAGGCGCCCGGGTGCGTGGCTTGACAGCTTCGCGCTCGGGGGACTAACTCTTCGCGTCCAAGTACCGAGCTTCAGCAAGAAAGCCCGGCTTCCCTGGGAGGGGGGGCCGGGCTTTCTCGCGTCCAACGGGGCGCGTCACAGCTCGAGGGTCTTCCCCGAGCCCTTGGGCGCGCCCAGCGGCGGGTGGCCCGGCGGCAGCACCTCCGCGTCCATGTCGATGGGAGGCGCGCTGCCCGGGGCGGGCATGCCGGGAGGAGGCAGCGGGGCGGGCTCGTCCATCAGGCCTCCCGGGCCGCTGCCACCCACGCCGGGGCCACCCTCCTGGAGGGATTCGATCTCCTCGCGGCTGATGCCCGCGAGCGTGAGCACCTTGCGCGTGACGCGGATGCGCGCGTGGCTGGTGAGCGCCATGGCGATGGAGTCCGAGGGTCGGGCCTCCAGCGTCATCTTCTTCGCGCCCTGCTCCAGGAAGACGCGGCCCGAGTAGACGTTGTCGCGCAGGTCGTCGATGCGGACCTCCGTCACCTTGCCGCCCAGCTCGTCCACCACGTTGTCCAGGAGGTCCTGGGCCAGCGGCTGCGGCGGCTCGCGCTTGGCCAGGCGGAAGGCGATGGAGACGGCGGAGGCCTCGTCCACGAAGACGGGCAGCACCACCTGGCGATCCTTGGTGGTGAGGACCACCGCGTGCGTCTGGGCCTCCATCAGCGGCACGACGTCCTGGACTTCCAGTTCGACCAGCTCCGAGCAGGCCTTGGGGTCGCCCCCGTGCTCGGTGATGCAGGGTTGCTCGGTGGCGCCAGGCAGGGTGGCGGCGACAGCACCGGGCGCCGTGAAGGCGGGGAGCAGCAACGTCCCCCCCAGCGCCAGCAACAGCGCCGAGAGGGGGGCGAAGAAGAAAGTGGCGCGGTTGGGTGTTCTCACACCCTGAAGCTACGCACCCGCACCCCTGTCGGGAGGGTACGGCTTCCGCCCGGTTGCCCTGGGCGCCACGAACCGGCCGCCCGGAGGGCAAGGGAGCGAACGTCAGCGGCGCTCGTCGTCCTCGTCCTCGTCGTCGTAGTCCTCTTCGTCGTCGACGTCCTCGTCCTCATCCTCGTCGAGGTCGTCATCCTCGTCCTCGGAGTCCTCGTCCTCGTCTTCATCCTCGTCGTCGAGGGTGTCCGCGACGTCCTCCGACTCCAGCGTCATGGAGACGGCGAACTTCTTGTCGAGCACGGCGATCTGCGCGCGCATCTCCGAGAGCGCGGCGACGAAGTCCTCCGTGAGATTCGCGGGCGCCTTCGCGTCGCAGTGGGGACAGACGATCTTCTCCGTCCCCTCGATGAGGTCTTGAACGTCAAGCTCGAAGCTTGCCTCGCACTTCTGGCAGGTGAAGTCGATGCTCATGGTCGGGCGCGGCATACAAAGCCCTCCAACCAGCTGTCAACGTCCGCGAAAAGGGGGCGTGGTGGTGAGGGCCCTACATCCGGTAGCGTCCGTCGGATGGACCTCCCGAAGACGATGGTGCATGCCCTCCATGACCGGGCCGCGCAGCATGAGCATCGGCCGGCCCTCTGGACGCGTCGAGGACGCGCCTATGTCCCCACCTCCTGGTTCGAGTACGCCCAGAAGGTCAAGGCCTTCGCCCTGGGCCTGAGGAGCCTGGGCTACGGCGCGGGCCAGCCGCTGGGCATCATCAGCTTCAACCGCGAGGAGTGGCACGTCGCGGACCTGGCCGCCATGGCCATGGGCGGGGTGCCGGTGGGCCTGTACACCACCAGCGCGCTCGAGCAGCTCGAGTACATCCTGGGCCACTGTGAGGCCACCGTCCTCGTCGTGGAGAACGAGAAGCACCTGGCCACGGGCCTGGCGCTCAAGGCCCGGCTGCCCAAGCTGCGCCACATCATCGCCCTGGACGTGCCGGAGGGGCCCCTGCCCGAGGGCGTGTGGCGCTACTCGGAGGTGCTGGCGCGCGGCACGGGCGTGGACGACAAGCCCTACTGGGACAGCGTCAATGCGCTCCAGCCGGAGGCGCTGTGTACGCTCATCTACACCTCCGGGACGACGGGCCACCCCAAGGGGGTGATGCTCAGCCACCACAACATCGCCTGGACGTCGCGCCAGCTCATCATGGCCGTGGAGTTCGGCAAGCAGGACGGCGTCATCCTCTCGTATCTGCCGCTGTCGCACATCGCCGAGCAGGTCATCTCGCTGCACAGCCCGCTGATGCTCGGCGTCCAGGTGTACTTCGCCGACTCGGTGGAGGCGATGCCGGGCAACCTCAAGGACGTGCGCCCCACGTTCTTCTTCGGCGTGCCCCGCGTGTGGGAGAAGTTCCGGGCCAAGGCGGAGGAGGGCCTGCGCTCCCAGCCCCCGCTCAAGCGCCGCATCGTGTCCTGGGCGCGCGGCGTGGCGTCCGAGTACCACTCCCGGGCCCAGCGCCACGAGCGCATCCCCGTGACGCTGGACGCGCAGTACAAGCTGGCGCAGCGGCTGGTGTTCGAGCCGCTCAAGGCCCGCATCGGCATGGAGCGGGTGGACTTCTTCGCCACCGCGGCGGCGCCCATCGCCCGGGAGGTGCTGGAGTTCTTCGCCTCCATCGACATCTTCATCCACGAGGTGTGGGGCATGACGGAGGTGTCCGGCCCCGGCACCGTCAACACCCAGGAGGCCACGCACCTGGGCACCGTGGGGCGCGCCATGATCGGCGTGGAGGTGCGCATCGCCGAGGACGGGGAGATCCTCGTCAAGGGCGGCAACGTGTGCATGGGCTACTACAAGAACCCGGAGGCCACCGCGGAGCTGCTGGAGGGCGGGTGGCTGCACTCGGGGGACGTGGGGCAACTGGACGGCGAGGGCTACCTGCACATCACCGGCCGCAAGAAGGAGATCATCGTCACCTCTGGCGGGAAGAAGACGGCCCCGGGAAACATCGAGGAGCTGCTCAAGTCGCTGCCCGCGGTGGGCCACGCGGTGGTGGTGGGCGAGCGGCGCAACTACCTGGTGGCCCTGCTGGCGCTGGACGTGGAGAAGGTGCGCGCCCTGGCGAAGGAGAAGGGCTGGCCCGAGGACGTGGGCACGCTCGCCCGCGACGCGCGCCTGCGCCAGCTGCTCCAGGAGAAGCTGGACCGCGACATCAACCCGAAGCTGTCCCGCTTCGAGACCATCAAGCGCTTCGCGGTGCTGGAGCAGGAGCTCTCCGTGGACGCCGGTGATTTGACGCCCACGCTGAAGGTCCGCCGCAAGGCCGTGGAGCAGAAGCACGTGGCGCTCATCGAGTCGCTCTACGCGGAGCTCGGCGCGGCCCACACGGGCTGAGGCGGTGCGGGGCAGGGTGGCCCGCAAGCAGAAAGGGGCGGGAACCTCTTGGGTCCCTCGCCCCTTCTCACCTCACGGAGGACCGCGGCCTACTTCGCGGCGCGCTTGTCCATGGGGACGTAGTCCCGGCGCTTCTGGCCCGTGTAGACCTGGCGCGGACGGGCGATCTTCTGCTCGGAGTCCAGGACCATCTCCTCCCACTGCGCGCACCAGCCCACCGTGCGGGGGATGGCGAAGAGGACGGGGAACATCTCCGCCTGGAAGCCCATCGCCTCGTAGATGAGGCCGGAGTAGAAGTCGACGTTCGGGTAGAGCTTGCGCTTGACGAAGTACTCGTCCTGCAGCGCGATGCGCTCCAGCTCCACGGCCAGCTCCAGCAACGGGTTCTTGCCCGTCACCTCGAAGACCTCGTCCGCCACGCGCTTGATGACCTTGGCGCGCGGATCGTACGACTTGTAGACGCGGTGGCCGAAGCCCATCAGCTTCTTTTCGCCCTCGCCGCTCTTCACCGACTTGATGAAGTCCGGGACCTTGGAGATGTGGCCGATCTCACGCAGCATGCGCAGCACCGCCTCGTTGGCGCCGCCGTGCAGCGGGCCGTAGAGGGCGCCGATGCCCGCCGTGACGGCCGAGTACGGGTCCACTTCCGACGAGCCCACCGTGCGCACGGACGTCGTCGAGCAGTTCTGCTCGTGGTCCGCGTGCAGGATGAAGAGGACGTCGAGCGCGCGCTCGAGCACCGGGTGCACCTTGTAGGTGGTGGTGCCGATGCGCTTCACCATCGCCAGGAAGTTGGCGACGTAGGACAGGTCATTGTCCGGGTAGATGTAGGGCAGGCCCATCGTGTGCCGGTAGGAGAACGCGGCCAGGGTGGGCATCTTGGCGATGAGCCTGGTGATCTGGATGCGGCGGCTGAGCGCATCCTTGGTGTTCTTCGCGTCCGGGTAGAAGCTGGACAGCGCGGCCACGGTGGAGCCCAGCATGGACATGGGGTGCGCGTCGTAGCGGAACCCGTCCATGAAGGACTTCACGTTCTCGTGCACGAACGTGTGGTGCGTCACCAGGTGGACGAACTGCTCCAGCTCCTTCGGGGTGGGGAGCTCACCGTTCAGCAGGAGGTAGGCGACCTCCAGATAGCTGGACTTCTCGGCCAGCTGCTCGATGGGGTAGCCGCGGTACTCCAGGATGCCCTTGTCACCGTCGATGAAGGTGATGGCGCTCTTACAGTTCGCGGTGTTGAGGAACGCCGGGTCGTAGCCCATCAGACCGAAGTCATCGTCCGAGACCTTGATCTGGCGGAGGGCGTTGGTGCGAATACAGCCGTGCTCGACCGGGACCTCGTACGTCTTGCCGGTCCGATTGTCGGTGATCGTCAGCGTGTCCTTGGGCATGGGCGGAGATTTCACAGGGCGCAGATCGCTTTCAACAAAAAAGAACGATAAGTCGGTGAGGGAGACACTGATGTTTCCTACGGGGACGCTGAAATGCGGACGCCCGAGCGGGTGAGCTGACGCCAGAAGCCCGGAAAGCTCTTCTCGACACACTCGGGGCCGGTGAGGACGAGGGTCACTCCGGACAGCACGCTCAGGGTCGCGGCCGTCATGGCGAGCCGGTGGTCACCCCGGCTGTCCATCTCGAAACGGGCGGGCGGCGTGGACGGGGGCGTCACGAGGAGGGTGTCATCCTCCAGCTCCGCCTTGCCGCCGAAGGCCGTCACCAGGTCCCGGATGCCTTCCAACCGGTCGCTCTCCTTCAGTCGGAGGATTCCGACGTCCGTGAGCGTGGAGGGCGCGGGGAGCACACAGGCGAGCGCCGCCAGGGTCGGCAACAGGTCCGGGCACTCCTTGCCCGAGGCCCGCAGGCCGCCCGTGGGCCGTCCCGTCACCTTCAGGACGTGCGCCTCCGACGCGGGTTCGGTCTTCAAGCCCACCTGCTCGATGAGCCGGAGGATGGCCTGGTCCGGATGGGCGCTGGCCGTGTCCGCGCGCTCCACGGTGCCGCCGGCCTTCCAGGCCACGAGCAGCAGGTAGCCCAGCGAGGACCAGTCGCCCGGGAGCGTGGGGACGCTCGGCGGCGGGGTGTGGCCGGAGACGGTGTAGCGGGAGGCGGACTTCTTCAGCTCGAAGCCGAAGCGCTCCAGCCACGTCAGCGTGAGGTCCAGGTAGCCCGCGCTCGTCAGCGTGCCCTCGATGTCCACGCTCCACGCGCGGCGCTCGCGCAGGGACAGCGCCGCGCAGCCCAACAGGAGGCTGGAGGCGTACTGGCTGCTCTGCGAGCCGGGGACACGGAACACGGGCTCGACGGAGGACGTGTCCGTGGGCGCGGTGATTTCCACCGGCCAGGGCTGTCCCTCGGTGAGGGTGAGCCCCGCGGGGCCGAGCGCGTCCTTCAGCGACGTGAAGAGCGGCCCGTGGGGACGCTCGCCCAGGCGAGGGGTGCCGCTGAGGCGCACGCGCGCGCCCGGCGTCACCGCGACCTGGGTGGCGAGGATGCGGAACGGGGCGCCACCGTCGGCGCAGTCCACGTCTCGCACGGGGCCGGCCGGGAGGCGCAGGGCCTCCACGCCCCGGCGCAGCACGCGCACGTCGGCGGGCAGGTCCTCGTCGGACTCGGCCTGCACGGAGGGCAGGGGCCAGGAGCCGGTGAGGTGGCCCAGCACCAGCGCCCGCTGCGCGTCCGACTTGGACACGGGCGGCGTGAGGGGCGAAGCCTTCAGGCCCGAGGTCTCCACCACGATGCGATGGGTGCTGGCGCTCACGGGCGCACCCCCTTCGTCCACGCGGGCCACAGCGCGCGCCACGTCTCCGGGCCCACGTCGCGGACCTCGGTGGCGCCGATGGCCGTCAGCAGCACCATGCGCAGCTCGCCCTTGGCGCCGGCCTTCTTGTCGGCGTCGAGCAGGGTGGTGATGGTCTTGAGCGATGCGGGGCGCAGCAGCTGGGCCACGCGCTCGCGGCCGAGCACGCCGGGGCCGTTCTCCAGCGCGGCCTCCGCCTGGGCGGCGATGGGCTCGGGGGTGACGCCCAGGTGGCGGCCCACGTCCAGGGCCAGCAGGATGCCCAGCCCCACCGCGTCGCCGTGCGACAGCTTGAAGTGGGACACGCTCTCCAGCACGTGGCCGAAGGTGTGGCCGAAGTTGAGCACCCGGCGCAGGCCCTGGAACTCGTACGGGTCCTGGGCGCAGACCTTCTCCTTGAGCCCGCGCGCGTGCTTGACCAGCCTCTCCAGCGCGGGGGGCGTGCGCGTGTAGCGGCGGAACAGGGCCGCATCCAGGCTGATGACCATCTTCCACGCCTCGAGCGAGCCCTCCCGCACCTGCGTGGGCGACAGCGAGGCGAACAGCTCCGGGCAGATCCACGACTCGTCGGCGTAGTGGAAGACGCCGGCGGGGTTCTTCACCACGCGGCCCTTCACGGTGAGGTCCACCGCGCCCTTGCCGCCGAGGCTGCTGTCGACGGCGGCGAGCAACGTGGTGGGCACCTGCACCAGCCGCACGCCGCGCTTGAGCAGGTGCGCGGCCACGGTGGAGACATCTCCCACGGTGCCGCCGCCCACGGCGACGAGCGTGCCCGAGCGCGGCAGGGACAGGCCCGCGGCGAGCACCTTCTCCAGCGCCGCGAAGCTCTTGGCGCTCTCACCGCCCACCAATTGGACGATGGCGCGAGGCGCGCGGGCCTCGAGCGCGGGGAGGAGCGTCGGGTGGAGCCTGGCGACGGTGCGGTCCACCACCGCGAGGCTTCCCTCGGGGAGGCGCCTGGCGAGTCGGGTGAAGGGTCCCCAGCGATCGTTGGGTGGACGGTAGGCGCCGGGAGGGTAGGGGGTCATAGGGTGTTGGGGCGTGCGTTCATCTGTTGGACGAGGTCTGCGATGACCAGGGACACCATGGACTCCAGCACCGGGACGGCGCGGGGCATGATGCACGGGTCGTGACGGCCACCCTTCGCGTGGTCCGCCAGCGTCGCTGGGGGTTTGAAGTAGGCGCGGACCTGGAGCGGCTCGCCGTTGGTGAGCCCGCCCTGGATGCCGCCGTAGACGTCCTTCACGGAGTGGAACCGGGTGCCCGGCTGACCGATGCGCTGCATCAGGTCCGGCGGTCCCCAGACGACGCCGGTGACGGCGCCCACGCTGCCCAGGGCCTGGGCGATGAGCGCCTTGATCTTCCCGAAGATGGGCTCGCCCAGTCCCACCGGCAGGCCCTCCACGCGGATGTCGATGGAGCCGCCCAGGCTGTCTCCGGCCTCCTTGGCGGCGAGGATGCGGCGGGACATCTCCTCGCGCACCGCCTCATCGGGGCAGCGCGTGGGGTGTGCGTCCACCATGGCGCGCGTCAGGCCCGGGGCGGGCACGGAGGCGACGAGGTCGCCCACCTGGGACACGTACGCGACGGTGCTCAGGGTGGGCATGTCCCGCTCCAGGTACGCCTCGGCGATGGTGCCGCCGATGACGCGGCAGAGCGTCTCGCGGCCGCTGGTGCGCCCGCCGCCGCGGTGGTCGCGGTGCTTGTAGCGCTCGCGCCACACGGCGTCCGCGTGGCCGGGCCGGTCCACCTGCTTGAGCTCCTTGTAGTCACCGGAGCGCTGGTTGGTGTTGCGGACGATGGCGGCGATGGGCGTGCCGAGCGTCTTGTCCTCGAACACACCGGAGAGGATCTCCACCTGGTCCGGCTCGTTGCGGGGTGTGACGAGCGCGGACTGGCCCGGGCGGCGGCGGTCCAGCGCGGCCTGGATGCGAGCGCTCGTCAGCGGCACACCCGCGGGGCAGCCGTCCACCACCGCGCCGAGCGCGGGGCCGTGGCTCTCGCCAAAGGTCGTCAAGCGAAAGAGGACGCCGAAGGTGTTCATGTCGCGGTCTCCCAGAGCTGGCGCTGTCGCCGGGCCTGCGCGACGAACCACGCCGCACCCAGCAGGACCGGGGTTCCGCCGCGCCGCGTGATCTCCGCCGCGATGCGTCGGCCGGGCGCACCGTACGCGATCACCGCGACGCGTGCTCGCTCGAATCGCAGGGAATCCGGTGGAGCCACCCGGTCCGGCCAGGTCCACACGACGGCCCCCGTCACCGGCCCCTGGATGTCGGCGCGCCGCAGGACTCGCAGCGCCTGGCCACGCTCGGCGGCCACGGTGCGCAGCGCGGAGGTCGCCCCGCCGTCGCCCAGGATGACGACGTCCTTCGCGTCCAGGCGCTCCAGGACCTTCCGGGCGCCCTCGGTGTCGGTGTTGAAGGACTCCCACTGGGAGCCCCGGCGGACCAGGGTGTTGATGGCGTCCAGCGACGAGCCGGTGTGCTTCGCGAGCCGCAGCTTGAAGGGGCTGGTGACGGCGAAGCCGCCGTAGTGGGGCACGAGCGAGTCGAGCACCGCCTCGACGGGTCCGTCCTCGGGGAGGTCGATGCGGTCGAAAGGCTGGCGGTGGATGCGGGGCGAGCGGGAGTGGGTGATGGCCGTCCCGAAGATGCCCAGGCGCAGGGGGGCGGGGAGCGTCGTGCGGTCCGCGCCCCTCCACTCGCGCACGGCGTCGTCGAGCAGCCGCTGTCCCGGCGCCGCGGCCCAGGAGCCGCCCGCGGCCACGTAGTCGAGCAGGTTGTTGCGCGCCAGTACCGCGCGCGCCGGCAGCGCCACCGCGCCCATGCCGAGCACGGTGACGCGCGACACGCCGAAGCGCTCGCCCAGCTGTCGCTGCGTCTCCAGCAGCACGGAGAGGTGGGCCGGGTCCGTCATGGGCTCCACGTGCTTCACCAGCGCGTCGGCGGGCAGCTCGCGCGACCACAGCGCGAGCGCTTCATCGGTGGTGAGCTGCCGGTCCGCGTGGTGCGACGCGAGCAGCTTGCCGGAGGGCGCGTCGAGCGGGCCCTTCTGCCCGGTGGCGTCCATCAGGTCCCGGTCCACGCGCCACGCGGCGGCGACCCAGGCGGGAGGAAGGGGCTTGCCACGCTCGGACACGAGCAGCGGGAGCACGTCCGCGAGCGCGGCGGCGTCCACGGCGTCGGGGGCGTGCAGGTCGGTGCGAATCTCCAGCACGTCGGCGCCGCGACGCTGGCACCCCCGGGCGAAGTGCACGGCGTCGGGGCCGAGCAGGGTGGGGGGCAGCGTCACGATGCGCCGGGCGGGCGTCACAAGACCTCCTCGGGATGCAGGCAGCCCCGGAGGAAGTCCACCAGGGCGACGGTGGGAACGCGGGCGTGCAGCGCCTCGCGCTCGCGGAAGATGGAGGCGATCTCCTCTTCCAGGGAGACCTCCGGTCGCAGCCGGGGGCGCGTCCGGTCCGTGAGCAGCCGCTCGCGGTAGGTCTCGAACGTCACGGGGATGATGAGGGTGAAGGTGCCGGCGAGCGCGTCCGGGTGATGCGACAGGAACCCGCCGCCCACGGCCACGAGCCCCCCGGGGGGCAGCTCCAGCAGCGCGCGGCGCTCGGCGGCGCGGAACTCGGCGGGGGCCTGGGCCACCCAGGTGCGCAGCGGACGTCCGTGCGTCTTCTCCAGGTGCGCGTCCAGGTCCACGCCCGTGCGCCCGAGCAGCCGGGCCACGCGGGGCAGCAGCGTGGACTTGCCGGCGCCCCGGTGGCCACCCAGCACCACGGTCTGCCCCGCAGCGGGACGGGGCGTGGGCCCCGGGCGCGTGAGGGCGTCCCTCAGTGCCGGCCTGAGCCGGGGATCCACCGAGGAGAGGACATTCTCGACGAGGTGTTGCCGCGGCTCAGCGGACGAGGCCGACATACACGTTCGCCGTTCCGAACGTCAGCGGATGCGCGCTTCGCTCCGCATAGGCGCCGGACTGGTCCATCAGCGACAGGAAGCGCTCCCCCGCGGGGAACGCCGCCGACGTGCGGGGCAGGTACTCATACGCCGCGCGGTTGCCGGTGAGCAGGCCGCCCACCGTGGGCATCACCGTCTTGCTGTAGAAGCGGAACAGCGCGCCGAAGACGCCCGTGGGCTGACCGAACTCCAGCACGACGACGCGGCCGCCCGGCTTCACCACGCGGCCCATCTCGCTCAGGCACTTCACCGGGTCATCCACGTTGCGGATGCCGAAGGCGATGGACGCCACGTCGAAGCGGTTGTCCTCGAAGGGCAGGTCCATGGCGTCGGCCACCTGGAAGTCCACCTGGAGCCCCGCCTTCGCCGCCTTGGCGGGGCCGCTCTCCAGCATCTCCGCGCAGAAGTCGGTGCCAATCACGTGGCCCGTGGCGCCCACCTTGCGCTTGAACGCGAGCGCCAGGTCACCCGTGCCGGAGGCGCAGTCGAGGACGCTGTCCCCCGGCTTCGCCTGGCTCAGGCGCACCGCCGTCCGTCGCCACAGACGATGGATGCCGAACGACAGGACCTCGTTCGTCACGTCGTACTTCGTGGCGATGGAGGAGAACATCTGACGGACTTCGGTGCTCATCTCGCCCTCACGACCTGGGCCGGACTCTCCGGCCGCCAAAGATGTCGACCCACCGCGTCTAGCACGGGTGGTAGCCGCTGCATCAACGTTTGGAAGCGCTCCGGCGTCAGCGCCTGGTTCCCATCGCACAGCGCCTGCTCGGGCCGGGGATGGACTTCAATCAGCAGCCCGTCCGCGCCCGCCGCCGCGGCGGCCAGGGACATGGGCAGGATGAGGTCCACCTGCCCCGTCGCATGGGACGGGTCGACGATGACGGGCAGGTGCGTGCGCTGCTTGGCCCAGGCGACCGCCGCCAGGTCCAGCGTGTTGCGCATCTCCGTCTCGAACGTCCGGATGCCCCGCTCGCACAGCATCACCTGCTCGTTGCCGCCCTCGAGCACGTACTCCGCCGCCAGCAGCCACTCCTGCAGCGTCGCCGACAGGCCCCGCTTCACCAACACCGGCCGGCGCACCTTGCCCAGCGCGCGCAGCAGCGAGAAGTTCTGCATGTTCCTCGCGCCCACCTGGAGGATGTCCGAGGACTCCGCCATGAAGGGAATCTGCGCGGTCTCCATCACCTCACTGATGATGGGCAGCCCGTGGCGACGGCCCGCCTCGGCCAGCAGGTGCAGGCCGGGCTCGCCCATTCCTTGGAACGCATAGGGACTGGTGCGGGGCTTGAACACGCCACCCCTCAGCACGTGGGCGCCCGCCTGGGCCACGGCGGCGGCGGTCCGGTCCACCTGCTCCAGACCTTCGACGGCGCACGGCCCCGCCATCACCACGAACCCCGGTCCACCCACCTCCACCGAGCCCGCACGCACCCGCGTGCCCTCGGGACGGAAGGCTCGGAGCACACGCCGCGCGCCCGTCTCCTTCCCGGCCACCGCCGGCGCGGATTCGTCTGGCTGCTTGCCTCCCACGAGCCCTCCCATCCACCGAGTTCAAGAGGTTTTGAACTCCTTGGTGCATGTATAGCCGTTATGGCTTAGAAGACAACCGAAGGTGATTTCAGGGCAGTCGCGGATGAGGACCGCTGATGAAGACGCTCAATCCCGTTGAGGGCCAGCGCTGGGTGGCCGGAATGATGCCCCTGGCGGCGGTGGATCCACTCTCCGGAGCGGATTCGCTGGGCGTTCCGACGGTGTATTGGGAGCGGCCCCTGGCGCGCGAGGCGGCGGCGGGCTGGGGCGAGGCGGCGGTCGTCGAGGCGACCGTGCCCGCACAGGTCCCCGCGGTGCTGGGCTCCTTGAGTGACCTCTCGTTGCGGTGGTTGGGCCCGGCGCCGTCCGACATGCCGGGGCCCTGGTTCGGCGGGCTCCGCTTCGGCGCGGCGGGGGTGGTGGACGAGGCGTGGGCCGCGCATGGCGTGGCGCGCTGGACGCTGCCGGAGGTGCTGGTGTGGCGCACCGGGAGCGGGCTGGCCGTGGCCGCGTTCGCACCGGAGGCGCGTGGGGGCGAGGACGTGGTGCGCTCGCGGCTCGAGCGGGTCCGCGCGCGCTTCTCCGAAGGGTATCGGCACGCGCGGGGCGCGGAGGTCGCGCTCACGGTGGTGTCGTCGCGGCCGGAGTTCGAGGCGCGTGTGGAGCGGGCGCTGGAGGCGATTGCCTCGGGACAGCTCCAGAAGGTCGTGCTGGCGCGGCCCGTGGATGTGGAGGCCGCCGAGGCGTTCGACGTGGTGGACGTGCTGGCGAGGCTGCGTGAGCAGAACCCGCGCTGCGCCACCTTCTTGTTCCGCGCGCTGGACGGGACGTGCTTCCTGGGCGCGACGCCGGAGACGCTGTGTCGGGTGGAGGGCCGGGCGCTGGAGACGGAGGCCCTGGCGGGCACCGCGGCGCCGCGCGAGGCCGAGGGGTTGCGAGGACAGGACAAGGACGCGCGTGAGCACGCCGCGGTGGTCCGCTACATCCTCGCGGCGCTGCGCACGCTCGCGGACGAGGTCCACTCCGACGCGGAGCCCCAGCTGCTGGCGTTGAAGAACGTGGTGCACCTTCGCACGGGCATTGGCGCGCGGCTGCGCGAGGGGGTGTCGGCCGCGCAGGTGGTGGAGGCGCTGCATCCGACGCCGGCGGTGGGCGGGACGCCTCGGGAGCGCGCGTTGTCCTTCCTGGTGGAGCACGAGGGGCTGGACCGGGGCTGGTACGCGGGGCCGGTGGGGTGGGTGGGGCCCGAGCGGGCGCACCTGATGGTGGGGCTGCGCTCGGCGCGGGTGCGGGGTGCTCGCGCGCGGTTGTACGTGGGTTGCGGAATCGTGGCCGGCTCCATCGCGGAGGCGGAGTGGCGGGAGACGGAGATGAAGAGTCTGGCCGTGTTGCGTGCGTTGGGAGGCGGGGATGTCGGGCGACAGTAATCTCAACCTGCTGTGGGCTCGCGCGCTCGTGGAGGAGCTGGTGCGCGGCGGCGCGCGACACGCGGTGGTGTGTCCGGGCTCGCGCTCCTCGCCGCTGGCCATCGCCTGCGCGCGCGCGGAGGGCCTTCGCACCTGGTCCGTCATCGACGAGCGGAGCGCGGCCTTCTTCGGGTTGGGGCTCGCGAAGCAATCGCGCACGCCGGTGATCCTGGTCGCGACGAGCGGCACCGCGGGCGCGCACTTCTACCCGGCGGTCATCGAGGCCTCGCTGTCCCAGGTGCCCCTCATCGTGCTCACCGCGGACCGACCGCTGGAGCTGCAGGGGTGGGGCGCGGCGCAGACGGTGCCGCAGGCGCGCTTCTATGGTGAGCACGCGCGCAGCTTCACGGACGTGGGCGTGCCGGAGTCGAGCGACGTGGCGCTGTCTCACCTGCGCGCGACCGCGGCCCGCGCCGTGGCCACCTCGCTGCGGGCCCCTCGGGGCGCCGTGCAGCTCAACGTGCCCTTCCGCGAGCCGCTCGCGCCGGTGACCGAGGCATATGGTGAGGAGCGCCTGTCCGCGCTCGCGAAGCACGGTCGCCCGGGGATGCCGTTCACGCGCATCGCCGCGCCCGCGCCGGTGCCGGACGCGGCGGTGCTGGAGTCGGTGCGCCAGCGCGTCGCCGCGACGGAGCGGGGTGTCATCGTCTGCGGTCCTCGCGACGAAGTGGACGGCTTCGCCGAGGCCATCTCCGCGCTGTCGCAGGCCACGGGCTACCCGGTGCTGGCGGAGGCCACGTCCCAGGCTCGGTATGGCGGCGGTCCGCTGACGCTCTCGCACTACGACGCGATGCTTCGTCACGCGCCGTTCGCCAGGGCGCATCGGCCGGAGCTGGTGCTGCGGTTCGGGGGGGGGCTGACGCCCAAGGTGCCGCAGCAGTGGCTGGACGGCTCGGGCGCGGACATCGTGCTCTTCAGTGACGGGGGGGCGCTGTTCGACCCCGCGCACCGCGCGGCCACGGTGGTGGAGGGCTCGGCAGTGGCGGCGTGTGCCGCGCTGGCGAAGGGCGTGAAGCGGAGCGTGGGCCGGTGGACCCAGGGCTTCCTCGCCGCGGAGCGGATGGTGCGCGGCGCGTTGGAGACGGCCTTCGCCGAGCGACCGGATTTGCTCAGCGAGCCGCGCATCGCTCGCGAGGTGGTGGCCGCGCTTCCGGCCGAGGTCCCGCTGTTCGTCTCCAGCAGCATGCCCATCCGGGACGTGGACGCGTTCGCCCCGGCGAGTGGTGTGCCGCTGCGCGTGCTGGCCAACCGGGGCGCGAATGGAATCGATGGCATCATCTCCAGCGCGCTCGGTGTCGCGGCCGCGGCGTCGCGTCCCGCCGTGCTGCTGACGGGGGACCTGGCGCTGCTGCACGACGTGGGCGCGTTCGTGACGGCGGCGCGCTCGCGCGTTCCGCTCACGGTGGTCGCGGTGAACAACGACGGTGGCGGCATCTTCTCGTTCCTGCCCATCGCGCAGGCGGCGAAGCCGGACGAGTTCGAGTCGCTGTTCGGCACGCCGCACGGCGTGGACCTGTCGCACGCGGCGGCGCTGGGTGGGGCTCGGCTGCATCGGCCCACGACGCCCGCGGCGCTGCGAGCGGCGGTGCGTGAAGGACTGGAAGGCGGCCTGCACCTGGTGGAGGTGCGCGTGGACCGGGCCGCGAACGTGGATGACCACCGGCAGCTCTTCGCGAGAATGGCCGCCGCACTCGGAGAGGGACCATGGGCGTGACGCTGGCGTACGAGACGTGGGGCGAAGGCCCCCGACCGCTCGTGCTGCTCCACGGCTTCACCGGGAATCGCGGCTCTTTCGACGGGCTGAAGCCGCTGATGGGCCGCTCGGTGAAGGCCATCGCGGTGGACCTGCCGGGCCACGGCGCCACGCCGCTGCCCGAGCGGCGCGGACGCGATGGCTTCCTCGAGACGGTGGACGCGCTCGTGTCCCTGGTGGACTCGCTGGGGCTGGGCACGGTGGACCTGCTGGGGTACTCGCAGGGCGCGCGCGTGGCGCTGGCCGCGGCGGTGCGCGCGCCGGACCGCTTCGGTCGGCTCATCATGGAGAGCGGCTCGCCCGGGCTGCACCGTCGTCAGGAGCGCGCCGAGCGGCGGGAGTCGGACGGGCAACTGGCGGCCTTCATCCGCGCGAAGGGCGTCGACGCCTTCGTGGAGCGCTGGGAGGCGCTGCCGCTGTTCGACTCCTTGCGCGCCATGCCCGCGGAGCGGCGGGAGCGACTGCGGGCCCATCGCCGGGCCTGCACGGCGGAGGGGCTCGCCGGAGCGCTGGAGTGCCTGGGGCTGGGCGTGCAACCCGATTACTGGTCGGAGCTGCACCATCAGCGCCTGCCCACGCTGCTCTTGACGGGGGCGAAGGACGAGAAGTTCACGAACACGGCGCGGCGGATGGCGGCGGAGCTCCCGGTGGTGTGGCGACATGCCTTCGCGGACTGCGGCCACGCGCCCCATCTGGAGACGCCAGAGGAGTACGTCCGCGAGGTGCTGGGCTTCCTGCAGACGCCCTGGTACGAGGCGCCCCAGTTCGAGGCGGCCGCCACGGGGGCGGACCCTGGGAGGATGAGTCCGTGAGCACGTCGGTTCCTGGCGCACCGGTGTCCCTGTCGAAGCCTCGTCCCACGGTGAAGACGTGGTTGATGGCCGTGCGTCCGAAGACGCTGACGGCGGCGCTGGTGCCCGTGCTGGTGGGGACGTCGCTCGCGTTCGGCCTGGGCGTGGGGCGACTGCTCCCGGCGCTCGCGGCGCTGGTGGGTGCGGTGCTCATCCAGATCGGCACCAACTTCATCAACGACTACTACGACTTCAAGAAGGGCGCGGACACCCACGAGCGCCTGGGCCCCGTGCGCGTCACGCAGAGCGGGCTCATCGCGCCGGGCACGGTGTTGATGGGCGCGGCGGTGTGCTTCATCGCGGCGACGGCGGTGGGCGCCTATCTGGTCGCGGTGGGCGGCTGGCCCATCGTCGCGATTGGACTCGCGTCGCTGCTCTGTGGCTACGCGTACACGGGTGGGCCGTTCCCCTTGGGGTACAACGGCCTGGGAGACCTGTTCGTCTTCATCTTCTTCGGGCTGGTCGCGGTGACGGGGACGTTCTACGTGCAGGCCGGCACGGTGCATCCGGCGGCGTGGTGGGCGGCGATCCCCGTGGGGGCGAGCGGCACCATGCTCATCGTGGTGAACAACCTGCGCGACGTGACGACGGACGTGAAGGCCGGCAAGCGGACGCTGGCGGTGCGCTGGGGCACGACGGCGGGCAAGGCGGAGTACGTGTTGTTGCTCGCCGCCTCGTTCGCCACGCCTGTCGCGATGTACGCGCTGGGGTACGCGGCACCCTGGGTGTTCCTGTCGTTCCTGAGCCTCCCGTTGGCGGTGCCTCCGCTCCAGCGCGTGATGCGCGAGCAGGGGGCGGCGCTGAATCCCGCGCTGGGCGGCACCGCGCGCTTCCAGCTCATCTTCGGAGTGCTGTTCGGGCTGGGCCTGTACCTGCGATGATGTGAGTCCATGCGCATCGTCAAGGCAACCCTGACCCCGCTCCGACTGGAGCTGCTCCAGCCCCTGAAGACGGCCCGAGGCACCTATTCCGCGCGCGAGGGTTTCCTCGTGCGCCTCGAGGACGAAGAGGGGCGGGTGGGGCTCGGTGAGGCGATGCCGCTGCCCGAGTTCGGCACGGAGTCGCTCCCCGTCTGCGGCGAGGTGCTGGCGGCGTGGCTGTCCTCGCTCGAAGGGCAGTTCCTGGGCGACACGGTGCGCGCCGTCGAGGACACGCTGTCTCCGTTCCCGCCGACAGTGGCGAGAGGAGAGGGTGTCCGGGTGCGAGCCCGTCATCCCGCGCCTCCGGGGCCGGTGCCCGCCGCGGAGCATGCGCTGGAGCTGGCGCTGTTGGACCTGCTCGCGAGGCGGCAGGGGGTTCCGCTGTGCTGGCTCCTGGCAGAGGAGGCGCGCCCCGAGGTCCTGGTCAATGCGCTGCTGGGCGGTGAGACGGCGGAGGCGCTGGTGGATGAGGCGCGAGTGGCGGTGGCCGAGGGGTATGGGACGCTCAAGCTGAAGGTGGGCGGTCGCGCGCTGGAGGAGGACGAGCAGCGCGTGAAGGCGGTGCGCGAGGCGGTGGGGCCGGACGTGAAGCTGCGGCTCGACGCGAACGGTGGCTGGTCGGAGCTCGAGGCGAAGCGCGCGTTGGACAAGCTGGGCTGGTACCAGTTGGAGCTGGTGGAGCAGCCGACGCCGGCGGACGACCTTGCCGCGTTGTGGCGCGTGCAGCGACGTGCGCCGTGCATGGTGGCGGCGGACGAGTCGCTCGGTTCTCCGGAGACGTTGCGCGCGCTGCTGGGTTCGGATCCATTGTTGGGCGGTGGGCCGGCGGTGGGCGCGGTGGTGCTCAAGCCGATGGTGTTGGGAGGGCTGCTGCCCGGGCTCGTGGTGGCGATGCGCGCCGCTCGGCTGGGCATGCAGGCGTATGTGACGAGCTCGCTGGACGGCGTGGTGGCTCGGGCTGGGGCGGCGCACCTCGCGGCCGCGTTGCCTTCAGGGGCGCTCGCGTCGGGGCTCGCGGTGGGGAAGCTCTTCAAGAGTGAGCCCGCCGTGCATGACTACCGGCCGCTGCATGGGCGCATCCGGTTGCCGGAGACGCCGGGGCTCGGGCTGGATGCCGGAGCGGTGGTGTGACGACGTTCGGTTGTCCCATCCGCGAGGGCGCCCGCGTTCATCCGGAAGCGGAGGCGCTCACATACGCCGGGCGCTCGTGGAGCTACGGAGCGTTGGACGCCGAGGTGAATCGGTGGGTGGCCGCGCTCGAGGCCCGGGGCATCGGCGCGGGAGAGCGGGTCGCGCTGCTGTCGACGAACCAGCCGGCCTGTGTGTTCCTGTTCTGGGCCCTGGGGCGGCTGGGAGCGCTGCTGGCGCCGCTGAACGCGCGCCTCACTCGCGCTGAGTTGGCCCCGTTGGTCGAGGACATCGCGCCCGCGCTCACCTTGGCGATGGGGGCCTTGCGAGAGCGTCTGCCAGGGGCGGAGCCGCTGGAGACCTTCGCGTCGACGGCGTACGTGGCTTCAGGGGAGGGGCTCCCTCGCGAACGGACGCCGGATGCCTTCGCGTCGACGACGTTCGTGGCGTCGGGGGAGAGTCTCTCACGCGAGCGGACGATAGAGACCTTCGCGTCGCCGGCGTACGTGGCGTCGGAGTACGTGGCGTCGAGGGAGCGGCTACCGCGCGAGCGGACGAGGGAGACCCGCGCGTCGTCGGAGACGCCGACACCTGAGCTGGCGTCGGGAGGGCAACTGCCGAATGCGCAGTCGCTGAAGTCCTCTGTGGCGTCGGCAGTACGACCGCCAGACGAGGAACTCTTGGTAACGGGTGCGTCGCTGACGCCGTCCACGGCCTGTGCGTCGTCGACAGGGCGACCGACGGAAGGCGCGCCCCTGGCTCCCTCGGAGCCCTCGACGACCTGTGTGCCGCTGGTTGAGGACGCACCGCGCGTCGTGCTCTTCACAAGCGGGACGACGGGCAGGCCGAAGGGCGCGGTGCTGACGGAGGGCAACTTCCGTGCGTCGTGCCGAGCCTCTGCGGAGAACCTCGGAGCGCATCCCGCGCCGCGCTGGCTCGGGACGTTGCCACTGTTCCATGTCGGTGGTCTCGCGATGTTGACGCGCACCGCGTACGAGGGAGGCTGTCTCGTGCTGCACGAGCGCTTCGACGCGGAGGCCACCAGTCGAGCCATCGACGAAGGCGTGACGCACGCGAGCCTCGTCGCCACGACGCTGGAGCGGGTGCTCGACATCCGAGCCGGTCGCCAGGTGCCGGAGACCTTCAAGCTCGCGCTGATTGGCGGTGGGCCCGTGCCAGTGTTCCTGTTGGACCGGGCACGCGCAGTGGGGCTCCTGGCGCTCCAGACCTACGGTCTCACCGAGGCCTGTTCCCAGGTGACGACGGAGTCTCCCTCCGAGGCGGATGGGAAGACCGCGGGACGCTCTCTGCCGGGGACCCAGGTGCGCATCGTCGGAGATGACGGCGCTGCACGAGGCCCTGGCGAGGAAGGCAACATCGAGGTCCGAGGCCCCACGGTGATGGCGGGCTACTGGAATCGTCCCGACGCGACGCGCGAGGCGTTCCGTGACGGATGGCTCCACACGAAGGACCTCGGGGTGCTGGACGCGCGAGGTCGCCTCACGGTGCTCTCACGTCGAACGGACCTCATCGTCAGGGGAGGGGAGAACATCTACCCGGCGGAAGTGGAGGCGGTGCTCGCCAATCATCCCGCGGTGCAGGAGGCCGCGGTGATTGGCGTCCCCGACGCGAGATGGGGCGAGGTCCCCGTGGCCTTCCTCGCGCCACGCACTGGCCAGCAGCGTCCGGATGCACCGGTGCTGGAGACCTGGTGCCGTGACTCACTCGCGGGCTTCAAGCTGCCCACGCGCTTCATCTGGTTGGACGCGCTGCCCCGCAACGCGATGGGCAAGCTCGAGCGCACGGCGCTGCGCAAGGGCATCACGGAGGGGTGATAGGACTTTCCGCCGTGGGAGGCAGTGGCGCACGGGCCGAGGACTTCAGGAGCACCTCCCTGAAGCGCCCATTACGACCAGCCACGCAGACGTTGAACCCGTCCACGTTGCCGCAGCTGACCAGCTCGCCCAGGCGCTGGAACAAAGCCAGCTTCGGTGGGTCCACGACGTAGAGCGTATCCGCCGAGAGTCGGCCTTGCTCGACATCGGCCTTCAGCTCCTCACAGACCTGCTGGACATGTCGTTCATTGAAGCGCGCGGCGTATCCGCTGTTCGTCGACATACCCTTGCGATACGCGAGGTCCCCCCATCGCACGTAGTCATCCCGGGCGAAGGTGTTCTCGGTGCACGGCAGCTCCGAGTCATGGATGTAGGGTGGATACAGCACCACGTGCCGGTAGAACGAATCGAGCTGGGTCCACTCCGTCGCGCGCAGCCGGGGCCAGGGCGCCGAGCGAAACCGTTGCTGTGCCCAGAGCTCCTCGGTGTCGACCACCTGGATGAGCAGCGCACCGAGCAACACGCTCGTGATGACGACGGGGCGCTCGCGCCAGCGCCAGGTGACGAGCGCGAGGATGCCCGTGAGCACGACATAGTGCAGGGGCCAGATGAAGCGCCCCGAAGCGCGGAACATGCCCAGGACGGGCATGAACGGCTCGGCGACCTTCCGCATCGACAGCACGGTGGTGCCACCGAGGGTCATCGTCGTGGAGAACGCGAGCAACGCCAGCAGCCCCACCACGGCCAGGAGCGGCCCGTGTGCTCGAGCACGTGCGCGCGCCTGAGGCCACCAGGCGGACGGCCTGCCCAGCAGCGCGACGAGCGCGAGCACGAGGACGCCAGTGCCGAGATAACCGAAGCCCTCGTATTGGCCACTCCGCGCGGGCAGCCACGGCAACACCCGTGACCACCCCATGGGATTGATGAGCGACAACATGTCCGCGCTGTAGACACCGAATCCCTGTGTGCCTCCGCGTACGTCCTGGCCCACGTATCCGAACGCGAAGAAGACGCCACCCACGGCCAGGCATCCAGCCAGGAGCGCAAGTCCCGCCTGTCGCCAGGTGAGGTGTCTCTCCTGCCACGCCATGCTGACGAGCAGGGCCGTCGAGAGCGCGAGGACCATGACCGCCAGGTACGGGTGGACGCCAGCCGCGAGCACGTTGATGAGCAGGGCACCGCGCAACGTCCGCCACGCGCTTCGCGCATCCGGCCGCGGACGCAGGTGCAGCCACAACAAGGCCGTGAGCATCCAGTGCGCGCAGAGCGCGTCGTGCCCGAACCGGAAGACGAGCACGGGCGCGAGCACGAACAGCGCGGCCCCCAGGAGCTGATGCGAGGCCCGAGGCGTGAACAGCGCCATCAGCTTGACGCCCATGAACCCCTGGAGCGCCAGGCACGACGCGAGCCACAGCCCGATGAACTGGAAGTCCTGAGGCAGCCACCCGGAGAACGGCTTGAGCACCAGCGAGACCCACGGTGTCGAGTCCGTGAAGCCCACCGTCGTCGTGAGCGGCGCCATGTAGCCGGGCGTCCTGCCGAGGGGAAACCCCCAGGGGGCCTCACGGAAGAACCACCAGCCGAGGATGCTCTTCGTCCAGTCTCCCCATCCCAACCAATCCAGGTAGGTGGGGTCCAGCGCGCGTACACCGCCCAGCGCGACGAACCAGAGCACGCCCAGAAGCGCTCCGGCCCAGGGGAGATGTCGTGAGGCCGCGCTCATGGAAGGGGCCTCTGTGCGCGATTCGAGGACCTCAAGAGCGCCTCCCTGAACCGACCGTCACGAGCGGCGACGCAGACATTGAACCCATCCACCGTGCCGCAGGTGACGTGCTCTCCCAATCCCTGGAACAACCCCAGCTTCGGAGTATCGACGACATAGAGCGTGTCCGACGAGAGCCGGCCCTGCGCGACATCGGCCACGAGTGCCTCGCAGCTCTGCTCGACGTGTCGCTCATTGATGCGAGCGACATAGCCGCTGTTCGTCGACAGGCCCTTCCGGTACGCGAGGTCCCCCCAGCGTACATAGTCATCCCGGCGGAACGTGTTCTGGGTGCATGGCAGCTTCGAGTCATGGATGTACGGCGGATACAGCACCACGTGCCGGTAGAACGAATCCAATTGCGCCCACTCCGGTGCACCGAGCCGAGGCCACGGCGCCGGTCGAAACCGCCTCTGCGTCCACAGTTCCTCGGTGTCGACCACCTGGGTGACCACCGCGCCCAGCAGGATGCCCGTGAGAACGGCGGGACGCTCGCGCCAGCGCCAGATGACGAGCGCCAGGATGCCGGTGAGCACCAGGTAGTGGAGCGGCCAGATGAAGCGGCCCGAGGAGCGGAACATCCCCAGCACCGGCATGAACACGTCGGCCATCTTGCGCGCCGACAGCACGATGACGCCGCCGAAGGTCAGCGTCGTCGAGAACGCGAGCAGCGTGAGCAGTCCCACCGCGACCCACAGTGGCTGATGGGCTCGGGCCCACGCTCGAACCTCGGGCCACCAGACAGAAGGTCGCCCCAGGACCGCGCCGAGCGCGAGCACTCCCGTGCCGAGATAGCCGAAGCCCTCGTACTGGTCCTTGCGCGTCGGGAGCGCCGGCAACATCCGTGACCACGCCATCGGGTTGATCAACGTGAGCATGTCGGAGCTGTACGCCCCGAAGCCATGCGCCGCGCCTCGTACCCCCTGGCCCACATAGCCGAACGCAAAGAAGAGCCCGCCCAGCATGAGCGTGCCCCCCAGGAACACGAGTCCCGCCTGCCGCCGCGTGAGCAGCCGCTCCTGCCACGTCATGCTGACGAGCAGCGCCGTCGAGAGCGCGAAGACCATGACCATCAAGTACGGGTGGACGCCAGCCGCGAGCACGTTGATGAGCAGGACCTCGCGCAGCGTCCGCCACGCACTTCGCGCATCCGGCCGCGGACGCAGGTGCAGCCACAGCAAGGCCGTCAGCATCCAGTGCGCGCAGAGCGTGTCGTGCTCGAATCGGAAGACAAGCACCGGCGCGAGCACGAACAGCGCGGCCCCCAGGAGCTGATGCGCGGCCCGAGGCGTGAACAGCGCCATCAGCTTGACGCCCATGAACCCCTGGAGCGCCAGGCATGACGCGAGCCACAGCCCGATGAACTGGAAGTCCTGGGGCAGCCAGCCCGAGAAGGGCTTGAACGCCAGCGCGAGCCACGGATTCGAATCCGTGAAGCCCACCGTGGTGGTCAGCGGCGCCATGTAGCCGGGAGTCCTGCCGAGGGGAAAACCCCAGGGGGCCTCACGGAAGAACCACCAGCCGAGCACGTGCTGCGCCCAGTCCCCCCATCCCAACCACTCCAGAGACGTGGGGTCCAGCGCCCACGCGCCGCCCAGCGCGATGAACCAGAGCACCCCCAGGAGCGCCCCCGCCCAGGGGACAAGTCGCGTCAGCGCCGTCTCGGGGCGCGCTGCGAGGCCAGGGCTGCGTGTGTGGGTACCCACCGACGTCCTCTTCCGCACACCAGGACCGCGACGAGGCGCGGCACTCGAAGTGGGAGGGGAGCAATACCCCGGGCGAAGGACCGGAACCAGCCCGCCGATACGCGGGAGGAGGAGCCACCGTGGATTGACAGGTCAATCAAGTGCGCGGCGAACCGCGAGGTCCCTGTCGTTTCCACCGGAGGGAGGCGGGCATGGAGCCCTCGAGGGCCCTTCATGCGCTCACCGTCGACGGTGGAGCAGGGTGTGTCCCGAGCATCACGAGGTGCCGGAGCCCCGGGGCTCACGGCGGCCCCGCCTGGGGCTCAGGACTCCGAGACGGGGTGGCCCCAGGGGTTGGTGCGCGGATACTCGCGGAGCATCGCGCTCAAGCGGTACGCCGCCGCCACCGTGGCGCTCATCCGGACCCGCCGGGTCAGGGAGGCTCCGCGGGCCGCCGTGTCGCCCAGCCGCGCCGCCTGCTGCGCGAGCTGACGCTCCACCTCGGGAGACCAACGGGAGAATTCGAGCCATTCCATGGAACTGCTCCTTCGCGAACCACGCGTGAGGGGGAAGCGCCACCTAACCACTGGCGATCTCCGAATGCACGACGCCGCGCGTTGCCCACGACGTCAATGCGGTGTTTCCGACAGCGATTCCTTCTGCCGTTCGACAACTGTGATTCGGTGTCAGTGCAATGTTGAAGTCCGTAAGGAATGTCTGCCCACCTTGACTCCTCGCGGGAACCCACCGGGTGGGGAGTGCACCCCCGCCTGCAACCGCGAACACCCAGGGGCTGATTCCAGAGGCTCGCCGAGGGGTGAAACTCAAACATGCAAGGAATTTTCCCCGGGGCGTTCTTTGAATCGAGAGGCACGGGGTCGGGGTGACGGGATGGGTCGCACGCTCGCCGGTGGAGTTGGCGAGGACTCGGGGCCGCATTGTTTGCGTGGGCCGAGTGAAAACGCGACGGCGGCGCCTTTCTGGAGTCCACTCGCGTGAGGGGACCGCGCGAGAGCGAGGGTGAATGGCCCGCTGATAATTCCAGCCATGGCCTGGGGGATGAATCATCAAAGGCAGCTCAACAACGAGACGACCCGGAGGGCGGACGTGGCTCCAGAAACTGTTGATGTCATCATCGTGGGATGTGGACCGGTCGGAGCGATGGCGGCCAACCTGCTCGGACTGCAGGGCGTCAGGACGCTCATCGTGGAGAAGGAGCTGTCCGCGCATGCCCAGTCGCGCGCCATCAGCCTGGATGACGAGGCGCAGCGCATCTTCCAGTCCGCGGGCCTGGAGGGAGAGCTGGGGCCGGGCTTCCATCCCTGCAAGACGCTGCGCTACCTGGATGACCGCCTGCGCGTGCTCGCGGAGGTGGACTTCACGAAGCTGGACCGCCCCTACGGGCATGACGTGGCCACCTTCTTCCAGCAGCCGCGGATGGAGGCGATGCTGCGCAAGGGCATGGCGCGCTTCGAGCACGTGGAGCTGTGGCAGGGCCACGAGGTCGAATCCTTCGTGCAGGACGCAGAGGGCCTCACGGTGCGCGTGCGCGAGCTCGCCAGCGAGCGGGTGCTCACCGTCCGCGCCCGCTACCTGCTCGCGTGCGACGGCGCGCACAGCCCCATCCGACGCAAGCTGGGCCTGAAGCTCGAGGGCACCACGGGCCTGGAGCACGCGCTCGCCATCACCGTGAGCACGTCGTCGCCGGAGCCCGACTACACCAGCTACCTGTGTGGCCCGAAGCGCCGCGGGTTCATCGCGCGCACCGCGCGGGACGAGATGCGCTTCGACATCATCGTCGACCCGGACGCGGACCTGGAGGCGGTGCGGCAGCCGGACCACGTGCGCACGCTCATCGCGCCGTACATCGACCCGTCGACGGTGAAGATCCGCTCCATCAACGTCCACTCGTACCACTCGCGCCTGGTGGACCGCTGGCGGGTGGGACGCGCCTTCCTGATGGGGGATGCCGCGCACCTGATGCCGCCGTTCCTGGGCCAGGGCCTGTGCGCGGGCTTCCGCGACGCGGCGAACCTGACCTGGAAGCTGGCGCGGGTGCTGGACGGCTCGGCGGACGACTCGCTCTTGGATACGTACGAGCAGGAGCGGCGCGGCCACGTGGCCGAGGTCATCAAGAGCTCGGACGCCATGGGCCGGGTGATGATGTCCGGAGGCCAGGTGCTCTCGCGCGTGCGCAACGCGCTCATCCAGCTCCTCTACCGCCTGCCCGTCACCGGGGAGTTCATCCGCCAGTTCAAGGTGAAGCCCGTCTTCGCGCTGGAGCAGGGGTTCCTGCTCGGCGCGCGACGCAAGAAGGCCGCGCCGGAGGGCACCTACTTCCCGCAGCCGCGCGTGGAGGTGCTCGAGGGGCAGCGGGTCCTGCTGGACCACGTGCTGGGCGATGGCTTCGTCGTGCTCACGCGGCCGGGCGCCTCGCAGGACCTGCAGCGGGAGGCCCGTGCGCTGGCGGCGGAGCTGGGCGCGCGTGCGTGGACCGTGCTCTCCGCGGAGCGCATCGGCGAGCCTCCGCCGGAGGCGCTCGTGGACACGGAGGGCCGGCTGGTCGCGTGGTTCGCCCGCCACGGCAAGGACGTGGTGGTGCTGCGCCCGGACCGCTACGTGTTCGGCACGGCGACGGGGCCGGAGCTGGAGGGGCTTCGCCGCTCGCTGCGTGGACGCATCCGTCCGCGCGCGCGCACGGCGGACGCGGTGGTGCGTCGCGCGGGGTAGGTCGGTGGAACACGACGGGGCGCCCAGGCCGATTCCTCGGCCCGTGACGCCCCCGGGGCATGACTGAGCGGGGCTCGCCTTCCGAGCGGGCCCCGGTGGGACCTCAAGCCGCGGCGGGCTTGATCATCTGCTGGGCGCGCTCGACACAGTCGCCCATGAAGCGCAGGTAGATGTCCAGCGCCTGCGCGCCCGTCTTGCCGATGACCGCGGTCTTCTCCGGGACCTGGTCCAGCAGCTTGCCGAGCATGACCTCGTTGAGCGCGGTGTGGCCCACGTCCAGCTCCGCGTGCTCCTTCACGAAGGACATGGCCTCCATGATGTCCTCGCCACAGACGCGCTTGGCCTGCTCCATCAGCCCGGGCGCGAACACGACGGACAGGTTCTCGATTTCATATTCGATGGCCACCTGCGCCGCCGGCATCTCGCCGACGATGGTGTCCTCGTGGATCTTCCGGTACTCGACCATCGCCTGCGTGGGCGTCTGGCTCAAGAGCGCGTTCACGTCCAGCTGCGGAGAGCGGCGCGAGTTCCACCGGGCCACCAGGTTCTTGGTGTCCTCGATCATCATCAGGTGGTGGCCCTCCTCGTGCTTCGCGTGGGTGATGAGCTTCTCGCCCACGTCCTTGAGGCCCATCTTCACGGAGGCCTCGCCCGCGCGGCGGATCCACTTGTCCACCGGCTCCGTCATGTAGACACCCAGCGAGTTGAGCTGGATGAGGAAGCCCTCCACGAGCGCCGGGTCCACGTTGGGATCCAGCAGCGCCTTCAGGGCGGGGGACGTCTTGAGGCGCTCGCGCACGGGGGCCACGTGCGGAACATAGTTCTGCTCCACGAATTGCTTGCTCATGTGTCTACCTCTGGGGCGTTTAGCGAGGGTTGTGGGCGCCGCGGCGCCCGATGGTCAGCTCACTGATGTGCTCGAGGAAGTCCGGAATCAGCTTGGAGGAGATGATCCACATGTAGGGATCGGGCCCTCCGTGGATGCCGGCCTCCTGCACGTAATCCCCCCCCTCGTCCTCACATAGGAAGTGGAACGAGGTGCGGCGGCGCGCCGCATACCACCGGCGCGCGGCGTCCACCAATGCGACATAGGTGGACGGTCCTTCTTCGGTCAGCGGGAACAGGCGGGCCATGTCCAGCAGGCAGTACAGGTTCGTGCCCCGCTGACCCAGCTCCAGCACCGTCGCGGCCACGGGGACTCCGTTGCGCCGCGCGACCAGGATCTCCCGCTCACGCTCGAGATTGAACTGCTTCCAGCGCGCCTGCACCGGACGCATGTCGATGCGCTCGCGCGTGAAGTCCAGCGCGTCCACGTAGCAGGCGGGGCGGGTGCGCGCGATGGTGTCCGCCAGCAGCGTCAGCTCCTGCGCCGTCGCGAGGCCAATCTGGATGCCCTCGTGCGCGCGGCCCGTCTGCTCGTGCGTGTACACGTCCAGCATGTGCACCTTGCGCGTGAAGGCCAGGCCCTGGCCCGTCTCCATCTGCCGCTCGGCGTAGCGCACGTGCGCCTTGGCGATCCACGGGTTGAGCGCCTCCACGTAGGCCACCACCCAGCGGAAGTCCGGGTCGCTCTGCGGATGCTCGAAGGTGCGCACGTACAAGTCGCGCATGATCTGCCCCGGCTCCTGCACGCTCGGGGGCGGCTTGCCGGGACGCTTGGCGACCTGGTGCCCCATCCACGCGTGGCGGTAGGGCTTCATGAAGGACAGCGTCGCCTCGGGGCCGCGCTCGGACGGCCACACCGCCTGGCAGAACAGCTGCGGAATCTCCGCGCCGCGCTTGGCCATGCTCCGGAAGGCCAGCCGCTGCTCCTCGAACTCCTCGGACGTCTTGCCCGCGAGGCTGAAGAAGCCCGAGCGGGTGAACAAATCCCACAGCCCGTCCTCCATGTTCTCGCTGGTGCGAGTGGCGGGGGACGTCGTCTGCGACACGAAGCGCACCCAGCGCGCCTCGTCCACGGAGTAGGGCTGCACGCTCAGGCCGCACAGCATGTAGCCATCCGCGCGGGGGCTGGTGACGTAGCGGATCTCCCCGCGCAACGTCAGCGTCTGGCCCTCGCCCGTCTGCAGCTCGATGTGCGGCGGCAGCAGGCCGGGGAACATCAGGTCCTCGGGCTTGCAGCGCAGGCACAGGCCGGAGAACGACAGGTCCACCACGTCGCGCTGCAGCTCGCCCAGCTCCCGCCACAGCGGGTGATGGAAGCGCACGTTCGCGCCCGCGGGGGCGGGGACGCGGCGGTGCCAGCGGTGACGGATGCGGGAGATGCGCGTGGGCAGCTGCGTGTAGAGCCGCTCGCCGTCGCCGCTGCCGCCGTCCAGGCGCATGCGGTACGCGCTGTTGTAGCCGATGACGTCCACGTCGAAGGGCGCCTCGCCCCACTCGGTGACGGGCTCCTCGGAGCGCCACTCCAGCTGCGACGTCGCCGTGTTGAAGCGCTCGAGCACCATGCGCACCGAGCGGCCCTTGCGGCGCAGCACGCCGTTGTTCCCGGACGCGCAGATGGCCACCAGGATGGAGCGGATGCGCTCGGCCTGCTCGATGGTGTCCTGCACCGGCAGCACCGACGCCGCCGGCTCCGCCACGCCGTTCTTCAGCGCGTCCGCCAGCAGGGAGAGGATCTGCCGGCCCTGCTCCACCGTCACGCCCACCAGCTGAAGGCCGACGGGCGCGCTCGCCGTCTCCGCGTCCGCGCGGATGAACGCGCCGACCAGGGGACCGATGGTGAGCCCACGGCCCTTGAGGAAGACGGGCAGGGTGGGGCCCTCGGTGTGCGTCACGGGACCGCGCGGCATCACCCAGACCACGGTGGGGCTCAGTCGCGTCACCTCACCCAGCGTCGCGTCCAGCGTGCCCAGCGAGCACGTGATGGCGTTGGCGCCCCGGCCGTGCAGCGAATAGCCCGAGTCGTCCAGCGCGGCTTCCGCTGGCGGCAGCGGAATCACATTGATGAAAGCGTCGCGGCTATCGAACTCGACCGTCCGCCGGTCGGAGAGCGGGTTTCCCCCTTCCATGTCCAGGAGCCCCCTTCTCCGGTAGTGAGGAACGCCTGATGCGGATGGCGAAGTTGCAAGCACAACAGTTCCTCCCTGCTCCAGCGGTGCTGCGGTGGGCGGCATTTCGCTATGGGTCCGTATCATACGGAGTCGAGAGGAACAGTCAAATCGAATTTGTGCAGCCTTGCTGTTTTCGTCAAGGCCGGAATCTAGGGCACTGGGTCAACCGTGACAGGCCATTTCTCCAAGTTTCACGAACTGCATGCCCAGCACCCGACAACGGCACGGCCAAGATGTCGCGAAGCTGTAATGTCTCCAGTCAACCACGCCCTGCGTACTTTCTCGTAGTGAAATGGAGCGCGTCGGATTCCGCCAGTAAAGTCCCTCTGTAGGGCCAACGGGACGAGGTGCGGCATGAGCGCGGCGCGGGATTGGGTGGACAGGACGTCGGGTGAAGCCGGGGCGGCGCCCCAGGCTGCTTCCCCCAGGGCCTCGCTGGCGTCGGTGGAGGGTCCGGATTCCCAGCAAGTGGAGGTCGCGGCGCTCATGGAAGAAGCCCTGGAATTGCTGGAAGCCACGCGAAGAATCCACGGCATCGAAGTGAAACTGGAACTTCCAGGGGAAACCGTTCTGGCGCGGACAGGGGCGCGACGTACACGGCAGGTGTTGCTGCTGCTGCTGTCGCACGCGGCGGACCACGCGGGGGAGGGAAGTGTGCGCGTGGTGCTGGACGCGCCGGATGACTTCGGTGACGAGCCGCCGCGCTTCCAGGTGGTGACGTCCGCGGCGCGGCTGTCCGCGCGCGAGCTCCAGGCGGTGTTCCTGTCGCCCATGTTGGTGGGGCCCGCGCATCGTCGGCTCGCCCGGGCGCGGGAGCTGGTGGAGTCCGTGGGCGGGGCGCTCGGCGTGGAGCGCGGCGATGGCGAGGGCCTCACGGTGACGGTGGAGCTTCCCGCGCCGGGCCTCGCCTGCTGGTAGGTCGGTGCGCAGGCGCGGTCCTCCAGGCCTGGCGCGCGTGCCCGAGCGCATGCGGCGCCGCTGGGTCCGATAAGTCCTGCAACCTGGAGGAGCGGCCAAACTCCTTGACGGGAGGGGGGCGGGTTCTCGACTATCCCGCGCCAATTCTTACACGGCCACACCTTCCAGGAGTACGTCCATGGCTCCCCCGACTTCCGGCGAGAAGATCACCCTCCAGAACGGCAAGCTGTCCGTGCCGGACCATCCGATCATCCCCTACATCGAGGGCGACGGCACGGGCCGCGACATCTGGCGCGCGTCCCAGGCCGTGTTCGACGCCGCGGTGGAGAAGGCCTACAAGGGCAAGAAGAAGATCGCCTGGCATGAGGTCCTCGCCGGCGAGAAGTCCTTCAAGCAGGTCAACAACTGGCTTCCCGACGAGACGGTCGAGGCCTTCCGCACCTACCTGGTCGGCATCAAGGGCCCGCTGACGACGCCGGTGGGCGGCGGCATCCGCTCGCTGAACGTGGCGCTGCGCCAGCTGCTCGACCTGTACGTCTGCCTGCGCCCCGTGCGCTACTTCAAGGGCGTGCCCAGCCCGGTCAAGTCGCCGGACAAGGTGGACATGACCATCTTCCGTGAGAACACGGAGGACATCTACGCGGGCATCGAGTTCGAGGCCGGCAGCCCCGCGGCGGCGAAGTTCCTGTCCCTGCTCAAGCAGGAGTTCCCGAAGGAGTTCGGGAAGATCCGCTTCCCGTCGGACATCGGCCTGGGCGTCAAGCCCGTGTCCAAGGAGGGCAGCGATCGGCTCATCCGCGCGGCCATCCAGTACGCGGTGGACCACAAGCGCAAGAGCGTCACGCTGGTCCACAAGGGCAACATCATGAAGTTCACCGAGGGCGCCTTCCGCAAGTGGGGCTACGAGCTGGCCGCCCGGGAGTTCGGTGACAAGGTCTACACGTGGGACCAGTGGGAGGTGACGAAGGCCGCCAAGGGCGAGGAGGCCGCCAACGCCGAGCAGAAGGCCGCCGTGGCCGCCGGCAAGATCGTCATCAAGGACTCCATCGCGGACATCACGCTGCAGCAGGTGCTCACGCGTCCGGACGAGTTCGACGTCATCGCCACGCTGAACCTCAACGGCGACTACCTGTCGGACGCGCTGGCGGCGCAGGTGGGCGGCATCGGCATCGCCCCGGGCGGCAACATCAACTACGTCACGGGCCACGCGGTGTTCGAGGCCACGCACGGCACGGCGCCCAAGTACGCGGACCAGGACAAGGTGAACCCGGGCTCGGTCATCCTCTCTGGTGAGATGATGTTCCGGCACCTGGGCTGGCACGAGGCCGCGGACCTGATGATCCAGGGCATGGACCGCGCCATCGCCGCCAAGACGGTGACGTACGACTTCGCCCGCCTGATGAAGCAGGAGGGGCAGTCCGGGGTGACCGAGGTGAAGTGCTCCGAGTTCGGTCAGGCCATCATCAAGCACATGTAGTCCCCTCGCGGGGAATTGGGAGACGGCGAAGCCATGGCTCAGAATCGCAAGAAGAAGATTGGCCTCATCGGTGGCGGGCAGATCGGCGGCAACCTCGCGCTGCTGGCGGTGCAGAAGTCGCTCGGTGACGTGTTCCTGTACGACATCCCGGCGGCCGAAGGCCTGGTCAAGGGCAAGGCCCTGGACATCAACCAGCTGGCGGCGGTGGACGGCTACGACTGCCGCGTCACCGGTACCACGGACTGGAAGGACGTCGCTGGCTCGGACGTGATCATCATCACGGCCGGCATGCCCCGCAAGCCGGGCATGAGCCGCGAGGACCTGCTGGAGATCAACCTCAAGATCATGACGGACGTGGCGGGCAACATCAAGCAGCACGCCCCCAACGCCTTCGTCATCAACGTGGCGAACCCGCTGGACGCGATGGTGTTCGCGCTCCACAAGATCGCCGGCCTGCCGGACAACATGGTCGTGGGCATGGCGGGCGTGCTGGACACCAGCCGCTTCAAGTGCTTCGTGGCCGAGGCGCTCGGCTGCTCCATCCGTGACGTGGAGGCGCTGGTGCTCGGCGGCCACGGCGACGACATGGTGCCCCTGGTGCGTCACAGCACCGTGGGCGGCGTGCCCCTCACGGAGTTGATCGCGAAGGACAAGCTGGACGCCATCGTCAAGCGCACCCGCGAGGGCGGCGCGGAGCTGGTCGGCCTGTACAAGACGGGCAGCGCCTACTTCGGGCCCGCGGCCTCCTCCATCGCCATGGCGGAGAGCTTCATCTTCGACCGCAAGCGCATCCTGCCGGGCGCGGCCCTGCTCAAGGGCCAGTACGGCATCAACGGCTACTTCTTCGGGACCCCCGTGCAGATCGGCGCGGGCGGCATCGAGAAGGTCATCACCGTCGACCTGAACGACGCCGAGAAGGCCGAGCTGGAGAAGTCCTTCCAGTCGGTCAAGAAGACGGTCGACTCCGTCAAGCTGTAGGCCGTTCCAGTCAGAAGCCCGTCGGGGACCCCCGGCGGGCTTCTTGGCTGATGCCGCGAATGACGCGGGCTTATCGAGTTTCTCGCCGCCGTTGCGGCGTGCTTCCAGCAAGTTAACTAGCCTGTAGAACTCGCACGGAGATGTCCGGAGCGTGGCGCGCCGGTTGTGGCGGGCCGGCTGACGGCAGGCGCCCTGGATCCGGCGGTCAAGGAGACGATGATGGCAGCAGCAGCGCGGTTCACAGTGGTGGGCGGCGGTCTCGCCGGGCTGATGACGACGATCAAGCTCGCGGAGGCGGGCCACCAGGTGGATGTGCTCTCGCTCGTCCCGGTGAAGCGCTCTCACTCGGTCTGCGCGCAGGGAGGCATCAACGGCGCGGTGAACACCAAGGGAGAGGGTGACCACCCGGAGATCCACGTCAAGGACACGCTGCGCGGCGGCGACTTCCTGGCCGAGCAGATCTCCGTGAAGGGCATGTGCTACGCGGCCCCCGGCATCATCTACCTGCTGGACCGCATGGGCGTGACGTTCAACCGCACGCCGGAGGGCCTCTTGGACTTCCGCCGCTTCGGCGGCACGCTCCACCACCGCACCGCCTTCGCCGGCGCCACGACGGGCCAGCAGCTGCTCTACGCGCTGGACGAGCAGGTCCGCCGCTACGAGGCCGAGGGCAAGGTCACCAAGTACGAGTACTGGGAGTGGCTCGGCACGGTGAAGGACGAGGGCGGCCGCTGCATCGGCAGCGTGGCCGTGGACCTGCGGACCATGGAGATCCGCACCTTCCCGGCGGAGGCCGTGTGCCTCGCCACGGGTGGCCCGGGCATCGTCTTCGGTCGCTCCACCAACTCCATCATCAACACCGGCACCGCCGCGGGTCGCGCCTACATGGAGGGCGCCATCTACGCCAACGGCGAGTTCATCCAGGTGCACCCGACGTCGATTCCGGGCGAGGACAAGCTGCGCCTGATGAGCGAGTCGGTGCGCGGCGAGGGTGGCCGCGTCTGGGTGCCGCGCAAGAAGGGCGACACGCGCGGGCCCCGGGACATCCCGGAGAGCGAGCGCTGGTACTTCCTCGAGGAGAAGTACCCCAAGTACAAGAACCTGGTCCCCCGCGACGTCGCCACGCGCGAGATCTTCATGGTCTGCCGCGACCTGGGCCTGGGCGTCGGCGGGCGCGACGGCGTGTACCTGGACGTCACGCACATCCCGGCCAAGACGCTCGACGCCAAGATCAAGGGCGTGATGGAGATCTACGAGAAGTTCGTCGGAGATGATCCGCGCGTCACGCCGATGGTCATCTTCCCGGGCATGCACTACTCGATGGGCGGCCTGTACGTGACGTTCGAGGCCGACTCGAAGACGCTCACGCCGCTCGAGGGCAGCCCCAAGAACCAGTCCACCAACATCCCGGGCCTGTACGCCGCGGGCGAGGCGGACTACGCGTTCCACGGCGGCAACCGCCTGGGCGCCAACTCGCTGCTCTCCTGCATCTACTCGGGGATGATCGGCGGCCCGGCCATGGCGTCCTTCGCCAAGAGCCAGACGACGAGCGCGGCGGCCATGCCGGAGAAGTACTTCCAGGACGCCAGGCGCTACTGGGAGGACCGGTTCGCCACCATCAAGAAGATGGCGGGCCCGGAGAACCCGTACGGCCTGGCGCAGGAACTGGGCGACGTGATGACGGAGAACTGCACCGTCGTGCGCTACAACGACCGCCTGAAGAAGACGGTGGAGAAGATCCGCGAGCTCAAGGGCCGCTGGAAGAGCGTCAACGTGCTGGACACGGGCAACTCGTCCAACCGCTCGATGTCGTTCGTCAACCAGCTCTGGAACATGCTGGAGCTGGGCGAGGTCATCGCCACGAGCGCGCTCTTGCGCGACGAGAGTCGCGGCGCGCACTACAAGCCGGACTTCTCGCTGCCCGAGCCGAAGACGAAGGATCCCAACGACGATCCCGCCTGGATGGCGCTGTGGCAGGCGCGCCACGACAAGTGGGCGAAGACGACCATCGCGAAGTACGCGGAGCAGGGGCCGAACATCTCCTACGAGGATGTGCCGACGCCCGTGCTGAAGCCCGAGCCGCGCTGGTACGCGTAAGGCACCGGGGAACTTTCTGGGCGTGCCCGCGCCTGAATCGCGCGGGCCCCCGTAACTGACTTGGAAGCGAAGGGTCGAGCGACATGGACACCGCACAGGCAGGCGCCGTCAGCAGCCAAACCATCTCCTTCCGCATCTGGCGGCAGGATGATCCGAACCAGCCGGGCCACTACGAGGAGTTCAAGGTCCCGTATCGCAAGGGCGCCAACGTCATCTCGTGCCTGATGGAGATCCAGCGCAACCCCGTCACCGTGGAGGGCAAGAAGGTTGCGCCGGTGGTGTGGGACGCCGCGTGCCTCGAGGAGGTCTGCGGCAGCTGCGCGATGAACATCAACGGCCGCGTGCGCATGGCCTGCTCGGCGCTCATCGACAAGCTGGAGCAGCCGATCACGCTGGAGCCCATGAGCAAGTTCCCGGTGGTCCGGGACCTGGCCGTGGACCGCAGCCGCATGTTCGAGGCCCTCAAGAAGGTGAAGGGCTGGATCCCGACGGACGGCACGCACAACCTGGGCCCCGGCCCGCGCCAGTCCCCGGTGGACCAGTCCACCATGTACGTGCTGTCCACGTGCATCACGTGCGGCAGCTGCCTGGAGGCGTGCCCGCAGGTGACCCTGGGCAACGACTTCGTGGGCGCCGCGGCCATCAGCCAGGCCCGCCTGTTCAACATGAACCCCACGGGCAAGCTCAACTCCGAGGAGCGCGTGCGCGCGCTCATGGGCCCCGGCGGCGTGCAGGACTGCGGCAAGGCGCAGAACTGCGTGAAGGTCTGCCCGAAGGAGATCCCCCTCACCACTTCCATCGCGATGATGAACCGCCAGGTGACCAAGCTGGTCATCAAGGACCTCTTCTCGCAGGAGGAGGAGAAGAAGGGCCACAGCGGTCCAGGGTGACGCTCGCGCGGGCGCTCCGCCGTGTCCTCGGCCCCGCGCCGGTCTCCCTCGTGGAGCCCGGGCGGGGCTGTTGACGTTCCAGGGGCAGGGGCGCGGTGAAGGGCGCCTCATCTGCCCGGACATTCCTGGTTATCAGCGGTCCACACCGTGCCGCACCGCGGTGCCTGTCGGGTCAAACGGCCTTGCCATCCGTCGGTTTCTGCGCAATGAGGGCGACGCGCTGACGCCTGTAAGGGGTCGTCCCCCTCGTCTCCACATGGAGCCTCGATGAAGATCCACGAGTACCAGGGCAAGGAAATCTTCCGGAAGTACGGCGTGCCCACGCCGAAGGGAATCCTCGCGCTCTCGCCCAACGACGCGGAGGCCGCGGCGAAGACGCTCGGCACGCCCGTCGTGGTGGTGAAGGCCCAGATCCACGCCGGTGGTCGTGGCAAGGGCGGCGGCGTGAAGCTCGCCAAGAGCCCCGCCGAGGCGAAGGAGCTGGCCAAGCAGATGCTTGGCATGAAGCTCAAGACCATCCAGACCGGGCCCGAGGGCCAGACGGTCCACAAGGTCTACATCGAGCAGGGTCTCGACATCGGCCAGGAGCTGTACCTGGGCGTGACGCTCGACCGCGCCACCAGCCGCGTCACCTTCATGGCGTCCCGCGAGGGCGGCGTGGAGATTGAGGAAGTGGCGGAGAAGCACCCGGAGAAGATCCTCCGCGAGACGGTGGACCCGGCGGTGGGCTTCCTGGACTTCCAGGGCCGCAAGCTGGCCTTCGGCCTGGGCCTGACGGGCCCGACGGTGAACAAGTTCGTCCAGTTCTGCACCGCGCTCTACAAGATGTTCGTGGAGACGGACGCGTCCCTGGTGGAGATCAACCCGCTGGTCATCCTGAAGGATGGCGGCGTGGTGGCGCTCGACGCGAAGGTGACCTTCGACGAGAACGCGCTCTACCGGCACAAGGACCTGCTCGAGTACCGCGACCTCGCCGAGGAGGAGGCGCGCGAGACGCAGGCCAAGGAGTGGGACCTGGCGTACATCGCGCTCGATGGCAACATCGGCTGCATGGTGAACGGCGCGGGTCTGGCCATGGCCACCATGGACACCATCAAGCTGGTGGGCGGTGAGCCGGCCAACTTCCTGGACGTGGGCGGCGGCGCGACGAAGGAGAAGGTGACGGCGGCCTTCAAGCTCATCCTGGCCGACCCCGCGGTGAAGGCGGTGCTGGTCAACATCTTCGGCGGCATCATGAAGTGCGACGTCATCGCCGAGGGCATCATCGCCGCGGCGAAGGAGGTCCAGCTCAAGGTCCCGCTCGTGGTGCGCCTGGAAGGCACCAACGTGGAGCTGGGCAAGCAGCTGCTCAGCAACTCCGGCCTCGCCATCACCCCGGCGGACAACCTGCGTCAGGCGGCCGAGAAGGCCGTCGCCGCGCTGAAGTAGTCCGCGCGCTTCATTGCCCACACCTTAAGGAGCGCCATGAGCATCCTCGTCAACGAAAACACGAAGGTCCTCTGCCAGGGCATCACCGGCTCGGCGGGCTCGTTCCACTCGAAGCAGATGCTGGAGTACGGCACGAAGCTCGTGGCCGGCGTGACGCCGGGCAAGGGCGGCACCCAGTTCGAGGGCAAGGTTCCCGTGTATGACACGGTCGCCGACGCCGTGAAGCAGACGGGCGCGAACACGTCCGTCATCTTCGTCCCGCCCCCGTTCGCCGCCGACTCCATCATGGAGGCCGCCGACGCGGGCGTGTCCCTCATCATCACCATCACCGAGGGCATCCCCGTCCTCGACATGGTGCGCGCCAAGCGCTACCTGCAGGGCAAGCCGGGCGTGCGCCTCATCGGCCCGAACTGTCCTGGCGTCATCACCCCCGGCGCCAAGTGCAAGATCGGCATCATGCCGGGCCACATCCACAAGCCGGGCCGCATCGGCGTGGTGTCGCGCTCGGGCACGCTGACGTACGAGGCGGTGCACCAGCTCACCCAGCTGGGCCTGGGCCAGTCGACGGCCGTGGGCATCGGCGGAGACCCGGTCAACGGCACCGACTTCGTGGACGTGCTGAAGCTGTTCCAGGCGGACCCGGACACGGACGCCGTCATCATGATCGGTGAGATCGGCGGCAGCGCCGAGGAGGCGGGCGCGGAGTACGTGGCCCGCGAGTTCACCAAGCCCATCGCCGGCTTCATCGCCGGCCAGTCGGCGCCCCCGGGCAAGCGCATGGGCCACGCCGGCGCCATCATCTCCGGCGGCAAGGGCACGGCGACGGAGAAGATCAAGGCGATGGAGGCCGCGGGCATCCTGATGGCCGCCAGCCCCGCCGAGCTGGGCACCACCCTCCAGGAGGCCGTCAAGCGCGGCCCCAAGAAGCGCTAACACCCCTTAAAGGGAAAAGGAGCCAGTCACATGGCCATCGAGCGTACGCTGTCCATCATCAAGCCGGACGGTCTGCAGAAGGGCGTCATCGGGAAGATCATCAGCCGCTTCGAGGAGAAGGGTCTGAAGCCGGTCGCCATCCGGCTCCAGCAGCTCTCCCAGAAGGAGGCCGAGGGCTTCTACGCGGTCCACAAGGCCCGGCCCTTCTTCAAGGACCTGGTGCAGTTCATGATCTCCGGCCCCGTCGTCCTGATGGTGCTCGAGGGCGAGAACGCCGTCCTGGGCAACCGCGACATCATGGGCGCCACCAACCCCGCGCAGGCGGCCGAGGGCACCATCCGCAAGGACTTCGCCACCAGCATCGACCAGAACACGGTCCACGGCTCCGACAGCCTGGAGAACGCGAAGAACGAGATCGCGTACTTCTTCCGCGAGACGGAGATCCAGCCGTACGAGTACAGCGCCAAGAAGTAGGCGACAGGGCCCTTCCAAGGGCTCCTGACCCGCGGCCCGGTGTCGGCACTCGTCATGGGGCTGGCCCGGGCCGTTGGTTTTCGAGCGGAGCGGTGTGGGGATGCGTAGGGTTGGGGGAGGGGAGTGCGTTCCCGTGTCGACCAGGCGACCGGGGCCTCCTTTGACACCTCGACCCCAGGTGTGGGAAGGGACGCCCCCGGGCCCCCGTTTCACTGCGCGACGACGATGACCGAGACCACCGCCACCGCCACCCTTCCCGTCACGGAGCCCTTGCCGGCGCCTGCTCCCGCGAAGCTCGTGGACGTGGCCAGCCTGTCCATGGAGGGGCTCACCCGCTTCGTCACCGAGCAGCTGGGCGAGCGCGCCTTCCGTGCCCCGCAGATCTACCGTTGGCTGCACCAGCGCGGCGCCACCTCGTTCGACGAGATGACGGACCTGTCCAAGGCCTTCCGCGAGAAGCTCAAGGTCGCCGCGGAGATCATCCCGCTGGTGAAGGACCTGGAGCAGCGCAGCGTCGACGGCACCATCAAGTACCGGTGGAAGACGCGCGACGGGCGCTACATCGAGTCCGTCTACATGCCCTCCGAGGACCGCCGGACGCTGTGCGTGTCCACCCAGGTGGGCTGCGCCATGGCCTGCGGCTTCTGCATGACGGGCACCATGGGGCTCAAGCGCAACCTGACGCCCAGCGAGATCGTCGCGCAGGTGCACGCCGTCAATCGCGAGGTCCGCAAGAACGAGGGCCACGAGACGCTGCGTCCCTTGAGCAACCTCGTGTTCATGGGCATGGGCGAGCCCCTGCACAACTTCGAGAACCTCAAGACAGCGCTCGCCATCCTCCAGTCCGAGGACGGGCCCAACTTCAGCCACCGCCACATCACCGTCTCCACCGTCGGCCTCGTCCCCATGATCGAGCGCTTCGGCCAGGAGACGGACGTGAAGCTGGCCATCTCGCTCAACGCCAGCACGGACGAGCAGCGCAGCAAGACGATGCCCGTCAACCGCAAGTGGAACATCGCCGCGCTGTTGGACGCGTGCCGCAAGTTCCCGCTGCGCCAGGGCCGCCGCATCACCTTCGAGTACGTGCTCATCCAGGGCTTCAACGACAGCGATGAGGACGCGCACCGGCTCATCCAGCTGCTCAAGGGAATTCCGGCGAAGGTCAACCTGATTCCCTACAACGAGAACCCCGGCCTGGGGTTCCTCACCACCGCGGAAGAGCGGGCGGAGCAGTTCCGGGCCATCCTGTCGGACGGCCACGTGGCCGCCTACATCCGGAAGAATCGGGGCCGGGACATCGCGGGGGCCTGCGGGCAGCTCGCGAATCGTGGCGAGGCCACTCCGGCCGAAAGCACGACATAAAGTCCCGAGCTTCCTTGACAATCCCGCGGGTGCGGCGTTAAGAGCGCCACCCCGTTTACATCGTCGTTTCTTGTTCGCTGGAGCACTCCATGGCCGTCGTCCTCCGTCTTGCCCGCGCGGGCGCCAAGAAGAAGCCCTACTACCACGTGGTCGCTACCGACTCCCGCAACCCCCGGGATGGCAAGTTCATCGAGGCCGTCGGCGCGTACGACCCGAACCTCAACCCGCCCAAGGTGGAGTTCAACGAGGAGCGGCTGAACTACTGGCTGAAGACGGGCGCGACCCCCTCCGAGACCGTCGCGGACCTCATCAAGGTCAACGCGAAGGCCGTGAAGTCCACCCCCGCGGCTTGATCCGCGACCGGCTTTACTGAGCGGACGTGGAGCAACTCCTCACGTATCTGGCGCGGGCCCTGGTCGATCAACCTGACCAGGTGGGCCTGCGCATCTCCGAGGTGGACGGCGCACGGCTCTACGAGCTGAAGGTCGCCCCCGAGGATGTCGGCAAGGTCATCGGCCGTGACGGGCGCACCGTGAACGCCCTCCGGACGCTGCTCAATGCCGCCGCCCAGAAGTCTGGCCAGAAGGTCCGGCTGGAGATCCTGGACGACCGCCGCAACGCCGCCGGCACATCGCCCGCCGCCGCACCGGACGCGTCGCGGTGACGCAGAAGCCGCTGCTGGAGCTGGGCTTCATCTCTCGCGCGCACGGGCTGCGGGGCGAGCTGGCGGTGCGTCCGTTCGACCCGGGCTCGCAGACGCTCTCCACCGTGGACCGGGTCCGCGTCCGCACCCGTGCGGGCGTGGAGCGGGACCTGGTGCTGGAGTCCCTGCGCCCCACGCCGAAGGAGGACATCGTCGCCTTCGAGGGCGTGGAGTCCCGCACCGAGGCCGAGGGGCTGGTGGGCTCCACGGTGTTCGTGTTCCGCGAGGACCTGGAGCCGCCCGAGGAGGGTGAGTTCTTCCAGGGAGACCTCCTGGGCCTGTCCGCCGTGGACGAGGCGGGGACGCCGCTGGGCAAGGTGGAGGAGATCTGGGCCACCGGTGAAGTGCCGAACCTGGTGATCCGCGCCGCGGGCCGGCAGGAGCTGGTGGTGCCGTTCGCGGACGAGTTCGTCCCGACGGTGGACCTGGCGGCCCAGCGCATCGTGATCCGTCCTCCCGAGTACGTGGAGGTCGGCCGGCGCGACGCCGACAAGGACGCCCCGGACGGGTCCGAGTCGTGAGCCCGCCGTATCCGGTGGAGCTGCTCACGCTGTTCCCTGGGATGGTGTCCGGCTACCTGGGCGCGAGCATCCTCGGCAAGGCCCAGGAGAAGGGCCTCTTGTCCGCCACCGTGACGGACATCCGCGAGTACGCCGAGGGCAAGCACCGTGTCACCGACGACGCGCCCTACGGAGGCGGTGCGGGCATGGTGATGAAGCCCGAGCCGCTGGTCGCGGCGATCAGCGCGGCGCGGGCCCGACTGCCCGGGGCGAAGGTGCTCTTGATGAGCCCTCGCGGCGCGACCTTCACCCAGGTCACCGCGCGCGAGCTGGTGGCGCACACCGCCGGGCTGATCCTGGTCTGCGGCCGCTACGAGGGCGTGGACGAGCGGGTGATGAGCCACCTGGACGGCGAGCTGTCGCTGGGGGACTTCGTGCTCACTGGCGGGGAGATCGCCGCGATGGCGGTGGTGGACGCGGTGGCGCGGCTGGTGCCCGGGGTGCTGGGCAACGTGGCGTCCTCGGTGTCGGAGAGCTTCGAGGAGGGGACGCTGGAGCATCCCCAGTACACCCGCCCGCCCGTGTTCCAGGGCGTCGAGGTGCCGGCGGCCCTCCAGTCCGGAGATCACGCGCGCATCGCCCGGTGGCGCCGGTGGAAGTCGCTGGTGCTCACGCGCGAGCGACGGCCGGACCTGTTCGCCCGCCTCACCCTGTCCAAGGCCGACGAGAAACTGCTGGCCCGACGGGAGGAAGAGCTGTAACCCTGGGGGTTCTTTGGGAGTCGGGCCTCAGCGGGCTTGTCCGACACCGCTCTCTCTGCTAGTACGGCCCGCTCTTTCACGCGTTCTCATCGCGTCAGCTTCCGCTTCACTGGAGTCCGAAATGCGTAACGCCGCCATTCAGCACGTCGAGGCCAAGTACCTGCGCCAGGACGTCACCTCGTTCCGTCCTGGTGACTCCGTGCGCGTCTTCTGGAAGGTGAAGGAGGGCGAGAAGGAGCGCGTTCAGGCGTTCGAGGGCACCGTCATCCGGAAGACCTCCGGCAGCCACCGCGCCACGTTCACCGTGCGCAAGATGTCCTTCGGCGTCGGCGTCGAGCGCATCTTCCCGCTGCACAGCCCCCGCTACGAGAAGATCGAGGTCCTCTCGCGCGGCCGCGTGAACCGCAGCCGTCTGTTCTACCTCCGCGACCTCAAGGGCAAAGCCGCCCGCGTGGACGTGCAGGAGGAGGCGGACACGACCCAGGGCAAGGGCGCGAAGGCCTGATTCCCTGAGTCCTCGTCGGCCCTCGGGCCGTCGTGAGAAGGAGCGTCCGATACCGGGCGCTCCTTTTTTCATTCGCGCTAACATGGACGCGCCATGCAATTCGTCGAGGTCGCCGTCCAGAATGTCCGGGGATTCACTGCCGCGGGCCGCTTCGCGCTGAAAGCCGGGTACCTCGTCCTCAAGCCGCCCTCGGCGGAGGCGAGTCCCTTCGCGGGCGTGCTGCTCGCGCTGCTCTACGCCGACGGGCGGGGCGGGGATGCGTCCTTCATCGCGCCGGGCGCGAAGTCCGGCAAGGCCGCGCTGACCTTCGTGGGCATCGACGGCGCCACGTACCGCGTGCTGCGCGAGCTGGGTGGCTCCGGGACGCTGCACCGGATGAACAAGACGACGCAGCAGCCGGAGCTGGTGTCGTCGGACGCCTCGGAGATGAACCAGTTCCTGCGCGGACAGGTGGGCCTGCCGCCGCGCACGAGCTTCGAGCAGCTCTACTGTCTGCAGCCGGGGCAGCTGCCGTCACGGCGTCCGCGCAAGGCCGCGGCGAAGGCGGCGGATCCGAAGACCTCCGGCAAGTTCCCCTCGCTGGCGAACGCGTCCTCGGTGGCCGCGGCGGAGGACATCCCCGCGGCGGAGGCGAAGGTGCGCGCGCTCGAGGCGGAGCTCGTCTCCGCGCGCGAGGTGGATCAGCTCCAGTTCAAGGTGGATGGGCTGTCGTCGCAGATCTTCGACGCGGACCAGCGCCTCAAGGGCACCGAGGGCCTCAAGGCGGCCATCCACGAGGCGGAGAACGCGTGGCGGGCCGCTCCGACGCCGCAGACGCTCGGCCTGCCCCAGGACATCCTCAACCGCGTGCAGCGCTATCCCAAGGCGCTGTCCCGGCGTGACGAGGCTTTGAATCGGCTGGGCGCGGACCGGGACGCGGACGCGGCGGACGTGCCGGACGCGGTGGAGCCGCTGACGCAGGACCGGATGTTCTGGTTGGGCATCGTGGTGGGCGTGTTGTTCCTCGGGTTGTCGTTGGGCCTGGGGCTCGGCGTGCACCGCGCGTTCCGCTACCTGGCGCTGCTGGACATCCCGGCCTTCGGCTTCGCGGCCTTCCTGGCGCTGCGCTACGTGGACGAGCTCCAGCGCGCCTCGCGCAAGGGCAGCAAGGAGGGGCGCTTCGACGCGCGCGAGAAGAAGATCCACGAGGAGTTCGAGGCCGAGGCCGCGCCGGTGCGCATGGCGCAGAAGGCGCTCGGCGTGGAGAGCCTGGACGAGATTCCCGCGGCGCTCGAGCGCAAGGAGCTGCTGGCCGCGCGGGTGGTGGAGCTGAAGGATCAGCTCGCGGCCGTGGAGGCCGACCCGGAGTTCGTGGCCGCGTCCACCCAGCGCCAGGCGCTCAAGGAGCAGATGGACGCGCTCAACGCGGAGCTGACGCGCAAGGGCTCCTACGTGCGCGACATCCGCGAGGTGGAGCGTGAGCTGGGGCGCGTGAAGGAGTCGATCACCCTGGCCAAGGCCCCGCCCGCGCCGGTGACGCAGGCGGATGGCTCGCCCGCGCCCGTGGAGCCGCTGGAGGACCCGTCTCCCGCCGTGCTGTCCCAGGCGGCGGACATCTTCACGACGGATGTGCTGAGCGTGCAGGGGATGCTCAAGGAGCGCTGCGTGCAGTACCTCACCGCGCTCACGGACCGGCGCTACCAGGGCGTCGAGTGGGACAAGGAGGGGCGGGCCTTCGCGCTCGCCTCGGGGCGCCGCGTGCCGGTGGGTGAGCTGCCGCCGAAGGACCTGGACCTCTACTACCTGGCGCTGCGGATGACGGTGGTGGAGAAGGGGAGCGCGCGGGTGAAGCGGCCCTTCGTCCTGGAGGACGTCTTCGCGGGCATGGACGAGGTGAAGCTGCCGCTCATCGCCCGCATGCTCAAGCACCTGGGCACCCTCACGCAGGTGGTCCACGTCACGTCACACCCCGGCTTCGCCCAGATGTCGGACGGCACGGTTAACGTGTAGTCCGATGTGGCGGGTGCCCTCCATGGAGGAGGGCGTGGGAGTGGGGGCGGGATGGGGCGTGGGGTGCGGCGGGAGTATGGGGATGAGGCGGAGGCGGCGGCGGTGCGGTACCTGGAGGAGCGGGGCTGGCGCGTGCGAGCCCGCAACTGGCTCTGTCGGTATGGCGAGCTGGACGTGGTGGCCGAGCGCGAGGAGCTCCTGTGCTTCGTGGAGGTGCGGATGCGCTCCACGGCGGTGTGGGGAGACCCGGCGCACACCGTGTCGTTCGCGAAGCAGCGTCGGGTGGTGAAGGCGGCGCTGCACTATCTCTTCGCGCATGAGCTCCAGGGACGGATGATGCGCTTCGATGTGATAGCCGTCGTCGGGCGCGGCGAGCGGGCCACCGTGGAGCACATCCCCGGCGCCTTCGATGCGGGCATGTGAGGGAAGTCATGGCTGGAACGCTGTACCTGGTGGCCACGCCCATCGGGAACCTGGGTGACATCTCTGCTCGCGCGCTGGAGACGCTCCGCGCCGTGCGCTTCATCGCCTGTGAGGACACGCGGCACTCACGCGTGCTGCTCGACCACTTCGGCATCGGCGGCAAGGACCTGGTGAGCCTGCCCGCGTTCGCGGAGGGGCAGCGCGCCGGGCGCATCCTGGACCGGCTCGGGGAGGGCGAGGACTGCGCGCTCGTCACCGACGCGGGCAGCCCGGCCATCAGCGACCCCGGTGAGCGGCTGGTGGCGGAGGCGCTGGAGCGGGGGCTGACGGTGGTGCCCGTGCCGGGCGCCACGGCGCTCGTCGCGGCGCTGAGCGCCTCGGGGCTGCCCACGGGCCGCTTCCACTTCCTGGGCTTCCTGCCGCGCAAGGGGCCGGAGCGGCGGGCCATGCTGGAGGAGGTGGCCTCGCTGTCCGCCACGTTGGTGCTCTACGAGTCTCCCCGCCGCCTGGGCGAGACGCTCCAGGACCTCCAGGAGGCGTGGGGGGACCGCAGGGCGTGCGTGGCACGCGAGCTGACGAAGCTGCACGAGGAGTTCATCCGCGCGCCGCTGTCCGAGCTGTCCGCGCGCTACGCGACGGAGGAGGCCCGGGGCGAGGTGGTGGTGCTGGTGGAGGGGCGCACCGGGGAGCGGCGCTGGTCCGAGGAGGAGCTGCGCCGGGCGCTCGAGGACGGGCTCGCGCGAGGCGACAAGCTCAAGGCCCTGAGCACGGAGCTGGCCCGCCGGGCGGGGTGGTCGGGACAGGACGTGTACCGACTCGGGTTGTCGCTGAAGAAGTAGGTGGTCCGGAACCGGGAGGCGCGTGCTCGAGGCCCGCGTCTCCCGGGGACTTCCCTGGCGCTAGAAGTTGAAGGACGCGCTCAGGTCGAAGCGGAACGTCGTGCTGCCGATGGCGCGGAACCGGCGCGACACCAGGTCGTAGCGCCAGTCGAACGTGGGGTTGAGCTCGGGCGAGCCGAGGCTCGCGTCGATCTCGCCGTTGCCGTCCAGGTCCTTGCCCAGCTCCTCGTTCGTGAGCGTGTGGTCCGTGTTGTAGAGGAACGTGCCGCCCGCGCGGATCTTGAAGGACTCCGAGGCGCTCGCGGTGACGCCGAGCATGCCACCGACCTGGAAGTACTCCTCCGAGGTGAGCAGCTTGCGCAGCGCCGCGCTCAGCTCGTTGTGGTAGCGGCCCGCGCCCACGTAGTTGCCGATGGCGCGCAGGTCCAGGGTGAACTTCTGGTGCTTCTGCGGCCGGTCGAAGGGCACCAGCTCCACGCCGGCGAGGATGCCCATCATCTTGGGCGCCTTGATGCCCGTCTCCTTGCGGTCCCACGGCCCGGTGCCGCAGTTCGCGGGAGCACCCAGGGTGGCGGGATCCGCGTCGCGCTGGTCGCAGTTCGAATAGAAGACCGGACCGCGCACGGGGATGGTGTAGCTGGCCTTGAAGTACGGCTCGGCCACGCCGATGCGCCGCGAGAACGACGTGTAGAGCTGGTACTTGTGGACGCGGTCACCGATGTTGCCGCGGTCGTCCGAGTTCGTCGTGTCGACGCTCGGGTCCCGCTGCTTGGCCGTGGGCGCCTCGTAGTCGATGCCGACGATCCACGTGGGCTTGGTGACGTCCTTGTCCTGGTTGAAGAACGCGTAGGCCAGGCCGAAGTGCAGGTTGCCCAGACCGCCGCGGAAGCTCTCCTGCGGCATACCGAACAGGGGCACGCCGTTGGCCTGCGGGTCGTCGAGGCACCCGGGGATGGTGGAGCCGTCCGGGTTGATGCAGTTGTTGGTGATGGTGGACGTCTCTTGCGACGACTGGGAGGTGAAGTCCCAGCGCTCGTTCTGCTGGAACACCAGCGGGAGCGTGAAGGACAGCTCCAGGTCGCGGTAGAGGCCGACGGCCATCCTCAGGTTGAGGCGGGCGTCCACGCCCTTGTACCAGAGCTCCGAGGCATCACCGCGCCCGGGTTCACTCCCCACCGGCGCGAGCTGCTCGCGGATGATCTTCGCGCGAGTCTGGGTGCGTTCGAACCCGACGTCGATGAACAGATCGAACGGGTCATCGTCCTCGAAGGACGAGGCGATCCGGGTGATATCCGCCGCGCTGGCGGCGAACGGCGCGCCTAGCGTCAGCGCGGCGAGTACGGCGCGAAGCCTGTGCATCCGACCTCCGACGGCGAAACGACCGGGCCTTCCGGCAAGCCCGGGGGGCTTCCAGCTAGCCGCGCCGTCGGAGGAGTGTCAAGAATCGGGTTGCTTTTACTTCCCCGCGACGGACGTCCCGAGCAGCCCTTCCAGGCGGCGGACCTCGTCGTCGAAGGCCGTCTTGTGGTTGGCGGCCAGGGTGCGGCGGTAGGTCTTGTGCTGGTCGAAGGGGTCCAGGACCTTCTCCTCGCCCTGCATGAGCTGGTAGTGCAGGTGGGGCGCGAAGGAGCGGCCCGTGTTGCCGCTCCGCGCGATGACCTGGCCCACGTTGAAGCGCGTCCCGGCCTGGATGTCCTTGGACACCTCGTCCAGGTGCAGGAAGAGCGCGCGGCGGCCCTTGCCGCCCGTTTCAATCAGCTCCAGGCAGTTGCCGTTGCTGCTCCAGTTCCAGTTCTTGCGCTTCACCACGCCGGAGAAGGGCGCCTTGACGGGCGTGCCCACCGGGGTGCGGAAGTCCACGCCCTTGTGGCGGCGGCCATCGCGCAGGAGCGACGTCACCTGCTCGTAGTCGTCCAGCGGGGACTTCTCCAGCCGCAGCTCCAGCTCGTCGCCGGAGGGCAGGTAGTAGCGCGCCGTGTTCTCCGCGGAGCCCTGGAAGCGGTAGGCGCTCATCGTCTTGCCCAGCTTCGCGCTGGTGAAGCGCACCGCGTGCACCAGCGGCTCCTCGTTGGGGCGGCGCTGGAAGAGCACGTCCAGGGTGTCCCCGCGGAGGATTTCGTTGGGGACGGCCACCCACCACACCAGCGTGCGCGTCACCACCTGCGCCAGCGCCGGGCCCACGTCCGCGCCCGCGGAGTTGACGAACGCCGTCTCCAGCGGCCCGTCGATGCGCATGGAAGCGCGCTCCATGCCCGCGGCCTTCACCGGGTCGGTGGGAGCGGCGGGGGCGGTGGGCGCCGCGGCCAGGGCGCCCGCGTCGGGCGTGGCGGCGGCATCGGCGGTGGCCTGGGTGACGGCGGCCTCCTGCGTGGCGGTGGCCATGCGCTGCTTCCACCACCACACGCCCCCGGCAGCGCCGCCGAGGATGAGTGACACGGCGACCACGGGCCCGATGGGGCTCCGCTTCGGAGGTGCACCGAGGGTGGGAAGGTTCGGCCGCATGCTGGCTCCATGAATCGGAAAGAGTGAGCGGGCGCGAAACCAGCGCCCGCGACGAGGAATTCCGCCAACCGAGGGTCAATCCTCGGGGCCGTCCTCTTGCTCGTCAGGCGTGGTGTCTCGCAGACCGAATTCCTTCATCTTCGTCTGCAGGGACTTCCGGCTGATCTGGAGGAGACGCGCGGCGCGGGTGACGTTGCCGCCCGTCTCGTCGAGCTTCTTGACGATGAGGTCCCGCTCCAACTCCGCGGCCTTCATCCGGACGATGTCCTTCAGGCCCACCTCGCCCGCGGGAACCTCCAAGGCGGGCAGGGAGGGCGCCGAGGTGGGGCTCGCCTGGACGCCCGCTCCCTGACGGATGGGCTCGGGCAGGTCCTTGGCGGTGATCAACGGCCCGTCCGCGAACAGCAGGACGCGCTCGATGAGGTTCTCCAGCTCGCGGATGTTGCCCGGCCACGAGTACGCCTGGAGCAGCGCCAGGGCGTCGTCGGTGATGCCCTCGATCTTCTTGTTGAGGCGCTTGTTGTACTTCTCCACGAAGTGCCGCGCGAGCATCAGCACGTCGCTGCGGCGCTCGCGCAAGGGCGGCAGGGACAGTGGCACCACCGCGAGGCGGTAGTACAGGTCCTTGCGGAAGCGGCCCGCTTCGATCTCCGCCTGCAAATCGCGGTTGGTGGCGGCGACCAGGCGCACGTCCACGCGCGTGGTCTTGATGCCCCCCACGCGCTCGAACTCGCCCTCCTGCAGCGCGCGCAAGAGCTTCACCTGCATCTCGACGGGGATCTCGCCAATCTCGTCGAGGAAGAGCGTGCCCTCGTCGGCCAGCTCGAAGCGGCCCGGCTTGGAGGTGACGGCGCCGGTGAAGGCGCCCCGCTCGTAGCCGAACAGCTCGCTCTCCAGCAGCGTGGCGGGGATGGCCGCGCAGTTGATCTTGATGAACGGCTTGTCGCGGCGGCTGGACGCGCCGTGCAGCGCGGTGGCGATGAGCTCCTTGCCGGTGCCGCTCTCGCCGGTGATGAGCACCGTCGACGGCGTGTCCGCCACCTTGTCGATGACCTTGTAGACCTCCTGCATCTGCGGCGCCTCGCCGATGATGGCGGCGCGCGCCTTGAGGTCCGGACGCACGGAGCGACGGGCGCTCTCGTTGGTCTTGGCGGCCTTCGCGACGACGGAGGACAGCTCCACCTGGTCGAAGGGCTTGGTGATGTAGTCGAACGCGCCCGCCTTGATGGCGTCCACGGCGGAGTCCACCGTGCCGTGCGCGGTGATGATGATGACCGGCACGTCCGGGTTGGCGGCGCGGATGGTGCCGAGCACCTCCATGCCTCCCACCTTGGGCATCACCAGATCGGTGACGATGATGTCCGCGCCGTTCTTGTTGAACTCGGCCAGGCCCTGCTCACCGTTCTCCGCGACGGTGACGTCGAAGCCGTCCCTGCGCAGCATGGCGGCGAGCACCTTGCGCAGGTTCACCTCGTCGTCGATCACCAGGACCTTGGCCATGGGGGGCTGGACTACCGACGGGCGGCAGCCGCGGGAGCGCCCTCGAGGGTGCAGATGGCGTCCGGGTGCTTGATGCGCAACAGCAGCGCCTCCAGCACGCGGAACGGGTGGTTCATCCTCGACGCGCCCAGGTACGCGGCCACCATGTCCATGGAGACCGCCAGGTCCATGTTCTCGCGGCCGGTGGACACCACCACGCCCGAGTCGCCGCGCAGGCGGTTGGACTGATAGACGCCGTCGGCGGCCAGCTGCTTGATGGTCTCGATCTCCAGCACGCCCGTCTTCTCGTAGATGCGGTGCAGCTGCGAGTAGAGCTTGGGCGACAGCACCACGGCGTAGGGGCCGAAGTGGCCGTGCTCGTTGAGCGTGCGCGTGGCCTCGACGATGGCCTGGAACCCGCCACCCGCCGCCGTCCAGTCACCGAGCGGCACGGTGAGCCGGCCATTGGCCGTCATCAGGCCCTCGTAGCCCAGGCGCGCGTCGCCGTAGAAGATGAGCTCGTCCTCCTGCTGCGCGCACAGCGCCGCGGCGCCGGCGGCGGCCGAGACATCCAGCGGCATGTTGTGCGTGCGCGCCGCCTCGATGTCCCGCCAGTGCAGCAGGAAGTCCTTGTAGATGATGGGGATGGTCTTGAACTTGCGAGCGTCCGTGAAGACCATCGCGGTCTCCTGCTCGCCGACGATGTCCACCGCGCCCGGGGACACGCCCTGGAACTCGTCGTAGGGCACCGTCTGTACGCCCGCGCCCAGCGGACCGTAGATGTCGAGGATGCGGCGGCCCACCAGTGAGCGGCGCGCCACCTGGATGACGGTTTCATTCAGGCGCGCCCACTCCTCCTCACGAAGCGGGTTCTCGGCATGTCCAAGGAAGTCAGGCATCGAACAATCTCCGGCTCAACATCTAGGGAGAAAAAGGGGAACGTCGTCAGCGATTACCGCCACCACCGCCACGGCGCAGCGAGCCCACCGTGAGGGGGTGGGACTCGACGGCGGGCGGCGGGGCGGGCAGGCCATACATGAGCCGCTGCGGGGGCAGGGCGGTGAGGGGCTCCACCGGAGAGCGGCCGTTGAGGACCTGCTTGGCCGGAGGCGGAGGAGGCGGCGGCGCGAGCACGGCGGCGGGAGGTGGCGCCTCGCCCACGGCCTGCTGGAAGTGACCCGGCGCGATGGGCGTGGTGAAGCGCGAGTCCTGGTGGGCGTCGAGCATGCGCAGCATGTGGACCGCCTCGGACACGTGCTCCTTCTCCTCCGTCGCCAGGTGGAGGAAGAAGGCCCGCACCTCGGGGTGGGAGGACGCCCGGGCGAAGGCCTCGTACTCGTTGATGGTCTCGAGCTCGCGCGCCAGCACGAGGCGGATACGCGCCACGTCGTCCAGGTCGCTGTCCGGTATGTCGGCCATTGAGGACGGACCCTCGCAATCCGCCGGGGGCACCGTCAAGAGAAACAGGGGCCATGGGTTTCCCGCTTCATGCCACTTGACGTCACGCATAGAGTCCCCGGCCCGTGACCGCCTCCGCGCCCGAGCCTTCCCCGACTCCTCCCGCCCCGTCAGGTCGGACCGAACGCTCGGGGGGCAAGGGCGCGATGCTCGTGGCCACGGGCATCCTCGCCTCGCGCCTGATGGGCCTGGTGCGCGAGCGCGTCTTCGCCCACTACCTGGGCAACGCGGAGGCGGCCGCCGTCTTCAAGGCCGCGCTGCGCATCCCCAACTTCCTGCAGAACCTCTTCGGTGAGGGAGTCCTCTCCGGCTCCTTCATCCCCGTGTACGCCCAGCTGCTGGGCCGCAAGGACACGGAGCAGGCGGACCGGGTGGCGGGCGCGGTCTTCGGCCTGTTGTCCCTGGCGACGGCGCTGCTGGTGTGCGCGGGCATGCTGTTCACGCCCGTGTTCGTGGACCTCATCGCTCCGGGCTTCGAGGGCCACGCGCGAGAGCTGGCCATCCGCGTGGTGCGCATCCTCTTCCCCGGCACGGGCTTCCTGGTGCTGAGCGCCTGGTGCCTGGGCATCCTCAACAGCCACCGACGCTTCCTGCTGTCGTACCTGGCGCCCGTCGTCTGGAACGGGGCCATCATCGCCACGCTGCTCGTCGTGGGCGGCCGCTACGAAGAGGACCGGCTGGTGGAGCTGCTGGCCTACGGCGTGGTGGCCGGCGGCTTCCTCCAGTTCGCGGTGCAGGTGCCCCGCACGCTCCAGCTGCTGGGGAGGTTCCGCCCGTCGCTCTCCACGGCGACGGAGCCGGTGCGGCAGGTGCTCCGCAGCTTCGGCCCGGTGGTGCTGGGGCGCGGCGTGGTGCAGTTCAGCGCCTGGGTGGACACCGCCTTCGCCACGCTCATCTCCGAGCGCGCCATGTCGTCCCTCGTGTACGCGCAGACCATCTACCTCATCCCGGTGAGCCTCTTCGGCATGGCGGTGTCCGCGGCGGAGCTGCCGGAGATGGCCCGCGCGGCGGACGGCGCCGGGTCGGAGGAGGTCGCCGCGAAGCTGCGTCAGCGCATCGACGGAGGGGCGCGGCGAATCGCCTTCTGGGTGGTGCCCTCCGCGGCGGCCTTCCTGTTCCTGGGCGACATGGTGGCCGCGGCGCTCCTGCAGACGGGCCGCTTCGACGCGGCGGACTCGCGCTACCTCTGGTACCTGCTCATGGGCGCCGCCGTGGGGCTGGTGGCCTCCACCGTGGGCCGGCTGTACGCCTCCGCCTTCTACGCCTTGAAGGACCCCAAGACGCCCTTGCGCTTCGCCATCGTCCGCGTCGCGGTGGGCTCGGTGGGCGCCTGGGTCCTGGGCCTGCATCTGCCCGGGTGGCTGGGACTGCCCTCGGAATTGGGCGCGCTGGGGCTCACGCTCGCCAGCGGGCTCGTGGCCTGGCTCGAGTCGTATCTCCTGCGCCGCAAGCTGACCCGGCAGTTGGGGCCCGTGGGCGTTCCCCCGGGGCTCCTGCCCCGGCTGTGGGGCGCGGCCGTCATCGCGGGCCTCGTGGCCCTGGGCGTGAAGCTGGGGCTCGCGGCCGTGCTGGGCCCCATGCCGGGAGTGCAGGCGGAGTGGGGCGGGGCCTTCCTCGCGCCCCCCAGGCTGCACCCCGTCCTGGGCTTCCTGGCCGTCGCCATCCCGATGGGCGGCATCTATTTCGCGGTGGCCGCCGCGCTGGGTGTCCCCGAGGCCGGCGCGGTGTTCCGCAAGGTCTCCGGACGGCTGCGCCGGGCGCGCTAAGTGCTCGCCGATGCTCGGCTCCTCACGGAGCGGGCAGGGGGTGGTTGGAGCAGCAAGGAGGGGGTGGGCGGGATGGGCTGGCGGGGGGCCTCCGTTGAGGTCCTTGCGGTGGTGTGGGCCGCGCGCCTGTCTTCGGGGCTTCCTCCGGACAGGGCGCGCGTGTAGAGTGCGCCGCCTTTTTCATGGGCCCGGCTTCACGGGAAGTCTGGCTGACTTCGTCTCAGGAAGGTCTCGGCAGTGAGCGACGAGAAGAACGGTTCCAATGCGGGCGGTCCGGGTGGGATGGGCGGCCCCAAGAAGCCGAAGGCCACCTTCGGTGACGTGATGCTCGGCATCCCTTCGGGCGGCAGCGGCCGTGGCGAGGGTCCTCGCGGCGGCGGCGAGCGCGGCGGTCCCGGTCAGGGCCGTGACGCGCGTCCGCGCTCCGAGGGAGGGGCTCCGCGCGACGAGCGCCGTCCTCCTCGTGGCCAGGGCGGTCAGGAGCGGGGTGGAGGCGAGCGCCGCGGTGGCGGCGAGCGCCGTCCGTCCGGCCCCATGGTCGTCGTGAAGCGCGCGTCGGGCGCCATCGAGACGCGAGGCCCGGTGGGGGAGAACCCCGCCGAGGCGACCGCGACCGCCGAGGCGACCACCGCGGAGGCCGAGGCCTCCGGCGCGCCGACGACGACCTCCGCGCCGCGCCCTGTGACGCCGACGCCGGCGCCTTCCTCCGCGCTGTACGAGGAGGTCCCCGAGTCCGAGTCCTTCGCCGAGATGTTCGAGGCGCAGGCCAAGGAGGGTGGGGCGCCGGGCCGCCGGGGCGTGCGCCTGGGCGAGAAGGTCAAGGGCACCATCTTCCAGCTCGGCGCGGACACCGCGTTCGTGTCGCTGGAGGGCGCGTCCAAGAGCGAGGCGATGATCGAGCTGCGCGAGCTCAAGGACGACGAGGGCATCCTGCGCTACGGCGTGGGTGACAGCCTGGACGCGCACGTCATCGAGGTGGGCGCCAAGGGCATCGTGCTGAGCCGCGCGCTGGCCAAGGGCAGCGCGTCCATGGCGATGCTGGCCGAGGCCCGCGCGTCGGGCATGCCCGTCGAGGGCATGGTGCTGAGCGTGAACAAGGGCGGCGTGGAGGTCGCCATCGGCGACGTGCGCGCGTTCTGCCCCATCAGCCAGCTGGACCTGCGCTACGTCGAGAAGCCGGACCAGTTCATCGGCGAGAAGCTCAAGTTCCGCGTCACCGAGGTCCGGGACCGCAACGTGGTGCTCTCGCGCCGCTCGCTGCTCGAGGACGAGCAGCGCCAGCTGGCCGCGGAGACGCGCAAGAACCTGGGCGACGGCAAGGTCGTCAAGGGCAAGGTCACCGGCGTCCGGGACTTCGGCGTGTTCGTGGACCTGGGCGGCGTGGAGGGGATGATCCCCGTCTCCGAGCTCTCGTACACGCGCGTGGGTCACCCCAGCGACGTGGTGAAGGTCGGTGACGACGTGGAGGTGGAGATCCTGCGCATGGAGGCCGCGCAGCCCAACTCCCCCGACAAGAGCAAGCAGAAGGAGCGCATCACGCTGTCCATGCGCTCGCGGCAGGAGGACCCGTTCAAGAAGGCCATCTCCGAGATCAAGGAGGGGGACCGTCTGCAGGGCAAGGTCGTCCGGCTCCAGCAGTTCGGCGCCTTCGTGGAGCTGCGTCCGGGCGTGGATGGCCTGGTGCACATCTCCGCGCTGAGCGACCGCCGCATCGCGCACCCGCGCGACGTGGTGAAGGAAGGCGAGACCATCTGGGTCGCCGTCGAGAAGATCGACGAGAAGGACAAGCGCATCGGCCTGCGCCGCATCTCCGAGGAGGAGGCGCAGCGTCCCCCCGAGGAGCGTCCGGCCGCCTCGGCGGAGAAGGCCGCGCCCGCGGCTCCCGCGGCGCCCCGTCCCAAGGTGGGCCAGGTCGTCGTCGGCAAGGTGGACCGCATCGAGCCGTACGGCGTCTTCCTCGTGTTCGCCGGTGGCAAGGGCCTGCTCCCCGCGAGCGAGACGGGCACCGAGCGCGGCACGGATCTGCGCAAGCACTACGCGCTGGGCCAGGAGGTGAAGGTGGCCATCCTGGACATCGACGCGTCCGGGAAGATCCGCCTGTCCGTCACCGCCGCCGTCCGCGCGGAGGAGCGCGCCGAGGTGGAGGCCTGGCAGAAGACGCAGCAGCCGCAGGGCGCGGGCAAGAAGGGCTTCGGCACGATGGCCGACCTCTTCAGCAAGCTGCGCAAGTGATTCACACCGCGCGCTCGAGCACGTGTTGGATGCGTGCTCGGGTTCGCTCGAAATAGATGTTGCAGTCCCCGGCGAGGGGCGGTACTACCTCCCTCGCCGCTGACGCGGGGTGGAGCAGCCTGGTAGCTCGTCGGGCTCATAACCCGAAGGTCGCAGGTTCAAATCCTGCCCCCGCAATTCAGGAAGCCAGAGGTCCGGTGAATCAAAGCCGGACCTCTGGTGTTCAAAGGCAGACATCAACATGACGCGGGGTGGAGCAGCCTGGTAGCTCGTCGGGCTCATAACCCGAAGGTCGCAGGTTCAAATCCTGCCCCCGCAATGATGTTTCAAGAGGCCCCATCCTCCCGCTCCGGAGGATGGGGCTTCGCTTTTCAGGCGTCCTGCTCCCTGAGTTCCGCGTACCGTTGCCCAGGCTCGCGTCGAGCTTTCGCCAGAGGGGCTCCGAGTCCCGCCTGTCTCCGCCGCGACACTTTGTCCACCGTGCGGGTCATCACTGACTTGACTCTGGAGAAACTGGGTAGGTCCGTCCTCACTGGAATGTGTGCCAGGGACATTGCAACCCTCTGTTCTTGCTGGAGAAATTTTGCGCCGGGTCTCCCGTGCCCATGAAAATCTCCCGCGAGCGTAGAAAAAACGGCTTTGTCGCCTTTCAACCTACATCAGTAAAGGCACTAATCTCTTCAACAGGTGACAATTTGTCACCTGGGGGCCTTCCCGAAGAGATCCGTGTACCCGGTGAGCTGTCCGGGGCGCGCAATACCCGTCTCTTCGGGGTGGCTTCCTACCCCCGCGCTTTCCCAAGGGAGCACCCCCACGTGAGAAGGTTGGTTGCCAAGCTGTCCGGCCTGGCGCTGGTACTTTCGGGTACCGGTTCCTTCGCTCGGACGCTGCCGAACTACGACGCATACCTGGAAGCCAAGCCCGCGGAGCCCAAGTCCGCGAAGCTCAAGTCCGCGGCTGGTGACACGAGTGCGCGTGTCTCGCTGCCCGCGGCAGGCTCGAGTGCTCCTCGCTTCATCTGGGCCCGGACCACGGACGCGCAGAAGGCGCAGCGTGCGAAGCTCGCGAAGATGTCGCCCGAGGCCGCGGCGCTCTCGCAGCTGAAGGACTACGCCTCCGACTTCGGCCTCCGCTCCTTCGAGGAGGCCGGCGCGCGCGTCACCTCCGTGAAGCTGCTCGGCAACGCCCGGCTCGTCACGCTGACGCAGGAGTTCGGCGGCGTCGAGGTGTTCCGCAACAACGTGACGGTGCTGCTCGACAAGGGCAACTCCGTGGTGGGCCTGTCCGGTGCGCTGTCCGAGCACGTGTCCACCAGCGCCGTCCCCGAGCGCCTGGCGTTCAAGGGGAGCGCGAGCGCCGCCATCGCCGCCGCGTACCAGGACGTCACCGGCACGCGCCTGGACGCGAGCCTGCTGGCGCAGGTCAAGAGCGCGCGGCCTGGAGACCGGTACACGCACTTCTCGCTCGCGACCTACGCGCGTCCCCTCGAGGAGGGGCTGCGCGTCCCGGCCCGGGCCCGGCCGCTCTACTACCCGTTCGAGGACAGGCTCGTCCCCGCGTACTACGTGGAGGTGCAGAGCGGACGCGAGGACAGCCTCGAGTGGGATGCGTACTCGTACGTCATCTCCGCGGTGGATGGGCAGGTCCTCATGCGCAAGAACATGCGCGAGGAGGCCGCCTTCAGCTACCGCGCGTTCGCGGACACCACGCCTCCGTACACGCCGCATGACGGCCCCGCGGGCACCAACGCGAGCCCGCACCCGGACGGCGCGCCCACCGGCTTCCGCCCGGCCTTCGTGCCCCCCGCGCTCATCACGCTGCAGAACGCGCCCTTCAGCCGGAACGACCCGTGGCTGCCCGCGGACGCAACGGTGACGACGGGCAACAACGTGGACGCCTACGCGGACCTCGTGGCCCCCCCGCGCTTCTCCGCCGGAGATCTGCGGCCCACCGTCACCGCGCCCGGCGTGTTCGACCGGACGATGCAGTTCGACATGCGGCCGAACATCAACGACGAGCAGATCGCCGCGGCGACCACCAGCCTGTTCTTCGTGAACAACTGGCTGCACGACTGGTACTACGACTCCGGCTTCGACGAGGCGTCGGGCAACGCGCAGACCGACAACTTCGGTCGCGGTGGCATCGGCGGTGACCCGGTCCTCGCGGAGGCGCAGGACTACAGCGGCACCAACAACGCCAACATGTCGACGCCGGCGGACGGTGCCTCGCCCGTCATGCAGATGTACGTCTTCAACGCGGAGCGCATCGCGACGTTGACGGTGACGGCACCCGCCGAGGTCGCGGGCAGTGTCCCCGTGGGCATCGCGATGGACATGGGGCCGCAGGGCTTCGACCTGACGCGGCCCGCTGTCAACGCGCTGGACGCGGCGGGTCCCGGCTCGACGGACCGTGATGGCTGCAGCCCCCTCACCAACGCCGCGGAGGTGGCGGGGAACATCGCCATCATCGACCGAGGCGGCCCCCCTGAGTGCTCCTTCGTCGTGAAGGTGCAGAACGCGGAGGCGGCTGGCGCCGCGGCCGTCATCATCGCCAACAACGTGGCGGGCGCGGTCGCGAACCTCGGTGGCTCCTCGAGGACCATCGGCATTCCCGTGGTGCTCATCACCCTGCCGGATGCGACCCGCATCCGCAACGCGCCGGGCCTGACGCTGCACCTCAACCGCACCGCGACGTACCGGCCGGATGGCACCGTCGACAACTTCATCGTGGCCCACGAGTGGGGTCACTACATCAGCAACCGCCTCGTCCAGAACGCCGCGGGCCTCACCAACAACCAGGGCCGCGCGATGGGCGAGGGCTGGGCGGACTTCCACGGCCTGCTGATGATGACGCGTCCGGAGGACATCCAGGTCGAGTCCAACGCCAACTGGATGGGCGCCTACGGCCCGGGCGAGTTCGCCACGCGCGCCATCTCCCTGGACAGCGCCTTCTACGGCATCCGCCGGGTGGCTTACTCGTCGGACATGGCGAAGAACGCGCTGACGTTCCGCCACATCATGAACGGGGTGCCGCTGCCCACCACCGCGCCCATCTCTCCGAGCGCCAGCGTCAACTCGCAGGTCCACAACTCGGGTGAGATCTGGGCCACCATGCTCTGGGAGGCGTACACGTCCCTGCTGCGGGTCCACCCGTTCGAGGAGGCCCAGGCGCGCATGAAGCGCTACCTGGTCACCGGCTACATGCTGACGCCGGCCGCGCCCACCTACAACGAGGCGCGCAACGCCCTCATCGCCGCCGCCGAGGCGAATGATCCCGAGGACGCGCAGCGCTTCTGGGTGGCCTTCGCCAAGCGCGGCATGGGCCCGGGCGCCATCTCCCCACCGCGCGGTTCCACCACGCATGCGGGCGTCGTCGAGAGCTTCAAGGTCGGCGCCTCGCTCGAGTTCGTGGCGCTCACGCTCGCGGACGACTCTCCGACGGGCTCGTGTGATCGCGACGGCGTGCTCGACAACGGCGAGACGGGCCGCCTGGTCCTGACCGTCATCAACAATGGCTCGGTGCCGGCGAACGCGAGCACCGCCACGGTCATCTCCCCGACGCGGGGCATCACCCTCGGCAACAATGGTGTCGTCGCCATCCCCGCGCTGGGCTCCTTCGAGCAGGCGACGGTGTCCGTGCCGGTGACGCTGACGGACGCGGCGCCCAGCACGGTCGCGGAGTTCACCGTCGCGCTCCGGGATCCCGACAGCGCGAACCCCGGAGACGTGGTCGCCTCGATGGCCGCCACGACGAACTACAACGAGGCGCCGGCGACCAGCACCACGGAGACGGTCCAGTCCAACATCCTCCTGCTGCCATGGGAGATGGAGTCCGCCGAGGGTGGTGGCATCACCGAGCAGTACTTCTCCTTCACCACCTTGGACACGCGTGGCCTGAACCGCGCGTTCCTCGGGCAGGCCGCGGGTCGACCCACGGACTTCTGGCTCAAGACGCCGGAGCTGAACGTGGCGGAGACGGGGGACCTCATCGTCCGGTTCGACCATGCCTACCAGTTCGAGACGGGCACCAACCCCACCGTCTACTACGACGGCGCTGTCATCGAGCTGACCCAGGATGGCGGGCAGTCATGGGTGGACGTCGGCACTCCGCTCTATGGCGGCACGCTGAACACGGCCGCGGGCATCATCAACAACCTGCAGGGCCGTCAGGCCATCGTCGGCACGAGCGCGGGCTTCCCGAACCTGGTGGCCGCCACGCTGAACCTGGGCACCACGTACGCGGGCAAGACGGTGCAGCTGCGCTTCCGCATCGGCACGGACAACGCGACGGGCACGACGGGTTGGGCCATCGACAACATCGCCTTCACGGGCATCACCAACACCCCGTTCACCAGCCTGGTGGCGGACACGGGCGTCTGCTTCAACCGTCCCCCCGTCACCAACGCGGGTCCTGACCTCACGGTGGACGAGCGCACGCTCGTCACGGTTGCGGGCAGCGGCACGGACGCCGACGGCGATTCGCTCACGTTCCAGTGGACGCGCGTGTCCGGCGCGGCGGTGGCGCTGTCCGGCGCGACCACGCCGACGGTGACCTTCACGGCGCCCGAAGTGGCCGTCGACTCGAACATCGTCCTGCGGCTGACCGTCAGCGACGGCACCCTGACGACCTCCGACAACGTCACGGTGCGCGTGCGCAACGTCAACCGCGCTCCCACGGTGAACGCGGGCGCGGATGGATCCGCCGACGAGCGCAGCACCGTCACCCTGTCCGGCGCCGCGACGGACGCGGACAACGACCCCCTGACGTACCTCTGGACCCAGGTGTCCGGTACGCCCGTGGCCATCGCGAACTACACGACGCCGACGGCGACCTTCGTCGCGCCCGAGGTGACGGGGGACGAGACGCTGTCCTTCCGCCTCACGGTGTCCGACGGCAAGACGAGCGTGAACGACACGGTGAACGTGGTCATCCACCCCGCGAACCGCGCGCCGGTGGTGACGGCGACGTCCGTGACGGTGAACGAGCGCAGCACGGCCACGCTCACGGCCGTGGCCTCGGACGCCGACGGCGACACGCTGACGTACGCCTGGACGCAGCTGACCGGTACGCCGGTGACGCTGGACAACGCCAACACGGCGACGGCCACGTTCGCCACGGGTGAGGTGGCCGCCAACGCCGTCCTCACCTTCCGCGTGACGGTGTCCGACGGGACGGCCAACGCCACCCAGGATGTGTCGGTGGACGTGCTGAACGTCAACCGCGCGCCGACGGTGAACGCGGGTCTGGATGGCACCGTGGCCGCGCGCGCCACGGCCACGCTGAGCGGCTCGGCGACGGACGAGGACGGTGACACGCTCTCGTACACGTGGGTGCAGACGGCGGGTACGGCGGTGGCGCTGTCCAATGCCACCTCCGCCGTGGCGACATTCACCGCGCCGGACCTGTCGGCCGCCGAGACGCTGACGTTCCGCCTGACGGTGAGCGATGGCAGCGTCATCGCCAGCGACACGGTGGACGTGCAGGTCACCCCGTCGCCGATTCCGAACCAGGACCCGGTGGCGAAGGCCCGCATCATCGTCAATGGTTCCCAGACGTCGCTGACGCTCGACGGCTCGGAGTCCAGCGACCCCGATGGTGACGCCCTGACGTACAAGTGGGAGCAGACGGGGGGCCCGAGCGTCACGCTCAACGAGTCCACCCGCGCGGTGCTCAGCGTGGACGTGCCGGACCTGGACGGCGAGAGCGCCACCTTCTCCTTCAAGCTGACGGTGAAGGACCCCAGCGGCGCCTCGCACAGCGTCACCGTGCAGGCGACGGCCAGGCCCGACGAGGGCGGGGGTTGCTCCTCCACGGGCGCGGGTGCTCCGGCGGGCATGATCGCCCTGGCGCTCCTCAGCCTGCTGCACCGTCGTCGCCGCGTGAGCTGATCCGGACGCCGCCTCTCCTCGGAGAGGTGGCACCCTCCGGGGCCGGGTGCCTGACAGGCCCGGACCCGGAGTCGCTCGAGACAGTCTGAAGCAGTCCGACGGCCGGCATCCTCGCGCGAGGGTGTCGGCCGTTGAGCTTTCGCGCTGCAGCGGGCGCTGACTGGTGCACGAATGCTCCCGTGGGGCATGAAGCCCGGACGCGGGCCCGGAGCAGGCTGGAGGCACACGGCGGGCCCATCGTGGGGCCTGCGTGTCGCGCCCATGCCCCAGCTCGCCACCGCCACCGCGCCGTTCCTGCAGGAAATCGTGGTGCTGATTCTCGCAGGCGCGCTCATGGCCTATGTCGGCCATCGCTTCCGGCTGGTGCCCATCGTCGGCTTCCTGCTCGCCGGCGCGCTGATTGGTCCCAACGCGCTCAAGCTGGTGAAGGACCTGGAGCTGGTGAACTCGGCCGCGGAGCTGGGCGTCATCCTGCTCCTGTTCAGCATCGGCCTGGAGTTCAGCCTGGAGAAGCTGGTGCGCCTCCAGAAGCTCCTGTTCGGCGGCGGCGGGCTCCAGGTGGGCCTTTCGTCCGTGGGGATGATGGGCCTGCTGATGCTGTTCGGCGTGGCGTGGCGGCCCGCGCTCTTCACGGGCTTCCTGGTGGCGCTGTCCTCCACCGCCATCGTCCTCAAGCTGCTGGGAGATAGGGGCGAGACGTCCTCGGACGTGGGGCAGGTGTCGCTGGGGCTGCTCATCTTCCAGGACCTGGCCGTGGTGATGATGGTGCTGCTGGTGCCCGTGCTGGCGGGGAAGGGCGATACGCCGCTCCACTTCCTGGGGGCCTTCGGCAAGGCACTGGGCATCATCGTCGCGGTGCTCGTGGTGGCGCGCAGGTTGATGCCCAGGCTCCTCGAGGTGGTGGCGCGCACGTGCTCACCGGAGCTGTTCCTGCTCACCGTCATCGCCGTGTGCTTCGGCACCGCGTACCTCACCAGCCTCGCGGGTGTGAGCGTGTCGCTGGGCGCCTTCCTGGCGGGGCTGGTGGTCAGCGAGAGCCGCTTCAGCGAGCACGCCTTCGGCGAAATCCTCCCGCTGCAAATCCTCTTCAGCGCCACGTTCTTCGTCTCCGTCGGCATGCTGCTCGACGTGGGCTTCCTCGTGGAGCACCTGCCCGAGGTGCTCCTGGCCATCGTCGCCGTGCTCCTGGTGAAGGTCCTCACCACGGGCATCGCGGTGCTGGCGCTCGGCTACCGCGTGCCGGTGGCGGTGGAGAGCGCGCTGCTGCTGGCCCAGGTGGGCGAGTTCTCCTTCGTGCTGGAGCGCAGCGGCCGTCGGCTGGGCCTGTTCCCCGCGGGGCTGGAGGAGGGCTCGCAGGCGTTCATCGCGGCCACCGTGATGTTGATGGTGCTCACGCCGCTGCTGTCACGGCTGGGCGGCTGGGCCCAGGGGCGGCTCACCCGCAAGGTCCATCGCGCGGTGGCGCAGGCGGGCCCCACCACGGACGAGGCGGAGGCGCTCGCGGCCGAGTCCTTCGCCCGCTACGAGAACCACGTCATCATCGCGGGCTACGGAGATGGGGCACGCAGGCTCGCGCGGGTGCTGCGCGGCTCGGGCATTCCGTTCCTCGTCTCCACGCTGAGCCCTCCGGGCGCGAACGAGGCGGAGGCCGAGGGCATGGCGGTGCTCCGGGGGGACTACGCCCGACAGCGCACGCTGCGCGTCGCGGGGGTCCAGCGCGCCAAGCTCCTGCTCGTCGTGGATGATGACGCGGCCATGGCCCACCGCGTGGTCGCCGTCGCGCGGATGGAGAACCCGACGCTGCGACTCGTCGCCCGCGTGCGCGCCGTGGCGGACGTGGAGCCGCTGCGCGAGGCCGGCGCGGACGTCGTGGTCTGCGAGGAGCTGGAGAGCCTGGTGGCCGTGCTGTCCTCGGTGCTGGAGGACTACCGTCAATCCCCCGAGGACATCGAGGACCACGAGGACTCCGTGCGTCGCTCGGGCTACGCGGCGCTGCGCAGCTCCGGCGCGCTGGAGAAGCCGCTGCTCGTCTGCGCGCTGGAGAAGGACTGCCTCGGCTCGCGCCGCGTGTCGGTCCGTCCGGGCGCGCCCATCGTCGGGCTCTCGGTGGCGGCGCTCATCGAGCGCGCGGGCGGCGCCCTCGGGGTCCTGGAGCTGCGACGAGACGACGTGCCGCTGACCGTCGTCACGCCCCACACCGTCTTCGAGGCCGGGGACGAGCTGGTGCTCAAGGGCGCCGCGGACGCCTTCGAGCGGTGCGCCGAGCTGTTCCGCACCCCCGCGCCCGAGGGGCTGGAGATGGAGCCCGTGCCCGCCGCGCCGCGCACGTCGGCGGAGCTCATCGACACGCAGGCGACCCTCGAGTTCCTGCCGAAGCCGGGCACGGGACCCTGTGGCCATCTGGACCGGCTGCGGCCCGTGCGACCGAGGACCCGGGGGTGCGAGGAGTGCCTGAAGCTCCACGACACCTGGGTGCACCTGCGGCTGTGCATGACGTGCGGCCACGTGGGGTGCTGCGACGACTCGAAGAACAAGCACGCGACGCGGCACTTCCACGAGTCGGACCACCCCATCATCCGCTCACTGGAGCCGGGCGAGCGCTGGGGCTGGTGCTACGTGGACAAGGTCCAGCTCGACAGCGAGCCGCCCTCGCGCACGTAGCCCCGCGGTCGCCTCAGAGCGGCCGCACGTGCTCGGCGAGCCTGCCCGTGGCCATCAGCTCCTGGAGCTCGTCGCCCATGCGCTCGCTCTCGGAGACCACCTGGTTCCAGGCGCGGATGCGCGCGGTGTCGCTCATGCGCTCGAAGTCGGAGCGGTCCGGAATCCGTCCTCCGGGCAGGCGCGCCACCAGCTCCGGGGAAGGGGAGATGAGCAGGGCCCTGCGGAAGTTCAGCGGCTTCGCCCGTCGCCAGCGCAGCGCCTTGTCGAACCAGCCCGGCACCACGTATGGATAGAAGTGCGGATAGAGCACCAGGCCCTCGCCCGCGCCGAAGTCCAGGTCCAGGTGGTAGTCGATGACGCCGCCGTCCCGGTACACGCCCGCATGCGCGCCCGGGATGCGCACGCCGCTGAGCACCAGCGGGATGGAGCCCGACGCGATGAGCGCCGGCTTCAGGTTCTCCTTCGTCAACGGCAGGTGGACCGAGGGCAGGTCCTTCTGTCCCACGAAGGGGCTGGTGTCGCCCGCCGTGTCGAAGATGACGCGCTGCAGATGCAGGCTCAGGCTCCGGCGGCTCACCACGTTGCCCATGGCGCACAGCGCCAGCCCGAGCAGCTGCACGCGTGGATGCTCCACGCCCAGCGGTCCCTTGCACAGCGCGGTGACCACGTGCAGCCGGGCCCACGGGTGGCGGAGGATCTCCTCCACGCCGTCATCGCCCAGGAGCGCGTCGAGGATCCGCTCGCTCGTCTCGCTCACCAGGGCGGGGGAGGGCTTGGGCGGATAGCGCTGGTCGATGTACGCCGCCTCGAAACGATGCAGCGCGGCGACCGGGTCCTTCTGCGCCAGACACGCCAGCCGCCAACTGCCGATGGAGCTGCCAATCAGGTGCAGCGGACGGGTGCGCCCCTGGAAGAGCCCACCGAAGAGCGCCCGGTCCAGCCCCGCGAGCACCAGCCACTTGGGACCTCCGGAGGCCCCAGGAACGACGTCCACGTCGTCACCACGCAGGCCCCGCGCGCGCAGGAGCCGCAGTGCGTCGGGGCCGGCCAGAAGCGTCAGGTTCGATGCCATGTCGACCCGGTACGCTAACAGGGCGACGCGTCGTGCGCGGGACTTCCTCCAATCGTCCCACCCGGGTTGCGGCCGTTCATGCACCACTGCTGTAGTGCGCGCGACGCCATGAAAAAGCTCCCGCCCTCCGAATGGAATCTGAGTCGTCGCGCCTTCCTCGGTGGCACGGCCGCGGCCACCGCGCTGGCCACGCTCGACGCCTCGGCGAGCCCCGACGCGACGAAGTCCCTGCCCGCGCCGTTCGAGCTGGAAGAGGCCACCGTCGCCGACCTCCAGGCCGGCATGCGGGAAGGGAAGTACACCGCGCACGGCCTCACCGAGCGCTACCTGTCGCGCATCGCCGCCCTGGACCGCTCGGGCCCGCTGCCGCTGTCGTCCGTCATCGAGGTGAACCCGGACGCGCTCGCCATCGCGCAGGCCCTGGATGAAGAGCGCAAGAGCAAGGGCGCGCGCGGACCGCTCCACGGCATCCCCGTGCTGCTCAAGGACAACATCGCCACGACGGACCGGATGCAGACGTCGGCGGGCTCGCTCGCGCTCGTCGGCGCGGTGCCTCCTCGCGAGGCCTTCCTCGTCACGAAGCTCCGCGCGGCCGGCGCCGTCATACTCGGCAAGACGAACCTCAGCGAGTGGGCCAACTTCCGCTCCACGCGCTCGGCCAGCGGCTGGAGCGGACGGGGCGGGCAGTGTCGCAATCCCTATGCGTTGGACAGGACGCCGTCGGGCTCCAGCTCCGGCTCGGGCGCGGCCACCTCGGCCAACTTCTGCGCCGTGTCCGTGGGCACGGAGACGGATGGCTCCATCGTGTCCCCGTCCTCGGCGTGCTCACTGGTGGGCCTCAAGCCGACGGTGGGGCTCATCAGCCGCGCGGGCATCATCCCCATCTCCCAGAGCCAGGACACCGCGGGGCCCATGACGCGCACCGTGGCGGATGCCGCCGCGCTGCTCACGGTGCTCGCGGGCATCGACCCCGCGGACGCGGCGACCGCGCGCAGTGAGGGCCACACCGGGCTCGACTACACGAAGTTCCTCGACGCCGACGGGCTCAAGGGCGCGCGCATCGGCGTCCCGCGCGAGCACTACTACGGCTACCACGCCGCCACGGACGCGCTCGCGGAGCAGGCCCTGGAGGTCATGCGCTCCAAGGGCGCCATCATCATCGACCCGGCGCCCATCCCCAACGTCGAGAAGCTCCAGGAGCACGAGTTCGAGGTGATGCTGTACGAGTTCAAGGCCGGCACGGAGGCCTGGCTCGCGAGCCTGGGCGACCAGACGAAGCTGCGCACGCTCGCGGACCTCATCCGCTACAACGAGGAGCACTCGGACCGGGAGCTGCCGTACTTCGGCCAGGAGCTGTTCCGTCAGGCCCAGGCGCGCGGGCCGCTCACCGACGCGAAGTACCGCAAGGCGCTGGCCGCGTGCCGCAAGCTGTCGCGTGAGCAGGGCCTGGACGCGGTGATGCGCAAGCACCGCCTGGACGCGCTCGTCGCCCCCACCGAGGCGCCTCCCAGCCTCATCGACCTGGTGAACGGAGACCACTGGCTGGGCAGCAGCTCCACGCCCGCCGCAGTCTCCGGCTACGCCACCCTCACCGTGCCCGCGGGCTACGTGCGCGGGCTGCCCGTGGGGCTGTCCTTCATCGGTCAGGCCTGGAGCGAGCCCACGCTGCTCAAGCTCGCCTACGCCTACGAGCAGGCCACCCGCCACCGACGTCCGCCCGGCTTCCTGCCCACCGCCGAGCTGCGGCTGCTCGCCGGGCGCTGAGTCGGCGCTACACCGCTCAGGGCGACGCGGCCCACGGCAGCGTCGCCTGCATCACCGCCTCGTGCAGCGCGGCGGTGCGCAGGTGGTTGAAGCGCTGGTACTCCGGGTCGCTCACCATCTGCAGGAAGGCGGCGCGGCTCGGATAGCGCACCAGCATCACCGCGTCCCACGTCTGGCCCGGCTCGGCCACCAGCGGAGTGGAGCAGTCGCCCGCGTACAGCGGCTGCGCGCCTGCCTTCAGCATGAAGGGCATCACGGCGTTCGCGTACTCGGCGAACGAGGCGCGGCCACCCTCCTTGAACTTCACCAGGTTCATCATCACCAGGGGACCGCCGGGGTCTTCCTGGAGAAATCGCTCGATGTCGTTGCCCTGCGGATCGACAGCCACGGTGATGCCTCCTCGCTCCTGCGAATCAATCCGCCCCCCATCGAGACGGCGGGCCATTGTCTCCCAGACGCGCAGTGTGGTGCACCTGGCGCGCCGGCGACTCGGGCCTTTCAAACACTGGGGCCCCCGCCACCCACGACGAGCACGTCGCGAGCGGCGGAGGCCCCGGTCGGAAGCCCGGCGCACCAGGCCCCGGGCTTCACGTCACGGCATCAGCGGTAGTACGGCGACAGCGCGGCCTGGATGCGCGCCAGCAGGTCCTCGGCCTGGATGAGCTCGGTGCCGCTGAGCGTCCCCAGCTGGGCCTGGACCGCGTCGCGGCCCTGGCGCAGGGCCACGTAGGCCGGCAGGCTCTGCATGTTCTTCAGGATGTCCACCATGGCGCGGCGGGACTGGAAGCCGCGCACGCCGTCCACGTTGATGAGGATGCCGTGGATGTCCGCGAGCACCTGCGGCGTGATGGCGCTGTCCTCGCCGGGCGTGGCCGTGAAGCTGCCGCGCGCCGCGAGCGGGTCCAGGTACAGGCGGGACAGCACGCGACGGGCGAGGTCATCGGCCACCGCGCCGTAGCCCGGGCCCGCGTCCGGCGGAACCGCGAGCGGAGGACGCACGGCCGCGATGGCGACGTCGTACGCGTACGTCTGGTCGACCTCCACGCCCGAGCGCGCCCACTGCAGCGTCGCGTTCAGATAGTAGTCGAACGAGCCCGCGAGCAGCGGGAAGGGGAGGACTTCGTACAGCAGCAGCTCCTGCACCAGCGCGTACGTGGAGCCGTAGAAGGCGCCCAGCGGGTCGGAGTAGCGGTCATACGGGTTGCAGTACGGTTCGATCTCCGTGTCCTCGTCCGTGCAGAACAGCTCCGTGGGCTCGTCCGCCGACAGGTCGTACAGGTAGCGGACGGCCTGCACGTCGTAGGACTGCGGCGTGTCCACGAAGATGGCGTCGGGATCGTACACGTACTCCATCACCGAGTTGGAGCGCGGGCTGTTGGGCGCGCCCGTGTACACGAGCGAGCCGGCGAAGTTGTGGCGCAGGCCCAGCGTGTGGCCCACCTCGTGGAGGATGACGTGCGTCAGGTACGCCTCCACCTTCTCCTTCTTCGTGCGCTGCGTCTCCGCCGCGGGCCCCGGCAGCTTCTTGTGCTTCGCCAGCGCGTCGTCGCGCATGGGGGGCAGGGGCATCGCGCACAGGTGGTCCTTGTCGAAGCCGCCCCACGACATGCGCACCGGCTTGCGCGCGTTCTTCAGCTTCGCCGCGACGGCGGCCTGCGCGTCGTCGCCGAACTCACCGTCGGCCAGCTCCAGCCACAGCGCATTGACGTAGACGGTGGCGCCGCGAATCTCGCTGGTGTTGGGGTTGAGGCGCCAGTCGGCGAAGGCAAAGCCCGCGGACGCGTCCGGGTCGAAGATGATGACGTTCTTGTCGTCGTCCGCGAAGCCCGACGTCGCGCCCACGGAGGCCTCGAACACCTTGAAGCCGAACGCCTGGTTCCAGCCCTCGACGCCCCGCTTCACCGCCGCCACCACGTCGTAGTTGGCGAAGCGCGGGTCGGCCTGCACCTTGTTCACCGTGTCGGTGATGATCCACTTGATGGGCTTCATGCCCGGGCGGATGTTCCACTTCGCCGCCGTCTGGGTGACGTAGCCCGTGTTGGGGAGGATGCGCGGCTCACCGCGGAAGTAGTGCTCCAGCCACGGCAGCTCCGTGGGGGTGTAGCCCTGGCCCTCCTTGTACTGGCGCAGGGCGATTCCCAGCGTGCCGGAGGTGCGGAACAGGTTGTCCTCCAGGAAGTCCGGCGCGGACGGGTCCGGCACGTCCGCGTAGCCGGTGAACACCTGCTCGAACGTGACGCCGTCGGAGATCTTCCGGAAGCGCTGCGCGAAGCTCAGCTCCGTCTGGAAGCGCACGCCGGTGGCGCCGTAGGCCTCGCCCATCACCCCGTAGCGGTTGAGCCCCGCCGTCGGGTCCACCAGGATGTAGCTGTTGGAGCCGCGCAGGACGTTGAAGGCGCCGTAGTCGTTGACGATGGGCCACGCCTCGATGAGCACCTCCGGGTCGAACACGTCGCTCATCGTCTTGCGGTCATCCGCGTCGAAGACGAACAGCTTCCCGTTCTGCTCCTTGAAGCTCACCACGCGCGTGCCCAGCGAGGACGCCGCGCCGTAGTACACCGCGCCGGGGTGCAGCTGCTTGAGGTACGCCGACATGAACCAGCGCTGCCCCAGCTCGCTCTTGCGGATGGCCAGGTAGAAGCTCTCGCCGGAGTTGGACACGGAGCCGTCCAGTCGCTGGACGACCCGGCCCTGCTCCTCGGCGCTCACCTTGCGCGGAACGGCGACGAACGCGTCATCCAGCTCCACCTGCAATGACTCGGCGGGTGCTTCAGGGGTCGGGGGTTGAGGCTCGTTCGCGTCGGATGCGGGACCGCAGCCAACGCCCAGGGCCAAGATGGTGGTGACGGCGCCGAACAGGCCGCGCCGCAGCGGGGAATTCCACCTCATTGTTGCCTCCATGGGGTTTCGCCACTTCGCTTCGCGGCTTCCCCTTTGCTCAAGGAGATGCCGCAAAGAGTCATCCGCGCAGCCTGCCTGGAAGTTGCTCCTCACATTGATTTCTTGGTTTCGCGCAATCCGGTGACACCAGCAGTACGGATGCGGGTCAGCCGTCGGTGCGCTCGCGCTGCGAGTCCAGGTAGGCCGCGAAGCCCGCCTTGGACTGGATGCGGAAGGGCGGCAGGCGCGCGAGGGCCTCGGGCGCGAAGACGTACTGCTCGCACACGAGGCTGGCGCGCTGGGTGTCGTCGCTTGCGCCGATGAAGGGCTGCACCTCGTGCTGGAGGTGTCCCTGGAAGTGCACCAGCAGTCCCGGGCGCGGCCGCACCTCACCCAGCGGGCGGTTGTCCTCGAGCAGCCGCAGCGCGCCGCCTCGCGCGCCCGGAGGCACCTGGAGGTAGAGCACGCTGACGTGGCGGGGCGTGGCGTCCGGCACGCCGCTGGGCCCCTGGAGCGTGGCGTCGATGTGCCGGCCCACGCCCATGCCCGCGTCGAGCAGCAGGAGGTTCAGATAGAAGGCGTTCGGCTCGGCTCGGGGCTGTCGTCCGCTGAACAGTCGCTCGCGCCACGGCAGCAGGCCCCGCGCGCTCCCCGGCTCCAGCACGCGCGCCAGGAAGGGCGTGAGGAAGGGGAAGCGCGCCTCGAGGGCGGGGCGGCCCTCCCGGGTGAAGATGAGGGCGAAGCCCCGGCTGCCCTGGAACGTCCCCATCAACGGGCTGCGCGCCACGAAGCGCGAGCCGAGCAGGGCGTCCCGGAGGGCCTCCAGCTCACCGGGAGGCAGGGCTTGACGGTGGGTGATGTAGGCACTCAAGACGAGAAATAACGGAGTTTCAGGGGGAGCGGATCAATTGGCTTTTACTGCCTACCTTTTAGGTTCCAGAATTGCGGGGCCGTCCCTCCCCCCCGCGCAAGGTCCCCCCTGCATGAGCCAGCAACCTCGTTCCGTCAACAGTGCTCCCTCCGCTGCTCCCAGCTCTCCGCCGGCCGCGGCGGTGATGACCCAGATGGTCTACGGATTCTGGATTTCTCGCAGCCTGCAAATCATGGCGGAGCTCGGCATCGCCGACATCATCGGTGACGTCCCCAAGACGGCGGAGGAGCTCGCGCAGGCGAGCGGCACGTATGCCCCCGCGCTGCGCCGCATGCTCCGGCTGCTCAGCGGGCTGGGCGTGCTCATCAAGGACGAACAGACACAGGCCTTCGGGCTGACGGAGCTGGGGGAGATGCTGCGCAAGGACAGCCCCGGCTCGGTGTACGGCTCGCTGCGGGCGCATGGCCACCTGCTGTCGTGGTCGGCCTGGGGTGACCTGGTGTCGTCGCTGAAGACGGGGCAGCCGTCCGTCGAGAAGTTCATGGGGGACAGCTTCTTCGGCTACCTGTCGAGTCATCCGGAGGACGCGGCCATCTTCAACGGCAGCATGGCCGCGTACCAGAGCCTCAACGCGCCGGCGGTGGTGGGCGCGTACGACTTCTCGCAGGTCCGCTCGGTGGTGGACGTGGGCGGCGGCACGGGCACGCTCCTGGGCCACATCCTCCAGTCGCACCCGCACCTGAAGGGCGCGCTGTTCGAGCTGCCGCACGTGAAGGCGGAGGCGACGGCGCGGCTGAACGGGATGGGGCTGGGCAACCGCTGCCAGGTGCTGGAGGGCGACTTCTTCGCCAAGATTCCGGCGGGCCACGACGTCTACATCCTGTCGCAGATCCTCCACGACTGGGACGACGAGCGCAGCCTGAAGATCCTCACCAACATGCGCGAGGCGATGGGCCCGCAGTCCAAGCTGCTCATCGTGGAGACGGTGCTGCCGGGCGACAACGTGCCGCACTTCGGCAACCTCTACGACATGGCCATGCTGGTGCTGGTGGGCGGCCGCGAGCGCACGGGGCCGGAGTACTCCGCGCTGGTGGAGAAGGCGGGCCTGCGCGTGCACCGCGTGCTGCCCACGTACATGCCGCCGAGCGTGGTGGAGGTCGTCCCCGCCTAAGTAGGTCGCCAGAAGTTCTCTAACAAATCGCGTAGCCAGAAGCCCTCGGCGAGGCAGCCGGCCTTGCGGAGGG